>NZ_JBIARB010000004.1:0-581060 GCF_042889545.1 Streptomyces sp. NPDC002574
GCCCGGTTACATTTCGAACCCGGAAGCTAAGCCTTTCAGCGCCGATGGTACTGCAGGGGGGACCCTGTGGGAGAGTAGGACGCCGCCGAACAATTCTTCAGCCGTGCCCCCGGACTTCTGTCCGGGGGCACGGCTATTTGTTTGGGCAACACCCGCTGTTCATGTTCAGCTCAGCAGCTACTCACCGGTCACGGCGATCCTGACGATGACGGGCAAGTGGAGGTGGGCCTGATGCAGCAGTTCCTGGAACAGGGTGCTGAAGTCGCGGCGTTGGAGGACGAGTTCTCCTCGGCGGTGGACGATCGCCATGCTGTCGCGGTCGATTCCGCGACCTCCGCTCTTCACCTCGCGCTGTTGTCGCTGGGTATCGGTGCCGGCGAGGAAGTGATCCTGCCGTCGTTCGCCCCGGTGGAGACCGCGGACGCGGTCCGGCTGGTCGGCGCGGTGCCGGTCTTCGCGGACATCGACCCGCTGACGTTCTGCCTGGACCCGGAGGCCGTCGCGGCGGCGATCACGCCGCTGACGGTGGCGATACTGCCGGTGCACCTCTTCGGGCACCCCGCCGCGGTCGACCAGCTCGCCGACCTGGCGGCGCGGCACGGTCTGGCGATCGTCGAGGACGCCACCCAGGCGCAGGCCGCGACCCTGGCCGGCCGCCGTGTCGGCACGTACGGCGCGCTGAGCGTCTTCGCGCTGGCGGACGGCGCCATGGTGACCACCGAGCACCCCGAACTGGCCGCCTGCGTCAGGCGTCTGAGGGACGGCGCCCACACGGCGGCCCGGCTGGCCGACAACAGGGCCGCCGGCGGACGTGCGGAGCTGCGCAAGCTGGAGGGTTCGGTCGCGCGCCAGCGGGCCCACTGCCGGTACCTGGACTCGGCCCTGACGGGCGTGCTGGTGCCGTACGTCGAGCCGGGCGCGCGCCACGTCTACCACCGCTACACGGTGCGCATACCGGGCAACGGCCGCCCCGACCGGGACGCGTTCGCGATGGCGCTGGCCTCCCGCGGCGTGCGGGCGGACGTGAGCATCCCGACGCCGCTGCACCGGCTGCCGAAGTACCGGTCGCGTTCCTTCCTGCCGCGGACCGAGGCGGCGTCCGGTGAGACGCTGTCCCTGCCGGTGCACCCCGGGCTCACGGAGAAGGAGTTGAAGCGGATGGCCGAGGCGTGCAACACCCTCGGCGGACTGCTCTGAGCGTACGTCGAGCGGATTTCCGAACCCGGCGCTTCATGGGTTAAGATCCTTCACGTCGACGCGCCCCAATAGCTCAGTCGGTAGAGCGTCTCCATGGTAAGGAGAAGGTCTACGGTTCGATTCCGTATTGGGGCTCTGAGAAAAGGCCCCCGCCAGTCGGCGGGGGCCTTTTTTGTGTGCGGATCGGGCTCCCGCTACGCGGGCAGCTCCGGGACGCGCATGGCCAGGATCGCCATGTCGTCGGAGGGCGCGTCGGAGGCGAATCGCTCCACGGCGCGCTGGATGCGGGCGGCGACGGCGCCGGCGGTGAGACCGGTGCAGGTGGCCAGGACGTCGGCGAGGCCGTCGTCACCGAGCATGCGGGTGCCCTCGCGGCGTTCGGTGACGCCGTCGGTGACGCAGAGCAGGACGTCTCCCGGGGCGAGGGTGACGTTCTGCTCGACGAGTTCGAGGTCCTCGATGACACCGAGCAGGGGCTGCGGCTCGGCGGCGGGCTCCACGACCCCGGTCTGGCGCAGGCGCAGCGGCAGGGGGTGGCCGGCGCAGACGACCTTCAGCTCGGCGCTCCCGTCGGCCTGGGGCCACAACTCGCCGTAGAGCAGGGTCAGGAAGCGGCTGCGGGCGCCCTCGTCGAGGATGGCCGCGTTGAGGCGTTCCAGGACGGACGGGCCGCTGAAGCCCTCGCGGGCGAGCAGGCGCAGCGCGTGCCGGGCGAGGCCGGTGACGGCCGCGGCCTCCGGGCCGGTGCCGCAGACGTCGCCGATGGCGAAGCCCCAGCAGCCGTCGCGGATCGGGAAGACGTCGTAGAAGTCGCCGCCGACCTCGTTGCCCTCGCCGGCGGCGCGGTAGACCACCTCGACCTCGACGCCGGGGATGACGGGCAGGCCGGGCGGCAGCAGGCTGCGCTGGAGGGACTGGCTGATGGCCGTGCGCTCGCTGTAGAGGCGGGCGTTGTCCAGGGCGAGGGCGGCCCGGCGGGACAGGTCCTCGGCGAGCTCCAGGATCTCCTGGCGGAAGCGCTCGTCGGCGGCCTTGCCGAGGGTCAGCATCCCGATGACACGGTTGCGGGCGACCAGGGGCAGCACGACGGTCTCGCCGCCGACCGCCGCGGCGGTGGCCAGTGCCGTTCCGGGGCCGGTGGCGGGGCGTCCCGCCTCGCCGAGGCCGAGGCTGCGCAGGGAGGCGCGCAGGGCCGTGGAGTGGGCGGCGTCCGCCGGCGCGGTCCAGATGCGGGCGCCGGGGGTGGGATCGGGCTGGGGCGGCGCGACGCGGGAGAGCAGGGCCTTGATGCCGTCGATGCGGTCCTCGTCCTCGTGCAGGACGAAGGCGAGTTCGGGCTCGGAGGACTGGTCTCCGATGGTGTAGACGGCGCACCAACTGGCCAGCGTGGGCACGGTCATCTGGGCCATGAGCGCCAGGGTCTGGTCGCGTTCCAGGGTGCCCGCCAGCAGGTCGGAGGCCTCGACGAGGAAGGACAGCGAGCCCCGGCGCAGGCGTTCCAGCTCGGTGAGCCGGGCGCTCTCCACGGCGAGGGCGATGCGGTCGGCGGCGAACTGGAGCCGCAGCGCCTCCTCGTTGCTGTAGCGGCCGGGGGTCTCGGCGGCGACGCCGAGGGACCCGGTGAGGCGTCCCTCGACCTTGAGGGGCACGGTGACGACGGACCGCATGCCGGTGCCGGCGAGGAGCGGGACGGCGCCGGGAACGGCCGTCAGGTCCTCGTGGACGGCCGGCATGCGGGCGCTGCCGTAGCGGCCGGTGCCGGCCTCGACGGGGACGCGGGCGAAGCGCTGGCGGGCCGAGGGGAGGCCGGTGGAGGCGCGGACCTCGAGTTCGGTCTCGTCGTCCGTGGCGAGCAGCAGGTAGGCGGCGTCGCCGTCGAGCATGTCACGGGCGCGTTCCACGGTGCGCTGGAGCAGCCCGTCGAGGTCGTCGGGCGCGGGGGAGCCGATGAAGGACTCGAAGGGGTCGGTGGCCTTGCCGCGGTCCATGCCGCCGTCGGCGGAGACCACGTTGCGTCCGGGGTTCTGCAGCACGGCGCGGGCGTCCTCGCGCACCAGCAGGCAGACGGTGGAGGGTTCGCCGGAGGTGTCGCGGACGCGCAAGTGGGTGCCGTACACCGGCATGATGCGGCCGTCGGCGCCGCGGACGCCGTAACTTCCCTCCCAGCGCGAGAGCCGCAGGGCCTCGGCGATGCCGTGGCCGGTGCCGGGGGTCTGCGGCCAGGCGGCCAGGTCGCCGAGCGGCTTGCCCACGATCTGTTCGTCGGGGTGGCCGAAGAGTTCGGCGGCGTCCCGGTTCCAGCGTGTGATGATGCCGCTGCGGTCGACCTGGACGACGGCGACGCGGACCTGCTCGTCGGCCAGCGGCAGCGAGGAGACGGGCAGGGCGGGTCCGGCGGAGCGGGTGCCCGCGGGGCGCTGGGGCAGGTCCAGGTGGAACCAGACGTGCTTGTTGGCCGGCGTGTACTCCACGCCCCAGCGGGTGGCCAGGGCGGAGCACAGGAGCAGCCCGCGGCCCCCCTCGTGGTCGGGGTGGATCTGCTTCTTGGCGTCGTGCAGCGGCAGCTCGCGCTCGGGGTAGCGGTCGGCGACCTCGATGCGCACGGCGGACTCGTAGCGCAGGCACTGGACGTCGGCGGCGGTTCCCGCGTGGACGACGGCGTTGGTGACCAGTTCGCTGGTGAGCACGACGGCGTCGTCGACGACCTCGGCGAAGCCCCAGCCCTGGAGCGTGTCCCGGACGAAAGCGCGTGCGGTGGCGACCGAGCGTCCCACCGGTTCGAAGGTGGCCGCTGCGCGCGCCGTGATCACAGATCTCCTTGTTTGTCCGGGGACGTCACCATTCGTCGTCCGCTGTACTGTCACCACCGGCCCCCACTTCGAGGTGTACGCCCGGCCCAAGGTGGGCAACCGCATGCCAGGTTACTTACCCCCGGCGACCACGTGTGTGCCGGTTGGGGGTGTTCCTGCCCCGATCGTGGCGACGGTCATATGCGATGCTGCCGAACTGTTATGGCCGGGTGCGGGCATGGTGAAACACTGGGCATGCCTGAACCAGGCACATGCAGTTCGGTCGACCCTCCGGGAGGGACACGGTGGAGTCTGGCGCATCGGCGCGAGGCGGCGCGGCACCCGCGGCGAAGCGGGGTGGTTCCGCGCGGGTGAAGCATGCGCGCTCGCGCACCAATGGGACCGTCGAGGTGGACTCGGCCGCGCTGCACAGATTGCTGTCCGCACTGGAGTCGATGCGGGACGGCAACTTCCGCAAGCGGCTCACGGTCACCGGCGACGGCGTCATGGCGGAGATCGCCGCCGTCTTCAACGAGGTCGCCGACCGCAACCAGCACCTCACCGGTGAGCTCGCCCGGGTCCGCCGGGTGGTCGGCCGGGAGGGCAAGCTCGCGGAGCGCCTGGAGACGGGGGCGTGCGAGGGGTCGTGGGCGGCAGCCATCGACGCCTCCAACGCGCTCGTGGACGATCTCGTGCGCCCCATGTCCGAGGTGGGCCGCGTGCTGTCGGCGGTCGCCGAGGGCGACCTGGAGCAGCGCATGGAACTGCGCTCGCAGGGTCCGGACGGTTCCGCGCACCCGCTGCGCGGCGAGTTCCTCAAGGTCGGCCGCACGGTCAACGGGCTGGTGGACCAGCTGTCCACGTTCACCGACGAGGTGACCCGGGTGGCCAGCGAGGTCGGCACCGAGGGCAAGCTCGGCGGTCAGGCCCGGGTGCGCGGCATGGCCGGCTCCTGGAAGGACCTCACCGACTCGGTCAACACCATGGCCTCCCGGCTGACGGCGCAGGTGCGCGACATCGCGCTGGTGACCACGGCGGTCGCCAAGGGCGACCTGTCGCGCAAGGTCACCGTCCACGTGGCCGGCGAGATGCTGGAGCTGAAGAACACCGTCAACACGATGGTGGACCAGCTGTCGTCCTTCGCGTCCGAGGTGACCCGGGTGGCCCGCGAGGTGGGCACCGAGGGCCAGCTGGGCGGCCAGGCCAAGGTGGCCGGCGTCGACGGCGTGTGGAAGGACCTGACCGACTCCGTCAACCTGATGGCCGGCAATCTGACGGCCCAGGTGCGCGACATCGCCCAGGTCACGACGGCGGTCGCCAACGGCGACCTGTCGCAGAAGATCACCATCGGCGCGCGCGGCGAGGTCGCGCAGCTCGCCGAGACCGTGAACGCGATGACCGAGACGCTGCGTACCTTCGCCGACGAGGTGACCCGCGTCGCCGGCGAGGTCGGCGCCCAGGGCCGGCTCGGCGGGCAGGCGCAGGTGCCGGGCGCCGCCGGCATCTGGAAGGACCTCACCGACTCGGTGAACATGGCCTTCCGCAACCTGACCGGCCAGGTCCGCGACATCGCGCAGGTGACCACGGCGGTCGCCAACGGCGACCTGTCGCAGAAGGTCACCGTGGTCGTCTCCGGCGAGATGCTGGAGCTGAAGAACACCGTCAACACCATGGTCGACCAGCTGTCGGCCTTCGGCGCCGAGGTGACCCGGGTGGCCCGGGAGGTCGGTGTCGAGGGTGAGCTGGGCGGGCAGGCGCAGGTGCCGGGCGCGGCGGGTCTGTGGAAGGACCTGACGGATTCGGTGAACACCGCTTTCCGCAACCTGACCGGCCAGGTCCGCAACATCGCGCAGGTGACCACGGCGGTCGCCAACGGCGACCTGTCGCAGAAGGTCACGGTGGACGTCTCCGGCGAGATGCTGGAGCTGAAGAACACCGTGAACCGGATGGTCGACCAGCTGTCCTCCTTCGCCAACCAGGTCACGCGCATGGCGCGCGACGTGGGCACCGAGGGCCGGCTCGGCGGTCAGGCCCGCGTCGACGGCGTCAGCGGCGTGTGGAAGGAGCTGACGGACTCCGTCAACTTCATGGCGGGCAACCTGACCTCCCAGGTCCGCCAGATCGCCCAGGTGACGACGGCCGTGGCGCGCGGTGACCTGTCGCAGAAGGTCGACGTCGACGCGCGCGGCGAGATCCTGGAGCTGAAGAACACCATCAACACGATGGTGGACCAGCTGTCGGCGTTCGCCGAGCAGGTGACCCGGGTGGCCCGCGAGGTGGGCACCGAGGGCCGGCTCGGCGGTCAGGCGCAGGTGCCCGGTGTGGCCGGCGTGTGGCGCGACCTGACGGACTCGGTGAACGGCATGGCCGGCAACCTCACCGCCCAGGTGCGCAACATCGCCCAGGTCGCCACCGCGGTGGCCCGCGGTGACCTGTCGCAGAAGATCGACGTCGACGCGCGCGGCGAGATCCTGGAGCTCAAGAACGTCCTCAACACGATGGTCGACCAGCTGTCGGCGTTCGCCGAGCAGGTGACCCGGGTGGCCCGCGAGGTGGGCACCGACGGCATCCTGGGCGGCCAGGCCGAGGTCAAGGGCGTGTCGGGTACCTGGAAGGACCTGACCCAGTCCGTCAACTTCATGGCGAACAACCTGACCATGCAGGTCCGCAACATCGCCGAGGTCACCACGGCGGTCGCGCAGGGCGACCTGTCGAAGAAGATCACCGTCGACGCCAAGGGCGAGATCCTCGCCCTGGTGACGACCGTCAACACCATGGTCGACACGCTGTCCGCCTTCGCCGACGAGGTGACCCGAGTGGCCCGCGAGGTGGGCACCGACGGCATCCTCGGCGGCCAGGCCCGGGTGAGGGATGTCTCGGGCATCTGGAAGGACCTCACCGACAACGTCAACCTGATGGCCAACAACCTGACCGGCCAGGTGCGTTCGATCTCCTCCGTCGCCACGGCGGTCGCCAACGGCGATCTGACCAAGAAGATCACCGTCGAGGCGCGCGGCGAGGTCGCCCAGCTCGCCGAGACGATCAACACGATGGTCGACACGCTGTCGGCCTTCGGTGACGAGGTCACCCGCGTCGCCCGTGAGGTGGGCACCGACGGCATCCTCGGCGGTCAGGCCCGCGTGCCGGGAGTCTCCGGCTCGTGGAAGGACCTCACCGAGTCCGTGAACAACATGGCGTCCAACCTGACCGGTCAGGTCCGCAACATCGCGATGGTCACCACCGCGGTGGCCCGCGGTGACCTGTCCAAGAAGATCGACGTCGACGCGCACGGCGAGATCCTGGAGCTCAAGACCACCATCAACACGATGGTCGACCAGCTCTCCGCCTTCGGTGACGAGGTCACCCGGGTGGCCCGCGAGGTGGGCACCGAGGGCCGCCTCGGCGGCCAGGCGCGCGTGCCGGGCGTCTCGGGCATCTGGAAGGACCTCACCGAGTCCGTCAACCTGATGGCCAACAACCTGACCCGTCAGGTGCGCAACATCGCCCAGGTGGCCACCGCGGTGACCCGCGGCGACCTCAACATCCGCACGGACGTGGACGCGGCGGGCGAGATCCTGGAGCTCCAGGACTACATCAACACCATGATCGTCCGGCTCCGCGAGACCACGCTCGCCAACAAGGAGCAGGACTGGCTCAAGGGCAACCTCGCCCGCATCTCCGGTCTGATGCAGGGGCGCCGCGACCTCAACGACGTCGGCGGCCTCATCATGAGCGAGCTGACGCCGGTCGTCTCGGCCCAGCACGGCGCGTTCTTCCTCGCGGAGGAGCCGTCCAGCGAGGACATGGTCGAGGAGTACGAGCTGCGCCTGATCGGCAGCTACGGCTTCTCCCCGCGCACCATGCCCACCGTGTTCCTGCCCGGCGAGGGCCTGATCGGCACGGCGGCGGTGGAGAAGCGCAGCATCCTGGTGGAGAACGTGCCGCCGGGCTACCTGCGGATCTCCTCCGGGCTCGGCGAGGCACCGCCGGCGCACGTCATCGTGCTGCCGGTGCTGTTCGAGGACCGGGTGCTCGGGGTGATCGAGCTGGCCTCGTTCCAGCCGTTCACGCAGATCCAGAAGGACTTCCTCGGCCAGATCACCGACATGATCGCGGTGAGCGTCAACACCATCAGCGTCAACACCAAGACCGAGTACCTGCTCAAGCAGTCCCAGGAGCTGACCGAACAGCTGCGGGAGCGCTCGGCGGAGCTGGAGAACCGGCAGAAGCAGCTGCAGATCTCCAACACCGAGCTGGAGGAGAAGGCCGAGCTGCTGGCCCGCCAGAACCGCGACATCGAGGTGAAGAACACCGAGATCGAGGACGCCCGCCAGGTGCTGGAGGAGCGCGCGGAGCAGCTCGCGGTCTCCATGCGCTACAAGTCCGAGTTCCTGGCCAACATGTCGCACGAGCTGCGCACCCCGCTCAACTCGCTGCTGATCCTGGCCAAGTTGCTCGCGGACAACGCCGAGGGCAATCTGTCGCCCAAGCAGGTCGAGTTCGCCGAGACGATCCACGGAGCCGGTTCCGACCTGCTCCAGCTGATCAACGACATCCTCGACCTGTCCAAGGTCGAGGCGGGCAAGATGGACGTCAGCCCGACCCGGATCGCGCTCGTGCAGCTCGTGGACTACGTCGAGGCGACCTTCCGGCCGCTGACCGCCGAGAAGGGCCTGGACTTCTCCGTCCGGGTCTCCCCGGAACTGCCCGCGACGCTGCACACCGACGAGCAGCGACTGCTCCAGGTGCTGCGCAACCTGCTGTCCAACGCGGTGAAGTTCACCGACAGCGGCTCGGTGGAGCTGGTGATCCGCCCGGCGGGCCCGGAGGCGCCGCAGGCGATCCGGGAGCAGCTCCTGGAGTCCGGTTCGCTGCGGGCTCCGGACGAGCCGCTGATCGCGTTCTCGGTGACCGACACCGGCATCGGCATCGCGGCCAGCAAGATGCGGGTCATCTTCGAGGCGTTCAAGCAGGCGGACGGCACCACCAGCCGCAAGTACGGCGGTACGGGCCTGGGCCTGTCCATCAGCCGGGAGATCGCTCGGCTGCTCGGCGGCGAGATCCACGCCGACAGTCAGCCCGGCCGCGGTTCGACCTTCACCCTCTACCTGCCGCTCAACAGCGGTGAACTGCCGCCGCACGGCTACGCGCAACTCCCGCCCGGCGAGGCCTTCGCCGAGCCGGACGGGTACGCGGAGCCGCTGCGCGGCACCGCCCCCACGCACACCGGCGGGCGCCGCGGCGGCGCGGGCAGCAGCCTGGCGCGGCTGCGCCGCCGCTCGGCCCTCACCGAGCGGCCCATGGCGGCCACGGGTCAGCCGGACCGGCAGCCGCCGCCGGCCGAGTCGTGGGTGGACGGGGCGCACAGCGACGCGTACACCGGTTTCGCGGGCGGCTTCAGCGGTGAGAAGGTGCTCATCGTCGACGACGACATCCGCAATGTCTTCGCCCTCACCAGCGTGCTGGAGCAGCACGGGCTCACGGTGCTGTACGCCGAGAACGGCCGGGAGGGCATCGAGGTGCTGGAGCAGCACGACGACGTCGCGGTCGTCCTGATGGACATCATGATGCCGGAGATGGACGGGTACGCGACGACCGCGGCGATCCGCAGGATGCCGCAGTTCGCGGGGCTGCCGATCATCGCCCTCACGGCGAAGGCGATGAAGGGCGACCGGGAGAAGAGCATCGAGTCCGGTGCGTCCGACTACGTCGCCAAGCCGGTGGACACCGACCACCTCCTCGCGGTGATGGAGCAGTGGATGCAAGCGCGGTGACGGGGCGTCGGACGACGGACGCGGTGACCGCCCCCATGGCGGTCACCGCGGCGGGGCGACCGGCCGGGGTCATGACACGGAGTGGTCGCGGAGGTGTGAGGGTGCGGGAAACAGGGAACCTTCTGGTCCCCGCTTGCGTTTCTGCTACGTGCACAGTGACATGGCGGTGACAGGGTGTGGCGGACAGCGGGGTGCGGCTACCATGACCGGCACAAGGACGGACGGCGCTCAGGAGTCGTCCATGGGGGCGGCACCCGGTGCAGTGCCGGGACGAGGAGGGCGGGCCATGGTACAGAAGGCCAAGATCCTCCTGGTCGATGACCGGCCGGAGAATCTGCTGGCGCTGGAGGCCATCCTCTCCGCGCTCGATCAGACACTGGTGCGGGCATCGTCCGGGGAGGAAGCGCTCAAGGCGCTGCTCACCGACGACTTCGCGGTGATCCTGCTCGATGTCCAGATGCCGGGCATGGACGGGTTCGAGACCGCGGCGCACATCAAGCGCCGGGAGCGCACGCGGGACATCCCGATCATCTTCCTCACGGCGATCAACCACGGTCCGCACCACACCTTCCGCGGCTACGCGGCCGGCGCGGTCGACTACATCTCCAAGCCCTTCGACCCGTGGGTGCTGCGGGCCAAGGTCTCGGTCTTCGTCGAGCTCTACATGAAGAACTGCCAGCTGCGCGAGCAGGCCGCCCTGCTGCGCCTGCAGCTGGAGCAGGGCTCGCGGCAGGGCGCCAACGGCGCCAAGGAGCCGGTGGGCCTGCTCGCCGAGCTGTCCGCGCGGCTGGCGGCGGTGGAGGAGCAGGCGGAGGCGCTCTCCAAGCAGTTGGACGAGTCGGCGGACGCGGCTGCGGTGGCGACCGCCGCCCATCTGGAGCGCAAGCTGACCGGACTGCGCCGGGCGCTGGACGCGCTGGAGCCGGGCACGGGCTCCGGTGACAAGAAGATCCCCTCGCAAGAGTGACCACTGTTGGCACCTTGACGCCTCGTCACCCTTGGTGCGTCCGGGGCGCGACACGAACGGGCGTATCTGTGGCCACGGGTGTCGCGCACGGGACGGAACGGTAACCTCGCACCATGGCCCCACGTACGTCCGGCACCGCGAAGAAGGCTGCCGCCAAACCTGCGGCCAAGCCCGCGGCGAAGAAGGCCGCCACCAAGCAGCCGGCGGCGAAGAAGGCACCCGCCAAGAAGGCCCCGGCCAAGAAGGCGGCAGCACCCGCCAAGCCCGCGCCCAAGCCGGCGCCCTCGCCGACCGGGGGCGTCTACCGGCTCACCCGGGCGCTGTGGCTCGGCCTGGCGCACACCGTCGGCGCGCTCTTCCGGGGCGTGGGCCGGGGTGCGCGCGGTCTCGACCCGGCGCACCGCAAGGACGGGCTGGCGCTGCTGCTGTTCGGCCTCGCCCTGGTCGTCGCCACCGGCACCTGGTCCGATCTGCACGGTCCGGTGGGCGACCTGGTCGAGATACTGATCACCGGGCTGTTCGGCCGGCTGGACCTGCTGGTGCCCGTCCTCCTCGGGGCCGTCGTGTGGCGCCTGATGCGCCACCCCCAGCAGTCGGACGCCAACGGGCGGATCGTGATCGGCCTGTCCACGCTCGCCGTGGGTGTGCTCGGCCTGGTGCACATCGGCTGCGGCTCCCCGGGCCGGGGCCAGGGCGCCGACGCCATCCGCGACGCGGGAGGGCTCATCGGATGGGCGGCCTCCGCGCCGCTGCGCTACACCGTGGGGTCCCCGCTGGCGGTCGCCCTGCTGGCGCTGCTGACCTTCTTCGGGCTGCTGGTCACCACCGCGACCCCGGTCAACGCGATCCCGCGCCGCCTGCGGGAGGCCGGAATGCGGCTCGGCCTGGTCGAGGTGCAGCCGGAGGAGGAGGTCGACGAGGACGCGGTCCCGCTGGGCGACCTGTTCGACGACGAGCCCGCCGCCGGCCCCGGCGAGAGCTCGCTGCGGCGGCGCGGCCGGCGCCGCCCGGAGCAACCGCCGCTGCCCGACCTGACGCCCGGCGGCCTCGGCACGGTCGATCTGGCCTACGGCGTCGCCGCGGACCTCGACGGCGCGCTGACCTACGGCGTCCCCGGCTCGTCGGTCGTGGCGGACCTGGTGCACCAGTCGGTGCCGCAGGCCCGGGACAACGAGACCACCGAGGACACGTCCGGGCCCTCCGTGCCGGACCTCACCAAGAAGGCGGCGCCGGGCGCCGGGCAGCCCCTGCCGCCGCGCGCCGAGCAGTTGCAGCTGTCCGGCGACATCACGTACTCGCTGCCCTCCCTGGACCTGATGGAGCGCGGCGGCCCCGGCCGCACCCGCAGCGCGGCCAATGACGCCGTGGTGGAGTCGCTGAAGAGCGTCTTCTCGCAGTTCAAGGTCGACGCTGCCGTCACCGGTTTCACCCGCGGCCCGACGGTCACCCGGTACGAGGTCGAACTCGGCCAGGCCGTCAAGGTCGAGCGGATCACCGCGCTCGCCAAGAACATCGCGTACGCCGTCGCCAGCCCCGACGTGCGGATCATCAGCCCGATCCCCGGCAAGTCCGCGGTCGGCATCGAGATCCCCAACAGCGACCGGGAGATGGTCAACCTCGGTGACGTGCTGCGGTCGGCGGACGCCGCCGGCGAGGAGCACCCGATGACGGTGGCCCTCGGCAAGGACGTCGAGGGCGGCTATGTGATGGCCAATCTGGCGAAGATGCCGCACATCCTCGTCGCGGGCGCCACCGGCTCCGGCAAGTCCTCCTGCATCAACTGCCTCATCACCTCGGTGCTGGCCCGGTCCACCCCGGACGAGGTGCGCATGGTGCTGGTCGACCCCAAGCGCGTGGAGCTCACCGCGTACGAGGGCGTCCCGCACCTCATCACGCCGATCATCACCAACCCCAAGCGGGCCGCAGAGGCCCTGCAGTGGGTGGTGCGCGAGATGGACCTGCGGTACGACGATCTGGCCGCCTACGGCTTCCGGCACATCGACGACTTCAACGCGGCGGTGCGCAGCGGCAAGGCGAAGCCGCCGGAGGGCAGCGAGCGCGAGCTGTCCCCGTACCCCTACCTGCTGGTGATCGTGGACGAGCTCGCGGACCTGATGATGGTCGCGCCGCGCGACGTGGAGGACGCGATCGTCCGCATCACGCAGCTCGCCCGCGCGGCCGGCATCCACCTCGTGCTGGCCACCCAGCGGCCGTCCGTCGACGTGGTGACCGGCCTCATCAAGGCCAACGTGCCCTCGCGGCTGGCGTTCGCGACGTCCTCGCTCGCCGACAGCCGGGTCATCCTGGACCAGGCCGGCGCCGAGAAACTCATCGGAAAGGGTGACGGGCTGTTCCTGCCGATGGGCGCGAACAAGCCGACCCGCATGCAGGGCGCGTTCGTCACCGAGCAGGAGATCCACGCCGTCGTCGAGCACTGCAAGGCGCAGTTGACGCCCTCTTACCGGCAGGACGTCGTGGTCGGTGCGGGCCCGAAGAAGGAGATCGACGAGGAGATCGGCGACGACCTCGACCTGCTCTGCCAGGCCGCGGAGCTCGTGGTCTCCACCCAGTTCGGCTCGACGTCGATGCTCCAGCGCAAACTGCGTGTCGGCTTCGCGAAAGCGGGCAGGCTCATGGACCTGATGGAATCCCGCGGGATCGTCGGTCCCAGCGAGGGGTCGAAGGCCCGCGACGTGCTGGTCAAACCGGACGAGATGGACGGGGTGCTCGCGGTCCTGCGTGGCGAGACCGGCGCGTAGCCCGTTCGTAGCCCATCCGTAGCTCACTCGTAAGTGGGCGCAGAGCAACCGTTTCTCCTGCCCGTACGTCAAGTTAGAGCAAGGGGAAGGCGTATGGCCGACTGTCATCGGTGCCGGTCACGACGGCAATCCTGATGGCGGACAAACAACGCCCGCCCGCTTGCCCGACCTTTTGCAACCCCCCCTAGACTGAGTCTCCAGCAGGTGGCTACACGCTCGAAAGGCGCACCCGTGTCCATCGGCAACCCGCCCCCCGACGACCGTCCCTCGGTCGGTCGTGCCCTCGCCCGAGCCCGTATCGACGCCGGGCTCACCGTCGACGAGGTCAGTTCCACCACCCGTGTGCGGCCGCCCATTGTCCATGCGATCGAACAGGACGACTTCTCCCGCTGCGGCGGTGACGTCTATGCCCGCGGCCACATCCGCGCGCTGGCGCGCGCCGTGGGCCTCGATCCCGAGTCCCTGGTGGAGCAGTTCTCCGCCGAGCACGGCAGTTCCCCGTCCCCCACCCCCGTGGCACCGCTGTACGAGGCGGAGCGGATGCGGCCCGAGCCGCGCCGCCCCAACTGGACCGCCGCCATGGTGGCGGCCATCGTCGCGGTCGTGGGTTTCGTCGGCTTCACTCTGTTCAACGGCGGCGACGACAGCGGCAAGCAGCCCGTCGCCGGCAAGCCGTCCGCGCAGAGCCCCGCCGCCAAGCCCTCCGCGAGCCACAAGACCAGCCCCACCCCGGAGGCGACCGACAGCGCCATCGCCGCCGCCCCCGGTGACAAGGTCACGGTCAAGCTCACCGCCGACAACGGCAAGAGCTGGATCCAGGCCGTCGACAGCAACGGCAAGCAGCTGTACCAGGGAAGCCTGGAGCAGGGCGACGCCAAGACCTTCACCGACAAGAAGAAGGTCAACCTCATCATCGGCAACGCCGGTGCCGTCGACCTCTTCGTCAACGGCAAGGACCTGGGCCCCGCGGGGGACCCCGGTCAGGTCCAGCGGCTGACCTTCACCCCCGGCGACCCGGAAGCCGGGTGACGTCCGCCACCACGGGCGCGCGAGCACACTGCGGCGCCCGGCCCGGGGCACCTGACCCCGGGCCGGGCGCCGCAGCGCGTCAGAGCCCCGTCAGGGACAAAGTAGGCTGAGCCTATGTCCGAACCCCGTACCGTCGCCCTTGTCACGCTCGGCTGCGCCCGCAACGAGGTGGATTCCGAGGAACTCGCCGGCCGGCTGGCGGCGGACGGCTGGCAGCTCGTCGAGGACGCCGCCGAAGCCGATGTCGCCGTAGTGAACACCTGCGGCTTCGTCGAGGCCGCCAAGAAGGACTCCGTCGACGCCCTGCTGGAGGCGAACGACCTCAAGGCCCACGGCCGCACGCAGGCCGTCGTCGCGGTCGGCTGCATGGCCGAGCGGTACGGCAAGGAGCTCGCCGACGCGCTGCCCGAGGCCGACGGCGTGCTGGGCTTCGACGACTACAGCAACATCTCCGACCGGCTGCAGACCATCCTCTCCGGCGGTGTGCACGCCTCGCACACCCCCCGGGACCGGCGCAAGCTGCTCCCGATCAGCCCGGCCGAACGGCAGGCGGTCACCACCGTCGCGCTGCCCGGGCACTCCCAGGCCGCGGAGGACGCCGAGGCGGCCGCCTCCGCCCCCGCGGACCTCCCCGACGGCCTGGCGCCCGCCTCCGGGCCGCGCGCCCCGCTGCGCCGCCGTCTGGACACCAGCCCGGTCGCCTCCGTCAAACTGGCCTCGGGCTGCGACCGGCGCTGCTCGTTCTGCGCGATCCCGTCCTTCCGCGGCTCCTTCGTCTCGCGCCGCCCCTCGGACGTGCTGGGCGAGACGCGGTGGCTGGCCGGGCAGGGCGTCAAGGAGATCATGCTCGTCAGCGAGAACAACACCTCCTACGGCAAGGACCTCGGCGACATCCGGCTGCTGGAGACGCTGCTGCCCGAGCTGGCGGACGTCGAGGGCATCGAGCGGGTCCGGGTCAGCTACCTGCAGCCCGCCGAGATGCGCCCCGGCCTGATCGACGTGCTCACCTCCACGCCCAAGGTGGCGCCCTACTTCGACCTGTCCTTCCAGCACTCGGCGCCCACGGTGCTGCGGGCCATGCGCCGCTTCGGCGACACCGACCGCTTCCTGGAGCTGCTGGACACCATCCGCTCCAAGGCGCCCGAAGCCGGTGTCCGCTCGAACTTCATCGTCGGCTTCCCGGGCGAGACCGAGGCGGACCTGGAGGAGCTGGAGCGCTTCCTGAGCGGCGCGCGGCTCGATGCCATCGGCGTGTTCGGCTACTCCGACGAGGAGGGCACCGAGGCGGCCGGGTACGAGGACAAGCTGCCGGAGGACGTCGTCGCCGAGCGGCTGGCGCGGGTCTCCCGGCTCGCCGAGGAGCTGACGGCGCAGCGCGCCGAGGAACGCCTGGGCTCGACCGTGAACGTGCTGGTCGAGTCCGTCGACGACGAGGACGGCGCCGTGGGCCGCGCCGCGCACCAGGCGCCCGAGACCGACGGCCAGATCATCCTGACCTCGTCGCAGGGCCTGGTGGCCGGTTCGTTCGTCGCGGCGAAGGTGGTGGACACCGAAGGCGTCGACCTGGTCGCCGAGCCGCTGTGCACGGAGGAGACGGGCAGATGACCGGAGTACCGGCGTCCGCCGCCGGAAACCACCGTCCCGCGGCGCCGGCTCCGGCGCCTGCGGCCGCCGTCGTGGCCAAGCCCAGCGTGTGGAACATCGCCAACGTCCTGACGATGGTGCGGCTGGTGCTGGTGCCCGGCTTCGTCGTGCTGCTCCTGCACGGCGACGGGCACGACCCGGCCTGGCGCTCCTTCGCGTGGGCCGCGTTCGCCATCGCGATGATCACCGACCTCTTCGACGGCGAGCTGGCCCGCCGCTACGGCCTGGTCACCGACTTCGGCAAGATCGCCGACCCTATCGCCGACAAGGCGATCATGGGCGCCGCGCTGGTCGGGCTGTCGGCGCTGGGGGACCTGCCGTGGTGGGTCACGGTGGTGATCCTCTTCCGCGAGCTCGGCATCACGCTCATGCGCTTCTGGGTCATCCGCTGGGGCGTCATCCCGGCCAGCCGCGGCGGCAAGCTCAAGACGCTCACCCAGGGCGTCGCCGTGGGCATGTACATCCTGGTGCTGACCGGGCCGCTGGCCACGATCCGGGCGGTGCTCATGGGCGCCGCGGTGTTCCTCACCGTCGTCACCGGCCTCGACTACGTGCGGCAGGCCGTGGTGATGCGCAGGGCCGGACTGGCGGCGCGGCGGGCGGCGGTCGCCAGGGCCGCCGTGGAGGCCGTGACGGTCCGGGAGCCCGGGCCGACCGGGTCCGCGGGGGAGCCGGGGCAGGACGCGTGAACGCCGCCGCCGAGGTCCTGGAGCTGCTCGTGCGCCGCTCCGCGACCCTGGCGGTCGCCGAATCGCTCACCGGCGGGCTGGTCGCCGCCGAGCTGACCTCGGTGCCGGGCGCCTCCCGGGCCTTCCGGGGCTCGGTCACCGCGTACGCCACGGAACTCAAGCGGGACGTGCTGGACGTGGACGGGGCGCTGCTGGCCGAACGCGGCGCGGTCGACGCGGGGGTCGCGCGAGGCATGGCGGAGGGCGTGCGGCGCGTGCTGCGCGCCGACTGGGGGGTGGCGACGACCGGGGTCGCCGGCCCCGATCCGCAGGACGGTCAACCGGTCGGCACGGTGTACGTGGCGGTCGCCGGGCCCGGGGGGACGATCAGCGAGAAACTGCAGCTGAACGGGGACCGCACCGCCATCCGTATCTCCACCGTGGACGCCGTGCTCACCTTGTTGCACCAGAGCCTGGTGACGATCGGGAGAACACCTGACGAATCCGCGGCGGCCAAGGGTAGGGAAGAGAGTGGGGGGAAGGGATGTTTGCAGCCCTGAGTGAACACGTCATCGCTCCCCGCACGGCCGACGCCGGAGGCGGTACGGTGGGGCAAGAAGGTTGCGAATTCGCGGTCCGAGGAGGGAGCCACCGATGATTCTGCTCCGTCGCCTGCTCGGTGACGTGCTGCGTCGGCAGCGCCAGCGCCAGGGCCGCACCCTGCGTGAGGTCTCCTCATCCGCCCGGGTCTCCCTGGGCTACCTGTCGGAGGTCGAGAGGGGGCAGAAGGAGGCTTCCTCCGAACTGCTCTCCGCGATCTGTGACGCCTTGGACGTCCCGATGTCCGAGGTGATGCGGGAGGTCAGCGACGATTTGGCACTTGCCGAGCTCTCCGAGTCGGCTGCTGTCGGATCGGCAGCCGCGCCTATGCGGCCGCTGCTGGGCGCGGTTCCGTCCGTTCCGTCCGGTCGCCCGGACGAGCGGGTCACCATCAAGGCGCCGAAGGCGCCCGCCGAGGCCGTGGACGTCGTCGCGGCCTGAGGAGCGACACAAGCAGTTCCGGGACGAGGCCCCGGCCGGTGGATCACCGGCCGGGGCCTCGCTCTTGCGCCCGCCCTGCCCGTACCCGGGGTGGACTGCCGTTCCCCCCGCGGGTGTTGGCGTCCGCCGACGTATGTCCCCATGGTCGCTCGTGGGGCGCGTGTGCCCGCGGGGCGGGGGAAGGCGTACGGGAGTCGCCGTCGAGGCGATCTTCCGTGCCCGACCCGACCGACCTTGGAGAACGGATGACGAGCGTCGTTGTGAAGAGCACCCTGTCCGAGGAAGCCCGCACGACCGTGGGCGAAGCACTGCAGCACACCGTGGCGGATCTGATCGACCTGTCGCTGGTCGCGAAGCAGGTGCACTGGAACGTCCACGGCCCCCGCTTCCGCTCCGTCCACCTCCAGCTCGACGACGTGGTCACCACCGCCCGGACCTACGCGGACACCGTGGCGGAGCGGTCCGCCGCGATCGGCGTGCCGCCGGACGGCCGGGCCGGAACGGTGGCCGAGACCAGCGTCGTCCACGAAGTGCACGACGGCTGGATCAAGGACGGCGAGGTCGTGGACGTCATGATCGCGGCTCTGGGGTCGGTGATCCGGCGGGTCCGGGCCGGCATCGAGTCGACCGGGGAGGCCGACCCCGTCAGCCAGGACATTCTGATCGGCCTGGCCGCCGAGCTGGAGAAGCACCACTGGATGTTCCAGGCCGAGAACGCCTGACGCTCGCGCTCGGTGACGGTCGCCCGCAGTTGACCTGGGCCCCGGGATCGTTGCAGGCAGTAGCCGTGCGTGTACGCCAGTGGAGTGAACGTCGTGCGAGGTGGGACGGCGGAGGTCTAGGGATCTTGACGGACGGGGATCGCACTTCTGTACGGGGAAAGCCCGGGCGTTCGGCCCTGGTGATTCCCGCCGCAACCTCGGGGCTCCGAAGGAGGCGGCCATGTGCGTCATTCGGCTGTTTCAGGAGCTGTGGGCCCGGCGGCCCGTCCGCTGGGTCATCGCTTTCGTCGCGGGCGCCTTGTGGTGGTGGGCCATGGTCCGGCTCACCGTCCAGCCCGCCCAGGCAGGTCCCTTCGAAGGTCTCGTCGCAGCCGGCGGCTGGGGCCTGAGCATCATCCCGATGCATTCGGCCAGGTGGTCACGGGGACCGGACGGCGCGGTGGCGCCCGTTCGTGAGGACGGCGCCCCCATGGGCAGATGGCCATGGGGGAGAGTGCCGGGGCCGCGCAGCCACTCCCTGCCAGGGCACGACGACTCCGCCGTCAGGCGAGTGAATCTCGCCCGCCGTGAGGGCTGAGCCGTCACAGGCAGGGGAACCGGGAAAAGCCGGGAGGAGCACAGTGTGCGTCACGTCCCCCGGGTCGCCCAGGCGGCCCGGGGGCGCGGCGCGCTCCGGCGTCCGCCGCACCGTGTGACCCCGGCGCAACGGGAACTGACACTGTGTCAGTACGCGCGGGAGCCGGAACGGACAGCTGCCTGGGGGGCCGGACCGACCTGGCAGCGAGGGCACCAGTAGGTCACCCGGGCCTGGCCGCGCGGGCCTTGGTCGGCGACGCGGATGATGGTGCCGCAGCGCAGGCAGGGTTGATGGGCCCGGCCGTAGACCCAGTGGGTGCGGCCGCGGCGGGTGTCCCCGGTGGTGATGTGGCCGTGCCGGGTCCTGTTGGCCTCCAGCAGCCGCTGTGCCAGGTCGACGACCCGCTCGGGCGCCGGGACGTCACGGACCGGCGTCCACGGTGTGACACCGCGCAGGAAGCACAACTCGCATTTGTAGACATTGCCGATGCCCGCGAGGTTGCGCTGGTCCAGCAGCGCCTCGCCGACCGGGCGGTCCGGGTTCGCCCCCAGCCGGTAGGCGGCCTCGACGGGATCCCAGTCCGGGCCGAGCAGATCGGGGCCGAGGTGGCCGACCGCCCTGTCCTCCTCGGCGGTCCGCAGCAACTCCAGCACCGGCAACCGGTAGCCCACCACCACCTGTTCGGCGTTGGCCAGCACGGCACGGACCTGGTGGTCGGGGCCGCCCC
Organism: Streptomyces sp. NPDC002574; assembly: GCF_042889545.1. Lineage (NCBI taxonomy): Bacteria > Bacillati > Actinomycetota > Actinomycetes > Kitasatosporales > Streptomycetaceae > Streptomyces > Streptomyces sp. NPDC002574. Next base: position 19,895 of record NZ_JBIARB010000004.1, read on the forward strand.
GCCAGCGTTCGCCCGGCCCGTACACCTGCCAGGAACCCTCCATGCGCAGGTGCGAGTGGAGGGTCAGGCCGCCCTCGACCCGGGCGAGCAGATGCTTGCCGCGCGCGACCACCTCCTCGACCCGCCGGCCCGACAGATCGGCGGTCGCCAACCGCGGCACCCGCAGGTCGCTGCGGAGCAGCACCCTCCCGGCCAGCGCGCCGTTCAGGCGGTGCGCGGCGAGCCATATCGTGTCTCCCTCGGGCACGACGCCGCCTCCTCGTCAGGCCCGCAGCCGCAGGCCGCGGGGCGTGGCGTGGAATCCCGCCGCCTCCAAGGCGCTGCCGAGCGTGGACGTGAGGGCCGGCTCGCCGTTGGTGCGCTCCACCGTCAGACGGCCCAGCGCCCCGTCCCGTACCGCGAGTGCCAGGGCGTCGGCGGCCGCCTGGAGGCGTTCCTCGTCCTCGGCCCAGGCCAGCAGCGTCTTCCCGCCGCGCTCCACATAGAGCACGAGTTCGCCGTCGACCAGCACGACGAGTGCGCCCGCCTTGCGGCCCGGCCGGTGGGTCACCCCGGTGGGCTGCTCGGGCCACGGCAGGGCGGCGCCATAGGCGTTGGCGGGGTCGGCGGCGGCGAGGACGACCGTACGGGCCTTCTCGCGGCGGCCCTCCTCGCGGTCGCGGGCGTTGCTGATGGCGCGCAGCCGGTCCACGGCGCCGTCCATGGCGAACTGGGCGGCGCCCAGGCCCTCCACGACGTAACCGCGGCGGGCCTGCCCGGTCTCCTCGAAGGCCGCCAGCACCCGGTAGGCGGCCGAGAATCCGCCCTCGACGCCCTCGGCGGCCACCGCGCCGCGGGTGACGACGCCGTGCCGGTCCAGCAGGGTGTGGGTCAGGGCGTGCGCCCGGTGGGTGGGGTCGGTCTCCAGGGCCGGTACGAGGGACCAGCGGCCGGCCGTGGTCGGCGGGCCGCCGCGGGACGCCGTGGCGCGCGGCACTCCGCCGGTACGCCCGGTGAGGCCCCCGTAACGGCCGCGCGGGACGGCGCGGGGTGCCCGGTGGGCGGTCGAGCCCGCCGTGCGGCCCGAGCCCAGCAGCGCGCGCAACGGCGAGAGGGTGTCGTTGGTGAGCCGGCCCGACCAGGCCAGATCCCAGACCACTTCGGCCAGTTCGGGGTCGCTCGGTTCGTGCCCGGCCGCCCGCACCTGTTCGGCGATCTGCCGGAAGAACAGACCGTAGCCGGCCGACAGCGCGTCCAGGACGGCGTGATGGAGCGGGGAGAGCTCCAGGGGCTGCGGTTCGGGCAGCAACAGGGGCGCGGTCTCCGCGAGATACAGCGACACCCACCCGTCCTTGCCCGGCAGGGCGCCGGCCCCCGACCACACCACCTCGCCGGCCGAGGTCAGTTCGTCCAGCATCGCCGGGGTGTAGCCGGTGACCCGGGCCGGGAGCACCAGCTTCTCCAGGGCCGACGCGGGCACGGCCGCGCCCTGGAGCTGTTCCACCGCCCGGACCAGCCCGTCCAGGCCGCGCAGGCCGTGGGTGCCCACGTGCTGCCACTGCGGCAGGAAGGACGCCAGGGTGGCCGGTGGCACCGGCTCCAGCTCGTGCCGCAGCGCGGCCAGGGACCGGCGGCGCAGCCGGCGCAGCACGCCCGCGTCGCACCACTCGTGCCCGGCGCCCCCGGGGCGGAACTCGCCCTGGACCACGCGCCCGGACGCGGCCAGACGGTGCAGGGTGCCGTCCGCGACAGCCGTGCCCAGGCCGAAGCGGTACGCCGCCTCCGCGGAGGTGAAGGGGCCGTGGGTACGGGCGTGACGGGCCAGCAGATCCGCCAGCGGGTCCTTGACGGGCTCGGTGAAGGCCTCCGGCACGCCGACCGGGAGCGCGGTCCCCAGCGCGTCCCTCAGGCGCCCGGCGTCCTCCACGGCCGCCCAGCGGTCGGCGCCCGCGATGCGCACGCGGATGGCGCGGCGCGCGGTCTCCAGGTCGCCCGCCCAGCCCGGGTCGGCGCCGCGGGCCGCCAGCTCGGCGTCGTCGAGCGGCCCGAGCACCCGCAGGAGGTCGGCGACGCCCTCGGCGTCCTTGATCCGGCGCTCCTCGGTCAGCCACTGCAACTCCCGCTCCAGCTCCGCCATCACGTCGGCGTCGAGCAGTTCGCGCAGCTCGGCCTGGCCCAGCAGCTCCGCCAGCAGATGGGAGTCCAGGGACAGTGCCGCGGCGCGCCGCTCGGCGAGCGGGGAGTCGCCCTCGTACAGGAACTGCGCGACGTAGCCGAAGAGCAGCGACTTGGCGAACGGCGACGGCTCAGGGGTGGTGACCTCGACCAGCCTGACCTTGCGCGACTCTATGTCGCCCATCAGCTCGACCAGACCGGGGACGTCGAAGACGTCCTGCAGGCACTCGCGGACCGCCTCCAGGACGATCGGGAAGGAGCCGAACTCCGAGGCGACCTGGAGCAGTTGCGCGGCGCGCTGCCGCTGCTGCCACAGGGGGGTGCGTTTGCCCGGGTCGCGGCGCGGCAGGAGCAGGGCGCGGGCCGCGCACTCGCGGAAGCGGGAGGCGAACAGCGCGGAACCGCCCACCTGATCGGTCACGAGCTGCTCGACCTCGCCCTTGTCGAAGGCCACGTCGGCGGCGCCCACCGGGGACTGCTCGGTGTCGAACTCGGCACCCTGGCGGGCCGGGTCCACGTCCAGCAGGTCGAGGCCCATCAGGTCGGCGTCGGGCAGGCGCAGCACGATGCCGTCGTCGGCGTGCATCACCTGCGCGTCGAAGCCGTACCGCTCGCCCAGGCGGGCGCCCAGGGCCAGTGCCCACGGCGCGTGCACCTGGGCGCCGAACGGCGAGTGGATCACCACGCGCCAGTCGCCGAGCTCGTCGCGGAAGCGCTCGACCACGATCGTGCGGTCGTCCGGCACATGGCCGCAGGCGCGGCGCTGCTCGTCCAGATAGGCCAGCACATTGTCGACGGCAAACGGGTCCAGGCCCGCCGCGGACAGCCGTTCGCGTCCCTTGGCGGGGTCGAGCCGGCCGACCTCGCGCAGGAACGCGCCCACCGCCCGGCCCAGTTCCAGCGGACGGCCGAGCTGGTCGCCCTTCCAGAACGGCAGCCGTCCGGGCACGCCGGGCGCGGGGGAGACCAGCACCCGGTCACGGGTGATGTCCTCGATGCGCCAGGAGGTCGTGCCCAGGGTGAAGACGTCCCCGACCCGGGACTCGTAGACCATCTCCTCATCGAGCTCCCCGACCCGGCCGCCGCCCTTCTTCGGGTCGGCGCCCGCGAGGAACACCCCGAACAGGCCGCGGTCCGGGATCGTGCCGCCCGAGGTCACCGCCAGGCGCTGCGTGCCGGGGCGGCCGGTGACCGTGTTCGCCACCCGGTCCCAGACCAGGCGCGGCCGCAGCTCGGCGAAGGCGTCCGAAGGGTAGCGGCCGGCCAGCATGTCCAGCACGGCGGTGTACGCGGAGTGCGGCAGCGCCGCGAAGGGCGCGGCCCGGCGCACCACCGCCAGCAGCTCGTCCACGTCCCATGTGTCCAGCGCCGTCATCGCGACCAGCTGCTGCGCCAGGACGTCCAGTGGATTGGCCGGGACGCGCAGCGCCTCGATAGCGCCCTCCCGCATGCGCTCGGTGACGACGGCCGACTGCACCAGGTCACCGCGGTACTTGGGGAACACCACTCCCGTGGAGACCGCCCCCACCTGGTGCCCGGCGCGGCCGACGCGCTGCAGCCCGGAGGCCACCGAGGGCGGCGACTCCACCTGGACGACCAGGTCGACCGCGCCCATGTCGATGCCCAGTTCCAGACTGGACGTCGCCACGACGGCCGGGAGCCGGCCCGCCTTGAGGTCCTCCTCGACCAGGGCGCGCTGCTCCTTGGAGACCGAGCCGTGGTGTGCCCGTGCCAGCACCGGCGGCGCGCCGTGGGCGGCGCCGGACTGCGCCATGATCTCCGCCGGTGGCGCGCCCTCGGGCAGCGGCTCGCCCGTGGCGCGCTCGTAGGCGATCTCGTTCAGCCGGTTGCACAGACGCTCCGCCAGGCGCCGGGAGTTGGCGAAGACGATGGTGGACCGGTGGCTCTGCACCAGGTCGGCGATCCGCTCCTCCACGTGCGGCCAGATCGACGGGCGCGGGTCGTCGGTCTCCGAGGCGGGGGAACCGCCCAGCTCGCCCAGGTCCTCGACCGGGACGACCACGGACAGGTCGAACTCCTTCTGCGAGGGCGGCTGCACGACCGTCACCTTGCGCTGCGGGGACAGGAAGCGCGCCACCTCGTCCACCGGGCGCACGGTCGCGGACAGGCCGATGCGCCGGGCGGGGCGCTCCAGCAGTTCGTCCAGGCGCTCCAGGGACAACGCCAGATGCGCGCCGCGCTTGGTGCCCGCCACGGCGTGCACCTCGTCGAGGATCACGGTCTCCACGCCCCGCAGCGCGTCCCGCGTCGAGGAGGTCACCATCAAGAACAGCGATTCGGGCGTCGTGATCAGGATGTCCGGCGGCCGCGTCGCCAGCGCCCGCCGCTCGGCGGCCGGGGTGTCGCCCGACCGGATGCCGACCCGCACCTCGGGCTCCGGCAGCCCCAGGCGGACCGCCTCGTGCCGCAGGCCCGTCAGCGGGCTGCGCAGATTGCGCTCGACGTCGACGGCGAGGGCCTTCAGCGGTGAGACGTACAGCACGCGGCAACGGCGCTTGGGTTCGGCGGGCGGCGGTGTCGACGCCAGGCCGTCGAGGGCGGCGAGGAACGCCGCGAGGGTCTTCCCGGAGCCCGTCGGGGCCACCACGAGGACGTCGGAGCCCCCGGCGATGGCCTTCCACGCCCCTGCCTGCGCGGCTGTGGGCGCGTGGAAGGCACCCGTGAACCACGCCCGCGTGGCCGGTGAGAATCCGTCGAGCGCCCCGGCCGTGTCCGCCTCCTCCGGTGCGCCCCCGTTGTTCCGTCGCGACATGCCTTCCATCCTGCCTCGGACCACTGACAACGCGCCCTCGTCCGCCCGAACCGGTGGCCAGACGGCCTGTGGCGGCTGGGGTGGATGCGATGTGTGCGGCGCACGTGACTGCTGCTGCGGTCGCCCGCAGGATCCGGGGCCGGGGCGGCGCAGAATGGGGACATGGCAGGGGAGGAACGGGCGCGGCACTGGCGGCATCCGGGGTTACCGGACGTCGATCTGCTGCGGGCGCGGTACGTGCGCAAGACGTTCGTGCGGCACACGCACGAGTCGTTCGTGATCGCGGGCATCACCAAGGGCGTCGAGGCCTTCCAGCACCACGGCACGGTCGAGCGGGCCGGGCCGGGGGCGCTGGCGCTGGTCAATCCGGACGTGGTGCACACCGGCTACGCCGGAGTGCCGGAGGGGTGGGCGTACAGCGTGATCTACCCCGGGGTGGACGTGGTCGCCGACGTGGCCGCGGAGACGACGGTGATCCGCGGGACGCCGCGCTTCGCGACAGCGGTGGCCGAGGACCCGGAGGCGGTGCGCCTGGTCACGGAGGTGCTGCGGGCGGCCGAGGCGCACAACGCCCTCGCCGCCGACACCATGATGCGGCTGGTCATCGCGCGCCTGCTGCGGGACCACGGCGGCACGATGGCGGCGCGGACGCCGCTGACGGCCGGGGCGCGCAATGCGCAGCGCGCCCGGGAGCTGCTGGAGGACCGGCTGGCCGATCCGCCGCCCCTGGCGGAGCTCGCGGCGGCCCTGGACACGAGCCCCTTCTCGCTGCTGCGTGCCTTCCGCGACCTGTACGGGATGCCGCCGCACGCCTGGCTGACCGACGCGCGGGTGCGCCGGGCACGCCGTCTCCTGGACGCCGGAACGGCGCCGGCCGCGGCGGCCGTGGCCGTCGGCTTCACCGACCAGCCGCACCTGAACCGGCACTTCACGCGCATCGTCGGTGTACCGCCCGGCGCCTACCGGCGGGAGCGCAATAACGTACAAGACGGCTCCCAGGGCGCCGCCTAACGTCGTCCGGGTGACCGCAGCACCCATGGACGCAGAGAACACCGAGACCGGGAACGCCGGGAACACCAAAAACGCAGACAACACAGACAACGCAGATAACACAGACAACGCCCCCGAGGACGCGCGCTCCGGCCGGCCGCGTCCGGCCGTGGTCCGCGACGCCCTGGGAGTGGGCGTCGCGGTGGGGCTCTCCGGATTCGCCTTCGGCGTGACCTCGGCCGGAGCCGGGCTGAGCCTGCTGCAGACCTGCGCGCTCAGCCTGCTGGTCTTCACCGGCGCCTCGCAGTTCGCGCTCGTCGGCGCACTGGGAGCGGGCAGCGGGGCCTACGCGGCCGCGGCGGGGGCCTTCTTCCTCGGCATACGCAACGCCTTCTACGGGCTCCGCCTGTCCGGACTGCTCGGGCTGCCGCGCGCCCTGCGCCCGTTGGCGGCGCAGTGGGTGATCGACGAGACCTCGGCCGTGGCGCTCGCCCAGCCCGACCGGGCGAGCGCCCGCCTCGGATTCACCGTCACCGGCGCCTGCCTCTACGCGTTGTGGAACCTGACGACGCTCGGCGGCGCCCTGGGCGCCGCCGCACTCGGCGACCCGGCCGACTGGGGCCTGGACGCGGCCGGCCCCGCGGTGTTCCTGGCGCTGCTCGCGCCCATGCTGCGGGGCCGCCGCGAACGGGCCACGGCGGCCGTCGCGGTTCTCCTCGCGCTGGTCGGCCTGCCGTTGCTGCCGGCCGGTGTGCCGATCCTGGTCGCGGCGCTCGCCGCGCCCCTCGTCCTGGTCACCACCCGCCGCAAGGAGAACGTGCGTTGAGCACCTGGATCGCCATCGCGGCCACCGCGTTCGGCTGCTACGCCGTGAAACTGCTCGGTCTCTCCGTTCCGGCCGGCTTCCTGGAACGCCCCCTGGTGCGGCGGCTGGCCGCACTGCTGCCCATCGCGCTGCTGGCGGCGCTGACGGCACTGCAGACCTTCGGTGAGGGCCGCACCTTGGTGCTGGACGCGCGCGGTGCCGGACTGGCGGCGGCCGCGGTGGCGTTGGTGCTCCGCGCGCCTTTCCTCGTGGTCGTCGCGGTGGCGGTCGTGGTGACGGGATCGCTGCGGGCCGTCACGGGGTGACCCGTTAGGGTGACCCGTCACAACCGTTGCGGAAGTGGGGGTGGGGACGATGGGGGCCGACGCCCTGCCGGTCCTCTCCGACGCGGCCCGTGCTCTCGCCGCGCGCTGCGAGTCCAAGGCGGGCGATCTCGCCCGGATCACCGACGCCGCCCTGACCGGCCCCCCGGTGCTCGCGGACCTCGCACCGGAGGTGAAGGACCCCCGCATCGCGGCGGCCGCGCGGCACGGGCTGCGCTGGCTGATCCGGCGCGCCGTACGCGGCGACCGCGGCGACACGCGCCTGTTGCGGGAACGCGCCGCCCAGCACGCCGACGACGGGCTGCCGTTGCACCTCCTGCTCCGCGGCCAGTTGCAGGGCACGCACGCCCTGTGGCGGTCGCTGCGCGCCGCCGCGCGGCCCGGCGAGGAGGACGCGCTGATCGAGCTGGCGGGGTTCCTGCTCGCCGCCCAGGAGTACCTGGTGGGCGCGGTGTCCGAGACGTACGTCGACGAACGGGCCGCCCTGGCGGCCGAGGAGCGCGAACGCGACCGCTCCCTGGTGCGGGCGCTGCTCGACGGCTCGCTCCCCGCCGACCACTTCCCGGCGGCCCGGCTCGGCCTGGCGGACGGCGCCCTGGTGCTGGCCTTGCGCCTGCCGCCCGGCGACGGCCCGGTGCGCGCTCCCCTGGCGGTGCGGCGGGAACTGCGCCGCGTGCAGGCGGCGCTCGACCGGACGTACGGGACGGACGTGCCTGCCGTGCTGGACACCGGTGGCGGTCACGCGGTCGTGCCCGGCCACGCCGTGTCGCACGGCACCGACGAGGACCTGCTGGCGCGGCTGCGGCACGCCTGCTCGCCGGAGATACGGGTGGCCGTCGTGCCCGCCGCGGATCCGGGCGCGATCGCCGGGGCGGCCCGCACGGCCTCGGAGATCCTTCGGGTGGCCCGGGCCGGGGGACTCGCGGCGGGACTGCACCGGCTCGACGACGTCCTGCTCGAGTACCACCTCGCGCACCGCGACGGCAGCGGGGAACGGATCGCGGCGCTGCTCGACCCGATCACCGGGCGGCCGGACCTGGTGGAGACCCTGCGCACGTACCTGGGCAGCAGGCAGGAGCGCCGGAGCACGGCCCGGCAGCTGGGCCTGCACCCCAACACCGTCGACAACCGGCTGGCCCGTATCACCGAACTCACCGGCCTCGACCTCGCCACGCCCCACGGCACGGCCCTGGCGCTGGCCGCGCTCCTGCTGCGCGACGCCGCCGCGGCGGGCTGAGGGGGCCGGGGACCCTTCAGCCGTCCAGGGACCGGCCGTAGGCCCGCAGCGTGCGCAGCGCGTCGACGGTGACGACCGGCCGCCACTCGAGCGCGGTCCCGGGAGCCCACGCGTGCCACCGGATCGGCCAGCCGCCGTCCTCCTGCTGCTGCGCCGCGAGGAAGTCCAGTGCCGCGTCCGTCTCGGCGTCCGAGAACCACTGGCGGGCCAGCGAGTCCGGGCCGGTCGCGTAGTCGTACGCGAAGTGGTGCTCGCCGGGCGCGTAGCCGGACGGGACGGGCTCGTCCCCCGCGCGCCGCGGGTCCAGCGCGACGAGGCGCTGCTCGCGCACCAGGCGCCCCAGCCGCGCGGCCGCCTCCCGGGCCCGCATCCGGTCCGGCGCGTGGTCGAGGAAGGCCAGGGCCGCGACGACCTCGTAGGGATGGGTCTTGTCCAGCGCGTCGATCGCCTCCCAGCAGAAGTCCGTCGCCCGGAACAGCCAGGCGTGCCACACCCCGTTGCGGTGCAGCGTCCCGACCACCGGCGCGGTGGTCAGCAGGTCGCCCGGCGGGTCGTCCACCACCGGCAGCCAGGGGGCGACGGGGTAGCCGCGCACGGAGGGGTGCACCGCCGGCAGTGCGCCCTCCGGGGTGGAGACGGCGGTCAGGTAGCGGCAGATCCGCTCGGCGCGCTGGCTGCCGCACCTGCCGATCTCGTCGAGCACGCGCAGGGCGCGGGCGACGTGCAGCGGCTGGCTGACCGGGCCGCGCAGGTCCGGCTCCAGCGCGTGGCCGAATCCCTCGTCGTCGTTGCGGTACGCGGTCAGCGCGGACTCCACCGCGTCCGCCGGCCCGTTCCTGAAGTGGTACGCGAACCTGCGCTGGTCGAGCACGCGTGCGGTCAGCCACACGAAGTACTCGGCGCGCTCTAGCGGGGTTGCTGGCATGTGCGCACAGTAGGCCTCCGTGCGCTCTCTGCATACGGCTGCGCCCTTGGTGCACCCTGCCGTGCGACCACGCGCCCCCCGGCGCGGGACACCCGGTGCCGGAGGTTGACGTTCCGTACGAACCGCGCTGTCGAAGTGCCCCGGAAACCATGGAGTGGGGGAGGGACGACGGCGGATCCACCGCTGTGGAGAACGGGTGCGGAGGATCCGACGGCCCGGCGCGGGGGCGTGCAACGGCCGCTCTGCGCTCCCCGGTCGTCCACGACCGTTGCGCTTCCCCGGGCACCGCCGACCTCGCCGCGCTGCGCCCGGTGGCACCCGGGGGTTTGAATGGGAGGGAAGTCCAGGAAAGCGGGCGCATGGGTGAGCACGCACCACACCGACCTCCGCAATCTCGAGACGCCGCACGACAGCGGCGCCGTGCTCGTGGTCGACGGGCACGGCAGCGTCGTCATGTGCAGCGACGCGGTGCGCGAACTCACCGGTCTGAGGCCCGAGGACCTCTGCGGCCACCCGGTCGCCGACCTGCTCGCCGACCCCGGTCTGTGGCCCCTGGCGGGGTCGCACGGCGATCTGGAGCTGCGCCGCGGGGACGGAACGACCGTCATGGTGTGCATGGAGTCGCGGCGCATGCTGGCGCCCGGCGGCGAGGGACTCGTCGTGAACATCACGCCCCTGTCGCTCGCCGTCCGCCGCCAGGAGGACCAGGCACTGGTCAGGGCCCTGTTCCGGCAGCAGCGGGTGGGACTCGCGATCCACGGCATGGATCTGACCACGACCCGCCTCAACCTCGCCCCGCACACCCTGGGCCATGTGCCGGTGGCCGACAACACGGCGGAGGCGTTCATCCGCGGTGTCGAGGACGAATTGATCCCCCCGGACGCCGAGGCGGTGCGCGCGCAACTGCGGCGGGTCGCGGAGACGGGGGAGCCGATGGTCGACTGGGTGCACAGCGCTCGGCTGCGGAGCGCGCCGGAGCAGGAGCGGGCGCTGTCGTTCTCCGCCTTCCGGTTGAACGCGTCCACCGGCCGCCCCATCGGTGTCGCGGTCGTCTTCACCGATGTCACGCAGGAACACGCGGCGCGTGAGCGCATGTCACTGCTGCAGGCCGCCGCCGAACGGATCGGCCGCAGCCTGGCCGTCCCCACCGTCGCCCGGGAGCTCGCGGACGTCCTGATCTCGAGGGGCTTCGCCAGCCTGGCGGCCGTGGACCTCACCCAGGGTGTGCTGATCGGACAGGAACCCGGCGAGGCGGGACCTGGGGCCGGCTTCCAGCGGGTCGCGGTGGCCTCCTCCGACGGGCGCTGGCCGCCCGACATCCACCCGCTCGGTGCCACGTTCGAGGTGCCGGGCGTGGCGGCGGAGCACGTCCGCCGGGGCACGGCCGGACTCCTGCCGCACCTGGACCAGTGGCGGGCCGGCCCGGGTCTCCGCTCGGAAGAGGCCCAAGTACTGCTGCCGGAGGCCGCCGATTCGTTCCTCGTGGTGCCGCTGAGCGCCCGCGGCCTGGTGCTGGGCACCTTGATGCTGTGGCGCACCCGCGACGTCGCCCCGTTCGGCCAAGGGGACGCGGCCCTCGCCGAGGAGATCGCCTCGCGGACCGCCCTCGGCCTGGACAACGCCCGCCGCTACACCCGTGAGCACCGCACCGTGGAGGCACTGCAGCGCAGCCTGCTGCCGCCGGCCGTCACCGAGACCCGCGCGGCGCGGACCGCCGGCAGCTACGTCCCGGCCGGCAGCACGGAGGGCGTCGGCGGCGCCTGGTTCGACGTCATCCCGTTGTCCTCCTCGCGGCTGGCGTTCGTCATCGGCGACGTGACCGGCCATGGCCTCAACGCAGCGGCCACCATGGGCCGGCTCCGCACCGCCGTGCAGACGCTGGGCGACCTCGACCTGTCGCCGGGCGAACTCCTCGCCCATCTGGACGACCTGGTGGTCCGGCTCGGCGACCTGGACCTGCCGCCGGAGGACGGACCCGGGGACGCACCGCCGCCGGCGACCGGGGCGACCTGCCTGTACTGCGTGTACGACCCCGTGGCGGGCCGCTGCGACATGGCCAGCGCCGGGCATCCGCCGCCGGTCTTCGCCGCTCCCGGCGCCCCCGCCGAGGTCGTCGACGTCAAGCCCGGGCCACCGCTCGGGGTGGACAGCCTGCCCTTCGAGCCCGTGGGGTTCGACATCCCGCCGGGCAGCATGCTCGCCTTCTACAACCTGCCGCTGCTGTCGCAGCCCGACGGCACCCCGGCGGAGCGGCTGGCCCGCATGCGCGCCGTGCTCTCCACCGACGCCGCGGAGAGCGCCACGCCCACCCGCACCGGCCGCACGCTCCTGGACGAACTGCTCCCCGAGCCGCCCGACGACGACGTGACCCTGCTCGTCGCGCGCATGCGGCCGCTGCCCCCCGACGCCGTGGCCACCTGGCGGTTCCCCGCCGACCCCGCGGTGGTCGCCGAGGCCCGCACGGCGGTGGAGGCGCAGCTGGAGCACTGGAACCTGACGCACCTGGCGTTCCCCACCGAGCTGATCACCAGCGAACTCGTCACCAACGCCATCCGCTACGGCGGCGCCCCCGTGGGCCTGCGCCTGATCCGCGACGAGAACCTGGTCTGCGAGGTGTCCGACGCCAGCCAGACCCAGCCGCGGCTGCGCCGGGCGCGCCTGTCCGACGAAGGAGGGCGCGGCCTGTTCCTGATCGCGCAGCTCTCCAGCCGCTGGGGGAGCCGCTACACGGACACCGGCAAGACGATCTGGGCGGAGCAGGCCCTGGGGGACGCCGGGCGGTGACCGCGGCGTTCACCATTGCGGGTGAAACGCGCGGACCCGCGCCCCGGGCGGCCCGGGTTTCGCGGGGTCGGGAGGTTCCCTCGTAGGAGGAACTCAAGGGGGTCCCCATGCGGCCTGACGCCTGCACCCGCCGCCCCACGCGGCGCGGCATGTGGTGCGCGGCGGTCCTGGTCGCCCTGTTCGCGCTCCTGCACGCGGCCCTCACGCCCGCCGGCGCGCACGCGGCCTCCCCCGGGACCGGCCGGTGCGCCGCGCCCGCGTGCGCTCCCCTCCGGGCACTGGCCGTCCCGGCCGACAGCGGGCACCACGGGGGCGGCCCCGGCTCCTGCCGTGTGGGCGCCCCGCACTCCCGGTACGGGCACGCCGTACGCGACTTCGCGACGGCCGTGACGCACGACGACCGTGCCCGGGCGGCCGCGCCGGACGGCGGTGCGTGCCGTGCCGCCACTGCCGCCGCCCAACCGCCGAACGCTCCCTCGGCGCCGCCCGTTCCGCGCTGCTGACAGGGCAGGGGCCGCTCGCCCCCGCGCAGGGGACGTGGCCCGTCCCCGGTCCGCCCGGCCCTCGTGGGCCGGGCGCCCCCTGTCCGCGATCCGCAACGAAGGTGCACGCCATGCCTCCTGCCGTCCAGTCCGTCACCCGCGTCCTGCGCACCGACCTCACCGCCTCGCTCGTCGTCTTCCTCGTCGCCCTGCCGCTGTGCGTGGGCGTCGCCGTCGCCTCCGGCGTCCCCGCAGAACTGGGCCTGGTCACCGGCATCGTGGGCGGCCTGGTGACCGGCCTGCTGCCGGGCAGCAGCCTCCAGGTCAGCGGGCCGGCCGCGGGCCTCACCGTGCTCGTGTACGAGGCCGTGCGGGAGCACGGTGTGGCGGCGCTCGGCGTCGTCGTCCTCGCCACCGGCGTGCTGCAACTCGTCCTGGGCGCGGCCGGCCTGGGCCGGTGGTTCCGGGCCATCTCGGTGTCGGTGGTCGAGGGGATGCTCGGCGGCATCGGCCTGATCATCATCGTCGGGCAGCTGTACGCGATGGCCGACCACGAGGCACCCGCCTCCGGCCCCGGCAAACTGACGGGTCTGCCCGGCCTGGTCGTCGATGTGGCGACCGAACCGCGGGCGCTGTCGGCCCTGGCCGTCGGGGTGGGGACGATCGCGGTCATCGTGCTGTGGCAGAGGCTGCCCGCCAGGGCCCGGGTGGTGCCGGGGGCGCTCGTGGCGGTCGCCTGCGCCACGGCGGCCGGGGCGCTGCTCCACCTGCCGCTGAAGTCCGTCCAGGTGCGGGGAGTGCTGGACGCGCTGCGGCTGCCCGGCGCCGATACGCTCGGCGGCCTCGCCTCGCTCGAAGTGCTCGGCACCGTGGTGGCGTTCACACTGATCGCCTCCGCGGAGAGCCTGTTCAGCGCGGCTGCGGTGGACCGGCTGCACGACGGCCCGCGCACCCGCTACAACAAGGAACTGATGGCCCAGGGCGCGGGCAACACCGTGTGCGGTCTGCTGGGGGCGCTCCCCATGACGGCCGTCATCGTGCGCAGCTCGGCCAATGTGCACGCCGGGGCCCGCACGAAGGCCTCCCGTGTGCTGCACGGCGTGTGGTTGCTGCTGTTCGCCGCGCTGCTGCCGGCCGTCCTGGGGTACATCCCGCTCGCCGCCCTGGCCGGTGTCCTGGTGCACGCTGGCGTCAAACTGCTGCCGGTCGCCCAGTTGCGGGCGCTGTGGCCCGCGCACCGGGGCGAGGCCGTCGTACTGGCGGTGACCGTCACGGCCATCGTGACGGTCAACATGTTCGAGGGCGTCCTCATCGGGTTGGGGCTCGCCGTCGCCAAGACCGCGTGGGAGATGTCGCAGGTGCACGTGGCCGTCACCGACCGCGGCCAGGGCGCCATCACCGTGCGGCTCAGCGGGAACGCCACCTTCCTGCGCCTGCCGAAGATGCTCGACGTCCTGGAGGCCCTGCCCGCGCACCGTCCGGTCGAACTGGACCTGACGGGGCTGCGGCACCGCGACCACGCCAGCAGCGTCGCCCTGCGCTCCTGGGTGGAGACCCGCACCGCCCCCGGGACCGCCGCCGTGCGGCCGGCACCGGCCGTCTGACCGGCGCCCGGCGGGTCAGGCGAACGGCCGTGGTGCGGTTGACGCGGCCGGCGCACCGGCGGAGCGTTGCGGTACTCCCCGTGACGCCTGCCGGTGCCCGCCGGGGGACGGGGAGCGGGAAGGGAAGGGTGGCCGCGATGGCCGACACGAGTGCCCGGCGCATTGCGGAGTTCATCGAGCCGCTGCGCGTGAAGCCGGGGTCGAAGGTGGACCTGGCCGAGGACTTCGACCCGCGCTACAAGGCCCACCTGACCAAACCGGAGGGCGTGGAACTGCTCAAGGCCGGTGTGGCGCTGCTCGCCGAGTACCAGGCGCGGCTGGCCGCCCAGGACACCTACGGAGTCCTGCTGTGCCTCCAGGCGCTGGACGCCGGCGGCAAGGACGGGACGATCCGCCACGTCATGAGCGGCGTCAATCCGCAGGGGGTGAAGGTCAGCAGCTTCAAAGTGCCCTCCGCCGAGGAACTGGACCACGACTACCTGTGGCGCTATGCCCGCAGGCTGCCCGCCCGCGGGGACATCGCGATCTTCAACCGGTCGCACTACGAGGAGGTCCTCGTCGTCCGCGTGCACCCGCAGGTCCTCGACCGGCAGCGGCTGCCCGGCGCCCCGCACGGCAAGGCGCTGTGGAAGCGCCGCTACCGGGAGATCAACGACTGGGAGCGCTACCTCACGGACAACGGCTTCAAGGTGGTCAAGGTCTTCCTGAACCTCTCCAAGGAGGAGCAGCGCGCCCGTTTCCTGAAGCGGATCGACCTGCCGGAGAAGAACTGGAAGTTCTCCGCCGCCGACGTCCGGGAGCGGCGGCACTGGGACGACTACCAGAAGGCCTTCTCCGAGATGCTGTCGGCCACCAGCACCACCTGGGCGCCCTGGTACGTCGTGCCCGCGGACCGCAAGTGGTTCGCGCGGATCTGCGCGGCGGCCGTGCTCGCGCACACGCTGATGGAGATCGACCCCCAGTACCCGACGGTCGGCGCCGAGGTCCGCGAGGAACTGCTGGCCGCCAGGCGGGAACTGGAGCGGGAAGCCCCGGAGGGCGCCCCGGCCGACCCGTACGAGGCGGACCACCCGGGGACCGGTCCCGGACGCTCCCCTCAGTAGTGACGGAGGGTCTTGGCGCGCTCCAGAGCGGTGTGCACCGCGGCCGACAGCGTCTCGATGTCGTACGCGCCGTAGTGCCGGCGGCCGTTGATGAAGAACGTCGGCGTCCCCGAGACGTTGCTGAGGTCGGCGGACTCGGCGTCCTCCGCCACTCGCAGCGCGACGGGGCGGGCGTCCAGGTCGCGGCGGAAGCGCTCCATGTCGAGTTCGATCGCGCCGGCGAGCCGGACCAGGCCCTGGCCGTCCAGGGACTGGGGGTGGGCGAAGAGCTGGTCGTGCATCTCCCAGAAGCGCTCCTGGACCGCGGCGGCCTCCGCGGCGCGGGCGGCGAGCACGGCGTTGGGGTGCACGTCGGAGAGCGGCAGATGGCGCCAGACGTACCGGACGTCGCCGAAGTCCGCGAGCAGGTCGCGGATGACCGGCTCCGCCTCCCCGCAGTAGGGGCATTCAAAGTCCCCGTACTCGACGACGGTGACCATGGCGTCATGGGGACCGCGGATGTGGTCGCGCTCGGGGTCCACGGGCTCGGCCAGGTCCTCCAACTGCTCCGCCTTGCCGAGCAGCGCCCGTCGCCGCCGGGCCCGGGGCAGCCGGGCCAGTACGAGGGTCACGAGCCAGGTCAGGACGAAGGAGAGGAGAACGGCGCAGAGGATGCCGATCTTGGCCTCGGCGAGCTGCCGGCCTTCGAACGCCCGGTTGGCGATGAGCAGGGCGATGGTGAAGCCGATGCCGGAGATGGCCCCGCCGACCGTCACAGCGCCCCAGCCGACCGGGGGGCGCAGCCGTCCCCGGCTCAGCCACGTCGTCAGCGCGGAGCCGCCCACCATGCCGAGCGGTTTGCCGATCACATAGGCGGCGACGATGCCCAGGGTGATGGCGGAGGTGAAGGCCGCGGACAGCTGGGAGGAGTTCACGGTGATGCCCGCGTTGGCCAGGGCGAACACGGGGACGATCACATAGCTGGTCCAGGGGTGGAAGAGCTGCTGCAGCCGTGCGTTGAGTGACACCGACCTCGCCAGACCGCGGCGCGCCGAGCGTTCCAGGCCCGGCGTCGGCTGCTCCCGGAAGCGCAGGTAGAGCAGGCTTGCCCGGCGCAGGTCCTCGCCGCGGGCCGGGTAGTCGCACGCCATGAGGCCCAGCGCCAGGCCGGTCACGACCGGGTCCACACCCGACTCCAGCATCGCGAACCAGACGGCGACGCCGGTCAGCGCGTACGCGACGCCGCGCCACTCGCCGCAGAGGCGCACCACGTAGTTGCCGATCAGGGTGCCCGCGACGAAGAGGCCGATCGCGGCGAACAGCGCCGGCCAGGACACGCCGCTGGTGTAGGCGATCGCGATGACCGCGAGCGCGACGAAGTCGTCGACCACTGAGGTGGTCAGCACGAAGGCCCGGGTCGCGACCGGCAGCCGCCGTCCCACCAGGGCGTACATCCCCAGCGCGAAAGCGGTGTCCGTGGAGATCACGGTGCCCCAGCCGCTCGCGCCGTGCCTGCCGTGCGTGACCGCGAGGTAGATGGCGAGCGGCAGCAGCATCCCGGCCAGCCCCGCGGCCGTCGGCAGGGTGATCCGCATGCGTTCGCGGAACTCGCCGAGGTCGAACTCGCGCCGGGCCTCCAGGCCCACGATGAAGAAGAACAGCGTCATCAGGCCGCTGTTGACCCACTCCCGCAGGTCCAGGGACACCCCGTGGGACCCCAGGGTCAGCGACAGATGGGTGTGCCAGACCGAGGCGTAGTTGCCGGGCGCCGCGTTCGCCCACACCAGGGCGAGGATCGTGGCGGCGAGCAGATAGGCCGCGCTGGCCGTCTCGGTCCGCAGGAACCGCAGCAGCGGGGCGGACGTGCCCGGACTGCGCGGCGTCTGCCCCGATGCCCGCAGGGACGAGAAGGCACTCACGCGGTCATCCTGGCACGTGCCGGGGGCCGCGGCCCGTCCTTCCGGCCAGGACGTTTCGGTCTCCCGCCCGGCACGGTCCCGGGGAGCGGCTCCACGGTCGTCCGTGGCCGGTGTGCCATGCGGCCGCCCGTCCGCGTCCGCGCGCTCACCGGTGGTGACGCGGCCGGCCGCGCGGGCTCAGCGGGACGCGAGGCGCAGGAGCTCCCCGATCGCGTCGAGCACGGCGTCCGGGCGCTCCTCGTGGAGCCATCCGTGCCCCGCGTCGTCGACGACACGATGGGTGCCGCGCGGCACCGACGCGGCGAGCCCCGCGTGCAGGCCGAGCTTGGCGGCGTTCATGTCCCGCACCGTCCGCTCCGTCCACAGGGCTGCCTGCGTCGGGTCGACGCCCATGGCCGAGAGGACGGTCAGCGGCACGTCCGGGAGATCGCGCGCCCGCCGGAGCTCGTCGGCGACCACGGTGTGCAGATTCCCGTCCTCCACCCACCCGGTCCGCCACGCGGTGAGGTGGTACTCGGCGAGGGCTTCCCGTACGCCCGGCGGCCAGGCGGCGAAGTGCTCGGCCAGCACCTCGCGGGAGCGGTCGATCTGCTCCTGCGTCGCCTCCGGCAGCTCCGCCTCCTTCATCCGTTCCAGCTTCTCGCGGACCTCCCGCGGCGCCTGGGCGTACATGTCCTCGTGGAACGGGTCCAGCAGGAGCAGGCCCGCCGTCTCGCCGGGGAACCGGTGCGCGAAATGGCGTGCGTACGCGGCCCCGAGGGAGTGGCCGACCAGCAGGTAGGGGCCCGGTACGCCCGCCGTGCGCAGCAGGTCGTGCAGTTCGCCGGAGACCTCGGACGCCGTGCGCGGCAGGGGGACCGACGCGCTCCATCCGGTGCCCGCGCGGTCGTAGAGGACGCAGGTGGTCGAGCCGGTGACGCGGTCGTGGAGGTTGAGGTAGTCCAGTCCGACCATGCCGGCGCCGGCCAGCAGCACCACGGCCGGACCCCCGCTGCCGGAGCGGTGCAGCAGGAGCCGGCGTCCGGCGACCTCGTGGAACCGTCCCAGCGGCGGCTGCCGGACCACGGCGGGCCCAGGACCGGCCGCGTCCTCCGGACCGGCCGCTGTCCCGTGCGCTCGTTGTGTCATGCGGGCTGTCTCCCTCCCCATCATTCTCAACTTTGAGAAAGGTATCGGACGTGAGATCGTGTGTCCATGGAACCGGTCGATCTGCTCCTGCACCCGGTGCGGCTCCGCATCGTGCACGCCCTGTCGGGCGGCCGGACGCTCACCACGACACAGTTGTGCGGCCTGCTCCCGGACGTCTCCAAGGCCACCGTCTACCGGCACGTCGGCCTCCTGGCCGACGGCGGCCTGCTGGAGGTCGAGGGCGAGCAGCGGGTGCGCGGGGCCGTCGAGCGCCGCTACCGGCTGCACCGCGCCCGCGCAGTGGTGGACGCGAAGACGGCCGCGTCCGTCGGCCGCGACGACCACCGACGGATCTTCGCGGTGGCCATGGCGACCCTGCTCGCCGAGTTCAACGCCTACCTCGACCGGGACGGCGCCGACCCGGCCGCCGACGCCGTCGGGTACCGCCAGCACGCCGTCTGGCTCAGCGAGGACGAACGCGCCGAGATGATCGAGGAGATGCGTGCCGTCCTCCTCCCGCGTCTGGGACACGGCCCGGCCCCGGACCGGACCCGGCACCTGATCAGCCCGGTCCTGTTCCCCGCCGAGGAACCGCCCGGACGTCAGGACGGCTGAACGACGCGCGGCCCTCGGCCAGGGCCTCGGCGGCCGGCGCGGCCGCGGGGGCGGGCAGGTCGTCGCCGTACTGGACGGCGATCAGCGCGATGTCGTCGTCGAGCTCCATGGGGCCGCCGCCGACGTGGCGGGAGAGGCCGTCCAGTACGTGCCGCAGCAGGTCCTCCGGCTGGGAGCGCGGCCAGGCGGCGACGTGCGCCCCGAGGTCGTAGAACTGGCCGTCGGAGTTGCGGGCCTCGATCGCACCGTCGGTGTAGAGCAGCAGCGTCGCCCGGCGGGAGAAGGGGAACACGTCCACCGGGTAGTCGCCGGGGCTCAGGCTGCCCAGGCCCAGTGGGGGAGACGGCGCCGTGGGCGCCAGCAGCAGGGTGTCCGCCCCGAGGGCCAGGTACGGCGGCGGATGGCCGCAGTTGACCACATGGACCGTGTCGCCCTCGTCCGGCACCTCCATGAGCAGGGCCGTGATGAAACGCTCCACCGCGTCGGCGTCCGACAGGCCCGCCTCCTCGAAGTGGCTGCGCACGCTGAACTCCAGCTCGGCCATCAACTCCTGCAGCGACCGGATCCTGCGGGCACCGGTACGGAAGGCGCCCAGCAGCGCCCCCGCGTCCTCGACCGCCGGCAGGCCCTTGCCCCTGACGTCGCCGATCAGGATGCGCACCCCGGCCGCGCACTTGGACACCGCGTAGAGGTCGCCGCCGATCTGCGCGTGCGGGTGCGAGGCGTGGTACGTGGCCCGGATCCGAAGATGCCCCAGGTGCGCGGGCAGCGGTCGCAGCAGCACGCGCTGGATGGTGTCGGAGACGATCCGTACCTCGGTCAGCTCCCGCACGCTGCGGTCACGGATACTCCGCGAGGCGATGACGAACGCGGAGATCAGCGCGATCTCCGCCAGGTGGACGGCGGGGATCGAGGTGTGCAGGAGGTCGTCGTGGGCGTCCAGCGCGAAGGCGGCGACACAGGACAGAGCGGCGATCACCGTGGTCAGCCGCGGTCCCGCCAGAGCCGCCGTCGTCGCGGGGACGACGGCCATCAGGGACGCGAGGTGCTGCGTGGTCGGGATGACGAAACCGGCAATGAGGATGCCCGCGATCATCACCACTGCCACCATGAGCGGCCCGGGGCCGTGTGCCAGCGTCATCAGCCAGGACCTCGCGGTCGGCGGGCCCGGTGGGGCGGTCCCCTGCGGCGGGTGCCACCGGATACGGCGCCAGAAGGTGCTGCTCATCGCGGTCCCATGGCGTCAGAGGACCCGGAGCCCCGCTTCTCGGGCCGGCAGCCGCGCGCCGGCGGTTGGCTGTCGCATATGTCGAATGTACGCCCGAACGCTCCCCGGTCGCCGGAACGATCACGCGCGGGGCGCGTTCGAGGTCGAACGCCTGCGGCGCGGCGAGCGGACCGCTGTCGGCCAGGATCCGTTCCTCGGGCAGGCTCTCGGGCGCGGGCAGCGCGGCGGCGCACTCGCCCAGCGGGGCGGCGAGGCTCGCACCTGGCGGCCGCCGCCTCCCGGGCGCGGGAGGGCCGGGCGAGCAGCGCCGCGTCGTCGACGGTCAGGTCGGCGGGGTGGTCGGAGCCCAGGGCGCCGAGCAGCCGCGCGGCGGCGGCGCGGTCGGCGTCGCCGATCCAGCCGCCCGCGTCGGCCAGGTCGGTGGCCCGCAGGACGATCTCGCCGATGGCCCGGCTCAGCGGGCGCGGCCGCTGGGCCAGGGTCTCGCCGGCCCAGGCGCCGTCGGCGTAGGCGGCGAGCGAGTCGACCCGGGCGAAGTCGATGCCGATGCGTTCGCAGGCCCGCGACGCCTCGCCGAGCAGTTCGACGGGGTGGCACAGGTGCCGGCTGAGGAACTTCCACAACGTCCTGGTGACGACGGCGGTCGGAGCTCCTAGCCGCGGCCCAGCATCCTGCGGAGGCGGCCCGGACGGCGCGGGGGACGGGGCGGGACGACCACCACGTTGCCGCCCACGATGCGGCCGGTGACCACGATCCGGTGCACGACCGGGGCGTCCCGGTCCCGGTCGCCCGTGCGGCGGTGCACGACGGAGCCGCCGCGGATCTCGACCCCGGCGGCGTCCACCTCGTGGCCCGCCGGGACGATCAGCCGCAGATTGCCGCCGCGCAGCGTCACGTCGACCTCGGTGACCGGTTCGGTGACCGTGGCGGAGGTGAAGTCGAGGACCACATTGCCGCCGCGCACCTCCGCCTCCAGCCTCTTCGGCACCAGCCAGGCCCCCTCGCAGCGGAGGTTCCCGCCCACCCGCCTGGTCTGCACGACGTCCTTCGGCCGGGGCTGCCGCGGCGGCTGCCGCACCAGGTCCTGGCCGGGGAGGTCGGCGACCAGCGGGGCGAGGTCGGCGTAGGTGCGGGCCGCGTAGCAGGCCTCCAGCCGCTCCTCCAGTTCCTCAAGGCTCAGCCGGCCGTCCCCGGCGGCGACCCGCAGGACGTCGGATATCCGGTCGCGGTCCTCGTGCGAGGCCCGCTGCTCCAAGGGGTTCTTGGGTTCCCACGGGGTCGGATGGCTCATGACCGGCACCTTATGGCAGGACGCCCGGGAGGTGGGCGCGGGCCCGTCGCCTCCGGGCCGGACCCGGGGGTCAGCGCCAGGAGGACGGTCGGCCCGGCACCGGCTGCCCCTCCCCCTGGTCCGATGAGCGGACGAGATTGCCCTCCTGCGCGCGGTGCTCGTGCACGAGGCGGATCGCCATCGCCCCCTCGCCGGCCGCGGCGGCCACCCTCTTGACCGAGCCGCTGCGGACGTCCCCGGCGGCGAACACGCCGGGCAGGGTCGTCTCCAGCAGCATCGGGCCGCGCCCGAGCGGTGCCCAGACGTCCGCGTCGGCCGCCGCCTCGGCGGCGGGGCCGGTGAGGACGAAGCCGCCCTCGTCGAGTCCGACCACGCCGCGCAGCCACCGCGTGCGCGGGCGGGCGCCGATGAGCACGAACAGCGCCCTCGCGGTGGCCTCGTGGCACGCGCCGGTGACGGTGTTCTCCACCGTCACCGTTTCCAGCGCGTCCGTGCCGGCGACCGCGCGGATCTCGCTGTCGAGCAGCACCTCGATCCGTGGGTGGCGCCGCACCTGGTCCACCAGGTAGCGCGACATGTGCCGGTCGAGGTCGTCGCCGCGGACCACGAGGCGCACCAGGGGCGAGTGCCCGGCGAGGAGGAGCGCCGCCTGTCCCGCGCAGTCCCCGCCGCCGACGACGGCGACCGGGTGCGGTCCGTACCGGCCCGCCTCATGGACGGTGGCGGCGTAGAAGACGCTGCCGCCCTCGAAGCGCCCGATGCCCGGGACGTCGAGCCTGCGGTAGTGCACGCCCGGCGCCAGGACGACGGCACGGGCCCGGCTGTGCGAGCCGTCGGCGAAGGTGACCGTGCAGTGGTCGTCACCGGCCTCCAGCGCGGTCGCCTCGGCGGGCACGGTGAGCCGCGCGCCGAACCCGTGCGCCTGGAGCACGCAGCGCTCGGCGAGTTCGCGCCCGGAGATGCCGGAGGGGAAGCCGAGGTGGTCCTCGACGCGTGAGGACAAGGCGGCCTGGCCGCCGGTGGCCACCGCGTCGGCGGTGACGGTCGTGAGCCCGTCGGACGCCCCGTGCACCGAGGCCGCGAGACCCGCGGGGCCCGCGCCGATCACGACGAGGTCGTGGACGGCCGGCCGGCGGCCGGGTGCCGGCAGCCCGACGAGACGGGCGAGTTCGGCGGGGGTGGGGTTGCGGAGCACCTGCTGCCCCCTCCAGATGACCACCGGGGTCTGCTCGGGGCGGATGCCGAACCGGCGAAGCAGCGCCTCGGCCTCCTTGTCCCTCTCCAGGTCGATCCACCGGTGGGGCAGCCGGTTGCGCGCCGCGAACTCGCGCAGCCGCAAGGTCCGCGGCGAGTGGCGCGAGCCGAGGACGCGCAGGCCCACGCCGAGCCCGATGAGCAGGGAGCGGCGCCCGAGGTGGGCCCGCAGCACCAGGTCGCCCAGGACCGGGTCGCGGGCGACCAGTTCGCGCTGGCGCGCCACCGGCACGGCGAGGATCTCCCCGGACTCGCGGACCACGGCCGTCTCGAACGCCGTCCGCCCTTCGAGCAGGCCGAGTTCGCCGAGGAACCGGCCGGGGCCGTGGACGGCGACCGCTCGTTCGTCCGGCCCCCCGTAGCCGTGGAGGATCTCCACGGTGCCGCCGAGGAGGGCGAGGAACTCCTGGAAGGGCTCGCCCTCGCGGAACAGCACCTCGCCGTCGTGCGTACGGCGGCGCTCGCCGTGCGCCGAGAGTTCGCCGAGCTGTGCCTGCGTCAGCCGCGGGAAGGCGCCGTAGCGGTCGGGAGTCTCGCGCGCGACACGGCGCGCGGGGGTGGCCGAGGCGTCCATCAGACCGTGCGCCCGGCCGTGCGGACCACGGCCGCCGGGCACGGGCCCGGTTGCCTCACCATGACAGTGCTCCTTCCGCCGGCCGGGCGGCGTCAGCCGCGGTCCGCGATGCTCTCCTCCACCCATCGGCGCAGTTCGTGGTCGGGCGCCGCGCCCGCCCGCCGGGCGATCTCCTCGCCCCGGCCGAGCAGGACCAGGGTCGGCACCGCCATCACCTGGAAGCGCTGTGCGATCGCCGGCGCGCGGTCGATGTCGACCTTGACGAGCTTGAGCCTCCCGGCGAGCTGCCGGGCGACCCGTTCCAGCGCGGGGCTCACCAGACGGCAGGGACCGCACCAGGTGGCCCACAGGTCCACCAGCACGACCGGGGCCGTCTCCCCGGTGGTCCCGGCGATCCCGTCGAAGTCGTCGTCGCCCGCGTCGACGATCCACGGCAGCGCGGCGCCGCAGTTGCCGCAGCGGGGCCGCCCCTGCGCCGCCACCGGCACGCGGTTCGTGCGCCCGCAGGTGCCGCAGGCGACGGTGGTGCTCCGGTTCACGGACGTCACGGACATGATCGCTCCCGCCTCCCTCTCACGAGGCCAGCCGGCCCTGGGCGGTCGTCCGCGGCCGGTCGCCGTAGGTCACCACCAGTTCGCCGTCCCGGGCGTCGACCCCGATCGCCGTGCCGTCCCGCACGTCGCCGCGGATCAGAGCCCGGCCCACCAGCGTCTCCACCTCGTGGGAGATGTACCGGCGCAGCGGCCGGGCGCCGTAGACGGGGTCGAAGCCCTGCTCGGCGATCAGCTCGCGGGCGGCGTCGCTGAGTTCGACGGTGATCCGCCGCTCCGCCAGCCGCCGGCGCAGGTCGTCGATCTGCAGCTCGACGATGCGCTCGATCTGCTTCAGGCCGAGCGGCTTGAACAGCACGATGTCGTCGACGCGGTTGAGGAACTCGGGCCGGAAGTGGCTCTGCAGCTCGCCCATCACCAGCGCCCGGGCATCGGGCTTGACCTCGCCGTCGGGGGTGACGCCGTCGAGCAGGTGGGCCGAGCCGATGTTGGAGGTCATGATGACGATGGTGTTGCGGAAGTCGACGGTGCGGCCCTGCGCGTCGGTGATCCGGCCGTCGTCGAGCACCTGGAGCAGGGTGTTGAACACGTCGGGGTGGGCCTTCTCGATCTCGTCGAAGAGCACCACCGAGTACGGCTTGCGGCGCACGGCCTCGGTGAGCTGGCCGCCCTCCTCGTAGCCGACGTACCCCGGAGGGGCGCCGACCAGCCGGCTGACGGTGTGCCGTTCCTGGTACTCGCTCATGTCGAGCCGGACGATGTTCTCCTCGGTGTCGAAGAGCGTCGCGGCCAGCGCCTTGGCCAGCTCGGTCTTCCCGACGCCCGTGGGGCCGAGGAAGATGAACGAGCCGATGGGGCGCCGCGGGTCGCGGATGCCGGACCGGGCCCGGATGATGGCGTCGGTGACCAGCCGGACGGCCTCGTCCTGACCGATCACGCGCTCCGTGAGGATCTCGTCCAGGCGCAGCAGCTTCTCCCGCTCGCCCTCCTGGAGCCGGGCCACCGGGATGCCGGTCCAGGCGGCGACGATCTCGGCGATCTCGTCCTCGGTGACGACCTCGCGCAGCAGCCGGTTGTCGCCCTGCTTGGCGGCGAGGGCCTCCTCCTCGGCGGCCAGCCGCCGTTCGAGATCGGTGAGCCTGCCGTAGCGCAGTTCCGCCGCGCGGTTGAGGTCGTAGGCGCGTTCGGCCTTCTCGGCCTCCTGGCGTACCTGCTCCAGCTCCTGGCGCAGTTGCTGCACCCGCCGGATGGCCTGGCGCTCGGCCTCCCACTGGGCCTGCATCGCGTCCGCCCGGGCGCGCAGGTCGGACAGTTCGCGGCGCAGCTCCTCCAGGCGCGTGGCGCTGGCCGGGTCCGTCTCCTTGACCAGGGCCGCGTCCTCGATCTCCAGGCGGGTCACCCGCCGTGTGATCTCGTCCAGTTCGGCCGGCATGGAGTCGATCTCGGTCCGCAGCCGGGCGCACGCCTCGTCCACCAGGTCGATGGCCTTGTCCGGCAGGAAGCGGTCGGAGATGTAGCGGTGGCTCAGCGTCGCCGCCGCGACCAGCGCGGTGTCCTGGATCTTCACGCCGTGGAAGACCTCCAGGCGCTCGCGCAGCCCGCGCAGGATGGACACGGTGTCCTCCACGCTCGGCTCGTCCACCAGCACCTGCTGGAAGCGGCGTTCCAGGGCCGCGTCGGACTCGACGTACTTGCGGTACTCCTCCAGTGTGGTGGCGCCGATCATGTGCAGTTCGCCGCGTGCCAGCATCGGCTTGAGCATGTTCCCGGCGTCCATGGCGCCCTCGGACCCGCCGCCCGCGCCCACCACTGTGTGCAGTTCGTCGACGAAGAGCAGGATGCGGCCCTCGCCGCCCTTGACCTCGCTCAGCACGGCCTGCAGCCGCTCCTCGAACTCGCCGCGGTACTTGGCGCCCGCCACCAGCAGGCTCATGTCGAGGGAGAAGATCGTCTTGTCGCGCAGGCCGTCGGGGACGTCACCGCGGACGATCCGCTGCGCCAGCCCCTCCACGATGGCCGTCTTGCCGACACCGGGATCGCCGATCAGCACGGGGTTGTTCTTCGTCTTGCGGCTGAGGATCTGGATGACCCTGCGGATCTCCGCGTCCCTGCCGATGACCGGGTCCATACTGCCGCCGCGCGCCTCGGCGACCAGATCGCGGCCGTACTTCTCCAGCGCCTCGTAGGAGGCCTCGGGGGTGGCCGAGGTGACCCGCTGGTTGCCGCGGATCCGGGTCAGCGCCGTGAGGAACCCGTCCTTGGTGACGCCGTTCTCCTTGAGCAGCCGGCCCGAGGCGGTGCGCGAGCCCTCGTCGGCCAGCGCCAGCACCAGGTGCTCCACGGACACGTACTCGTCCTTGAGCCGCCTGGCCTCCTGCTCCGCGGTGTCCAGCAGCCCGGCCAGCCGCTGGGTGATGTACACCTGGCCCGGAGTGGCGCCGGGTCCGGTCACCTTGGGACGGCGCGCCAGTTCCTCGGACAGCTCCTTGCGCAGCGCCCCGACCTGCGCACCGCTCCGCTCGAACAGCCGGGGTACGAGGCCGTCCGGCTGGTCGAGGAGGGCGAGCAGCAGGTGCTCGCCGTCGACCTCGGTCTGGTGCAGCCGGCCGGCGATCGTCTGCGCCTCCTGCAGCGCCTCCTGGGACTTCTGGGTGAGCCGGTTCATATCCACGATTCATCACTCCTGGAGCCGGCGTTCGCCCTCCTCAGGGCGGCCTCGAGTTCGGCGATCCGGTCGAGCAGATCGAGCACGACGCCCAACGAGGCGTAGTTCAGTGACAGTCCGGCCCGCAGCCGCTGGACGCGGGCCAGCTTCGCCGGGACGGTCGGCGCGAACCACAGCCGGCCTTCGGCGTCCCGGTCCGCGTCGACCAGGCCGAGGGCGACGAACCTGCGCACGAGGTCGGGGTGGAGGCCCGAACGCCGCGCGACGAGCTCCAGGTCGAGCCGGCGGACCGGCACCATGGCCGTTCCGCGCACGACGACGTTCAGGCCCGGCCGGTGCGCGGGGGCGGCCTTCCGGACGTCAGGAGCCGGCTGCCGGACGGCGGCTCGGGGCCGCGGATCGCTGGTCATCCTTGCTTCCTCGGGTCGAAGGACGAGACGTCGGCCAGCTCCTCGTAGAGCCGGCGCTCCCGGTCGGTGACATCGGTCGGCACCATGACCCGGACCTCCGCGTACAGATCGCCCGCGGAGCCGCGGGGGTCGGGCATGCCCTCGCCGCGCAGACGGAGCCTGCGCCCGCTGGACGAGCCGCCCGGGACGGTCACCTTGGCGGTGCCCCCGGGCGTGGGGACCGGCACCGTAGCGCCGAGCGCCGCCTCCCAGGGCGTGACCGGCAGGACGACGTGGATGTCCCGGCCCTCCAGGCGGAACCGCGGATCGGGCTGGATCCGCACGCGCAGGTACAGATCGCCCGGCGGTGCGTCGCCGCTGCCGCGACCGCCCTGGCCGGCCAGCCGTATGCGCTGGCCGTCGGTCACCCCGCGGGGGATCGTGACGTCGTAGGCGCGCTGCCCGGCCGGTCCGCCGAGGGTGATGCCGCGCTTCCCGCCGTGGTAGGCGTCCTCCACACTCAGCCGGATCTCGGCCTCCTGGTCGGCGCCGGGCACCGGACCGCGGGTGCCGCCGCGGCCGAACATCCCGCCGAACAGGTCCTCGAAGTCGACGCCTTCGAACCCCTCGGCGCCGTCCGAGACGAAGCGGACCCGGCTGCCGTCGCCCCCACCTCCGCCTCCGCCGGGCCATCCGGACCAGCCACCGCCCGTGCGGGCCCTCCCCCCGGCCCCGACGCCCGCGCCCACGCGTTCGTCGTAGTCCTCGGGAACGCGGCGGAAATCCTCGCCGAAGCGGTCGTAGCGCCGCCGCGTGGCGGGGTCGGACAGCGCGCCGTACGCGTCGTTGAGCTCCTTGAAGCGCTCCTCCGCCCCCGGGTCCTTGTTGATGTCGGGGTGGAACTTGCGGGCCTGGGAGCGGAACGCCTGCTGGATCTCCTCGGAGGTCGCGTCACGCGCCACCCCGAGCACCTGGTAGTAGTCCCGTGCCATCGGTCGTCACTCCTGACGCTTGGCGACCACGACGGAGGCCGGGCGCAACTGCGACCCGTCCTCGCCGTAGCCGGGACGCACCACCTGGACCACGGAGTTCGGCTCCGCCGCCGGGTCGTCGACCACCCCGACGACCTCGTGGCGGGCCGGGTCGAAGGGCACCCCGGTCTCCTCGTGGCGGGAGTACCCGAGACCGCGCAGCACGTCCACGGCCTGGTCGCGCACCGCCTTGACGCCCTCCAGCACGGCGGAGGAGTCCGACCTGGCGTGGACGATGGCCAGTTCGAGGTTGTCGACCACGGGCAGCCAGGCGGCCGCCGTGCGGGTGCGTTCGGTGAGCCGTTCACGCTCCAGCTCCCTGGCCTGCCGCTTGCGGACGTTGTCCAGGTCGGCGAGGGCGCGACGCCAGCGGTCCTGCAACTCCTCCAGCGCGGCGGCCTGTTCGTCCGGCCCGGGGGCGGCACCGGCGGCGGCCGCCCCCGTCACCTCCTGCGGGGCCTGCCCGGGGACCTCGGCCGGGACGTCGACGGGCTCGGGCCGGGGCGTCGTCGGTTCCTGTTCGGTGGACATGGGCGCCCATCAGCCCTTGTCGAACTCGGCGTCGATCACGTCGTCGTCGGCGCCCGCGCCGCCGACGCGGCTCTCCTGCCCCGCGCCTGCTCCGGCGGCCGGTTCCTGCGCCCCGGGACCCGCGGAGGGCCGGGCCGCGGTCAGTGAGGCGTGGACCTGCTGGAGGTCCGAGGACAGCGACCGGACGCGGTCCAGCGCCGCCTCCTGCTTGACGGCCTCCCTGGCGTCGGCCACGAGCATCTCCGCCCGTGCCTTCTCGTGCGCCGGGGCGGCGTCGCCCAGCTCGTCGAGCCGGCGCTCCACCTGGTAGGCGACCGCGTCCAGCTCATTGCGGGCGTCCACGCCCTCGCGCAGCGCCTTGTCCTCGCCGCGGTGCTGCTCGGCCTCCCGGACCATCCGCTCGATCTCGCCCTGTTCGAGGTTGGACCCCTCGCTGATGGTGATGCCCTGCTCGGCGCCGGTGTCCTTGTCGCGCGCGGTGACGTTCAGGATGCCGTTGGCGTCGACGTCGAAGGTGACCTCGACCTGCGGTTCCCCGCGGGGTGCGGGCCGGATGTCCTTGAGCTGGAAGCGGCCGAGCACGCGGTTGTCGGCCGCGGACTCGCGCTCGCCCTGCAGCACCACCACGTCCACCGCCGGCTGGTTGTCCTCCGCGGTCGAGAACGTCTCGGCGCGGCGCACCGGGACGGTGGTGTTCCGGTCGATGATCTTGGTCATCACGCCGCCGCGGGTCTCCACGCCGAGCGACAGCGGGGTCACGTCCAGCAGCAGGACGTCCTTGACCTCGCCCTTGAGCACGCCGGCCTGGATGGCGGCACCCAGGGCCACGACCTCGTCCGGGTTGACGCTCATGTTGGGTTCCTTGCCGCCGGTCAGCCGGCGGACCAGCTGCTGGACGGCGGGGATGCGCGTGGAGCCGCCGACGAGGATGACCTCGTCGATGTCGTTCTCGCCGATCTTGGCGTCGGACATCGCCTGCTTGACCGGCCCCATGGTGCGTTCGACCAGGTCCGCGGTGATCTGCTCGAAGGTGGAGCGCATGACCGTCTCGGTCAGGTGCTTCGGGCCGGACGCGTCGGCGGTGATGAACGGCAGGCTCACCTGCGTCTGCGTCACCGAGCTCAGCTCCGTCTTGGCCTTCTCCGCGGCCTCGAAGAGGCGCTGCAGCGCCTGCGGGTCCTTGCGCAGGTCGATGCCGTTCTCCTTCTGGAACCGGTCCGCGAGGTAGTCCACCAGGCGGCGGTCGAAGTCGTCGCCGCCCAGGTGGCTGTCGCCCGCCGTGGACCGCACCTCGACCACGCCGTCCCCGACGTCGAGCAGGCTCACGTCGAAGGTGCCGCCGCCCAGGTCGAAGACGAGCACCGTCTCGTGCTCCTTCTTGTCCAGGCCGTAGGCGAGCGCGGCCGCGGTCGGCTCGTTGATGATGCGGAGGACCTCCAGGCCCGCGATGCGGCCGGCGTCCTTGGTGGCGGTGCGCTGGGCGTCGTTGAAGTAGGCGGGCACCGTGATGACCGCCTCCGTCACGCGCTCTCCGAGCTGCTTCCCGGCGTCGTCGGCGAGCTTGCGCAGCACCAGGGCGCTGATCTCCTCCGGCGCGTAGAGCTTGTCGCGGATCTTGAAGCGCGCGTTGCCGTGCTCGTCGGGCACGACGTCGAAGCCGACGGCCTTCGCCTCCTCCGGGATCTCGTCGTACCGGCGGCCGATGAAGCGCTTGGCCGAGTAGATGGTGCCCTTCGGGTTGAGGATCGCCTGCCGCCGGGCGAGCTGGCCGACCAGGCGCTCGCCGGTGTCGGTGAACGCGACCACCGACGGGGTCGTGCGGTTGCCCTCGGAGTTGGGGATCACCGTCGCCTCCCCGCCCTCCCAGGCGGCGATCACCGAGTTGGTGGTCCCGAGGTCGATCCCGACTGCCTTGGCCATGGGGTGCTCCTTCACATCGAGGGCTTCCCGCCCGTCCGCGCGCTGTGCTGCGGACCGGCACCGGGGGCCGGCGGCCGCCCTGCAGGAGACCTGTGGGCACAAGGCGGCGCAATGGAGGGCCCCCGGCGCCGGCATCGCCTCCAGCGTCCCGGCCGGAACCGGGCGGCTGCCTGCGCCTGCCAGTACCAAATCCGCGGTGTTTCTCGTCCTGGCAGCACAAGGTGTCGATTAGGTACAAAAATGAGCAAATCGTGCATGACTCGGCCAGGAGCGGTGATGGGGCGTGCAGGAGTGGTTCGTCGAAGAGGAGCCGGCTCACCATGAGCGCTTCCATGAGCGAGGCCGACCGGGTCCGCATGGTCCGCACGGCCTG
Organism: Streptomyces sp. NPDC002574; assembly: GCF_042889545.1. Taxonomy (NCBI): domain Bacteria; kingdom Bacillati; phylum Actinomycetota; class Actinomycetes; order Kitasatosporales; family Streptomycetaceae; genus Streptomyces; species Streptomyces sp. NPDC002574. Next base: position 50,544 of record NZ_JBIARB010000004.1, read on the forward strand.
TACGGCCCGCACCAGGAACTGGGACCAGGAACACCTGGCGAATCTCTACAGCCTCTTCGTCCTCTCGATGATCATGAACGACGGCCGGGACGAGGCCGACATCATGCGGCTGGCCCTGACGTCCGTCGCGGCGCTCGGCCCCTGCCGGGCGGAGGCCTGCCACCTCACCGCCGACGGGTCCGGTGCCGACGTCCCCTCGGCCGGACGGCGCGCCGTGCCAGGACTCGGCGACCGCCTGCGGCAGCTGGACGGCAGGGAAGGCCCCGTCCTCGTGCGCGGGCGCGCCTGGGGCTGGGCCTTCGCCCTGCACACCCGCGGCGGCGGCATCGGGCACCTGGTGGTCAGCGCGCCCACGACGCCCACAGACGACGAGCGCTTCCTGATCCACGTGCTCGCCCAGCAGACCTCGGCCGCCCTGGCGAACGCCACGGCCCGGTGCCGCGAACGCGAGCACGCCGAGGAACTGCGGCGGCTCAACGAGGAACGGGAGAGCGTGAACGCACAGCTCGCCGCGTCCGTCGCCGAGCTCACCTACCAGCGGACCGTCCACGAGGTGCTCAGCGAGGCGACGGCGAGCGGCAGCGGCGTGGCGGGCATCGCCGCCGCCGTCCACCGGCTCACCGGCTGCCCCGTGGCCATCGAGGACCGCTTCGGCAACCTGCGGGCCTGGGCCGGTCCCGGCCGCCCCGATCCGTACCCCAAGTCCGACGCCGACCGGCGCGAACTGCTGCTGCAGGAGGCCGCCCGCCGGCTGCGGCCGCTGCGCGTCGGCGACCGCCTCATCGCCGTGGTCCAGCACCGCGGCGAGGTCCTGGGGGCCATGGCGCTGGTCGCCGCGCCGGACCGCCGTGACGAACAGGACGAGTTCACCCTCGACCACGCGTGCACCGCGCTCTCCCTGGAACTGGCCCACCTGCACAGCCTCGCCGAGGTGGAACTGCGGCTGCGCCGCGAGCTCGTGGACGACCTGGTCGCGGGGACCGACGACGAGAGCGCGTACGCCCGCGCCGCCGCGATCGGGCACGACCTGCACGGCCCCCACTACCCGGCCGCCGTCCAGTGGGAGGGCCGGGCGGCCGACGACGCCTTCGTCCAGGCGGTCGGCCGCGCCGCCGCGGGACTGCGGCTGCGGTGCCTGCCGGCGCGGCGGTCGGGCATGGCCGTGCTCGTCTTCCAGGGGCGGCCCCCCGCGGACGCGCTCCACCAGGCGGTCTCCCGCGAACTGGGCACCGCCAGGGGCGCGATCGGTGTGGGAGGCCGCTGCGACGCCCCGAGCGACCTTCCGCGCTCCTTCCAACAGGCGCTCAGGGCCCTGGAGGTGCGCTGCCGCTCCCAGTCCCCCAACGGTGCCACGACCTTCGACGACCTGGGCTTCTACCGCATCCTCGGACTGGGCGACGGCGACTACCAGGAGGTCAGGCACTTCGTCCGGGAATGGCTCGGCCCGCTCCTGGACTACGACGCCGCGCACCACTGCGACCTGGCCCGCACCCTTGCGCAGTACTTCGAGTGCGGGGGCAACTACGACGCGACGGCCGCCGCTCTGGGCATCCACCGCAGCACGCTGCGCTACCGGCTGCAGCGCATCCGCGACATCGGCGGGAACGACCTCACGGACGTCGACAGCCGGCTCAACCTGCACGTTGCGACGCGGGTGTGGAGGGTCCTGGACGGCGGCGGTCCGTGACGAGGAGCACTCCATGGAGCAGCATGTCGCCGCCGGGGCGGCCTCCCTGACCGTCGCCACCGCGGGCGGCGTGCCCCTGCGCCGGGGCGACCACCTCTGCGCCTTCTACCGGGGACGCGCGGAACGCGACCGGCTCGTCACCCCCTTCCTCGCGGACGGGCTCCGCAAGGGGCACGTCTGCGCGCTGCTGGCCGCGGACGAGGGCCGGGTGTACCGCGAGGCGCTGGCCGCCGAGGTGCCGTCCCTCGGCCGGGCGGCCGACCGTCTCCTGATCAGGGACCCGCGGGACGTCTACCTGCGGAACGGGGCTTTCGACGGGGCCCTCGACGGGGCCCTCGACGGGGCCTTCGGCGGGGACGGGGTCGGCGAGGGGAGCGGGAACGGCCGTCCCGGGCTGCTGCGGATCGCCGTGGACATGAGCTGGGCGTACCCCCTGGTGCGGCCGGACTTCGTCCGCGAGCTGGTGGAGCACGAGACGCGCGCCGCTTCCCGGCCGAGGGCCTGTCCGCAGGTGGGCGTCCGCATGTACGACCTCGAACTCTTCGGCGGGGACCTGATCATCCCCATGGTCAAGGCGCACCCCAGGGTGTGGCTCAGCGGCATGGTCGTGGAGAACCCTTACTACCTCGGCCAGGATCTCGATCCGGGACCCGGCTCCGGCCCTGCGGGAGCCGTGGTGAACTGACGCCCGCGGCCGTCACTCGGCCCGTCCGTGGTCCGTCCGCGCGACACGCGATACTGGGCGGCATGAAGCTGACGGTGTTCTGGGAGCGGATGCACGCGCACTTCGGCGATGCCTACGCCGACTCGTTCGCGCGTGACCATGTCATGTCCGAGCTGGGCGGCCGGACCGTGTACCAGGCGCTGGAGGCGGGCTGGGCGGCGAAGGACGTCTGGCGCGCGGTGTGCGCCGCCATGGACGTACCGGCCTCACGGCGCTGACCACTGCGCGAGACTGTGCCCGTGGCAGGAAGCGACGAGACGACGAGCCGTATACCCTCCGGGCCGCCCGGGGGCCCGGAGGAGGGCGCCGGGGACGGCGCCGGGATGCCGAGGATGCCCCGGTGGCTGCCGCGGGCCATGGTGCTGGCGGTGGCGCTGCTGGCCGCGCTCCAACTGGCGGAGTGGGCCTTCCACCAGGTCATCGGGCTGCTGGTGAACATCCTGCTGGCCTTCTTCGCCGCCCTGGCGATGGAGCCGGCGGTGGACTGGATGGCCGCCCGCGGCATGCGCCGGGGGCTGGCGACGGGGCTGGTCTTCCTCGCGGTCCTGGTCCTGGGCGGGGTCTTCGTGGTGCTGCTGGGGTCGCTGCTGGTGGACCAGATCACCTCGATCGGCCGGAATCTGCCGGAGTACGTCGACGACGTGGTGCTGTGGGTCAACCACACCTTCGGCACCGACCTGTCCGTCGGCAAGCTGCAGCAGAACGTCCTGCACTCCGACTGGCTGCGCAATTACGTGCAGAAGCAGGCGGGCAATGTCTGGGGGCTGTCGGCGACCGTCCTGGGCGGGGTCTTCCAGGTGCTGACGATCACCCTGTTCACTTTCTACTTCGCCGCCGACGGCCCCCGGCTGCGGCGGGCGGTGTGCTCGGTGCTGCCGCCGGCCCGGCAGGCGGAGGTGCTGCGCGCCTGGGAGATAGCCGTCGCCAAGACGGGCGGCTACCTCTACTCGCGGGCGCTGATGGCGCTGATCTCCGCGGTCGCCCACTACGTGCTCTTCCAGGTCCTCGGCATCCCGTACGCCCCGGCGCTGGCGGTGTGGGTCGGCGTGGTCTCGCAGTTCGTGCCGACGGTCGGCACCTACCTGGCCGGGGCGCTCCCGATGCTCATCGCGTTCACGCAGGACCCGTGGGACGCGGTGTGGGTGCTCGGGTTCGTCGTGGTCTACCAGCAGTTCGAGAACTACCTGGTGCAGCCGCGGATCACCGCGCGCACCGTGGACATCCACCCGGCGGTGGCCTTCGGCTCGGTCATCGTGGGCACCGCGCTGCTCGGCGCGGTCGGGGCGCTGGTGGCGATCCCGGCGACGGCGACCCTGCAGGGTTTCCTCGGGGCGTACGTGAAGCGGTACGCGGTGACCGACCCGCGGGCCCACGAGCCGCAGCCGCGGCGGATCCGGTGGCCGCGGATGCCGTGGAGGCCGACGGACGGCGATGGTGGGTCCGGTGGGTCCAGTGATTCCGGTGGTTCCGGTGGTTCCGGCGGGTCCGGGGGTTCGGGCCACGACGGGGGCGACCGGGACGGTGGCGGCGGTGGCGCCTGAGCCGTGCGTGTCGCTTGACACGCAAATCGAACATCCATTCTCATGAGTGTGGCGGGCCGATTTCCACGGAGTTATCCACAGGCCCGAGCGACGCCGGGACGCATTGTCAGTGGCAGGCAGTAGCGTCTTGGACGTGAAGCGAACGACTCAGACACCCAGGGTGGAACCCATGGCAGGAACCGATCGCGAGAAGGCGCTCGACGCCGCGCTCGCACAGATTGAACGGCAGTTCGGCAAGGGTGCCGTCATGCGCCTCGGCGACCGGCCGAACGAGCCCATCGAGGTCATCCCGACGGGATCCACTGCCCTGGACGTCGCGCTCGGCGTCGGCGGCCTGCCGCGCGGCCGCGTGGTCGAGGTCTACGGCCCGGAGTCCTCCGGCAAGACGACTCTGACGCTGCACGCGGTGGCCAACGCCCAGCGCGCCGGCGGCAAGGTCGCCTTCGTGGACGCCGAGCACGCCCTCGACCCCGACTACGCCAAGCGCCTCGGCGTGGACGTGGACTCGCTGCTGCTCTCCCAGCCGGACAACGGCGAGCAGGCGCTCGAGATCACCGACATGCTGATCCGCTCCGGCGCGCTGGACCTCATCGTGATCGACTCCGTGGCGGCCCTCGTGCCGCGGGCCGAGATCGAGGGCGAGATGGGTGACTCGCACGTGGGTCTCCAGGCCCGTCTGATGAGCCAGGCGCTGCGCAAGATCACCGGTGCGCTCCACCAGTCCAAGACCACCGCGATCTTCATCAACCAGCTCCGCGAGAAGGTCGGCGTCATGTTCGGCTCGCCGGAGACCACCACCGGTGGCCGCGCGCTGAAGTTCTACGCCTCCGTGCGCCTGGACATCCGCCGCATCGAGACCCTGAAGGACGGTACCGACGCGGTCGGCAACCGCACCCGCGTCAAGGTCGTCAAGAACAAGGTCGCGCCGCCCTTCAAGCAGGCCGAGTTCGACATCCTCTACGGCCACGGCATCAGCCGCGAGGGCGGCCTGATCGACATGGGTGTGGACCACGGCTTCATCCGCAAGTCCGGCGCCTGGTACACCTACGAGGGCGACCAGCTCGGCCAGGGCAAGGAGAACGCGCGCAACTTCCTGCGCGACAACCCCGACCTCGCCGACGAGATCGAGAAGAAGATCAAGGAGAAGCTCGGCGTCGGCGTCCGGCCCGAGGCTCCGGGCGAGCAGCCCGGCGCCGACGCCGCCGGTCCTGCCGCGCCGGCCGAGGCTGACGCTCCCGCTCCGGCGACCGCGGCCGCAGCCGCGACGGCCCCGGCGGCCAAGGCCGTCAAGGCGACCAAGGCCACTGCGGCGGCAGCCAAGGCCTGACGGTGGCATCCGGGCACAAGGATCGTGGTGGCTCTTTCTCGTCGAGGGCCGAGCAAGAGCCGCCACTCGACCCCGTGGAGCAGGCGCGGGCGCTCTGCCTGCGCCTGCTCACGGGGACCCCGCGCACGCGCAAGCAACTCGCGGACGCCATGCGCCGCCGGGACATCCCGGAGGAGGCGGCCGAGGAGGTGCTGGAGCGGTTCGAGGACGTGGGGCTCATCGACGACCAGGCCTTCGCCCACGCATGGGTGGAGTCCCGGCACCGCGGCCGGGGTCTTGCGCGGCGCGCCCTCGCCCAGGAGCTGCGCACCCGGGGTGTCGACGCGGAGGCGATCGGCCATGCCGTCGAGCAACTCGACGCCGAGCAGGAGGAGTCCACGGCCCGCGCCCTCGTCGACCGCAAGCTGCGGGCCACCCGCGGTCTGGACCGGGACAAGCGCATCCGCCGGCTCGCCGGCATGCTCGCCCGCAAGGGGTACGCGGAGGGTCTCGCCCTGAGGGTGGTGCGCCGCGCCCTGGAGGAGGAGGGTGACGACCCGGAGGCGCTGGAGTACTACCTGCCGGACTGAACCATCGTTGAGGTTCCTTGACCGTGCCTCTGAGTCGACTTAGCCTCACAACTGGTGAGGTGAGGGATCGTGGCCTCGCAGACACGGGAGTTGGTGCCATGGGCATCGCGCTGGGGACCGGATCCGTACTCACTGTCGTGGCCGTCTCCGTCACGGTCGTCGTCGTTTCCGCTGTGATCTCGTTCGCGCTGCTGTTGCGGCTGCGTGCGGAACGTGAGCGGCTCCGCGCGGCCGCCGAGCGCGAGGCCCGGGAGATCCGGGCCACCGCCAAGGAGGAAGTCCGCGAGATCCGGGCCGAGTTGGAGCGTCGTGAGCAGCGGCTCATCGACCGTGAGGCCCGTATCGACGCCGAGTCCGAGCAACTTCACCGGCGCCGCCGCGAATTGGCGGACGAGCGCGACGAGCTGGACCGCCGCCGCGCCGAGGTGAACCGGCTGGAGGACGAGCGGCGTGCGGTGCTGGAGCGGGTGGCCCTCTACACCGCGACCGAGGCCCGCGGCGACCTGATCCGCTCCGTCGAGCAGCAGGCCAAACGCGAAGCCGCCCTGACCGTGCGGGACATCGAGCGCGCCGCCCGCGACCGCGGGGAGGAGCGGGCCCGGCGCATCGTGGCCGCCGCGATCCAGCGGGTGGCGACGGAGCAGACCGCCGAGTCCGTGGTCTCGGTGCTGCAGCTGCCCGGGGACGACATGAAGGGCCGCATCATCGGCCGCGAGGGGCGCAACATCCGGGCCTTCGAGGCCATCACCGGCGTCAATCTGATCATCGACGACACGCCCGAGGCGGTGCTGCTCTCCTGCTTCGACCCGGTGCGCCGCGAGGTCGCCCGCCTCGCGCTGGATGCGCTGGTCACCGACGGCCGCATCCACCCGCACCGCATCGAGGAGGTCTACGAGCGCAAGGTCGCCGAGGTCGAGCAGTTGTGCGTCCGGCACGGGGAGGACGCGCTGACCGAGGTCGGCATCACCGACATGCACCCGGAGCTGGTGACCCTGCTCGGGCGGCTGCGGTACCGGACCTCGTACGGGCAGAACGTGCTCGGCCACCTCCTGGAGTCCGCGCACATCGCCGGCATGATGGCCGCCGAACTCGGCGTCGAGCCCGCCCCGGTCAAGCGCGGCTCCCTGCTGCACGACATCGGCAAGGCCCTCACGCACGAGGTCGAGGGCAGCCACGCCCTCATCGGCGCGGACCTCGCGCGCCGGCACGGCGAGTCCGAGGACGTCGTCCACGCCATCGAGGCCCACCACAACGAGGTCGACCCGCGCACCGTCGAAGCCGTCCTCACCCAGGCCGCCGACGCCATCTCCGGCGGCCGCCCCGGCGCCCGCCGCGAGTCCCTGGAGAGCTACGTCCGCCGCCTCAAGCGCCTGGAGCAGATCGCCGCAGCCCAGCCCGGCGTTGTCAAGGTCTTCGCCATGCAGGCCGGCCGCGAGGTCCGTGTGATGGTCCGCCCCGACGACGTCGACGACATCCAGGCCCAGGTCATCGCCCGTGACGTCGCCAAACAGGTCGAGGAGGAACTCACCTACCCCGGCCAGATCCGCATCACCGTCGTCCGCGAGTCCCGCGCCACCGAGTTCGCCCGCTGAGCGGGCGAACCGGCGATGCGGTGATGCGGTGATGCGCGACCGGTGACCGCCGCTCAGTGCGGGACGGGGTCCTCCACCGGTGACGGGGGGCCGCCGCGGGCGAGGTCGGCGTAGGCGTAGAGCTCGGTCGGACGGCAACCGGTCATCACGGCGACGAGGTGGCCGTCGGGGCGGATCAGGAGCACGCTGTGCGCCGTGGAGCCCGGATAGGCGTCCGTGACAAGGAGTTCGGCGCGCTGGGGGAGAGCGGAGACCGCTTTGGCGAGCCGTGGCATCAGCCCCGCGGTGAGCCAGTGCCGGCTCTCCCACACACCTGTGCCGGGGGCGACGAGGACGACCAGCAGGTCCCGCCCCAGGTGCTCGTACAGATGCCCCTGGGAGCCGTCGAGGGCCGTGACGGGGACGTCGGTCACGGCGCCGCCGGGCGGTGTGGCGCAGGCGGCGATCAGCGGGGACGGCGCGTCGGCGGGGCCGCCCGCGGAGGGCGGGGCGGAGCCGCGCGGCGCCGGCAGTGCGAGCGGGGACCGGGTGTAGACCGGCGAGGCCCCCAGGGGACCGCGCCCGATGTGGCTGTCGGTGAGGAGTTCGGCGTACCGCCGGGCGGAGCCGGAGAGCACCGAGCGCCGGACGGTGTGCCAGACGCCGTTGGCCCGCAGCAGCGGCAGCACCTGGTCGGTGGCGCGCAGCCGGGCACCGACCGCGCCGCGCCGCTCGGCCTGGTAGCTGTCGAGCAGGGTGTCGGAGGCCCCGTGGTGCCAGGCCAGCGACAGCTTCCAGCCGAGGTTGTCCGCGTCGCGCAGGCCCTCCTCGACGCTCTGCGCGCCGAGCGCGCCCGTCAGGTGGGCCGCGTCGCCGGCGAGGAAGACCCGTCCCGCGCGCCAGCGCCGGGCGAGGCGCTGGTGCACCGGGTACTCGGCGGAGCCCAGCAGTTCGTACGGCGGAACGCTTCCGCACCAGGCCGTGAGGGTGCCCCGGACGCGGGACACCAACTCGTCGGAGGTGAGGTCCGCGCCGCGGGCGGGCAGCAGCCAGTCCAGCCGCCACACGCCGTCCGGCAGCGGACGCGCCGTCACCTCCGGCCCCGCCCCGGGTCCCGGCGGCTCGCGGTGCAGCAGGGCCACGCCCTCGTCCGGGAGCGCGACCTTCAGCGCGGCGACCGCGTGCCGGTCGACGGCGGTGCGGCCGGGGAAGCGCACCCCCAGCAGCTTGCGCACCGTGGAGCGCGGCCCGTCGCAGCCGACCAGGTAACTGCCGCGCCACCAGGTGCCGTTGGCGCCCCGGGTGCGCACGCTCACTCCGGAGTCGTCCTGTTCCACGGCGTCCACGTGCGCCCCGGGCACGAGCCGGGCCAGGGCCTGGGACCCGATCGCGGCGCGCAGTCCGTGCTCCAGCCGTTCCTGGGTGATGTGCAGGGGGGAGGGACCCTGGCCGCCGTGCCCTTCGGTGCCGAACTCGACGCGGACGGTCTCCTGGCGGCGCCGCAGCGTCCGCCAGGCGGCCCATGTGGCGCCGTCCTCGTACAGACGGGTGTGGCCGAGCCGGGCGACCAGGGAGGCGGTCTCCGGCGTCAGGACGGCGGTGCGCTCCGGGGAGGGGGAGGGCGCGTGGTCGTACTCGTCGAGGACGATGCTCGGCACGCCGTGCCGCGCCAGGGAGAGAGCGAGGGCGAGTCCGGTCGGACCCGCCCCCGCGATGATCACCGGGTCCACGGTGCGGTCCCGGGAAGATGTGCAGTCACATTGCGTATGCAACCCACTGCGCGTGCGTGCGTCAAGTGACGACACCTGGCCGAGCGGGGTGCGCCTGGCGCACCGTCACTCCGCCGCGGCCTCCACGGCCTTGATGGCACCGGCCCTGGGCGGGGCACCCTTGCGGCTGCGGCGCCCCTGCCGTTCGATCCAGTTCGCGAGCGCGCTGAGGGCCAGGCACATCACGATGTAGATCGGCCCGATCACGATGATCATCGGGATGAAGGGGAAGCCGGCGCTGTTCTTGGCGATGAGGTTGCCCGTGTAGAGCAGTTCCTCGTAGGTGATGATGTAGCCGAGCGAGGTGTCCTTGAGGGTGACCACGACCTGGCTGATGATCGAGGGCAGCATCGCCCGCACCGCTTGCGGGATCAGCACGGAGACCATGACCTGCGTCTTGCGCAGGCCCAGGGCGTACGCCGCCTCGCGCTGCCCCTTGGGCACGGCGTTGATACCGGCCCGGAAGATCTCGGCCTGCACCGAACCGTTGTAGAGGGTCAGGCCGATCACCAGGGCCCACAGCGGGGCGGAGGTGAAGACGCCGACGTACAGCGCGAAGATCATGATGAGCAGCGGCATCGCGCGGAAGAACTCCACGACGACGGTGGCCACCCAGCGCACGGGCGCGTGGTCGGAGAGCCGGCCGGTGGCCAGCAGCGCGCCCAGCAGCAGGGAGAGGACCACGGCCAGTGCGAAGGCCTTCAGCGTGGCGAGCAGGCCGTCGACGATCCGCTGCTGGATGTCGGCATACTGGAACGGCTCCCACAGGTACGAGGCGAACTGCCCCGAGTCGTCGAGCCGCCGGTAGACGAACCACAGCAGCGCGAGGATCGCCAGCGCGGCGACCGCGCCGATGGCCCGGTTGCGGACCCGGGCCCGCGGGCCGGGGGCGTCGAAGAGGACGTTCGCGCTCATCGGGCCACCGCCAGCCGGGACTCGAGCAGCCGGAAGACGCCGCTGATGAAGAGGGTGATGATCAGGTAGGCGATCGCCACCCAGATGAAGATGACGAAGATGTTGTAGCCCTTCTCACCGAGCGTCTTCTGGACGCTGAACAGCTCGAAGACGCTGAAGCCGCCGGCGATCGCGGAGTTCTTGGCGAGCGCGATCAGCAGGCTGCCAAGCGGCGCCACCACGGTGCGGGTGGCCTGCGGCAGGATGATCAGCCGCAGCGTCTGGCTGAAGGTCATCCCGAGGCTGCGTGCGGCCTCTGCCTGGCCCAGCGGCACCGTGTTCATGCCCGAGCGCACCGCCTCGCAGATGAAGGCCGAGGTGTAGCAGCTCAGGGCGAGCACGGCGAGCTGGAAGAAGCTCCAGGTGTTCAGCCCCAGCCGGGGCAGCACCAGTGCCGCGACGAAGAAGAGCAGGGTCAGGGGGGTGTTCCGCAGCAGCGTGACCCAGACCGTGCCGAACCAGCGCAGCGGCGGCACGGGGGACACCCGGAACGCGGCCATGACCACCCCGAGCACCAGGGCGATCGCCCCGCTGAGCGCGGTCAGCTCGACCGTGCCGAGGAACCCCTCGCGGAAGAGCGCGAAGTTGTCCAGCAGTACGTTCATCGATTCTCCGAAACCGATTCTCCGAAGGGGTGCGCCGGCGGCCGCACCGGGCCGCCGGCGCATCACGCTCGGGCTGTGCCGGGGGAGGGGGGCCCGGGACGGGCCCGCGTCGGGGACCCGGACGGGCCGGGTCCCCCTGCGGCGCGCGGGAGGTCAGGACTGGAGCTGCGGGATCTCGGCGCTCACGCCGGACTTGCCGAGCGTGGCGTCGTAGGCCTTCTTCCAGTCGCCGTTGTCCTCGTGGTTCTTCAGGGCCTCGGTGACCGCCTTCTGCAGGACGGAGTCGTCCTTGAGCAGGCCGACGCCGTAGGGCTCCTCGGAGAACGGCTTGCCGATGACCTCCAGGTTGGCCGGGTCCTGCGCGGCGTAGCCCTTGAGGATGGCGTCGTCGGTGGTGACGGCGTCGACCTGGCCGGAGGCGAGGTTCTGCACGCACAGCGAGTACGAGTCGTACTCGACGGTCTTGGCGCCGTAGCCGCCGTCCTTGATGCGCTGGATGGAGGTGGAGCCGGTGGCCGAGCAGACCTTCTTGCCCTTGAGGTCGTCGGTGCTCTTGATGCCGCCGCCCTTCTTGACCAGGAGGTCCTGGCCCGCGACGAAGTACGGGCCGGCGAAGGAGATCTGCTTCTTGCGCTCGTCGTTGATCGTGTAGGTGCCGACGTAGTAGTCGACCTGGCCGCCGGAGATGGCGGTCTCGCGGTTGGCCGACTGGATCGTCTTGAACTCGATCTTGCTCTCGTCGAAGCCCAGGTCGGCGGCGACCATCTTGGCGATCTCGATGTCGAAGCCCGAGTACTTCTTGCTGCCCGGGTCCTGGTAACCCAGGTTCGGCTGGTCGGCCTTGACGCCGATGACGAGCTTGCCGTCCTTCTTGATCCGGTCCCAGGTCTTGGAGCCGGCCAGGTCCACGCCGGACTTGACGGTGTACGAGGGCAGCTCGGCGGCGGCGGCGCTGCTGGAGCCGCCCGTGGGCGCGCTGGAGGAGGGCGAGCCCTCCTTGCCGCACGCGGTGGCGGTGGCGGTCAGCGCCAGGACGGCGAGTCCGGCGGCGGCAGTGGTACGGAACCTCATCGTCATCATCCTTAGGTCGGCAAACCTCAGTGGTGGAGGATCTTCGAAAGGAAGTCCTTGGCCCGGTCGCTCCGGGGATTGCTGAAGAACTGGTCCGGCGTCGCCTGTTCGACGATCCGGCCGTCGGCCATGAAGACCACCCGGTTGGCGGCGGACCGCGCGAAGCCCATCTCGTGGGTGACGACGACCATCGTCATGCCGTCGCGGGCGAGCTGCTGCATGACCTCCAGCACCTCGTTGATCATCTCCGGGTCCAGCGCGGAGGTCGGCTCGTCGAAGAGCATCACCTTCGGCTCCATCGCCAGCGCGCGGGCGATGGCGACGCGCTGCTGCTGGCCGCCGGAGAGCTGGGCCGGGTACTTGTCCGCCTGGCTGGCCACGCCCACCCGGTCCAGCAGGGTGCGGGCGCGTTCCTCGGCGGACCTCTTGTCGGTCTTGCGGACCTTGATCTGCCCGAGCGTCACGTTCTCGAGCACGGTCTTGTGAGCGAAGAGGTTGAAGGACTGGAACACCATGCCGACGTCGGCGCGCAGCCGGGCGAGCTCCTTGCCCTCCGCGGGCAGCGGCTTGCCGTCGACGGTGATGCGGCCCGCGTCGATGGTCTCCAGCCGGTTGACGGCGCGGCACAGGGTCGACTTGCCCGACCCGGACGGGCCGATGACGACCACGACCTCACCGCGTCCGATGGTCAGGTTGATGTCCTGGAGCACGTGCAGGGCGCCGAAGTGCTTGTTCACGCCCTCCAGCACGACCAGGGCGTCGGCCGTGGCCGCGACGTCCTCGGTCACCGGAACCTCCGTCATCGGCGTGTGCTCCATCCTCGTCGGTTGACTCATCGGTTGACCAGACCTTGAAGATCGACCCTATTGACATCGGGGGAACCGAGTCACCCGATCTGAGGGGAACTTGAGCATCACGATCCGATTACCGAAGGGCACAATTCCTGCACTCTGGGTGAGCGCGCGGGTCGGTGGAGCGTACCGGCTCCGTAACAGTCGGGCCGCGGCGCCCGGAGTGGCTTGACGCGCGCATCGCCGATCCGCGTGGATGCGGGGGGTGGGTCATCATGGCCGGTACGTGAAGGCCCGACGGCGGGAGGTGAACGGATGAGGCTGCTGCTCGTGGAGGACGACCACCGGGTCGCCGCCGCGCTGTCCGCCGTGCTGGGCAAGCACGGGCTGCAGGTCACCCACGCCCGCAGCGGCGAGGAGGCACTGCACGCGCTGCTGCCGGACCACGGTCCGGCCTACGACGTGGTGCTGCTCGACCTCGGCCTGCCCGACCAGGACGGCTTCGAGGTGTGCAGCAGGATCCGGCTGCGCACCGCCATACCCGTGATCATGGTCACGGCCCGCGCCGACGTGCGCTCCCGCATCCACGGGCTCAACCTCGGCGCCGACGACTACGTGGTGAAGCCGTACGACACCGGAGAGCTGCTCGCCCGCATCCACGCCGTCTGCCGCCGCAAGGCGCAGGAGGGGCCCGGTGCCGAGGGCGAGGGCGGCGAGGCCGTCGCGGACGGCGGGCCGATCCGGCTCGGGCCGGTCTGCCTGGAGCCGGCCACCCGCAAGGTGACCGTCGGCGAGGAGCCGGTGGCGCTCACCCGCAAGGAGTTCGACCTGCTGGCGATGCTCGCGCAGCGGCCCGGTGTGGTGTTCCGCCGTGAGCAGATCATCAGCGAGGTGTGGCGGACGAGCTGGGAAGGGACCGGGCGCACCCTCGAGGTGCACGTGGCGTCGCTGCGCTCCAAGCTGCGGCTGCCGTCCCTGATCGAGACCGTGCGCGGGGTCGGCTACCGGCTCGTCGTGCCGTCCTCCTAGGGGGCGCGCGCGGTGCGCACCCGGCTGCTCCCCCTGCTCATCGTCCTCATGGCGGGTGTGCTGCTGGCGCTCGGCTTCCCGCTCGCCGCCAGCCTCGCCGCCGCCCAGCAGCAGCGGGTCGTCGTCGACCGCATCGACGACACCGCGCGCTTCGCCGCGCTCGCCCAGTACGTCAACACCGACACCGGTGGCGAACGCGAGGGCACCCTCAAGGCCGACCTGCTGCAGTACCAGCAGGTCTACGGCATCCGGGCCGGTGTCTTCGGCCGCGACGGGCGGCCGATCGCCTCCGCGCCGGCCGGCTGGCGGCTGCCGGAGGGCGGCGAGGCCACGACCGCGTACCGCGAGGCGCTGGCCGGGCGCCGCAGCCACGACCCCCGGCAGATCTGGCCCTGGCAGCACCGCCGGCTGCCGGTCGCCTCCCCGGTGGTGCGGGACGGCGACGTCGTCGCGGTGGTGCTCACCGACTCGCCGACCGGCGCGATGCGTTCGCGCATCCTGCGCGGCTGGCTGCTGCTGGCCGCCGGGGAACTCGCCGCCATGGCCGTGGCCGTGATGGCCGCCTTCCGGCTCACCGGCTGGGTGCTGCGCCCGGTCCGGGTGCTGGACCGGGTCACCCACGACATCGCCACCGGCCGCATGAAGTCCCGCGTCGCGGCTGCCGGCGGACCGCCCGAACTGCGCCGGCTGGCGCGCTCCTTCAACGAGATGGCCGACAACGTGGAGGAGGTGCTCGACCAGCAGCGGGCCTTCGTCGCCGACGCCTCGCACCAGTTGCGCAACCCGCTGTCGGCGCTGCTGCTGCGGATCGAGCTGCTCGGGCTGGAACTCCCCGAGGGCCACGAGGAGATCGGCTCGGTCCAGGAGGAGGGCAAGCGTCTGGCCTCCGTCCTGGACGACCTGCTGGGGCTGGCCACCGCCGAGCACGCCGAGGCCCACCTCGCCCTCGCCGACGTCGCCGCCCTCACCGCGGAACGCGTGGAGGCCTGGCGGCCCGTCGCCGACCGCGAGGGCGTGGAACTGTCCTACGACGGTGTCGCGGCGGCCACCGGGTGGGCGGACCGGATCGCGCTGTCCAGCGCGCTGGACGCCGTCATCGACAACGCCCTGAAGTTCACCCCACGGGGTGAACGGGTGCGCGTCGGCACCGCCGTCGCCGTCCGTCCCGGCCGGGTCGAGGTCACGGTGGCCGACGGCGGCCCGGGCCTGAGCGGGGACGAACTCGCCCGCGTCGGCGACCGGTTCTGGCGCAGCCCGCGCCACCAGAACGTGGACGGCTCGGGTCTGGGCCTGTCCATCGCGCGGGTCCTGCTCGCCCAGGGCGGCGGCGGCATCTCCTACGCCCCGAACGAGCCGCACGGGCTGCGGGTGACGCTCACTGTGCCGCGAACGGCTCCTTGAGGCCCGGACCGGCCTGCCGGGCCAGCGGGTTGGACCCTATGGAGTTGTGGATGCTGAAGTTGACGGCGTCCGAGCGGTAGCGGTCGTCCGACCACTCGACCGGGCGGCCCTTCTGCGTCGTGGTCACCCGCCGCACCCGCAGCAGCGGGCTGCCGCGCCGCACGCCGAGCAGTTCCGCGTCCCTGGTGCCGGCCGCGACCGCGTCGATCAGGTGCTCGCCGTAGGCGAAGACCAGGCCCGTGTCGTCGTACAGCCGCTGGGTCACCGACTCGCATTCCGGCTCTATGCGCCGCACCGCCGGGGCGATCCAGTCCGCGTACACCGTGCGCTCGACCAGGACGCTCTCGCCGTCCAGGCCGCGCAGGCGCAGCACGTACAGCACCTCGGTGCCCGGGCGCAGGTGCAGCCGCGCGGCGTCCTCCGTGCCGGCCGGGCGGGTCTCGGAGGAGACCACCTCGCCGGAGGCCGCGCGCCCCATGGCGCGGGCCCACTGGGCGAAGCTGCGCAGCTCCGCGAAGCTCTGGCTGCGCCGGCTGGCCAGGACGACCCGGCGGGCGCCCTGCCGGGAGCCGATCAGGCCCTCGGTGGTGAGCGCGGCGATCGCCTGCCGCACCGTGCCGCGCGAGACGCCGTAGCGGGCGGCCAGTTCGGTCTCCGGGGGCAGCAGGGCGCCGACCGTGTACTGCTCGTCGTCGATGGCCCGCCGCAGTTCCTCGGCGATCTCTTCGTGCCGCGCCGTCACCGCGTCCCCTTCCGTTCATTCGCCGTCTGCGCACAACAGGGGTCAGCGTAGACGAGCCGGAGCGTGCCCGTCCGCAGGGGCATCGGTCAACTTGCTGACGACGCAGATCCGTTGCCATCAGCGGCGTACTGTTCTCCGGCAGCTGTCCGGGGTTCTCGCCCTGTTAACGGAAAGGACATGGATGCCGGGCCTACTGGGGTCAACTTGTTCAAACAAGTGATGCCGGTCCTGGTCGCCCAGGACCCGACACCCCTACCCAGGAGACATCCGTGCCTGCGTCCCTCCCGAAGGCGGCAGCCGTCGCCGCCGGTCTTGCTCTGACCGCGCTGGCCCTCAGCGCCTGTGGCTCCGCCCCCTCCACCCAGACCTCCGCCGACGGCAAGAGCGCCGCCACCGCGACCTCCGCCGAGGAGTTCGGCGGCATGGACGCCCTCGTGGCCGCCGCCAAGAAGGAGGGCACCCTCAACGCGATCGCCCTGCCCCGCGACTGGGCCAACTACGGCGAGCTGATCGACGGCTTCACCAAGAAGTACGGGATCAAGATCAACGACGAGACCCCGGACGCCGCCAGCCAGGACGAGATCAACGCCGTCACCTCCCGCAAGGGCCAGGACCGCGCCCCCGACGTCCTGGACCTCGGCAGCTCCTTCGCCCTCAGCGGTGCCCAGCAGGGTCTGTTCGCCTCCTACAAGGTCGCCTCCTTCGACGACATCCCGGCCGCCCAGAAGGACGCACAGGCGCGCTGGTACAACGACTACGGCGGCTACGTCTCCATCGGCTGCGACGCCAAGGCGGTCAAGGTCTGCCCGACGTCCTTCGCCGACCTGCTCAAGCCGCAGTACAAGAGCCAGGTCGCCATGAACGGCAACCCGACCAAGTCCGGCTCCGCCTTCGGCGGCGTCTACGCGGCGGCCCTGGCCAACGGCGGCTCCTTCGACGACATCCAGGCCGGCCTGGACTTCTTCGCCAAGCTGAAGAAGAACGGCAACTACACGCCCGTCGAGTCCACCCCGGCCACCGTCGAGAAGGGCGAGACGCCCATCTCCATCGACTGGGACTACCTGAACGCCGGCTACGCCAAGGAGTTCGCCAGCAAGGGCCTGGACTGGAAGGTCGTCATCCCCGAGGACGGCAAGTACGCCCAGTACTACTCCCAGGCGATCAACAAGGACGCCCCGCACCCCGCGGCCGCGCGCCTGTGGCAGGAGTACCTCTACAGCGCCGAGGGCCAGAACCTGTGGCTCAAGGGCTTCGCCCGCCCCGTCCTGATGCCCGCCATGGAGACGGCCGGCACCCTCGACAAGGCCGCCGCCGCCGCGCTCCCCCCGGTCACCGGCACCCCGTCCTTCCCGACCGAGGACCAGCAGGCCAAGGCCAAGGACGTCCTCGCCCAGGGCTGGGCCAAGGCCGTCACCGGATGACCGACCTCATGACCGCCACCGTCGCGCCCGCCGCCGACGCCGGGGAGAAGACCCCGGCGCGGCGGCGCCCCGCCGGCTGGCTCGCGGTGGCCCCGCTGCTCGTCTTCGTGGCGATCAGTTTCGGGGCCCCCGCCCTGGCCATGCTGAACGGCGCCTTCACCGTCAAGGACCCCACCACCGGGGCCTCCTCGTACACCACGGCCAACTTGACCTCCTCCCTGCAGGGGGCCTACCTGACCGCCCTGTGGGGCAGTGTCAAGCTGTCCGCGCTCTCCGCGGCGATCGGCACCGTGTGCGGGCTGCTGCTCGCGCAGGCCGTGGTCACCTCGCGCTTCCGCGCGCTGCGCGAGGCCGTTCTGACCGCGTCGGGCGTGCTCGCCAACTTCGGCGGCGTGCCGCTCGCCTTCGCCTTCGTCGCCACCCTCGGCAACTCCGGCATCCTCACCCGGCGCCTCGGCCTCGCCGACAAGGGCTGGAACCTCTACAGCTTCTGGGGTCTGGTGATCGTCTACCTGTACTTCCTGATCCCGCTGATGGTGCTCACCGTCACCCCCGCCCTGGACGGGCTGCGGGTCCAGTGGCGCGAGGCCGCCCAGAACAACGGCGCCACCGGCGTCCAGTACTGGCGGCACGTCGCGCTGCCCGTGCTGGCCCCCTCGCTGCTCGGGGGCTTCGTGCTGCTCTTCGGCAGCGCCTTCGCCGCGTACGCCACCGCCGCCGCCATGGTCGGCAGCTCGGTGCCACTGGTTCCCCTGCAGATCGCCGACGCCATCTCCGGCAACGTGCTGGTCGGCCAGGAGAACGTCGGCCTGGCGCTCAGTCTCGACATGGTCGTCGTCGCCGGCCTGGTCATGGCGATCTACCTGCCCCTGCAACGACGGAGCGCGCGATGGCTCGTGTGACCACCGCACGACTGCGGCCCTGGCGGGGCTTCGTCCTCGCCTTCGCCGCGATCTACTTCCTGGTGCCGCTGGCCGCCTCGGTGATCTTCACCGTGGACGTCCCCGGCCAGGGCTTCACACTCGACGCCTACGGACAGATCTTCAAGGCCGAGGGTTTCACCACCAGCCTGCTGCTCTCCCTCGAGCTGGCCGTGGCCACCGTGCTCGTCGTCCTGCTCCTCATGGTGCCCGCCATGGTGGCGCTGCGGCTGTCGGCGCCCCGGCTGCGCCCCGTGATCGAGGTGGTCTGCTCGCTGCCGCTGGTCGTGCCGCCGATCGCCCTGGTGGCCGGTGTCCGCACCGTGCTGGGCTGGGGTCCGGAGTACCTGTCCAGCACGCCCCTGTTCCAGACGTTCGTGGCCGTCCAGAACCCGGACTTCCCCGTGGTGCTGGTCCTCACGGACGTGGTGATGGCGCTGCCGTTCGTCTACCGGGCGCTCGACGCGGGCCTGCGGGCCATCGACGTGCGCACCCTGGTGGAGGCCGCCCGCTCCTGCGGGGCGAGTTACCCGCGCGCCCTGATCAGCACGGTGCTCCCGAACCTGCGCGGGGCGCTGCTGAACGCCTCGTTCCTGACCCTCGCCCTCGTGCTCGGCGAGTTCACCGTCGCCTCGCTGCTCGGCTTCCAGCCCTTCGCCGTGTGGATCGTCACCGCCAGCGGTTCGCAGGCCCAGTTGTCCGTCGCCGTCTCGGTGCTCAGCCTGCTCGTCACCTGGGCGCTGCTGCTGGCACTGACCGCGTTCAGCGGACGCCGTTCCTCGACACGCACCGCCTCCCAGGAGTGACCGACACCATGACCGACACCGTCCCCGCCCCGCCCACCGACGCCGCCCCGCGCACCGCGGGCGGCGCCACCGTCGAGTTCCGTGCGCTGCGCCGGTCCTTCGACACCACCACCGCCCTGGACGGGCTGGACCTGACCGTGCAGCCCGGCGAACTGCTCGCCCTGCTGGGCCCGTCCGGTTGCGGCAAAACCACCGCGCTGCGCATGCTCGCGGGCTTCGAGCACCCCGACTCCGGTCAGGTCCTCGTCGACGGCAAGGACGTCACCTCGACCCCGGCGCACCGCCGCGACGCCGGCATGGTCTTCCAGTCCTACAGCCTCTTCCCGCACCTGAGCGCCGCCGACAACGTGGCCTTCGGGCTGCGCATGCGCAAGGTCGGCACCGCCGAGCGCCGCAGGCGCGCCGCCGAACTGCTGGAGCTCGTCGGCCTGCCGAGCCACGCCGACCGCTTCCCGCACCAGCTCTCCGGTGGTCAGCAGCAGCGTGTGGCACTCGCCCGCGCCCTGGCGCTGCGGCCGCGCGTGCTGCTGCTGGACGAGCCGCTGAGCGCCCTGGACGCCAAGGTGCGCACCAACCTCCGCGAGGAGATCCGCCGCCTGCAGCTGGAACTCGGCATCACCACACTGTTCGTGACGCACGACCAGGAGGAGGCGCTGTCCATGGCCGACCGCGTCGCCGTCATGAACGCCGGCCGCCTGGAGCAGTGCGCCGCCCCCGCCGAGCTGTACGACCGCCCGGCGACCGCCTTCGTCGCCGAGTTCGTCGGCACCAACAGCCGGATCCCGGGCCGCCTGGCCGACGACGGGTACGTCGAGGTCCTGGGCCGCCGGCTGCCCGCCGAGAGCGGCACCGCCGACGGTTCCCACGGTTCCGGGGGCCGCGAGGTCGACGTGCTGGTGCGTCCCGAGGCGGTGACCGTGTCCGCCGACCCCACCGGCGACGCGCACGTCGTGGCGACCGCCTTCCTCGGCGCGGTGACCCGGGTGACCGTCCGGCTCTCCGACGGCACCGACGTCAAGGCCGACCTGCCCAGCACCGCCGCCGCCGCGCTGCCGCCCGGCGCGTCCGTCTCCCTGACCCTGCCCGACCGCCCCGTCCTGGTGGCCGCGCGCGCCGCCTGACCCCGATCCCGACCCCGCCCCGATCGCACCGCCCATCCCCCCACACCCCGTTGAAAGAGAGTTCCGTGACCCACCCACCGACCCACCCGCTCAATGCCGTTCTGTTCGACATGGACGGCACGCTCGTCGACACCGAGGAGCTGTGGTGGGAGGCGGTCGAGCAAGTGGCCGCCGGGTTGGGGCACGTGCTCGGCGACGCCGATGTGACCGAGGTCCTCGGCCGCGCCGTCGAGCACACCGCCGCACATCTGGTGAGCACGACCGGGACGGCGACCCGCGCCGACGAGCTGGCCGCCGTCCTGCACCGCGAGTTCGCGACCCGGGTCCGGGTCCGTACGGTCCCGCGCCCCGGTGCGATCGAACTGCTCGACGAACTGGCCCGGCACGCCGTCCCCATCGCGCTTGTGTCGGCCTCGCCCCGTGAGGTCGTCGACATCGTCCTCGACGTCCTCGGCCGGGACCGCTTCGCGGTCTCCTTCACCGCCGACGACACCGAGCGCACCAAGCCCGCCCCCGACCCCTACCTCGCCGCGGCCCACGCCCTGGGCGCCGACCCGGCCTCCTGCGTCGCCGTCGAGGACACCCCGACCGGCGTCGCCTCCGCCGAGGCCGCCGGCTGCCGGGTGCTCGCCGTGCCCTCGCTGGCGCCGATCGCGCCCGGTCCCGGACGCATGGTGCTCAGCAGCCTGGAGCAGGCCGGCATCACGGTGCTGCGGGACCTGGTCCGCCGTGCACCGTCCTTCCTGGTGCCCGCCTTCACCACCCGCGCCGCCCGGGTCGGCGAGCCCTTCCGCGCCACCGTGGCCGGCCTGCTGCGCGGCGCCCCCGTGACGTACGCGATGGGCGCCGGCCCGGCCTGGGCCGAGGTCACCGCCGACGGCACGGTCACCGGCACACCCGACGCGCCCGGCGAGGCCGAGGTCACCGTCACCGCCACCGACGACACCGGGCGCACCGCCTCCGTCACCGTCCGGGTGCCGGTCGCCGCGGCCGGCGAGCCCCTGGTGCGCAGGCTGCGCGTCATGACCTGGAACCTGTGGCTCGGCGGCACCAGGGTCGACGACCACCGCGACAAGCAGCTGCGCGTCCTGCTGGACGCGGACGCCGACGTCGTCGGCCTTCAGGAGACCCTCACCCACTCCGCCAAGGAACTGGCCGAGGCACTCGGCTGGGACTACCACCAGGCCGGCGACAACCTCGGCGTCATCAGCCGCTACCCGATCGTCTCCCGCCACGGCCTGCCCGCGACCCCGTTCTACGGCGGCCTCGGCGCGACCGTACGCCTCGACGCGGACCACGACGTCACGGTGTGGAGCGCGCACCTGAACTACACGCCCTACGGCCCCTACGACGCCCTCCACGACCGGCTGCCGGTCGAGGCGCTGGCCGCGCGCGAGGAGTCCTCGGGCCGTCTCGGCGAGATCCGCCACATCCTGCACGACATGGCCGGCGACCTCGCCGCCCGCGATACCACTCCGGTGCTGCTGGTCGGGGACTTCAACGTCCCCTCCCACCTGGACTGGACCGCCGGGGCGGCCCCGCTGCACGGCGGCCGCGGCCCGATGCCCTGGCCGGTCACCCTGGAGGCCGAGGCGGCGGGCCTGCGCGACTCCTACCGCGACGCCCACCCCGACCCGGTGCGCGACCCGGGCACCACCTGGTCACCGGTCAACCCCGAGCCCGAACCGCAGGACCGGATCGACTTCGTGCTCTACGCGGGCAGCGGGCTGGAGGTCCTGGACTCCACGACGCTCGTCACCGGCGACCCCCGTCCCGAGCCCGATGTCGCGGGCAACGCGTGGCCCTCCGACCACGCCGCCGTCGTCACCACCTTCGCGCTGCGCTGATCCGCGCGGGCCGCCCGGGGGCAGCGCACGGTCAGGCGCACTCCTCCATCTCCTCGGGCGGCCGCTGGTCCGCGAGCTGCTGCGGGGTGAGCGGCTTGAGGTGCTTGATGTACGACGCCTGCCAGGCACCCGAGGTGATCTCGTCCTGGATCGCGTCGCATATGGCGTGCTTCAGCGCGGGCTCGTTCTTCTGGATGCCCACGCCGTACTCCTCGCTTCCGAACGGCACCCCCAGCAGGCGCAGTTGCTCGGGGTGCTGGGCCCGGTAGCCGGCCAGGATGATGTCGTCGGTGGAGACGGCGTCGACCCGGCCGGTCAGCAGCTCGTCGACGCAGATCCCGTACGAGGCCTGCTGGTCGGTCTTTATCAACGGGAACTGCTTCCCGAGGCGCTCGGCGGGAGTGGAGTCGGTGACCGTGCACACCTTGCGGCCGAACAGGTCCTGCGCGCCGTGGATGGGCGAGTTCGTGCGCACCAGGAAGTCCTGTGCGGCCTGGTAGTACGGGCCCGCGAAGTCGACCTGCTCCTTGCGCTCCGGCGTGATCGAGTAGCTCGCCACTATCAGATCGACCTGACCGGCCTTCAGGCGGTACTCCCGCGACTGGGTGTCCACGACCGTGAACTCGACGCGCTGGAAGCCCAGATGGCGGGCGATCGCCCGGGCCAGATCGATGTCGAAGCCCTCGTAGCCGCCCTTGGCGGTCGACGAGGCCTGACTCAGTCCCGGCTGGTCCTTCTTGACGCCGACCAGCAGATAGCCGCGCGCACGGGCCGCCTGGTACGTCGGGGAGCCCCCCAGCTTCGGCCCGCTGCCGTCCCGCAGCCCGTCGGTGGCGAACCAGCCGGCCGCCGCGAGCACCACCAGTCCGACGCCGCCCGCCAGCAGCGCGCGCCAGCGCCGCCACGCGAGGCGCCCGCCGGGCCGGGGCGCCGGCACGGCGCCCCCCTCCGCGGACGGGTCCGTGAGCGGCTCCGGGACGTGTGCCGCCGACTCGGTGGCCTGCGGGTCGTAGTCGGTATGGACGGGCAGGGGGAACTGCGGGGTCTCCTGCGCCACGTGCTGCAGCAACTGCTCGGCGCGCTGTGCCGTCATCCGCGCCCCGGGGTCCTTGACCAGCAGCCCGTCGACCAGCGGGCGCAGCGGCCCGCCGTGCGCCATCGGCGGCGGCTCCGAGGTGCGCACGGCCTCCAGCACCTCGTACGGCGTCGGCCCCCGGAAGGGCGCCCTGCCCTCGACCATCTCGTACAGCGTGACGCCCAGCGACCACAGGTCGGAGGCGGGCGTCGGGGGCTGCCGGTTGGCCACCTCCGGGGCGAGGTACTGCGGGGTGCCCACGGTCTCGTGCAGCCGCGTCACCTGGGCCGCGCCCTCGAAGGTGGCGATGCCGAAGTCCATCAGCACGGCACGGCCGTCGCGCCGGAAGAGGATGTTGTGCGGCTTCACGTCCCGGTGCAGCACACCGGCCGCGTGCACCGCGCGCAGACCCCGCAGCACCTCCAGCCCGATCCGCGCCGCCTGGAGCGCCGGCAGCCGGCCCCGCTCGCGCAGCTGGTCGGCCAAGGAGTGCGGGTTGACCTGCTCCATGACGATCCAGACCTGGCCCTCGGCCTCTATCACGTCGTGCACCGCGACCACGTGCTCGTGCCCGATCCGGGCGATCGCCTGCGCCTCCCGGCGCGCCCGCTCCACCCACTGCGCCTGCGTCTCCGGGTCCAGCGCCCCGCGGAACAGCAGCTCCTTGACGGCGACCTGACGGCCGAGCCGGTTGTCGTACGCCTCCCAGACCACGCCCATGCCGCCGCGCCCGAGCTGCCGTCGCAGTTCGTAGCGGCCGTCGATGAGGGTCTCCGGAATACCCTCAGTGCTCATGCCTGTGCCCCCATCGGTCCGTGGTCGGCTACAGGTTATGGGGCGGCGACAGGGATGAACATCGGCCCCGGGGAAGGGAGATGATCACATGTCGGACGGAACGCCGCTTACCGGGCCTACGGCTTCACCGAGCGGTAGTAGCGCTCGGCCCCCGCGTGCAGCGGCAGCGGGTCGGTGAAGACGGCGGTCCGCAGATCCACCAGCTGCGCGGCGTGCACCTCCTGGCCGATCCGGTCCCGGCTGTCGATGACCGTCCTGGTGAGCCGTTCCACCAGCCCGGTGTCCTGCCGGTCCGTGGTGATCAGCAGGTTGGCCACGGCGATCGTCTGCACCGCCTGCCCGCCCTCGATCATCGGGTAGGCGTCCGCGGGCATGACGGCCTGCCGGTAGTAGCCGGACTCGTCGTCCCCGGAGTGCAGGGCGGTCACCAGGTCGCCGAGCTGGACCAGCTTGACGTCGGACCTCTCCGCCAGATCCGTCACGGCCTTCGTCGGCAGTCCGCCCGACCAGAAGAACGCGTCCAGCTTGCCCTCGCGCAGCAGCTGGGGCGCCGTGTCGATGCCGACCGGCTCCCGGCGCACGTCCTTCTCGTGCCCCAGGCCCGCCGCGGTGAGCAGCCGCCGCGCTATCAGGTTCACCCCGGAACTGGGCTGCCCCACCCCGACGCGCAGCCCCCGCAGGTCCTTCGCCGACCGCACCTCGGAGTCGGCGGGCACCACCAGCTGCATGTAGTCGTCGTACAGCCGCGCGCACGCCCGCAGCCGTCCGGCCCCCTCGCCCCGGTAGTCCGCGACGGCGTCGGCCGCCGCGATCGCGAAGTCCGCCTGCCCGGTGGCCACCCGCCGCACGTTGTCCACCGACCCCTCGGACGGCACGAGCCGCACCCGCACGCCCGGCAGATCGGTGCGCAGGTAGGGCTGGAGCCGCTTGCCGTAGGTCTCGTAGACGCCGTTGCGCGACCCGGTCGAGAACGACACGGCCCCGGTCGGGTACGACGGGCCCTCCGCGGGCAGCAGCCACCACACCAGCAGCGCCGTCGCCGCGGCAGCCGCCAGCACCGCCTGCACGACCCGGCGCCTGCCGATACGGGGAACCTCCATCCGGGCGATACTGCCAGCCGCCTCCCGCCCTGGCCAGCGCCCGCCGCCGGCGCCGGGGCGCCCGCGGTGGCCGGGGCGTCGTTACGCTCGGAGGACGACCGCGTCCCGCCCGTCGTACCGGAGGCACCGGATGCACACCTCGGCCGCCTGGGACCTCGGCGGCCTCGTCGTCCGCCGGGTCGACGAGACCGCCCTGCCGCCGTCGACCGGGGCGCGGCTGCTCCCCGGGGCCACCCCGGACGTCGTGACCGCCGTGCCCTGGCTGCTTCCCGACTTCGCCCGGCAGGACGGCACGCTGCGGCTGCACAGCCACACGTTCGCCTGGCGGGGGACGGGCTGAACGTCCTGGTGGACACCGGCATCGGCAACGGGAAACCGCGCGACGACCCGGCCTGGGACCGGCTGGACACCGCCTACCTGCTGCGCCTGGCCGGCGCGGGGTTCCCGCCCGAGGAGGTCGACCTGGTGATCCTCACCCACCTGCACACCGACCACGTGGGCTGGAACACCCGCGACGACGGCGGCGGATGGGTCCCCACCTTCCCCAACGCGCGCCACGTCGTCTCGCGCGCCGAGTGGGACCACTGGGCCGGCCCGGCGGCGGACGCGGCCCACCGGCAGGTTCTCCGTGACTCGGTGCACCCGGTGCGCGACGCCGGGCTGCTCGACCTGGTGGACGTCGGCGACGGGCCCGCCGAGCCCGCCCCCGGGATCCGGCTGCTGCCGGTGCCGGGCCACACCCCGGGACAGGTGGCCGTCGAGGTGCGGGGCGCCGGCCGGACCGCCGTGATCGGCGCCGACAGCGTGCACCATCCCGTGCAGATCGCGCGGCCCGGCCTCACCAGCCCCACCGACACCGACCCCGCGCTGTCCGTCCGCAGCCGCCGCGCACTGCTCGACCGCCTGGCCGGCACGGGGACGCTGCTCCTGGGCACGCACTTCCCGCCGCCCACCGCCGGGACGGTCGTCCCGGACGGGAACGCGCACCGCCTCGTACCCGTCCCGGGGGGAACGTGAGCGCGAGCGCCTCCGGCGCCCCCTTACCCTGGTTGGGTGCAGCGTGAAGAGCAGGGTGTGAAGAGCTACGAGATCCGCACCTACGGGTGCCAGATGAACGTCCACGACTCCGAACGGCTGGCAGGCCTCCTGGAGGCGGCCGGCTACGTTCGCGCGCCCAAGGACGCCGACGGCACGGTGTCCGCGGACGTCGTGGTCTTCAACACCTGCGCGGTGCGCGAGAACGCCGACAACCGCCTGTACGGCAACCTCGGCCGCCTCGCCCCGTACAAGGCGGCCCGCCCGGGCATGCAGATCGCCGTCGGCGGCTGCCTGGCGCAGAAGGACCGCGACACGATCGTGAAGAAGGCCCCCTGGGTCGACGTCGTCTTCGGCACCCACAACATCGGCAGCCTGCCGGTACTGCTGGAGCGCGCCCGGGTCGCCGAGGAGGCCCAGGTCGAGATCGCCGAGTCGCTGGAGACCTTCCCCTCCACCCTGCCGACCCGGCGGGAGTCCGCGTACGCGGCCTGGGTGTCCATCTCGGTGGGCTGCAACAACACCTGCACCTTCTGCATCGTCCCGGCGCTGCGCGGCAAGGAGAAGGACCGCCGCCCCGGCGACATCCTCGCCGAGGTCGAGGCCCTGGTCGCCGAGGGCGTCGTCGAGGTCACGCTGCTCGGCCAGAACGTCAACGCGTACGGCTCCGACATCGGCGACCGCGAGGCCTTCAGCAAGCTGCTGCGCGCCACCGGCGCGATCGACGGCCTGGAGCGCGTCCGCTTCACCTCCCCGCACCCGCGCGACTTCACCGACGACGTGATCGCGGCCATGGCCGAGACCCCGAACGTGATGCACCAGCTGCACATGCCGCTGCAGTCCGGCTCCGACACGGTGCTGCGCGCCATGCGCCGCTCGTACCGGCAGGACCGCTACCTCGGCATCATCGAGAAGGTGCGCGCCGCCATGCCGGACGCCGCCATCTCCACCGACATCATCGTGGGCTTCCCCGGCGAGACCGACGAGGACTTCGAGCAGACGCTGCACGTGGTGCGCGAGGCCCGGTTCGCCCAGGCCTTCACCTTCCAGTACTCCAAGCGCCCCGGCACCCCCGCCGCCGAGATGGACGGCCAGGTGCCCAAGGCCGTCGTGCAGGAGCGGTACGAGCGCCTGGTCGCGCTCCAGGAGGAGATCTCCTGGGAGGAGAACAAGAAGCAGGTCGGCCGGACCCTGGAGATCCTGGTCGCCGAGGGCGAGGGCCGCAAGGACGACGCCACGCACCGCCTGTCCGGCCGCGCCGGCGACAACCGCCTGGTGCACTTCGCGCCGCCGGCGGAGCCCGTGCGCCCCGGTGACATGGTGACCGCCGAGATCACCTACGCGGCGCCGCACCACCTGCTCGCGGAGCGCCCCGCCCTCGCCGTCCGCCGCACCCCGGCCGGCGACGCCTGGGAGCGCCGCACCACGGCCGCGGCCGCCCAGCCCGCGGGCGTCATGCTCGGGCTGCCGACGATCGGCGTCCCGGCGCCGATGCCCGCGGCCTCGCCGGGCTGCGCCACCCACTGACCGGGCGGGGGCCCGGCGGGTGCACACCACAGGAATCCGAGGGGGGACGGCATGAGCCGTTGGGGACTGTTCGTCGAGGAGACCGCCGGCAGCGGCGAGGGCAGGCGGTGGGAGTTCGACCTCCTCGGCCATGCCGACGGCAGCCGTGAGGACGCGCTGCGCGCCCTGGAGCGCACGGCGCAGGCCTTCCGGCCCCGGAAGCCGTTGAGCGTGCGGCGCAGCTGGACGTACCGCACCGGGGACGGTCTGCTGCAGGTCAACGAGGGCATGACCACGACCTACATCTGCCGCTTCACGGTGGCCGAGCTCATCGCCGACAGCAAGGACGCCTCGGTGGCGGCCACGCCCCGGGACCGTGTGCCCGAGGGGTACTGAGCCGGCGCGCGTTAGGCTTCCGATCATGCTGGTCGCCGCCGCCGTTTGCCCCTGCCCGCCGCTGCTCGTTCCCGAGGTCGCCTCGGGCGCGTCCGCCGAGCTGGACACCCTGCGCGCCGCCTGCGCCGACGCGCTGGCCGTGGTCGCCGCGGCCCGCCCTGACCTGCTGGTCGTGGTCGGCGCGGTCGCTACGGGGGAGAGTTCCCACGTCTGGGAGGGCGGCGGCACCGGGTCGCTGCGCCCGTACGGGGTGAACCGCGCGGTGCGCCTGGGCGACGGCTCGGACCCCGAGCCGCTGGCGCCGGCGCTGGTGGTCGCGGCCGCACTGCTGGACGACACGCGCCTGGCCGCGCCCCTGCACGGGTGCGCGGTGCCCGAGGACGCCCCGGCCGGCCGCATGCTGGAGCTGGGCCGAGGTCTGGCGGAGCTGGCCGACCGCGTCGCGCTGCTCGTCATGGGCGACGGCAGCAACTGCCGCACCCTCAAGGCCCCCGGCTACCTGGACGACCGCGCCGAGGCCTTCGACGCGTCCGTCGCACGCGCGCTGGGCGCCGCCGACACGGCGGCACTGGCCGAGCTGGACGCGGGGCTGGCGGGTGAGCTGCAGGCCGCGGGACGCGCGCCGTGGCAGGTCCTGGCCGGGGCGGGGGAGCAGGCCGGACTCGGCGGCGCGCTGCTCTACGACGAGGCGCCCTACGGCGTGGGCTACTTCGTCTCGGTCTGGTCCTAGTCCCGCTTGTCCTTCATCTGACCCAGGGCGCCCTTGGTCTTGTCCACGCCCGTGTCGATCTTGCTGCTGTACTTGTGCTTGGTCTTCTCGTCGACCGTGTGCGCGACCTTGTCGAGCTTGGACTCGATCGCGTCCCCGTGGCGTTCCACGAAATCCCCGGCCTTGGCCCTGGCCTGTTCGGCCTTGGCCTTCAACGTGTCCATGAGGCTCATGGCTCACCGTCCCCTGCGTGGAATGGCCTGAAATGACCTTTTCTGTTTGATGATGCTACTCGTCCGGGGGTGAATCCGCCCCGCCGGGATTTGCGAAACTGTGCACGTGAAGAACGACGCCCCCCACGTGATCGCCGTCGTCGGCCCCACGGCCGCCGGCAAGTCCGACCTCGGTGTCGCCCTGGCCCGGGCCCTGGACGGTGAGGTGATCAACGCCGACTCCATGCAGTTGTACCGAGGCATGGACATCGGCACCGCCAAGCTCGCCGAGGACGAGCGGCACGGCGTCCCGCACCATCTCCTGGACATCTGGGACGTCACGCAGGCGGCCAGCGTGGCCGAGTACCAGCGCCTGGCCCGGGCCGAGATCGACCGTCTGCTGGCGGCCGGGCGCAGCGCCGTCCTCGTCGGCGGCTCCGGTCTCTACGTGCGCGCCGCGATCGACGCCCTGGACTTCCCCGGCACCGACCCCGATGTGCGGGCCCGTCTGGAGGCCGAGCTGGAGGAGCGGGGCTCCGGGCCGCTGCACGCCCGTCTGGCCGCGGTCGACCCCGAGGCGGCGCGCGCGATCCTGCCCAGCAACGGGCGGCGCGTGGTGCGGGCCCTGGAGGTCGTGGAGATCACCGGCCGCCCCTTCACGGCGAACCTGCCCGACGCCCACTCCAAGGGGTCGGTCTACGACACCGTCCAGATCGGCGTCGACGTCCCGCGCCCCGAGCTCGACGAGCGGATCGCGCTGCGGGTCGACCGCATGTGGGACGCCGGGCTGGTCGGCGAGGTGCGGGCGCTGGAGGCCGCCGGCCTCCGCGAGGGGCGGACCGCCTCCCGGGCGCTCGGCTACCAGCAGGTTCTCGCCGCATTCCTGGGCGCCTGCACCGAGCAGGAGGCGCGCGACGAGACCGTGCGTGCCACCAAACGCTTCGCGCGCCGTCAGGATTCGTGGTTCCGCCGGGACCGCCGTGTGCACTGGCTCGGCGGCCGCGGAGAGGAACTGGTGACCCAGGCGCTCGCCCTGTTCGGCCCGGCCCGGCCCAGCGGTCACAGCCTGATCACGTGATGGCATCGGGACGCCCCAGCGGCACTTGACGCCACTTCGAGCGTGCCATCATCGAGCATCGGGCTACGATGTCGGACTCTTTGGAGGGCGCGTGGCGATGGAAGCCGGCCCTCGCAACGGACCGCAACCGGAGCAGGTGGAGGGTGCCGCGGACGCGGAACACGACCGCCTCGTGGTCGACGGACCCCTGGAGGACCCGCTCGACGCACAGACCCTCGCGGAGGAGGAGCAGTCCTTCCGTGAGCTGCGCCCCGAGCGCCGTCTGCGCGTGTGGCAGATCGCCCCGATCGTCGCCCTGGGCGCGCTCGGCTCGCTGATGTTCGCCTTCCCGCTGGCCTTCGAGACCGGCGACGGCGGTGCCGTCGTCGCCATGCTCGGCTTCCTGCTGGGCTGCTGCGCGGCCGGCTGGGGCCTGATGGCCGCCCGCAGGGTCGGTTACACGTGGCCGGGCCTGCCCGCCCGCGGCTCCGAACGGCGCCCCGACTGGCGCTACCTCGCCCTGTACGCGGCCGTGATCGTCGTGCTGGCGCTGCTGGCCTTCTGGCGCGTCGCCCGCCTGCGCTGACCCGTAGGATCGGTGCATGACCACCGCCGCACCGCAGGGCCTGCCGTTCCTCAAGGGGCACGGTACGGAGAACGACTTCGTGATCGTCCCCGACCACGACGGGGAGCTGGACCTGACCGCCGCCATGGTCGCCCGGTTCTGCGACCGCCGGGCCGGGATCGGCGCGGACGGCGTGCTGCGGGTGGTCCGCTCCGCGAAGCACCCCGAGGCCGCGGCCATGGCCGCGGAGGCCGAGTGGTTCATGGACTACCGCAACGGCGACGGCACCATCGCCGAGATGTGCGGCAACGGCGTCCGGGTCTTCGCCCGCTACCTGGAGCGGGCCGGATTCGCCGAGGCCGGTGACCTCCCGATCGCCACCCGTGCCGGAGTGCGGCGGGCGCACCTCGCCAAGAACGGCGACGTCACCGTGGACATGGGACGTGTCGTGCTGCCCGAGGGCGGCGTCGAGGTCTTTGTCGGCGAGCGCCGCTGGCCGGCCCGCAACGTGAACATGGGCAACCCGCACGCCGTCGCGTTCGTCGACGATCTCGCCGAGGCCGGCGACCTGCTGACGTCCCCGGTCTGGGAGCCCGCCGCGGCCTACCCGGACGGCGTGAACGTCGAGTTCGTGGTCGACCGCGGCCCCGGTCACGTCGCCATGCGGGTCCACGAGCGCGGCTCCGGCGAGACCCGGTCCTGCGGCACGGGTGCCTGCGCCGTCATGGTCGCCGCGGCCCGCCGTGACGGGCTCGACCCGGCCGTGACGGGTCGTCCGCAGACCTACACCGTGGACGTGCCCGGTGGGCGCCTGTCCGTCACCGAACACCCGGACGGCACAGTCGAGATGACCGGACCGGCGGTCATCGTCGCCACGGGCGTGATCGACCCGGCGTGGCTGCACGAGGGCGCATAAGCATACCCGTCCTCCGGGGTGTTCATTCGCTCGAACGGGTGATGCCGATCACGCTGGGCGAGAGCGTGGCAGCGGCACGTGATGGGCTCGGTAGCATCAAGCACCGGCACGGAAGCCATCCCGCCGCCGGTCGACGCTGCCGGAGGTGCCCGTATGAGCCCAGACAACGCAGTGGAAGCCGCCCCGAACTCCGAGGGGCGCAGGCGCATCCCGCGGGCGGCGGACCTGCGCCGGCTGGGGCGTGCGGCCCTGCTCGGTCCCGGGGGCCGGGGGCGGGTGCCGGACGCGATCGAGCACATCGCCAAGGTGCACCGCCTGCGACACCCCGGTGCCGACCTCGCCATCCTGCGCAAGGCGTACGAGCTCGCCGAGTCCTCGCACCGCGGCCAGATGCGCAAGAGCGGTGAGCCGTACATCACGCACCCGCTCGCGGTGACCCTCATCCTGGCCGAACTCGGTGCGGAGACCACGACCTTGACGGCCTCGCTCCTCCACGACACCGTCGAGGACACCGATGTGACGCTGGACCAAGTACGTGAGGAGTTCGGCGAGGAGGTGCGCTTCCTGGTCGACGGGGTCACCAAGCTGGAGAAGGTCGACTACGGGGCCGCGGCCGAGCCCGAGACCTTCCGCAAGATGCTGGTCGCCACCGGCAACGACGTCCGCGTGATGTCGATCAAGCTCGCCGACCGGCTGCACAACATGCGCACCCTCGGCGTCATGCGCCCCGAGAAACAGGCGCGCATCGCCAAGGTCACCCGTGACGTGCTCATCCCGCTCGCCGAACGCCTCGGCGTCCAGGCGCTGAAGACCGAGCTGGAGGACCTGGTCTTCGCCATCCTGCATCCCGAGGAGTACAGCCGCACCACCGATCTGATCCTCGAACACGCCGCCCTGCCCGACCCGTTGTCCGCCGTCGCCGAGGACGTGCGCCGGGTGCTGCGGGACGCCGGCATCGGCGCCGAGGTCGACGTCCGGCCGCGGCACGTGGTGTCGGTGCACCGCGTGGCGCTCAAGCGGGGCGGCGCGCAGCCCGGCGGCAGCGACTTCGGCCGTGTACTGATCCAGGTCACCGAGGACGCCGACTGCTACGCCGTGCTCGGTGAGCTGCACACCTGCTTCACCCCGGTCGTCGCGGAGTTCAAGGACTTCATCGCGGCCCCGAAGTTCAACCTCTACCAGTCGCTGCACACCGCCGTCCGCGACACCGACGGCCGCATCGCCGAAGTCCTCATCCGCACCCGGCAGATGCACCTTGCCGCCGAGGCCGGCGTGATCGCGCTGGGCAATCCGTACACGGCGGGCGAGGCCGCCGAGGGCGCCGACGGCGAGCGTGTCGACCCGACCCGGCCCGGCTGGCTCGCCCGGCTGCTGGACTGGCAACGCGACGCCCCCGACCCGGACTTCTTCTGGAGCACCCTGCGCGACGAGCTCGCCCAGGACCGGGAGATCACCGTCTTCTCCGCCGACGGCGGCACGGTGGGGCTGCCGGACGGCGCCACGTGCACCGACGCCGCCTACGCCCTGCACGGCGAGGCCGCCCACGCCGTCGTCGGCGCGCGGGTCAACGGCCGGCTCGCGCCGCTGCGCACTCCCTTGAAGGACGGCGACACCCTGCAACTGCTCATGGCCCACAACACCGGCGGCGAGGCCTCAGGACCGTCGCCGGACTGGCTGGAGCACGCCCGTACCCCCGCCGCCCGCATCGCCATCAGCCGGTGGCTGGAGGCCCACCCGGCGGCCGGCGCCGACGAGCAGCCGGCCACGCCCGCCGTCCGCGCCGCCGGGACGCTCACGCGCCGTACGGCCGACCCGCTCGCGGAGGCCGCCGACACCGACCCGCCCGGCGGCACCGTGCGGATGGCCCGCTGCTGCACACCCGTGCCGCCCGACGGGATCACCGGCTTCGTCATCCGCGGCGGCACGGTGGCCGTGCACCGCGCCGGTTGCCCGGTCAGCGCCCGCATGGTCGACTCCGGCCGCGCCCCGGTCGCCGTCCGCTGGCGCCACGACGCCCCCGGCGCGGGCCACCGCGCCACGCTGTACGCCGAGGCGCTGGGCCGTCCGCGACTGCTCGCCGACCTGACCGAGGTCATCGCCGGCCAGGGTGTCGCCATCGTCTACGCCGCCGTGGAGCCCCCGCAGGAGCACCGGGTACGCCACACGTACACCGTGGAACTGCCCGACCCGGGATCGCTGTCCGCCCTGATGCGCGCCATGCGCGCCGTGCCCGGGGTCTACGACGTGTACCGCGCCCAGGGCGCCGTGGCCACTCCACAGGTCTGAGGACTACCCGATCGGGTGGGGTGCTGACGCGCCGCCACCTGCGGGGCACGGTGCGCTGATACCGATGTCCCATGATCGGATCCTTTGCGCGCCGCGGCGCCCTCACCGCGGCCGCGGTGATCGCGCTCACTGCGGCGGGACTGCCCGGCGGCGACACGACCTCCAACGGTATCGGCGACCGGCTCTACCCCGAGCTCGGGAACCCCGGGTACGACGTCCACGACTACGACATCTCGTTCACCTACCACGGCAACAACCGGCCGTTGAGCGCCGTCACCCGCATCGACGCGCTCGCCACCGACACCCTGGAGAGCTTCCACCTCGACTTCGCCCGGGGCACCGTGAGCTCGGTCGAGGTCAACGACCGGCCCGCCCGGTTCACCACCGAGCGCGAGGAACTGGTCGTCACCCCGTTCGTCCCCGTCCCCGTGGGCGGCCGGATGGAGATCACCGTCGTCCACACCAGTGATCCCACCACCAAGGACGACAGCGGCTGGATCCCCACCAAGGACGGGCTGGTCATGGCCAACCAGGCCAGCGCCGCCCACACCGTCTTCCCCTGCAACGACCACCCCTCGGACAAGGCGCGGTTCGCCTTCCACGTCACCGCTCCCAAGGACCTCACGGTCGTCGCCAACGGCATGCCCGAGCCCTCGCTCACCCGGGGCGCCACCACCACGTGGACCTATCGCACGGCCCACCCCATGGCCACCGAGCTCGCCCAGGTCTCCATCGGGCACAGCGCCGTCCTGCACCGCACGGGGCCGGGCGGCCTGCCGCTGCGCGACGTCCTGGACGCCGCCGACCCGGAGCGGGCGGTGCTGGAGAAGCGGCTGGCGCTGACCGCGGACCAGATCGCGTGGATGGAGCAGCAGGTCGGCCCGTTCCCCTTCGAGACGTACGGCATCCTCAGCGCCAACACGATCACCGGGTTCGAGCTGGAGACGCAGACCCTGTCGCTCTTCGAGCGCCGCGTCCTGCTGGCCCGCGAGGCCGACGCCACGCCGGTGATGGTGCACGAGCTGGCCCACCAGTGGTTCGGCGACAGCGTGAGCCCCGCGACCTGGTCCGACCTGTGGCTGAACGAGGGCCACGCCACCTGGTACCAGTGGCGCTACGGCGCCGAGAAGTACCACGAGTACACCCTGGACAAGCTCGCCAGGAGCGCCTACGAGATCGACGGCGAACTGCGCCGCGCCGGCGGCCCGCCGGCCCACCCGCTCGTGCCCGGCAACCCCGGAGCGCAGGCCAAGCTCAGCATCTTCCGCGGCAACGTCTACTTCAGCGGGGCGCTGGCCCTCTACGCGCTCCGCCAGGAGATCGGCGCCGACGTCTTCCAGGAGCTGGAGCGCGCCTGGGTCACCCGGCACCGCGACGGTGTCGCCTCGACCGGCGACTTCATCGAGCTGGCCTCCGAGACCGCGGGCCGCGACCTCGGTCCCTTCCTGCGGGCCTGGCTGTACGGGCCCACCACCCCGCCGATGCCGGGCCACCCCGACTGGAAGTCGGCCCCCGCCGGACCGGGACCCCAGGCCGGCCCGCACGCCCAGTCCCACGGCCACTCCCACGGCAGCCCGCACGCCGGCCCGCACGGCGCACACCGCTCCGGGGCCGCACCCGCGCCCGCGAAAGTCGCGTGACCGGGCGGCGACCGGCGTGCGACCATCTACCTACGGCGACGCCGCCGCGGCCCGGCCGGGGGAATCTCCCGGTCCCGCCGGACGTTGTGGCCTGTGTGCGGGGCGTGAGCGCCGCGCACATCGATTCCTCTCCGAGCAAAGGATCCAATGACCTCCTCTTCTTCCTCTTCGAGCTCTGCAAGCAGCCGCCAGCGCCTCCCCGAGAGCCTTCGGGCCGACGCCCTGATGGAAGAGGACGTCGCCTGGAGTCACGAGATCGACGGGGAGCGTGACGGCGAACAGTTCGACCGTTCGGAACGTGCCTCTCTGCGCCGTGTGGCGGGTCTGTCCACCGAGCTGGAGGACATCACCGAGGTCGAGTACCGACAGCTCCGCCTGGAGCGGGTCGTGCTCGTCGGTGTCTGGACGGACGGCACCGTCCGCGACGCGGAGAACTCCCTCGCGGAGCTCGCCGCCCTCGCCGAGACCGCGGGCGCCCTCGTCCTCGACGGCGTCATCCAGCGCCGCGACAAGCCGGACCCGGCCACCTACATCGGCTCCGGCAAGGCGCAGGAACTGCGCGCCATCGTGATGGAGAGCGGCGCCGACACCGTGGTCTGCGACGGTGAGCTCAGCCCCGGCCAGCTCATCCACCTGGAAGACGTCGTCAAGGTCAAGGTGGTCGACCGGACCGCGCTGATCCTCGACATCTTCGCCCAGCACGCCAAGAGCCGTGAGGGCAAGGCCCAGGTCTCGCTCGCGCAGATGCAGTACATGCTGCCGCGCCTGCGCGGCTGGGGTCAGTCGCTGTCCCGGCAGATGGGTGGCGGTGGCTCCGGCTCCTCGGGCGGCGGCATGGCCACCCGTGGTCCCGGTGAGACCAAGATCGAGACCGACCGGCGGCGCATCCGCGAGAAGATGGCCAAGATGCGCCGGGAGATCGCGGAGATGAAGACCAGCCGCGACCTCAAGCGCCAGGAGCGCAAGCGCCACAAGGTGCCCTCGGTGGCGATCACCGGTTACACCAACGCCGGCAAGTCCTCACTGCTCAACCGGCTCACCGGTGCGGGCGTCCTGGTGGAGAACGCGCTGTTCGCCACCCTGGACCCGACCGTGCGCCGGGCGGAGACCCCGAGCGGCCGGCTCTACACGCTGGCCGACACCGTCGGTTTCGTGCGGCACCTGCCGCACCACCTGGTCGAGGCCTTCCGCTCCACCATGGAGGAGGTCGCCGACGCCGACCTCATCGTGCACGTGGTGGACGGCTCGCACCCGAACCCGGACGAGCAGCTCGCCGCGGTCCGCGAGGTCTTCCGCGACGTCGGCGCGATGGACGTGCCCGAGATCGTGGTGATCAACAAGGCCGACGCGGCCGACCCGGTGGTGCTGCAGTCGCTGCTGCGCCGCGAGAAGCACTCCATCGCGGTGTCCGCCCGCACCGGGCGCGGCATCCAGGAGCTGCTGGCGATGATCGACGACGAGCTCCCGCGGCCCGCCGTCGAGATCGAGGCCCTGGTGCCGTACACCCGCGGCGCGCTCGTCGCCCGGGTGCACTCCGACGGCGAGGTGCTCTCCGAGGAGCACACCGGCGACGGCACGCTGCTCAAGGCCCGCGTCCACGACGAGCTGGCCGCGGAACTCGAGCCGTTCGCGCTCGCCGCGCGCCGCTGAGCAGGCCAGTACGACGCCGCAGGGCCCGCCCCCTCCATGGGGCGGGCCCTGCGGCGTCTCCTGCCGGGCGCTATCCGCGCACGCCGTCGAAGATCGTCTCGGCCTCGCGGCCCAGGTGCGGTCCGGCCAGCCACCGGGGGCTGTCCTGCGGCCCGATCGAGGTGTTGCTGACCAGCGCGAGCCTGCCGTCCGGCTCCTTGGCGAACCAGCCGCCGCCCGAGGCGCCGGCCGTCATCGTGCAGCCGAGCCAGTGCATGGTCGGCGCGCCCTTGGTCAGTGCCAGCCGCACCGGGTCGCCCGCGCAGTGGTACTGCTGGTAGCCGTAGCCGTCGAAGGGCGCCGCCGCCGGGTAGCCGCGGACGTCCATGGAGTCGATGCCGGCCGAGGTGGGCGCGTCGAACCAGACCGGCACAGAGGCGCCGACCGTCTCCTCCAGGGACGTCGTGGAGTCCGGGTTGGTCACCTTCAGCACCGCGAAGTCGTACGGGTAGGCCGAGCTGGTCTCCGAGGACTCGCCGCCCCCGTCGATCCACTGCTGCGAGGTGCCGGCCTTCGTCGCCCACCAGGTGCCGTACGGGGCGAGCTGGTCCTTGGTGGCGTTCTGCAGTGCCGAGCCGCTCAGGCCCCCGTCGTTGAAGGAGGGCACGAAGACGATGTTGCGGTACCAGCCGCCCGCGGCGCCCGCGTGCACGCAGTGGCCGGCCGTCCACACCAGGTTGCTCTTGCCGGGGTTCGCCGGGTCGCTCACCACGGTCGCCGAGCAGACCGCCTGGCCGTCGGGCATGTCGAAGAGCAGCTTGCCGGTCGCCGGTGAGGCGTCGTGGAACGGGGTCGCCAGCCGCTGCGCCCTGATCGGGGCGGGCTCGGGGTCGGTGGTGCCGTCGTCCGCCTGCCGGACGTCGGCCGTCTGCTCGTCGTCCGGGGTCCCGTCGGCCTTGCGGAGCCGGTCGGCGTCCCAGAGGTCCTTGATGATGGGGTTGATGAAGTCGGCCGCGTCCCGCAGCCACTTGTCCTTGTCCCAGTCCTTCCAGCCGCCGTTCTGCAGCGCGTCCGCCCACTTGTCCAGGTCGTCGAGGCTGGTGGGAAGGGTGGTGGGTAGGTCGGTGGGCAGCTGGAGCCCGCTGTCGTCGGACGACGCGGCCGCCGTGGGGCTGGGCTTGGCATCGGCGTTGTCGTCGGACCCGCCACAGGCGGTCATCGTGACGGCGAGCAATGCGGCCGCTGTCGCCGCCACGGTCAACCGGCGTATCGATGGCATCGGTTGCGATCCCCCTGTTGTGAACATGTCGGTTGCTCGCTGAAGGGCAATGCCCAACTGTGCCCACTCCTGGACGTCGTATGCCCCGGGAAGAGGGACGGCAAGGGCCGGGCGGACGGTTCCGGCGCGAGATCTCCCGCACAGACAGTTGCCGTGCGCGTGTGCCGTCGTTGGTAGCTGCGGGGACGCAGCACCCGACACCGAGGAGTGAGCACGTGGCCGCCATGCCGAGCGCACCGGACCGACTGGCGGTGCACGAGGAGGACTTCGGCGACGCCGAGGGCATCCTGCGACGGCAGTCGCTGCGCGAGTCGGCGGCGCGCACCTACGCCCGTTCACTGCCGGTCGTGCCCGTGCGCGCCCACGGGATGACCATCGAGGCCGCCGACGGCCGCCGTTACCTCGACTGCCTCTCCGGCGCGGGCACCCTCGCGCTCGGCCACAACCACCCGGTCGTGGTGGAGGCCATCCGCGCCGTCCTGGACTCCGGGGCCCCGCTGCACGTGCTGGACCTGGCCACGCCCGTCAAGGACGCCTTCACCACCGCCCTGTTCGAGACGCTGCCCCGCGAACTCGCCGAGCACGCGCGGGTGCAGTTCTGCGGCCCGGCCGGCACGGACGCCGTCGAGGCCGCCCTCAAGCTCGTACGCACCGCCACCGGACGCGACGGCCTGCTCGCCTTCTCCGGCGGATACCACGGCATGACGGCCGGCGCGCTGGCCGTCACCGGCGACACCGCCGTACGGGGCGTGGCGGGGGGCGGCGCCGATGCCGGTGTGACCCGGCTCCCGTACCCGTACGCCTACCGCTGCCCGTTCGGCGTCGGCGGCGAGCAGGGCGCCGAACTGTCGGCCCGGCTGACGGAGAGTCTGCTCGACGACCCCAAGGGCGGCATCCGGCCACCCGCCGGGATGCTCCTCGAACCGGTCCAGGGCGAGGGCGGGGTCATCCCCGCCCCCGACGCCTGGCTGCGCCGCATGCGCGCCGTGACCCGGGCCCGCGGCATCCCCCTCATCGCCGACGAGGTGCAGACCGGCGTCGGCCGGACCGGGGCCTTCTGGGCCGTCGACCACAGTGGTGTGGTGCCGGACGTGATGGTGCTGGCCAAGGCCATCGGCGGCAGCCTGCCGCTCGCCGTCGTCGTCTACCACGAGGACCTCGACGTCTGGCGGCCCGGCGCCCACGCCGGCACCTTCCGCGGCAACCAGCTCGCCATGGCCGCGGGCACCGCCACCCTCACCCATGTGCTCCGCGAGGGCCTGGCGGCGCGCGCCGCCGCCCTGGGAGCGCGCATGCTCGCCCGGCTGCGCGACCTCGCCGCGGCCCACCCCTGCGTCGGGGACGTCCGGGGGCGCGGTCTCATGCTCGGCGTCGAACTCGTCGACCCCGAGGGCACCGCCACCGTCCACGGAGTCCCGCCGGCCGCACCCCGGCTGGCCGCCGCCGTCCGCGGCGCCGCCCTCGACCGCGGCCTCATCGTCGAACTCGGCGGGCGCGACGCGAGCGTTGTCCGTCTGCTGCCTCCGCTCACCATGACCGACGAGCAGGCCGAGGCCGTCCTCGACCGTCTGGCCGACGCCCTGACGGCGGCCACCGCGAGCCGGACGTGAATCCCCTCGTGACCCCGGACGCCGCCGGCCCCGCGCGCCGCCACGCCGACCCCTCAGGAGCCATCGCATGACCGCACGCTTCGCCGTCGGGAGCCCGCCCACGGTCCCCCCGCAGGCCCGGCACGAGGAGTCCGGCGACCCGTACGCCGTCGCCGACGCGGCCGGTACCGAAGCCCTGCTGCGGTGCTGGGTACGGGAGACGGGCCTGCCGGCACCGCGGGGCGGCACCCTGTGCGTGCCGCTGCCCGCGACCGGCACCGAACTGCGGGTGCCGGTCCTCCACTGGTCGCCCACCGGGCACCACCTCTTCGGGCCCCCGCGCCTGGCCGCCGCGGGCCAGGCCGTCGGCGCGGTGACCCTCGCGGCTCTGCTCGCCCGGGAGGCGGCCGCCCCCGGGCCCGACGGCGCCGACCTGGTGACGCGGGTCGCGGACTCCGTCCGCCGGACCGCGGCGATCGTCGCCGAGCGCCGGGCACGCCCGGCCGCGCCGCCCGGCACGATCCCGTTCCTCGACGCCGAGCAGGCCCTCGTCCTCGGCCACCCCCTGCACCCCACGCCGAAGAGCCGCGAAGGAGTCGGCGAGGCCGAATCCGCCGCCTACGCGCCTGAACAGCGCGGACGCTTCGCCCTGCACTGGGCGGCGGTGGACCGCGCGGTCCTGGCCGACGACTCCGCGTGGACCGAGCGCGGGCGCACCGTGCCGGCCCCCCTGCTGATGGCCCGCCTGGCGGGCCCCGACGTCGTCCGGCGGCTCCCGCCCGGCACCGTGCCGCTGCCGCTGCACCCCTGGCAGGCCCGCGACCTCGGGCACCGTCCCGACGTGCGGGCGCTGCTGGAGGCCGGCCTGCTGCACGACCTCGGCACGGCGGGCGAGCCGTGGTACCCGACGTCCTCCGTGCGCACGGTCCTGCGGCCCGGCACGGCCGCGATGCTCAAGCTCTCCCTGGCGGTACGCATCACCAACTCCCGCCGCGAGAACCTCCGCAAGGAGCTCCACCGGGGCGTCGAGGTGCACCGTCTGCTGCGAGCCGGCCTCGCCGAACGCTGGCACCTGGCCCACCCGGGCTTCGACATCGTGCGCGACCCGGCCTGGCTCGCCGTCGACGCCCCGGACGGCGGCGCGCCCGTCCGCGGCCTCGACGTCGTCGTACGGCACAACCCCTTCGGGCCCGTCGACGACGTGGCCTGCGTCGCCGGCCTCACCGCGCCGCGGCCGGCGCCCGACGGCGGACCGGGCATGGCCTCGCGCCTCGCCGAACTCGTAGGGGCCCTGGCGGCACGCAGCGGACGGCCCGCCGCGGCGGTGTCGGCGGAGTGGTTCCTGCGCTACCTCGACGCGGTCGTGCGCCCGGTGCTGTGGCTCGACGGCGAGGCCGGCATCGCCCTGGAGGCCCACCAGCAGAACACCCTCGTGGCGCTGGACGCCCACGGCTGGCCGGCCGGCGGCCGCTACCGCGAC
Organism: Streptomyces sp. NPDC002574; assembly: GCF_042889545.1. Classification (NCBI taxonomy): domain Bacteria; kingdom Bacillati; phylum Actinomycetota; class Actinomycetes; order Kitasatosporales; family Streptomycetaceae; genus Streptomyces; species Streptomyces sp. NPDC002574. The sequence continues at coordinate 91,709 of NZ_JBIARB010000004.1, forward strand.
AACCAGGGCTACTACTTCCGCGAGAGCGCCCGCACGGCCCTGGAGGCGTGCCTGCCCGGCGTCGGCGCCGTGAGCGACACCTTCGTCCCCGACACCGTCGCCGACGAGCGCCTCGCCTACTACCTCGGCATCAACAACGTCCTCGGCCTCATCGGGGCCTTCGGCTCCCAGCGCCTCGCCGACGAGCGGGTGCTGCTGGCCGCCTTCCGCGGCTTCCTCGGCAAGGCTGCCGCCGGCGGCCGCTCCCCGCTGCCGGCACACCTGCTGGAGGCGCCGGAGCTGCGGTGCAAGGCCAACCTGCTCACCCGGCTGCACGGCCTGGACGAACTCGTCGGCCCCGTCGACACCCAGTCCGTGTACGTCACCGTCCCCAACCCCCTCCGCGGCTGACCGCGGAGGCCACGAAGAGAGGAGGCAGCAGCCGCCATGACGGCCGCCGACTCCAACACCCACACCGGTCGCACCGGCCGCGCCGCCACCTCGCAGGACCCGGGCACCCCCGGCGCCGCCGGCGCCGCGGGAACCCCCGGCCCGGACGACACCCTGGATCTGGAACTGCCCCCCGAGCTCCGCGCCCTCTTCGCGGAGGACGTCACCGCCGACGACCACGCCGGCCGCCCGGCCGCGCTCGACGACCTCCTCGACGGGGTCGCCGACTGGGGCCCGGTGGACACCCGGGCCGGCACCTTCCACCTCGTCCCTGCCCGCCCCGAGCGCGATCTGCCGGTGGTCAGCCGCTGGATGAACGACCCCGCCGTCGCCGCGTTCTGGCAGCTTGCGGGCGCCCCCGCGGTCGCCGAGCGCCACCTGCGCGCGCAGCTCGACGGCGACGGGCGCAGCGTGCCGTGCATCGGCGTGCTCGACGGCGTCCCCATGAGCTACTGGGAGATCTACCGGGCCGACCTGGACCCCCTCGCGCGCTACTACCCGGCCCGCCCCCACGACACCGGGCTCCACCTGCTCATCGGCCGCGTCTCCGACCGCGCCCGCGGCCTCGGCGGCATCCTGCTGCGCGCCGTCGCCGACCATGTCCTGGAGCACCGCCCGAGCTGCGCCCGGGTGGTCGCCGAGCCCGACCTGCGCAACACCCCCTCGGTGTCGGCCTTCCTCGCCGCGGGGTTCCGGTTCTCGGCGGAAGTGCAGATGCCCGGCAAACGCGCCGCCCTGCTCATCCGCGAGCGCGCCCTGCGGCACGTCCTCTGAGACGGACGGCGCGGGGCGCCGGGCCCCGGGGAATTCCGCCGCCGCCTGCGTTGTCGGTGCCGCCCCGTAGGGTGGTCCTGCTATGACACAGCCCGCGAAGCCCGCCCTCACCGACCTCCTCCACGCCGCCGTCACCGCGGTCGGCGGCGTGGAGCGACCCGGCCAGGTCACCATGGCCGAAGCCGTCGCCGATGCCGTCGACGACGGCTCCCACCTGCTGGTCCAGGCCGGCACCGGCACCGGCAAGTCCCTCGGCTACCTGGTGCCCGCCCTCGCGCACGGGGAGCGCGTGGTCGTCGCGACCGCGACCCTGGCGCTGCAGCGCCAGCTGGTGGAACGCGACCTGCCGCGCACCGTCACCGCCCTCCATCCGCTGCTGCGGCGGGAGCCGCAGTTCGCGATGCTCAAGGGCCGGTCGAACTATCTGTGCCTGCACCGGCTCCACGAGGGCGTGCCGCGGGAGGAGGACACGGGCGAGGCCGGTCTCTTCGACCAGTTCGAGGCCGCGGCGCCCACCAGCAAGCTGGGCCAGGACCTGCTGCGGCTGCGGGACTGGGCGGACGAGACCGAGTCCGGTGACCGTGACGACCTGACCCCGGGCGTCTCCGACCGCGCCTGGCAGCAGGTCGCCGTCACCTCCCGGGAGTGCCTGGGCGCCTCCCGTTGCGCGTACGGCGCCGAGTGCTTCGCCGAGGCCGCCCGCGAGCGCGCCAAACTGGCCGACGTCGTCGTCACCAACCACGCGCTGCTGGCGATCGACGCCCTCGAGGGCGCGCCGGTCCTGCCGTCCCACGAGGTGCTGATCGTCGACGAGGCCCATGAACTGGTCTCACGGGTCACCGGCGTCGCCACCGGCGAGCTCGCCCCCGGCCGGGTCAACCGCACGGTCCGGCTGGCCGCCAAACTGGTCAACGAGAAGGCCGCGGACGCGCTGATGAGTGCCTCCGAGGGCTTCGAGCGGCTGATGGAACTGGCGCTCCCCGGGCGGCTGGAGGAGCTGCCGGAGGACCTGCGCTACGCCCTGATGGCGCTGCGCGACGCCTGCCGGCTGGTCATCACCTCGCTCGGCGAGACCCGCGACCGTTCCGTGCAGGACGAGGACGCCGTCCGCAAGATGGCGCTCGCCTCGGCCGAGAACGTCCACGAGGTCGCCGAGCGCATCGTCGAGGGCTCCGAGTGGGACGTCGTCTGGTACGAGCGCCACGACCGTTTCGGAGCCTCGCTGCGGGTGGCCCCGCTGAGCGTGTCCGGGCTGCTGCGCGAGAAGTTGTTCACCGAACGCTCCGTCGTGCTGACCTCGGCCACGCTGCGTCTGGGCGGCGACTTCAACGGCGTCGCGGCCTCGCTCGGCCTCCCGCCGGAAGGCACCGTGGCCGCGGAGGGCGAGGACGAACTCCCGGCCTGGAAGGGCCTCGACGTCGGTTCGCCCTTCGACTACCCCAAGCAGGGCATCCTCTACGTCGCGCGCCATCTGTCCCAGCCCGGCCGGGACAGCGGCCGCGAGGACATGCTGGACGAACTGACCGAGCTGATCGAGGCGGCCGGGGGGCGCACCCTCGGACTGTTCTCCTCGATGCGGGCGGCCCAGGCCGCCGCCGAGGCGCTGCGCGGCCGGATCGACCACCCGATCCTGCTCCAGGGCGAGGAGACGCTGGGTGAGCTGATCCGCCGCTTCTCCGCCGACCCCGGCACCTGCCTGTTCGGCACGCTCTCGCTCTGGCAGGGCGTGGATGTGCCGGGGGACAGCTGCCAACTCGTGGTGATGGACCGGATTCCCTTCCCCCGGCCGGACGACCCGCTGATGAGCGCGCGTCAGAAGGCGGTCGAGGAGAAGGGCGGCAACGGCTTCATGGCGGTCGCCGCCACACATGCGGCGCTGCTGATGGCCCAGGGGGCCGGCCGCCTGGTGCGCGCGGCCGGGGACCGGGGCGTGGTCGCCGTACTCGACCCGCGGCTCGCCACGGCCCGCTACGGCAGCTTCATCAAGGCCTCGATGCCGGACTTCTGGCAGACCACGGACCGCAATCAGGTCCGCAAGTCGCTCGCCGCCATCGACGCCTCAGCGAAGGCGAAGACGCCCTAGGCCCCGCCCGCACACAGACGAGCCCCGGAACCGGCGCAGAGGTCCCGGGGCCCGGTCACGGGCGGGTCGTGGGTCAGACCCGGCGCAGCACCGCCACCACCTTGCCGAGGATGGTCGCCTCGTCGCCCGGGATGGGCTGGTACGCGGAGTTGTGAGGGAGCAGCCACACATGGCCGTCCTCGCGCTTGAAGCGCTTGACCGTGGCCTCGCCCTCGATCATCGCCGCGACGATGTCGCCGTTCTCGGCGACCGGCTGACGGCGCACCGTCACCCAGTCCCCGTCACAGATGGCGGCCTCGATCATCGAGTCGCCGACGACCTTGAGCACGAACAGTTCGCCGTCCCCCACCAGCTGGCGGGGGAGCGGGAAGACGTCCTCGACCGACTCCTCGGCGAGGATCGGGCCACCGGCGGCGATCCGGCCGACCAGCGGTACGTACGACGCCGAGGGCTTGCCCGCGGTGTCGGTCGGCTGCGCCTGCGCGGCGTCGGAGCCGCGCACCTCGTAGGCGCGGGGCCGGTGCGGGTCCCGGCGAAGGAACCCCTTGCGTTCCAGGGCCATCAGCTGATGGGCGACCGACGAGGTGCTCGACAGACCCACGGCCTGGCCGATCTCCCGCATGGACGGCGGGTACCCACGGCGCTGCACCGAGTCCCTGATGACCTCGATGACCCGGCGCTGCCGGTCGGTCAGTCCGGAACTGTCCGCGCGGATTCCTGGAGGTCGTCCGGGAAGCGCACGTGCGGGCTTGGTGGTCTCGTCGTTCATCGCATCCATCGGGCGTAGCCGGTCCTGGGGGCGGTCATGGGCGGTCAGTGTGGCGCTGTCGGCGGTGGTGGTCACGGCGGCCCCTCTCGAGATGTTCTCCCTAGTAGGACAACGGTAGTTGCTTTCGAAAGGTTGCGCCAAACACACGTTCGAGTGAATTTCCACAGTTCCGCTGACAAGATCAAGGCACCGATGATATAGATCGAATACGAATTCGATTCTTCCCGGGAATCCGCTGTCCAATCCCCGCCGCGCACACGGGATTCGGCTGGTCTGCCACCCCCGCGCCGTTCCCCGGCCCGCCCGGTCCCGTTCCGGGCGTTCACCCGCCCCGCCCCGGCTTCCATGATGCGCGAGCCGTGACGATCCGTACACCCAGTGTGTCACTTGTGCCCCGCCGCTTCCGTGAGGCGTGGTGTCGCGTAGGCTCCCGTCCCGTCGACGGGCCGCGACACGCGCTCCGCCGGATTGGCGCACATGAGCCCCAGGCCACCAGATCTAGTGGTTGGATAGGGGGCAGGCCCCACAAGTAGTGGTCCCCGGGTCTTCGGGCCCTCCCGGATCGCCTATGCTTGTGGCTGCTTCGCGAGGCCCCCCGGGGTTCCTCGCGTCATATCGTCGTGTGCTCACCGTGGGTGAGGGAGGGAGAGGGAATCGATGCACTGCCCCTTCTGCCGACACCCCGACAGCCGCGTCGTCGACAGCCGGACCACCGATGACGGCACGTCGATCCGCCGTCGCCGGCAGTGTCCCGACTGCGGCCGCCGCTTCACCACCGTGGAAACGGCCTCGCTGATGGTCATCAAACGCAGCGGGGTCACCGAACCCTTCAGCCGCAACAAGGTCATCGCCGGAGTCCGCAAGGCCTGCCAGGGCCGCCCCGTCACCGAGGACGCACTCGCCCAGCTCGGGCAGCGCGTCGAGGAGGCGGTGCGTGCCACGGGCAGCGCCGAGCTGTCGACCCACGACGTCGGCCTGGCCATACTCGGCCCGCTGAAGGACCTGGACCTCGTCGCCTATCTGCGCTTCGCCTCGGTCTACCAGGCCTTCGACTCGCTCGAGGACTTCGAGGCCGCGATCGCCGAGCTGCGCGACCGGGGGTCATCGACCGACACCGGCGAACGGGACCGGGACAACGCTGTCCCCTCGCCCGTCGTCGCCGCCGACTAGGGCCGGCGGACACCTCAGATTTGCCGGGCACCCGCAGGGGTGTTCCGGCCGTGGAACACCATCGCCGCGGGAAGATCGCGGCGCTTCAAGGCGTTTTAGATGTAATGCCTGTATTGGGAGGCGGCACATGACAGAGACGACGAGCGGCCCGGCACGGGGTTCCCGCGCCAAGTCCGGCAAGACGGCGGGCGCGGCGGGCACGGCGCCCGGCAAGGGTCTGCGCATCGAGCGCATCCACACCACCCCGGGGACGCACCCCTACGACGAGGTGGTCTGGGAGCGTCGTGACGTCGTCATGACCAACTGGCGCGACGGCTCGATCAACTTCGAGCAGCGCGGCGTGGAGTTCCCCGACTCCTGGTCGGTGAACGCGGTCAACATCGTCACCAGCAAGTACTTCCGCGGCGCGGTCGGCACGCCGCAGCGCGAGAGCAGCCTGCGGCAGCTCATCGACCGCGTCGTGAAGACCTACCGCAAGGCCGGTGAGGACCACGGCTACTTCGCGTCGCCCGCCGACGCCGAGATCTTCGACCACGAGCTGACCTGGGCCCTGCTCCACCAGGTGTTCAGCTTCAACTCGCCGGTCTGGTTCAACGTCGGCACCGCCCAGCCGCAGCAGGTCTCCGCCTGCTTCATCCTCTCCGTCGACGACTCCATGGAGTCGATCCTCGACTGGTACAAGGAAGAGGGGATGATCTTCAAGGGCGGCTCCGGCGCCGGCCTGAACCTCTCCCGCATCCGCTCCTCCAAGGAGCTGCTCTCCTCCGGCGGCAACGCCTCCGGCCCGGTCTCCTTCATGCGCGGCGCGGACGCCTCCGCCGGCACCATCAAGTCCGGTGGCGCCACCCGGCGCGCGGCCAAGATGGTCGTGCTCGACGTGGACCACCCGGACGTCGAGGCCTTCATCGAGACCAAGGTGAAGGAGGAGGAGAAGATCCGGGCCCTGCGCGACGCGGGCTTCGACATGGACCTGGGCGGCGACGACATCGCGTCCGTCCAGTACCAGAACGCCAACAACTCCGTCCGCGTGAACGAAGAGTTCATGACGGCGTACGAGAACGGCGAGAAGTTCGGCCTGCGCGCCCGGATGACCGGCGAGGTCATCGAGGAGGTCGACGCCAAGGGGCTGTTCCGCAAGCTGGCGGAGGCCGCCTGGGCCTGCGCCGACCCCGGCATCCAGTACGACGACGTCATCAACCACTGGCACACGACGCCGGAGACCGGCCGCATCACCGCGTCCAACCCGTGCAGCGAGTACATGCACCTGGACAACTCGTCCTGCAACCTCGCCTCGCTCAACCTGCTGAAGTTCCTCGACGACGACGGCAAGGGCACCCAGCGCTTCGACGCGGTGCGCTTCGCCAAGGTCGTCGAGCTCGTCATCACCGCGATGGACATCTCCATCTCCTTCGCGGACTTCCCGACCCAGAAGATCGGGGAGACCACCCGCGCCTTCCGCCAGCTCGGCGTCGGCTACGCCAACCTCGGCGCGCTGCTCATGGCGACCGGCCACGCCTACGACTCCGAGGGCGGCCGCGCGCTCGCCGGTGCCATCACCTCGCTGATGACCGGCATCTCCTACAAGCGCTCCGCCGAGCTGGCCGCGGTCGTCGGCCCGTACGACGGCTACGCCCGCAACGCCACCGCGCACAAGCGTGTGATGAAGCAGCACTCCGACGCCAACGCCGTCGCCCCGCGGATGGACGACCTGGACACCCCGGTCTGGGCCGCGGCCACCGAGGCCTGGCAGGACGTCCTGCGCCTCGGCGAGAAGAACGGATTCCGCAACGCGCAGGCCTCCCTGCTGGCGCCCACCGGCACCATCGGCCTGATGATGGACTGCGACACCACCGGGATCGAGCCGGACCTCGCCCTGGTCAAGTTCAAGAAGCTGGTCGGCGGCGGTTCCATGCAGATCGTGAACAACACGGTCCCGCAGGCCCTGCTCCGCCTGGGCTACCAGCAGGAGCAGATCGAGGCGGTCGTCGCCCACATCTCCGAGCACGGCAGCGTCATCGACGCGCCCGGCCTGAAGCCCGAGCACTACGAGGTCTTCGACTGCGCCATGGGCGAGCGCTCCATCGCGCCGATGGGCCACGTCCGGATGATGGCCGCGACCCAGCCGTTCCTGTCCGGCGCCATCTCCAAGACGGTCAACATGCCGGAGTCGGCGACCGTCGAGGAGATCGAGGAGATCTACTACGAGGGCTGGAAGCTCGGCCTCAAGGCGCTCGCGATCTACCGGGACAACTGCAAGGTCGGCCAGCCGCTCTCGGCCAAGAAGAAGAACGACGGGAAGAAGACCGAGGAGGCGCCGGCCCAGGCTCCGGCCGCGGTCGAGAAGGTCGTCGAGTACCGCCCGGTCCGCCGCCGGCTCCCCAAGGGCCGTCCCGGCATCACCACCTCCTTCACGGTGGGCGGCGCCGAGGGCTACATGACCGCCAACTCCTACCCGGACGACGGTCTCGGCGAGGTCTTCCTCAAGATGTCCAAGCAGGGTTCCACCCTCGCGGGCATGATGGACGCCTTCTCCATCGCCGTCTCCGTCGGTCTGCAGTACGGCGTGCCGCTGGAGACCTACGTCTCGAAGTTCACCAACATGCGCTTCGAGCCGGCCGGTCTGACCGACGACCCGGACGTGCGGATGGCCCAGTCGATCGTCGACTACATCTTCCGCCGCCTGGCGCTGGACTTCCTGCCCTTCGAGACGCGTTCCGCGCTCGGCATCCACTCCGCCGGGGAGCGCAAGCGCCACCTCGACACCGGCTCCTACGAGCCGACCGCCGAGGAGGTCGACGTCGAGGGCCTGGCGCAGTCCGCCCCGCGCCAGACCGAGGCCCCGCCGGCCAAGCCGGCCGCGGCCCCCGAGGAAGTCGTCACCGAGGCCGCCGCGGCCCCGGCGCCGAAGGCCGCGCACAACTCCACCGAACTCCTGGAGATCCAGCTCGGCCTCAACGCCGACGCCCCGCTTTGCTTCTCCTGCGGCACGAAGATGCGCCGCGCGGGCAGCTGCTACCTCTGCGAGGGCTGCGGCTCGACCAGCGGCTGCAGCTGACAGCTGCGGTGGAGCGCGCCGGGTGCGACACCCGGCGTGACTGAACCGGAAGCGTGACCTTCGAAGGGAGGGGCGCCGGCCTCGGGCCGGCGCCCCTCCCTTTTCGTGGGCGGTTCTCAGGCGGCCGGGGGAGGGGCACCCTTCCCGGGCGGGCGCAATACCGTGGCCGCGAGGAGGAAAGCCACCGCGAGCAGCACCGCGCCCGTGCCGAAGGCGAGGCGGAAGCCGCCGGTGAGGGCGGACGCGGTGCCGCGGCCGTCGGCGAGCAAGGCGTGCGTGCGCGAGCCGGCGAGGGTGGACAGGACGGCGACGCCGAGCGCGCCGCCCACTTGCTGGGTGGTGTTGAACAGCCCGGACGCGACGCCCGCGTCCTCCGCTCCCGCGCCGGACATGCCGAGCACGGTGAGCGCGGAGACGGCGAGGCCGAAGCCGCCCGCGAGCAGCATCGTCGGCAGCAGGTGCACGGTGTAGTCGGCATGCGCCGGCAGCCGGGTCAGCAGGGCGAGGGCGGCCACGAGCAGCGCGAGACCGGCGAGCAGGACGCGGCGCTCGCCGAAGCGCGCGTTGAGGCGGGCGGAGAAGGCGAGCGAGACGGTCCCGATGGCGAGGGCCGCGGGCAGCATGGCGAGCCCGGTGGCCGCGGGCCCGTAGCCCAGCACGTCCTGGAGGTAGAGCGCCATCAGGATCTGGAACCCGAAGAGCGCGGAGATCATGAGGACCTGCACGGCGTTGGCCCCCGAGACGTCGCGCGAGCGGAACATGCGCAGCGGCAGCAGCGGGGAGCGCGCCGCCGCCTGACGCGCCACGAAGGCGGCGAGGAGAGCGACGGCCAGGGCGCCGAGGGCCAGGGTGCCACCGGAGCCCCAGCCGTGCCCGCCCGTCCGGACGATGGTGAGGACGCCGGTCATCAGCCCGGCGGTGACCAGCAGCGCGCCGAGGGTATCGGCGCCGAGGGCGGCGCCCCGCGGGGGATCGGGAGCGAGCACCCGGGCGGCGAGGATCCCGGCGGCCAGGCCGATGGGCAGGTTGATGAAGAAGATCCAGTGCCAGCTGGCGGCCTGGGTCAGCACGCCGCCCAGCACCTGGCCGATCGACGCGCCGGCGGCGCCGACGAAGCTGAACGCGCCGATGGCGCGGCCGCGTTCACGGGGTTCGGGGAACAGCGTCACGATCAGGCCGAGGCTGACGGCCGAGGTCATGGCGCCGCCGACGCCCTGGAGGAAGCGGGCGCCGATCAGCACCGCTTGGCTGGTGGCGACGCCGCACAGCAGCGAGGCGCCGGTGAAGACGGCGAGTCCGGCCACGAACATCCGCTTGCGCCCGAACAGGTCGCCGAGCCGCCCGCACAGCAGGAGCAGACCGCCGAAGGCGATCATGTAGGCGTTGACGGTCCAGGTGAGGTCGGCGGGGGAGAAGCGCAGGTCGCGCTGGATGGCCGGGAGGGCCACGGTGACGATGCTGCCGTCGAGAATGATCATCAGCATGCCGGCGCAGAGGACGGCGAGGGCGAGCGTGCGGGAGCGGCCGCCGGAGGCGGCGTGTAAGGCCGTGTGTTCCGGCGTGGTCTGCGTGCGCGAGGACATGGCGTCGTCTCCTGGTTGTCGGGGACACAGGGACCCGGGCCCAGGTATGACGCTAGCAGATGGTTTTGTTGAGGACTATCTCTTTCGGTTCTTGGTGGTTGCTCTCGACTCCCCTTCCGCCGCGGACCGCCGGGCTCAGTACGACTGGAGTTCCACCAGGCAGCCGTCGGGCGTGCGCAGATGGGCGGTCCGCAGGTTCGGTCCCCAGGCGGGCCGGTCCTGCGGCTCGGCGAGGACGTCGGCGCCGTGGGCCGCGAGCTTGCCGGTGGCGACGTCCACGTCGTCGACCCGCAGCACGAGCATCGCCGCGTCCTGGGCGGGGGCGTGGGCGGGCAGCGCCTCGGTGCCGATCGTCCGGGCGAGCGCGGCGCGGGAGAAGAGGGTGAGGGCGGCCTGTCCGCCGAGGTCCCAGTTGGCGTAGCCGGCTTCCGGCAGCACCTTGACCGGCTCCGTCTCGAGCAGGTCGCGCAGGGCGGCGGTCCAGAAACGGACGGCGGTGTCGAAGTCCTCGACGAGCAGGCGGGGGTACAGGGCATCCATGTCGTGATCGTATTCGCTTGTCCTGTGGGGGAGTTGATTTCCCTGTGGGGCGGAATGGCCGCTGGTGGGCCATAGGATGGCGCGGTGCTGGTGAAGTGGATTCGCTGCGGCGTCCTCGATCGGGCGGCATTCGAGCGCGGGCAGCGGAAATGGGCCAACGGACTCCCCGGCGAGCCGGGTTTCCGGGGGCAGGGCGGGGGCTGGAGCCGCAGCCAGCCGGGTGTCGCGCACCTGTTCGCCTTCTGGGAGGACCGCGAGTACTACGACGCCTTCATGTCCGGCCCCCATGACCGCTTCGCGGCGCCCCAGGCGGAGACGTACGAGAGCCTCGGGGTGAAGCTCTTCGAGCACCGGCTGGACGTCAAGGTCGGATTCCGCCCCCGCTTCGCGGACAGCGACCTGCTCAGGCTGGCCCACCTCAAGGTGCGGCCGGACCGGGCCGACCACTTCGTCCTCATGCAGCGGAAGGTCTGGAACCCGGCGATGGCCGGCTCGCCGGGCATGCTGCGGGGCGTGTTCGCGCAGGGCCCCGAGTCGGACTTCCTGGTGCTGTCGATGTGGGACTCCGCCGCCGAGCGCGGCAAGTACCGGGACGGCTCGGTCGCCCGGCTCTCGCAGCGCGCCGACCTCGAGGCGGACGTGCTCGCGGTCGCCGGTGACGTCGTCGACCTGGAGCAGTCCTGGTCGGTCTGAGCCCCGACCACCGCGTGCGCCGCGGCGTGGACCGGACGCGGGACGGGCCGTGGGACCGGCCGTGGCGCCGCCCCGCGCGAGGTCAGCCCTCCTTCGCGGGCCGAGTGATCACGGAGAAGTAGGCGCCGTGCGGATCGTCCAGGACCGCGATGCGTCCCACGTGCGGCAGGTCGAAGGGCGGCACCGAGACGCTGCCGCCGAGCTCTGCCGCCCTCGCGGCGGCAGCGTCGGTGTCGGCGACGGCGAAGTAGTGCATCCAGTGCTGGGGTATCTCCGCCGGCCAGGCGTCGTTCATGAGCAGGATGCCGCCGAACGGGCCGCCGCCGCCCTCCACTTCCAGTTCCGTGTACGAGCTGTCACCGGCGAAGGGGTGCGTCTCGCCCGTCCATCCGAAGACGTCGCGGTAGAACGCGCGGGCGCCGTCCACGTCGCGGGTGTTGAGCTCGATCCAGCTGAAGGCCCCCGGCTCGTTCAGCAGGCCCGCGCCCTTGAAGTTCCCCGGCTGCCAGACCGCGAACTCCGCACCGTGGGGGTCGGTGAACTGCGCGAAGCCGCCCTGGTCGAAGACCGCCATCGGCGGCACGGAGACGGCCCCGCCCGCGGCCTGCACCGCCTTGGCGGTGTCCTCGGCGTCCGCGGTGGTCATATAGGTGATCCAGCGCGGCCGGTCCCCCTCGGCCATCACCGGGCCGACGGCGGCCACGGGCTCGCCGCGCAGGGTGAAGAACGTGTAGCCCCCCGCCTCCGGGGGTCCCGGCTGGGACTCCCAGCCGAACAGGCCGCCGTAGAAGGCGCGCGAGGCCTCGATGTCGGGACTGCTCAGATCGGTCCAGCACGGCGTGCCGGGAACGAACGCGGTGGTCTTCATTGCGGCCTCCAACCGGGGGTGCCGCAAAGGGCTCCCTCTTCAATGCTCAGTCTGGGACCCACCACTGACAATCGGGGGCGGCCGCCGGCCGCAATCAGGGGCCGCTTTCCGGGACGCGGTGTCTCATTTGTCCTCGCGGGCCATGGCGTCCCGCAATGGGGGAGGGCTGCCTCTCCCGGGTGCCCGGTGGGTGGACGGTCGCGCCCGTGCAAGGACGTACGAATTACAGTGAGCCCATGGCTCGACCGCGTCGCATTGTGCTCATCCGTCATGGGGAGTCCCAGGGAAACGCCGACGACACGATCTACGAGCGGATCCCCGACCACGCGCTCAACCTCACCACCAAGGGCGAGGAACAGGCGCGTGCCGCGGGTGAGGAACTGCGGGAGCTCTTCGGCGACGAGCGGGTCCAGGCGTTCGTCTCCCCGTACCGCCGTACGCATCAGACCTTCCACCTGCTGGGACTCGACCCGCGCCGCACCCGGGCGAAGGAGGAGCCCCGCCTGCGCGAGCAGGACTGGGGCAACTACCAGGAGGCCGAGGACGTGCAGCGGCAGCGCAAGGCCCGGGACGCGTACGGCCACTTCTTCTACCGCTTCGCCCAGGGCGAGTCGGGGGCGGATGTGTACGACCGGGTCGGGTCCTTCCTGGAGACGCTCTACCGGGCCTTCGACAAGCCGGAGTTCCCGCCGAACGTGCTCCTGGTGACGCACGGGCTGACCATGCGGCTGTTCTGCATGCGCTGGTTCCACTGGACGGTCGACGAGTTCGAGTGCCTGTCGAACCCGGACAACGGCGAATTTCGCGTGCTGCTCGCCGAGCCGGACGGCCGCTACCGCCTCGACCGGCCCTTCGCGCGCTGGCGCACCACCTCCTCCGACCTGGCGAGATATCACGGGTGAGATTGCGCACAGGACGATTGACCCCGATGGCACGGGATGTCAGAGTTCTGGGCGCCATGACCGCTGATCCTGCCGACCTCCCCCGCTCCCGCGCGCTCGCCAGCCTGCGCGGACTCGCCCTCGGCGACGCCCTGGGCTCCCAGTTCTTCGTGCCCGCGCACTACCCCGCGCTGAAGAGCGGCACACCGCCGGCGGGGGTGTGGCAGTGGACCGACGACACCGAGATGGCCTGTTCCGTCGTCGCCGTCCTCGGCGCGCACGGCACCGTGGACCAGGACGCGCTGGCCGCGTCCTTCGCCGCCCACCACGACTTCGACCGCGGTTACGGCCCCGCCGTCAACCGCATGCTGCGGCTGATCCGGCAGGAGAACGGCGACTGGCGCACGCTGGCCGCCGAGATGTTCAACGGCCAGGGCTCCTGGGGCAACGGCGCGGCGATGCGCGTCGCGCCGCTCGGCGCGTGGTTCGCGGGCGAGCCCGAGAAGGCCGCCGAGCAGGCGGAACTGTCCGCGTACACCACCCACCGGCACCGCGAGGCGGTGGCCGGCGCCATGGCGGTCGCCGCCGCCGCCGCCCTGGTCGCCGGGCCCGGTGCCCAGGCCGATCCGGCCGAGCTGCTCACGTCCGTCGTCGCACTCCTGCCGCGCAGCGCCGTCCACGCGGGGCTGCGGCGCGCCGTGGACATGCTCGACTACGACGACGTCGCCACCGTCGCCGCCGTTCTCGGCTGCGGCCGGCGCACCAGCGCGCACGACACCGTGCCCTTCGCCCTGTGGGCAGCCGTCCGGGGCCTCGGCGACTATGAGCGCGCGTTCTGGACGACCGCCCGGGCGGGCGGTGACGTCGACACGACCTGCGCCATCGTCGGCGGCATCGTCGCCGCCCGGCCGGACGGCGAGCCGCCGAAGGCATGGCTGGACCGCTGTGAACCGCTGCCGGAGTGGCTGCCCGCCGTCTGAGTCCCGGCGGAAACCGATCCTTCGTCACGGCCCTGTCACAGACCGGGCCGGCAGCCCCACGGCGCGTATACGCCCCGGAGCACGGCGCATAGCCTGTCGGCCACGCTGCCCCGGCGATCTTCCCGGGGCGCGCTGACAAGCTCCGGTCCCGCGCCGCCTCATCGGCATGCGACCGGTGGGGAGGGGTCCTCATGTCCGACGCGTCGAAAGGCGCCGCGCCGCAGCGGCCGCCGCACAGCCCACCGCACTCCGCCCGGCCACCGGTTCCTTTGCCGGTCCATCCGGCCCATCCGGCCCGTCCGGGCCACCCCACGATGCAGCCACAGCCGTGGACACCGCCGCCCCCGCCGCCCCCTCCGCGGTGGATCATCGACAGCCGCGTCAAGGCGCCGTCCGCCGTCCCTCCGGCGGTGCTCTGGATCGCGCTGCTCACCGGCCTCCTGGCCGCCTTGCTGCTCCGTGACGGCATCGGCGTCAACCTGCTGCTGACCGCCCTGCCCGCCGCGCTCGCCGCCGGGGTCGCGGCGGTCGTGCGCGGCCGCCGCCCCCGTCCGTGGACCCTGGTGTGGGCGGTCACCGCCCTCGGCCTGCTGCTCGTCCCCGCGCTCCGCGACGCCGGCTGGCCCGCCTTTCTCGCGGTCCTCGGCTTCTTCGTGGTGGGTTCGCTCGCCCTGCACGGCGGCCGCCGCTGGCCGGGAGTGCTGCTGGGGGGCCTCGGTGTGTGGGCGTCGGTGGTACCCGGCCTGGGCTGGGCGCTGCGCGGCCTGCGTGAGCGCACCGCGCGCAACCGGCAGCGCTGGCTTCCGATGGCCAAGGCCGTCGTGGTCGCCGTCGTGCTGCTGCTGGTCTTCGGTGCGCTCTTCGCCGGGGCGGACGCCGCCTTCGCCGACCTGCTGGGCGACGTCGTCCCCGACATGACGCTCGGCGACTTCCCCGTACGTGTCCTGCTGTTCGCCCTCGGTGTGCTGGGCGCGCTGGCCGCCGCGTACACCGCCGCGGCGCCGCGCCGCTTCGACCGCGTCAAGATCAAGCCGGGCCGCGCCCGCGGCCGGGCCGAGTGGGCACTGCCGCTGGTCGTGCTCGCGGTGCTGTTCGCCGTCTTCAACGCCGTGCAGCTCACCGTGCTGTTCGGCGGCTACCAGAAGGTGCTCGCCGAGACCGGCCTGACGTACGCGCAGTACGCCCGCCAGGGCTTCTGGCAGCTGCTGATCGTGACCCTGCTGACCATCGGGGTGATCGGCCTGGCCCTGCGGTGGGCGCCCCGGGGCACGGACCGCGACCGCCTGCTCGTGCGTTCCGTCCTCGGCGCGATCTGCGTGCTGACGCTGGTCGTGGTCGCGTCCGCGCTGCGCCGCCTGGAGCTGTACGTGGGCGCCTACGGGCTGACGCGCATGCGGATCTCGGTGGCCGGCATCGAGCTGTGGCTGGGGCTGCTGATCGTCCTGATCATGGCGGCCGGGGTGTTCGGCGCCCGCTGGCTGCCGAGGGCGGTGGTGGCGAGCGCTGCCGTCGGTTTCCTGGCCTTCGGCCTCGCGGGCCCCGACGCCCTGATCGCCGAGCAGCAGGTCACCCGCTACGAGAACACCGGCCGGATCGACCTGGTCTACCTGCAGGACCTGTCCGCCGACGCCGTCCCTGCGCTGGACCGGCTGCCGGAACCGCAGCGCTCGTGCGCGCTGGAGCTGATGGCGCACGACCTGCGGGGCGGCGGCGATCCCTGGTACGCCACGAGCCTCGGTGAGAGCCGTGCCCGCTCCGTGCTGGCCGCGCGCCCGGCGGACGCGGACGACGCCTGCCTGCGGGCGGGGCTCGGGCAGTACCGCATCGAATTGCCCTGACGTGGCCCGGCATTCCGCCGCCCCGGCCTCCCCTCGGGCCGGGCGGCGGTGTGCCGTCAGGCGGCGGGCGTGCCCGCCGTGCCGCTCAGCGCCTCCAGGTCGCTCTTGCGCACCCGGATGACGAACAGCGCGGTGGCCAGGGCCAGCAGGACCAGCGCCACAGCGGCGTACAGGGCGGTGGAGATGCCGTGTGCCAGGACCTCGTGCGACCAGGGCGCCGGCAACTCGTGTGTCCGCGCCAGCTCCGCCTTCTGCGCCGGGGTCGCCTGGGCGAGGAACCGCGGCATCATCTCGGTCGCCTTGTCGCGGCTCGCGGTGCCGAAGACGGTCACCAGGATCGACAGTCCCAGCGAACCGCCCACCTGCTGCATGGCGTTGAGCAGCCCGGAGGCCGCGCCCGCCTCGTGCTGCGCGACCCCGGAGACGGCGGTCAGCGTCAGCGTGACGAAGTTCAGGCCCATGCCGAAGCCGAACAGCACCATCGGGCCCAGCACCCCGCCCACGTAACTGCTGCCGGGGTCGATGAAGGTCAGCCAGGCCATACCGGTGCCGGCGAGTGTCGAGCCCGCGACCAGGAAGGGCTTCGGCCCGAGCACCGGCAGGAAGCGGGTGGACAGACCCGCGCCCGTCACGATGGCCACGGTGACCGGGAGGAAGGCGAAACCGGCCGCGATGGGGCTGTAGCCCAGGACGGTCTGCACGAAGATGACGATGAAGAAGAACATCCCGAACATCCCCGCGGCGAGGCTCAGCATCATCACGTACGTGCCGGAGCGGTTGCGGTCCGCGAACATCCGCAGGGGAGTGATGGGTTCCTTCGCACGACGCTCGATGAGGACGAACGAGCCCAGCAGGACCACCGCCGCGCAGAACGCGCCGATCGTGAGCCCGTCCCGCCAGCCCTGGGCGGCGGCCCGGATGAAGCCGTAGACCAGGGAGGCCATACCGGCGGTCGACGTCGCCGCGCCGGCGATGTCGAAGCGGCCGGGATGGCGTTTGGACTCGCTGATGTAGCGCGGCGCCAGGAAGGCGATCAGCAGGCCGATGGGCACGTTGACGAAGAACACCCAGCGCCAGTCGAGCCAGTCGGTGAGCATGCCGCCGGCCAGCAGGCCCACCGCGCCGCCGCCTGCCGAAACCGCGGCGAAGACGCCGAACGCGCGGTTGCGTTCGGGTCCCTCGGGAAAGTTGGTGGTGATGAGGGCGAGCGAGGTCGGCGAGGCGATCGCGCCGCCGACGCCCTGCAGGGAGCGCGCCGCGAGCAGCTGCCAGGGCTCCTGCGCGAAGCCCCCGAGGAGGGAGGCCAGCGAGAACAGCAGGATGCCGAAGACGAACACCCTGCGGCGGCCCAGGATGTCCCCGGCCCGCCCACCGAGCAGCAGAAGGCCGCCGAAGGTGAGGGTGTAGGCGTTGAGCACCCAGGACAGATCGGTGGTGGAGAAGGAGAGCGCGGTCTGAATGTGCGGGAGCGCGATATTCACAATCGTGGCGTCCAGCACGACCATGAGCTGGCAGGCCGCGATCACGGCGAGTGCGATGCCCGGCCTGCCGTCGCGTCGCGCGGCGCCGGGCTTGTGTGGTGAGGTGAGTTGGTCAGTCGTCACGAGATCCCCCAGACGGTGACTAGTGAACGGCCCCGTTCACTATGGACGACACTAGAGTGGGGCCGTTAGTGAACGCAAGCGTTCACTAGAAGCGAGTAGCCGAGAAGGTGCCATGGTGATGTCGCACGAGGCGGCAACGGAGCCGTCCAAACGGGTCGCGCCGCGCCGCCGCGGGCCGGTGCTGGAACGGGCCATCCTGAAGGCTGCCTTGGAGCAGCTGAGCACCGTCGGCTGGCGGGGACTGACCATGGAGGGCGTCGCGTCCGCCGCCCAGACCGGCAAGGCGGCGGTCTACCGGCGCTGGCCGTCCAAGCAGGCGCTGGCCACCGACGCGCTGCAGGCCGCGCTCCCCGCCGTCCCCGATGTGCCGGACCTCGGCAGCCTCCGCGAGGACCTGCTGTTCCTGGTGCTGAGGATGCGCGAGGCGATGTACTCGCAGAGCGGACTGGCCCTGCGCGCGGTGATCGACGAGTCCGACCACGAGACGGCGCACTGCTTCGTGCGGCTGGTCGTCGAGGGCGTGGTCGAACCCACCAAGCACCGCATCATGGACGTCGTGCGGCGCGGGGTCGGGCGCGGAGAGGTGCGCCCGGACGCCACCGGGGACATCGTCGCCGACGTCGTGCCCGCGCTGATGATGTACCGCTCGAAGATGGGCGGTCGGGAGATCTCGGAACGCGACCTCGTGGAGGTCGTCGACCAGGTGATGCTCCCCCTGCTGCGGCCCTGAGGAACGTGCCCTCGGGGACGTGTCCCGGGGCACGGGACGCGCGCGGGACCCCGCCTCGGACGGCTCGGCCCGGGAGCGTAGGGTTGGCTTTGCCATGGTCCGTGAACCTCCCACCCACAGCGTCGAGCGCTCCTTGCGCGCGACACTCGGCGCCAAGATCGTCGCGGGCGTCGACGAGGTCGGCCGGGGGGCGTGGGCCGGGCCGGTCACCGTCTGCGCGGCCGTCACCGGGCTGCGGCGGGCGCCGGAGGGACTCACCGATTCCAAGCTGCTCACCGTCAAGCGCCGGGGCGAACTCGCCGCCGTGCTCGTCGGTTGGGTGAACTGCTACGCCCTCGGCCACGCGTCTCCCGAGGAGATCGACGACCTCGGGATGACGGCCGCCCTGCGGCTCGCGGCGACGCGTGCCCTGGAAGCCCTGCCCGTACGGCCCGACGCGGTCATCCTCGACGGCAAGCACGACTACCTCGGCGGCCCGTGGCGGGTACGGACGGTCATCAAGGGTGACCAGTCCTGCATCGCCGTCTCCGCGGCATCGGTGATCGCCAAGGTGCGGCGGGACGCCATGATGGCCGAACTGGGTGTGGACTATGCTCCGTTCGGCTTCGAGGCCAACGCCGGTTACCCTTCGCCGGTGCACCGGGCCGCGTTGGCGGAACTGGGGCCCACCCCCCACCACCGTCTGTCCTGGGCATATCTCGATACGCTGCCGCGTTGGCAACACCTGAAGAAAGTCCGGGAGACCGTGGAGGCGGGGGAGACAGGTGAGCAGCTCGGCCTCGATTTCTGAGCCGAGTTGTGACCTACCCGCCGCTGCGCTGTTCCGGTGCATTTGATAGACATCAGCACA
Organism: Streptomyces sp. NPDC002574; assembly: GCF_042889545.1. Taxonomy (NCBI): domain Bacteria; kingdom Bacillati; phylum Actinomycetota; class Actinomycetes; order Kitasatosporales; family Streptomycetaceae; genus Streptomyces; species Streptomyces sp. NPDC002574. Next base: position 110,556 of record NZ_JBIARB010000004.1, read on the forward strand.
TGCCTCTCATCCCCGAGGAGCCTCAGATTCACGAGAGTGTCCCGGGTTCTCGCGTAGCCCCGGCCGCCGGCCGGTCCGCGTCGACCCCCCGCCCTGTACCGGCCCCCGGCCCCCGTCCCGCGTCCCCGCGTCCCGCGCCACCGCGCGGAGGCACCACGGTCAACGCCCGGCCCGGCCGCCCCGGCCCCGCCCGTGGTCCGGCCGTCCCGCCGCAGCCGCGGCCGCCGCGGGAAGCCGAGGTCGCCCAGGCCGGCCCCGCCGGTGCGGCGACGACGCAGATCCAGCTCATCCCCGCTCCGGTGGAGGGTGCGCTCGACGCCGCCGACGAGGCCGTCGACCTGCTGCTCGACAACGGTCGGGCGCCGGGCGAGGTCCTGGTGCTCACCACCGGCGAGCAGCACCCCTGGGCCGCCCACGAGCTGAGCTTCGGCGAGACGTCCTACTGGGCGCAGCACGAAGCCGGCGACGATGTCTTCTACGCCGCCCACGACGCCGAGCGCGCCCTGGGCCGTCCGGTCGTGGTCGTCGCGGTCAACGGTGGCTCGGACGAGGTCGTGGCCGCGCTGCTGCCCTCGGCCCTGCGACGGGCCGGTGCGCTGCTGATCGTCTGCGGCGACCCCCAGCGGATCAACGGGCTGCTCGGCGCGAACGCCTGATCAGCGCGCTGCCGCGCGGCGCAGGGCCGGTGTCCCCCCGGGGCGCAGGGCCGCTGCGCCGTGCTGTTCGCTCGACCAGGACGAGGCGTTGGGATTGCGGCCCACGCGGGCCTCGCCGTACACGCGCCAGCCGTCCTCGGTCACAGTGATGTAGGAGCCGGGGCGCAGGCCGTGCAACGAGCACGCGTCCCGCAGGCCCCACGCCCATGCGCCGTCCGCCTCGGTCCACGCCGCGCCGCCCTCGCGGCACACCAGGAGTACGGCGGTGCGCACCGGCGTACGCCGCCGCAGGTCGTCCGGGGTGATCCGACGAAGGTGGGACAGGATCGCGTTGCGCCGCTCCCAGCCGTCGACGACGCCCTCGCGCTGTGCGAACGAGGCGCTGGCCGTGAGCCTTCCGTCGGGTGACAGGACCGCCACCACCGCGGTGCCCGGCGCGGGGAGGTGCCGGGCGTGCAGGTCCTTGACCACGTCGCGCGGGCTGATCAGCAGCGGGAAACCCGAGGCGATCCACTCCGCCGGTTCCAGGGTGCGTACACGGCGGGCGGGGCGGGAGGACGTGCCGGAGGTGGTTTCCGGAGCGAAGCCCATGGCCGCGATCCTCCCTTCGGGTATGCGTCCGAGACCGGGTGCGCTGACGCATGCCGGTCGGGGGGCTCGATGAGCCGAACGGGGAACGCCCCAATTCTCGCTGTCGCACACGCGAGCGGCAACGGTCAATTAGTCGATGTGTCTGTTATCGACTCGTCCGCCGCATAGATCCCCGCGTGCTGTCCAGCATGTGACTACGGATCAGCCTTGCAGAGCCAGGACCAGCGGAAACACGGCTGTAACGCCTGACCTGCGCAGCAGCCGTGCGGCGACCGCCAGGGTCCAGCCCGTTTCGGTGAAATCGTCGACGAGCAGGACCGGTCCGGGCGTTGCCGCGATCGCGTCGGCGAGAGCGGGCGGAACGGCGAAGGCCCCGTGCAGGGCGCGCAGACGCTGAGCGCTGTTGCTGCGCGGTACGCGCGAGGGCTCGACGTCACCTGTGTGGACCAGTTCCCCGAGCAGTGGCATGCGCCCGGCGTCGGCGATGCGCTGCCCGAGCGAGGCGATCAGCCGCGGCCTGGTGTGGGAGGCGACGGTCACCACACCGACCGGGCGGGGCGGCGCGTCGGGCGCCCCACTGGCCCAGCCGCCCGGTCCCCGGGCCCAGTCCGCCAGCACCGTGACCACGGCGTTGACCACGTCGTCCGCGACGGGTGCGTCCGGGGCGTTCACGGCGAACAGCGGTCGCAGCCGGTTGCCCCAGCCGATGTCGGAAAGCCGTCCGAGGGCGCGGCCGGGCGCGGCCTGTTCGCCGACCGGGATCCGGCCCTTGAGGTCGATGCCCACCGCCGGGAGGCCCGTGGGCCACATCCGGCGCGGTTCCACCTCGACCCCGGGGCGCCCGAGGGACGCCCGGGCGGACTCCAGCGCCTCGCGGGACACCTCGGCCGAGTAGCGCGGTGCCGCGCAGTTGTCGCAGCGGCCGCAGGGGGCGGCCTCCTCGTCGTCGAGCTGGCGCCGCAGATACTCCATGCGGCAGGCGGTGGTCGTGGCGTACTCGCGCATGGCCTGCTGCTCGGCCTTGCGCTGCTGGTCTACCCAGGCGTAACGCTCGGTGTCGTACGCCCAGGGCTGCCCCGTGGACGTCCAGCCGCCGCGCACCCGGCGGACGGCGCCGTCCACGTCGAGGACCTTGAGCATGGTCTCCAGCCGGGTGCGGCGCAGGTCGACGCGGGCCTCCAGGGCCGGCACGGACATCGGCGCCCCCGCCTCCGCCAGCAGCGCGAGGGTCTGGCGGACCTGCTCCTCGCGCGGGAAGGCGAGCGAGGCGAAGTAGCGCCAGATCGCCTCGTCCTCCGGACCGGGGAGCAGCAGGACCTCGGCGTGGTCGACGCCGCGGCCGGCGCGGCCCACCTGCTGGTAGTAGGCGATGGGGGAGGAGGGCGAGCCCAGGTGGAGGACGAAGCCCAGGTCGGGCTTGTCGAATCCCATGCCGAGGGCGGAGGTCGCGACCAGGGCCTTGACCTCGTTGCGCAGCAGCGCGGCCTCCGCGGCCCGCCGGTCGGCGTCCTCGGTGCGGCCGGTGTACGCCGCCACTTCGTGCCCGCGCTGCCGCAGGAAGGCCGCGACCTCCTCGGCGGCCGCCACGGTGAGCGTGTAGATGATGCCGGAGCCCGGAAGCTCGCCGAGGTGGTCGGCGAGCCAGGCGAGCCGGTGTGCGGCGTCCGGCAGCGCCAGGACGCCGAGCGAGAGGCTCTCGCGGTCCAGCGGCCCGCGCAGGATCAGTGCGCCCTCGTGGTCGCCGGTGCCCAGTTGTTCCGCGACGTCGGCCGTCACGCGTGCGTTGGCCGTGGCCGTGGTGGCGAGGACGGGGACGCCCGGCGGCAGGTCGGCGAGCATCGTGCGCAACCGGCGGTAGTCGGGCCGGAAGTCGTGGCCCCAGTCGGAGATGCAGTGCGCCTCGTCGACCACGAGCAGGCCGGTGGTGGCGGCGAGTTTGGGCAGTACCTGATCACGGAAGTCGGGGTTGTTGAGCCGCTCGGGGCTGACCAGCAGGACGTCGACCTCGCCGGCGGCGACCTCGGCCTGGACGGTGTCCCACTCCTCGGGGTTGGCCGAGTTGATCGTCCGGGCCCGGATGCCGGCGCGGTCGGCGGCGTCGATCTGGTTGCGCATGAGGGCGAGCAGCGGCGAGACGATCACGGTCGGACCGCTGCCGCGTTCGCGGAGCAGCGCCGTGGCCACGAAGTACACGGCGGACTTGCCCCAGCCCGTGCGCTGGACGACCAGGGCCCGGCGGCCCTGGGCCACCAGCGCCTCGACCGCGCGCCACTGGTCCTCGCGCAGGCGGGCGGTGCCCGTCGGGTCCCCGACGAGCCGGCTGAGGATCGTGTCGGCGGTGGTGCGCAGTGCGGTGGTCATGCCCCCATGCAACCCGATGACACCGACACCGTGCCAACCGCCCCCGCCGAACCTGTGGATAACTCGCCCGAGATTATTGCGATGATATGGGTGGTTTATCCACAGGTTTTGAAGGGGTCTGGCGGAGATCCACGCCGTGCGTCACCTTCGGATCATGACTCAGCACACCGCATCTCCGCGTCCCTCGGACGACCCGAAGGTCACCCTGCGCAGCCCGGCCGAACTCGCCGCGGCACTTCCCTACCTCTGCGGCTTCCATCCGGACGACAGTATTTTGATGATGGCCCTGCACGGCGAACGCGGCCGCTTCGGAGGCCGTGCCCGGCTGGGCATCCCCCGCAACCCCGGCGAATGGCCGGACGCGGCGGCGCAGTTGGCCGAGTGCCTCATCACCGGCAGCGCCCAGCGCGGCGCCCGCCCGGACGCGATCGTGCTCTTCCTCGTCCAGGACCCTGCCCCGGGGGAGACCCCCGGGCAGGTCATGGAGCGGCTCCGGCCGCTGGCACAGGGCCTGCGGGTGGCCTGCGGCAGCCTCGACGTGCCCGTGGTGGAGGCGCTGTGCGTCTCCGCCGGCCGCTGGTGGTCCTACTCCTGCCCGGCCACCGAGTGCGGGCCTCCCGAGGGCGTACCGGTCCCACCCACCGGTGACTCGGTGATCGCGGCCGCGGCGGCCTACGCGGGCGTCCGGGCACGCGGCTCCCGCAAGGAGCTGGAGGACCGACTCGCCCCGCCCCCGACGGGATCGACGGCGAGCATCGCGCGGGAGGAGGCGCTGGACACTGCGGCCGCCGGGCTCGTACCGCGCATGCTCGAGCGCGACGACTCCGAGGAAGTACGGCGCACCACGCTGCGGCTGCTCAAGCAGGCCCTCGACCGGTTCAGGGCCGCCACTCCCGAGGACGACGGCCCGATCGGCGACCGCCGTGACGACGCCCTGCTCGGTGACGACGAGGCCGCCGCGATGATCCTCGGGCTGCAGGACCGCGACACCCGTGACCGGGCCGCGGAGTGGATGGACCCGCCGCACACCGATTCCGCCCTGCGCCTGTGGCGGGCGCTCGCCCGCCGCTGCGTCGAGCCCTACCACGAGCACGCCGCGGCACCTCTGACACTGGCCGGCTGGGTCGCCTGGTCGGCGGGGGACGAGACCACCGCGCGGGTGGCCTTCGGCCGCGCGCTGCACCTCGCCCCCGACTACACCTTCGCCCGGCTGCTGTACGCCGCGGTCAACAACGGGATCTCCCCCGAGCCGCTGCGCCGCTACCTGCGCCGGCGGCGCGGCGGGCAGGCCCGCCGCGCCGCCATCCTCACAGCTCGCCGCGGGCCAGCCGGATCAGCCGGTCGAGGACCCGGCCGCCGCTCACTCGGAGCCCGTCGTGCTCGTACTCGTCGGTGACCCACGTCCGCAGGCCGCGCACCGACCGGGCGGTGGCCAAGGAGTCGGCCGTGTCGACGTACATGTCGTCGTGGTACACCGCCGCGGCCACCGGCACCTCGTTCACCGCCAGTTGGCGCGGGTCGTACAGGTCGGGCCAGTCCTCGCGCCGGGCCAGCAGCTCCGCGGTCTCGCGGAGCGGGGCGAGTGCCGGGTCGGTGGAGAACATCCAGGGGTAGATCATCTCCCCGGTCAGCAGCACCGGCGCGTCGTCCGCCAGCCGCTTGTCCACGTCGAACTGCGGGAATTCGGCGCGTACCGAATCGGCCGCCCAGCCGGTGCCCCGCGGCGACACGGACCGCTGCCCGTAGATCGACTCGTGCAGCACCGCGTAGAGCGGATTGCCGGCGAACGACAGGTGACCCTGCGCCTCGGCCAGGAAGGAGTCGGACAGCTGCGGACGTGCGGCCCCCGGCAGGAACGCGTCCTCCAGCAGGTAGTGCAGTGTGTGCGAGCCGGTGCCCGTGCCCAGCATCAGGCCGAGGGACTGGAGCGCCTCGGCGGTCAGCAGCCCGCCGTCCGGCAGCGTCACCTCGTGCTCCCGAAGGTGCCGCGCCACGGCGCGGACCGTCTCCGCGTCCTCCGGATAGCGCGCGTAGTGGGCCTCGACCTTGCGCTCCACCCGCGGATAGGCGGCCCGGTAGACGTCGTCCGCGCTGCTGCGGAGCCCCGCGAGACCGCCGGTCACGAGGGCCTCACGAATCCCCTCGGGGGCGAGGGACAGATACGTCAGGATGCAGAAACCGCCGTAGCTCTGCCCCAGCAGGCTCCACTGGACACCCTGGCCCAGCAGCTCACGGCGGATCAGCTCGCAGTCGCGGACGATCGAGTCGGCCCGGAAGTGCTCCAGATACCGGGCCTGGGTGGCGGCGTCGCCGCGCAGCGGCAGGGTCTGCCGGTTCGCGGGGGTGGAACGGCCGGTGCCGCGCTGGTCGAGGAGCAGCACCCGGTAGTCGTCCAGCGCCCGGGTGAGCCAGCCGTCACGGCCCAGCGGTCGCGGTGACCTGCCCCCCGGGCCGCCCTGGAGGAACAACAACCAGGGCAATGGCTCCCGTTCCTTGCCGACCGCCACGACCTCGCGGGCGTACACCTCGATCTGCTCACCACGTGGATCCGCGTGGTCGAGCGGTACCTGGAAGGTGCGGTCGGTGATGACGGTCCCTGGCTGGCGGTAGACGGCCATGGCTCTCTTTCCGCTGATACGAACGGTTTCCCGATCAGGAACGGTAGACGGCGCGTGACCCGAGTGCCCACACGGGCGTTCACCGGGGTAGTGGCGGCACCGCCCGCCCGAGCCGACGAGGAGATGGCATGGGCCCGCATCAGGCCAATCGGTCGTCCTCCCGCGCCGACCGGGGGCCGCAGGCGGTGCACGACGCGGTGATCTGCGTCGCGGCCCCGTCGCTCGCGGTCTCGGGGCGGGACGGGCAGCTGCGCGGTGACGGCTTGGACGGCTTCTACCAAGCCGGGCGGCGTGTGCTGACCCGCTGCGAGCTCCGGCTCGCGGGGGCGGCGCCGGTGCCCGTGCAGGGCCTGCCCGTGTCGGCCGGGGAGGCGCGGTTCACCGCGGTCGCGCGGGTGCCCGGTGACACGGCCCCGGACCCGGCCCTCACCGTGGAGCGGCTGCGCTCCGCGGGCGGCACCGAACGCATCACCGTGCACAACACCGGGCCCCGCGAGGTGCACATCCCGTGCGAGATCTCCCTCGCCTGCGATCTCGCCGAGCTGCCGGCGATCGCCGCCGGAACGTCCGGCCCGGAGCTGCCGGCCAGTGTCTGCGACGCGGGACTGCTGTGGACGGGCGAGGGCGGACGGGTCCGGGTCCTCGCGGCGCCGGGGCCCGACAACGCGATGGCCTCGGCCGGCCTGCTGAGCTGGGACCTCGTGCTGGCGCCGGGGGCGTCCCGCACGATCGAGCTGCGCGTGGTCCTGGAGCCCGCCGGGGCGCAGCCGCCCGGCCCGGGGTCCGGACCGCCCACGGCGCCGTGGTCCGCGGCGCGGATCGACTGCGAGGACGGCGGGGCGGCGGCGCTGCTCCGCACCGCTCTCGACGACCTCGGTGGGCTGCTGCTGCGGGACCCCGGGCATCCGCTGGACGCCCACGTGGCGGCGGGGGCTCCCTGGCGGCTCGGTCTGGCCCCGGCCGACGCGGCCTGGGCGGCGCGCATGCTGCTGCCGCTGGGCACCCGGCTGGCGGCCGGCACGCTGCGCACCCTGGCCCGCCGGCAGGACCCGGAGACCGGCCGGGTGCCCGGACCGCTGCGGCACGCCGGGCCGCACCTGCCGCCCACGTGCTCGGGCGTGGAGGCCGGGCTGCTCTTCGTCACCGTGCTCGCCGAGGCACGCCGCTGGGGGATGTACGAGCGGGACGCCGAGCAGTTGCTGCCCCCGGCGGAGCGCTCACTGCGGTGGCTGAGGTCGTCCCTGACCCCCGCCGGGTACATGCCCGACCCCGCGCCAGGCGGGCCGGTGCGCTGCGACGTGCAGGCGCACGCCCACCGCGCCATGCTGCACGGCGCGGATCTGCTGGACGCATACGGACGCCCCGGGGCCGAGGAGTGGCGCGAGCGGGCGGAGGCGCTGCGCCGCCGCTTCCGTGAGGACTTCTGGCTGGACGACCGTGCGGGGGGCCGCCCGGCCGCCGCCCTGACCCCGGACGGAAGACCGGTACCGCACCTCGGCTCGGCGGCGGCGCACCTGCTGGACACCGGGCTGGCCGCTGGCGGCGAGGTCGCCCCCGGACTGCTGGACAAGGTGCAGACCGAGCAGCTCGCCCGCCTGCTGGCCGCGCCGGAGCTGGACTCGGGGTGGGGGCTGCGCACCCTGTCGGCCGCGGCGCCCGGCCACAACCCCTTCGGGCACCGTGGGGGAGCCGTGCGCGTCCACGACACCGCCGTCTCGGTCGCCGGGCTCGCCGCCCACGGCTACGCGAGGGAGGCCGCCGCACTGCTGCGCGGTGTGCTCGACGCGGCCGCCGTCTTCGGCCACCGGCTCCCCGAGATGTACGCGGGCGAGCAGCGTGCCCCCGACCGGGTACCCGCGCCGCATCCCACCGCGTCCCGCCCCGCCGCCGTGGCGGCCGCCGGAGCGGTGCAGCTGCTGACCACCCTGGCCGGGATCCGCCCGGACGTCCCCGAGCGCGTCGTCGTCGTCCGCCCCTTGGGCTGCGCGCCCCTCGGCGAGCTGCGGCTGACGGGGCTGACGGTCGCGGGCGAGCCGTTCGCGGTGCGCGTCGGCCGACTCGGGACGGCCGTCGTCGAGGAGGCGGCGGCGGGACTCCAGCTCGGTTCCTGAGCCGGAGGGCACCCCTGCTTCACGATCCCGCCCCGCCCCGGCAACCCGCGCTCCCTCCCGGCTTCGCCGCGGCTACGCCCCGCCTCACCAGCACGTCGAACGACCGGCCGAGAGCAGGCCCCGTCATCCCTCCAACCTGCTGCTTATCGTCAGGCAGACGACTATGATCGCGGACATGTCGCCCTACGACCCGTCAGCTTTCCCGCCGTTCGCCGTCACCGTCGACCTCGTCGTGCTCACGGTGCGCAGCAATGCCCTGAGCGCCCTCGCGGTCCGTCGTGGCGAGCCCCCGTACCAGGGCCGGTGGGCGCTGCCCGGCGGCTTCGTGCGCGGCGACGAGGACCTGGCCGAGGCCGCCGCCCGTGAACTGGAGGAGGAGACCGGACTCCGGGCCGGCAAGGGGGTGCATCTGGAACAGCTGGCCACGTACGGCGATCCCCAGCGCGACCCGCGCATGCGCGTGGTGAGCGTCGCCCACCTGGTGCTCGCCCCCGACCTGCCCGCCCCCCGCGCCGGGGGCGACGCGCGCAGCGCCCGCTGGGCCCCGGTCGGGGAGTTGCTGCGCAACGGCGAGGACGGCGCCCTCGCCTTCGACCACGCGCGGATCCTCGGCGACGGCGTCGAACGCGCCCGCTCCAAGCTCGAGTACTCCGCCCTGGCCACCGCCTTCTGCCCGCCGGAGTTCACCGTCGGCGAACTGCGCCGGGTCTACGAGGTCGTGTGGGGCGTCGTCCTCGATCCGCGCAACTTCCACCGCAAGGTGACGGGCACGGTGGGATTCCTCGTTCCGACCGGCGGTACGACGACCCGTCAGGGCGGCCGTCCCGCACAGTTGTTCCGCGCGGGTGGCGCAACCATCCTCAATCCGCCCATGTTGCGGCCAGAGATGTAAATTTCGGACCTTTCGCACGTTATCGTGCAAGGGTGATCCAGGCCATCGGACTGACCAGCGCGTCCCGCGGCGACGAAGCACCCGCCGTGGACGACCTCACCTTTGACGCCCGCCCCGGGGAGATCACCGCGCTGCTCGGCGACAGCGGCGCGGGCAAGTCGACCGCCCTGCGGCTGATGCTCGAACTCGAACCCGGCCGCGGCATCACGCTCTTCGGCGGCCGGCCCCTGCACCGTCACGCCCACCCGGCGAACATCGTCGGCGTGCTCCTCGGCGACGTTCCCGGACATCCCTCCCGCACCGCCCGCGGCCACCTGCGGATGCTTGCCGCCGCTGCCGGCGCACCGGCCGAACGCGCCGATCAGGTCCTGGAGATCGTGGGCCTGCGTGACGCGGCCGACCGCCGTCTCGGCGAGTTCTCGCTCGGCATGGACCGCCGCCTCGGCGTGGCCGCCGCCCTCCTCGGCGACCCTCCCGCCCTCCTGCTCGACGACCCCGCGCAGGACTTGTCGCCCCGCGACACCGCCTGGCTGTACGGACTGCTCAAGACTTATGCGGCGCGCGGCGGCACGGTCGTCGTGACCGTGAGCGATCCTCGAACGGCCGGACGCCTCGCGGACCGCATCGTCACGCTCGACGCGGGACGGCTCGTCGCCGACCAGTCCGCCCAGGAGTTCGGCCGCGGACGGCTGCGGCCCTACGTCGCCGTGCAGTCGCCGCAGGCCGAACGCCTGGCGCTGCTGCTCGCCGGCGACGAGACCGAGATCACCCACGAGAGCGGCAGCCGCATCTGCGTCTACGGCACGACCACCGCCCGCATTGGGGAGACCGCCTTCCGGCACGGCATCCTGCTGCACCGCCTCGCGGACGAGGTGGGCGACACCGGCGTCCCGGAGTCGCCGCACGGCGACCGCGCCCCCGGCGCCGTCTCCCTGGCGCCCGTGCGCGAGGCCCGCCCGCCCGCCGGGCCCGCCCGTCCGGTCCGCTACGAACTGCGCCGTCTCGCGGGCATCCGCGGCCCGTGGCTGATCGCCCTCGCGGGCGTGCTCGCCTCCGCCCTGTCCACCCTCGTGCTGCTGCGCACCGGCCACCACGCGGTCTCTCTGCGCCTGCTGACCGGCTGGGCGCACTCCCTGCCGCTTCCCCCGGCCGCTCTCGGGGGCGGACTCCTCGGGGCCCTCTCGTACGGCCAGGAGTTCCGGTACCCGGCGCTGGCGCCCGCCAACGCGCCCGTGCCGCGCCAACTGCGCCTGCTGCTGGCCAAGCTCGTCGTGAACGGCGGCGCGGCGCTGGCGATCGCCGGCGGTGCGGCCGCGGCGGGAGTGGTGGAGGCGCACTTCCTCGGCGGTCACGGACTGCCGCGGCTCCTGGTCCTGGCCCGTATCGCGGTGACGTGGGGGGTGCTGGCGCTGGTGTGCTGCTGGGCCGGTGTGCTGGCGGCCGGGGTGTTCCGCACCACCGCGCTGGGTCTGGCCGGGGTGTTGGCGGTGCCCCTGCTGGTGGCGCCGGTGGTGCGCCGGGCGGCGACGGCGCCGGCGATCGACGCGGTACGGCTGGCGACCCAACCCGTCCGGTATTCCTTCGTCTTGTCGCTCTTCGCTCTGTTGTGTGCCTATGTGGCAACGGTCTTGCGCCGGAGAAACCCCATTTCCTTCCGATAAAGCGTCAATTATCAGGTGATGAGTGCTCACCCTTTCGTGTGCTTTTCAGCAAAGCCCTCAAGGCGCCGGTCGTCATCGCCGACAAATGATGCGTGAGTACCCTTGCGCACACCATGATGACCGCCGCCCGCTCCGTCGACCCCAGCCTCGTCGGCGGTGGCGAGCTCGACCGCTATCCGTACGCCGACGTCTCCGCCGGTTCCTCGCTGGACCGGCCGGGCGGTGCACCCTCCTCCTGGGAGGGCGGTGACACCGACATGGGCCGGGTGGGCCGCCGGGCGGGCGGCAGCCGTGGCCGCGGGCTCCACGGCCAACTCGTCCAGCAGCTCGGCCAGATGATCGTCTCCGGCGATCTGGGTGCCGACCGCCCGCTCGTCCCCGAGGAGATCGGCCAGCGTTTCGAGGTCTCCCGCACCGTCGTCCGCGAATCGCTGCGTGTACTGGAGGCCAAGGGTCTGGTCAGCGCCCGGCCCAACGTCGGCACCCGGGTCCGCCCCGTCAGCGACTGGAACCTGCTCGACCCCGACATCATCGAGTGGCGGGCCTTCGGTCCCCAGCGGGACGACCAGCGCCGCGAGCTGTTCGAGCTGCGCTGGACGATCGAGCCGCTCGCGGCCCGCCTGGCCGCCGGCCACGGGCGGGAGGACATCCAGCAGCGGCTGGTGGACATGACCGAGATCATGGCCCACGCCGTCGGTCAGGGCGACGGGCTGACCTTCTCCCGCGCCGACGCCGAGTTCCACGGCCTGCTCCTGCAGATCGCGGGCAACCGCATGCTGGAGCACCTGTCGGGCATCGTCTCCGCCGCTCTCCAGGTCTCCGGCGGCCCCGTCACCGGCTGCGAGCGCCCCGGCGATCACTCCGTCGCCCTCCACGCGCGGGTGGTCGAGGCGCTGGCCGCCTCCGACGGTGCCGAGGCGGAGGCCGTCATGCGCCAGCTGCTGGCCGTGCACACCGAACCGGCTCCCGCCGCCGGGACCCCCGACCATGTCGTCCCCGCGCCGCGCGAGCACTGATCGCCCAAAGCGAGCCGGAGACGGCACCGACTTCCGCCGCCGGCCCACACCCTCCGGGTCCGGCGGCGGAGCCGTCCGCCGCACCCGGCGGGCGGACGCATGTGGCGGTCCGGTTCACGGTGAGTGTCCGGCTATCGACTGGTTGGTGCCGTTCCGGGGTGTGACTCGGACCACGTGGGGCCGGGCGTAACGCTCTGGCGAGCAGCGCGATGAGGTAAGAGGTGGCGGCCGCGCGAGGAATATCCGCGACGAACATGACGCTGAGTTGCTGAGCGGTTCCACCCTAGTCGTTTTCCATCGTTCCGAGAGGTTGTTCGTGTCGGCCAGCACATCCCGTACGCTCCCGCCGGAGATCGCCGAGTCCGAGTCTCTGATGGCGCTCATCGAGCGGGGTAAGGCTCAGGGTCAGATCGCCGGCGACGACGTGCGCCGAGCCTTCGAAGCGGACCAGATCCCGGCAACCCAGTGGAAGAACGTTCTGCGCAGCCTCAACCAGGTCCTCGACGAGGAGGGTGTGACGCTGATGGTGAGTGCCGCTGAGGCGCCCAAGCGCACCCGTAAGAGCGTCGCAGCCAAGAGCCCGGCGAAGCGTACTGCCACCAAGACCGTCGAGACCAAGGCCGCGCCGGTGAAGAAGACCGTGGCGGCCAAGGCCGCCGCGGCACCCGCGTCCGCCGTCGAGGCGGAAGCGGTGGCGGACGTGACCGACGAGGGCGTGGCGCCCGCCAAGAAGGCCGTGGCGAAGAAGGCCGCGGCCAAGAAGACCACCGCCGCCAAGAAGACGACGGCCAAGAAGACCGCCGCCGAGACCAAGACCAAGAAGGACGACGAGCTCGCCGAGGGCGAGGAGCTCCTCGAGGAGGTCACGCCCGGCAAGGACGAGGACGTGCCGGCCGCCGAGACCGAGGCGGAGAGCTTTGTGCTCTCCGACGACGACGAGGACGACGCGCCCGCGCAGCAGGTCGCCGCGGCCGGCGCCACCGCCGACCCGGTCAAGGACTACCTGAAGCAGATCGGCAAGGTCCCCCTCCTCAACGCCGAGCAGGAGGTGGAGCTCGCCAAGCGCATCGAGGCCGGTCTGTTCGCCGAGGACAAGCTGGCCCAGGCGGACAAGCTCGCCCCCAAGCTCAAGCGCGAGCTGGAGATCATCGCCGAGGACGGCCGCTGGGCCAAGAACCACCTGCTGGAGGCCAACCTCCGTCTGGTGGTCTCGCTCGCCAAGCGCTACACCGGTCGCGGCATGCTCTTCCTGGACCTGATCCAGGAGGGCAACCTGGGCCTGATCCGTGCGGTCGAGAAGTTCGACTACACCAAGGGCTTCAAGTTCTCGACGTACGCGACGTGGTGGATCCGCCAGGCGATCACCCGCGCGATGGCCGACCAGGCCCGCACCATCCGTATCCCGGTGCACATGGTCGAGGTCATCAACAAGCTGGCCCGCGTCCAGCGTCAGATGCTCCAGGACCTGGGCCGCGAGCCCACCCCGGAGGAACTGGCCAAGGAACTCGACATGACCCCCGAGAAGGTCATCGAGGTCCAGAAGTACGGCCGCGAGCCGATCTCCCTGCACACCCCGCTGGGCGAGGACGGCGACAGCGAGTTCGGTGACCTGATCGAGGACTCCGAGGCTGTCGTCCCGGCCGACGCGGTCAGCTTCACCCTCCTCCAGGAGCAGCTGCACTCCGTCCTCGACACGCTCAGTGAGCGTGAGGCCGGCGTGGTCTCGATGCGCTTCGGCCTGACCGACGGCCAGCCGAAGACGCTCGACGAGATCGGCAAGGTGTACGGGGTCACCCGTGAGCGCATCCGCCAGATCGAGTCGAAGACGATGTCCAAGCTGCGTCACCCGTCCCGTTCCCAGGTGCTGCGCGACTACCTGGACTGATCGGACCGGCTCCTCGACGGGCCCGCGACCGCCATTGGCGGCGCGGGCCCGCCGGCGTTTTCCGGAGCCCTCTCCGGATGCGGGGGTGAGTCACTCAGGTAACGCTGAGTGCACTTATTGTTCCGGAGGGTGAGGAGAGTGCATGCGTTCCTCGATCCGCTCGATGATCGGCGGACTGACGCTGGCATCAGCGCTCGCGATGCCGCTGGTGGCCCCCGCGTACACCGCGTACGCCGCCAGTTTTGAGCCTGCCGCGCCGGGCGTGGAACCCGTGGCCCAGGAGGCGGGGAGCGCCGCCGTGCCCGAGGCCGTGTCGGAGGAGGGGGAGGGGGCCTCGTACGCGGCGCAGACTCAGGGGGCCTCGGCCGCCGAGCCGGGGCAGGAGTCCATAGCCCGGGGCGCGGAGTCCTCCGCGCAGTTCAGCCGGGTGACGGCGCCCGCGGCGCCTGAAGTGCCACGCGACGTGGCGCGTCCGCAGTCGCCGGCGCAGGGTGCCACCGGCGCTGTCATAGGCGGTGCGCCCGTGTCGACCCAGCAGTACCCCTGGGCCGTGGCGATCTCCAGTCGCTCCCGGTACGGGGCGACCCGCTCCGGGCAGTTCTGCGCCGGTGCCCTCGTGGGGCCGGCCACCGTGGTGAGCGCGGCACACTGCTTCACCCCCGCCGCACTCGGCGGGGACTGGAGGCAGGTGCCCGACCTGCGGGTGATCGGCGGGCGCACGGATCTGAGCGGCGCGGGGGGCAGGGAGGTGCCGGTCCGCAAGGTCTGGGTGAACCCGGCCTACGATCCGGCGACCAACAACGGGGACGTCGCCGTGGTCACCCTCGCCGAGCGGCTTCCGGCGGCGGCCGCTATTCCGATGGCGAAGCCCGGTGACAGCACCGTCTACCGCTCCGGCACCCCGGCGAAGGTCCTGGGCTGGGGCGACACGACGGGGCTCGGCACCTACTCGAACACCCTGCGGGCGGCCCCGGTGGAGGTGCTCCCCGACTCGGTGTGCCGGAAGGCCTATCCGGGGAGCATCGACGGCAAGTACCTGTCCGGCTCCATGGTGTGCGCGGGTGAGCTCACCGGTGGGCGGGATTCCTGCCAGGGGGACAGCGGTGGCCCGCTCGTGGCGGGGCACCGGCTGATCGGTCTGGTGTCGTGGGGCTCGGGCTGCGCCGAGGCGGGCCGTCCCGGGGTCTACACCAGGGTCTCGTCGGTCTCCGGGCTGGTCGGGCAGCACTCGTGACCGGATGATGGATCATCGTGCACCGTGACGCGTCCAGGCGTCACGGATGCGCGGTGCGGACGGGACGAGCAAGCGGACAAGCCGACGGGCGGCCCTCCACGCGGGGGGCCGCCCGTCGCTGAAAGCTCGTCGCAGTACTACGCGTCAGCGTTCGTCATCGACCGCGACGGTCGTCGTGGCCGTGAGGCGGCCGGTCTCGTCCTGTATTTCCACAGCGATCTTCTTCAGTTCGGGCTCGAACTTACGCCCATGGTGCGCGCAGAAGAGCAGCTCACCGCCGCTGATCAGTACGACGCGCAGGTAGGCCTGGGCGCCGCAACGGTCGCAGCGATCCGCCGCCGTCAGCGGGCTCGCGGGGGTCAGAACTGTAGTCACGTCGCCTCTTCTCTAGCTCGACGAGCTGTCGTACCAGGGTCAACATCCAACCAGGCCGAAACTGTTCCCGCTCGTGCCTTTTTCCTGGAAACCGTTGTTGTAGCGGCTGGATGCTACCGATTGGCGGCGAATGATCCTCTGGTGTGGTTATTTGTCGTATTCAGGGCAATCAGGCGGAACTGGTCAGATTCTTCAGTTATGTCCCGCCGGCTGGCTTGCCGGTTGTTGATGAGGACGTGCCCGCAGCCTAAATGGTTCATGCCTCCAGGGGAACGTGACATGTGTATCACTCAAACGAGGGATCGAACACGTCTTCGATAGCGGGCTAGCATGGACCGCATACCGGGTCGCGGCGAAACGGCCGCGCGCGGCCTCGGTACCCTCTGACCGATACGGCTGTAGAACTTCATCGAGGAGACGTCCCGCGTGACCGCCGAAACATCCGTGCCGTCCACCGCGTTGCTGACCGGTGCAGATCGTGACGGCTCCAACTACACCGCGCGGCATCTGCTGGTACTCGAGGGCCTTGAGGCGGTGCGCAAACGCCCGGGCATGTACATCGGTTCCACCGACAGTCGCGGCCTCATGCACTGTCTCTGGGAGATCATCGACAACTCCGTCGACGAGGCCCTCGGCGGCCACTGCGACCACATCGACGTCATCCTCCACAAGGACAACTCGGTGGAAGTGCGCGACAACGGCCGTGGCATCCCCGTCGACATCGAGCCCAAGACCGGCCTGTCCGGCGTCGAGGTCGTCATGACCAAGCTGCACGCGGGCGGCAAGTTCGGCGGCGGGTCGTACGCGGCCTCCGGCGGTCTGCACGGTGTGGGCGCCTCGGTCGTCAACGCCCTGTCCGCCCGGCTCGACGTCGAGGTCGACCGCGGTGGGCACACCCACGCCATCAGCTTCCGGCGCGGCGTCCCCGGCCGGTTCGCCAAGCCCGGCCCGGAGGCGAACTTCGAGCCGGAGAGCGGGCTCGACAAGTCCAAGAAGGTGCCGCGGACCCGGACGGGCACCCGCGTGCGCTACTGGGCTGACCGCCAGATCTTCCTGAAGGACGCCAAGCTCTCCCTGGACAACCTCCACCAGCGTGCCCGCCAGACCGCTTTCCTGGTGCCCGGCCTGACGATCGTCGTCCGCGACGAGCGCACGGACAACGGCAACGAGGACGGCAAGCCGGTCGAGGACACCTTCCACTTCGACGGCGGCATCAGCGAGTTCGCCGAGTACCTCACCCCGGACAAGCCGATCTGCGACGTGCTGCGGCTGTCCGGCAGCGGCACCTTCAAGGAGACCGTCCCGGTCCTGGACGACCGCGGCCACATGAGCCCCACCGAGGTCACCCGCGAGCTCGGTGTCGACGTGGCGCTGCGCTGGGGCACGGGGTACGACACCACGCTGCGCTCCTTCGTGAACATCATCGCGACGCCCAAGGGCGGCACCCACGTCCGCGGTTTCGAGGGGGCGATCACCCGGACGGTCAACGAGGTGCTGCGAGCCAACAAGCTGCTGCGCGTCGCCGAGGACGACATCGTCAAGGACGACGCCCTGGAGGGCATGACCGCGGTCGTGACGGTCCGGCTCGCCGAGCCGCAGTTCGAGGGCCAGACCAAGGAGGTGCTGGGCACCTCGGCGGCCAACCGCATCGTCTCCAACGTCATCTCCCGCGAGCTGAAGGCCTTCCTGACCTCCACCAAGCGGGACGACAAGCAGCAGGCCCGCGCCGTGCTGGAGAAGGCCGTCGCGGCGGCCCGGACCCGGATCGCCGCCCGGCAGCACAAGGAGGCGCAGCGCCGCAAGACCGCGCTGGAGTCCTCGTCGCTGCCGGCGAAGCTCGCCGACTGCCGCAGCGACGACGTGGACCGCAGCGAACTGTTCATCGTCGAGGGCGACTCGGCGCTCGGCACCGCGAAGCTCGCGCGCAACTCCGAGTTCCAGGCGCTGCTGCCGATTCGCGGCAAGATCCTCAACGTCCAGAAGTCCTCGGTCTCGGACATGCTCAAGAACACCGAGTGCGGCGCGATCATCCAGGTCATAGGAGCCGGCTCCGGCCGCACCTTCGACATCGACCAGGCGCGCTACGGCAAGATCATCATGATGACCGACGCCGATGTCGACGGCAGCCACATCCGGTGCCTGCTGCTGACGCTCTTCCAGCGCTACATGCGGCCCATGGTCGAGGCCGGCCGGGTCTTCGCCGCTGTCCCGCCGCTGCACCGCGTGGAGCTCACCAACCCCCGCAAGGGGCAGGAGAAGTACGTGTACACGTACTCCGACCGCGAGCTGCGCGACACGCTGCTGGAGTTCGAGCGCAAGGGCATCCGCTTCAAGGACAGCATCCAGCGGTACAAGGGTCTGGGCGAGATGGACGCCGACCAGCTGGCCGAGACGACGATGGACCCGCGGCACCGGACGCTGCGCCGGATCAACATCAGCGACCTGGACGGCGCCGAGCTGGCGTTCGACCTGCTGATGGGCAACGACGTGGCGCCGCGCCGCGAGTTCATCACCAACTCGGCGTCGACCTTGGACCGATCCAAGATCGACGTCTGACCCGCGGCGAACGGATCGGACCGCCCCGGCGGTCCGATCCGGCCACGCTGAGCCGCGCCGGTCCCCTTCGTGTCCGCCGCTTCCCCATCGCGATGACCGCTGCCGTGACGGCACCCACCGCGCACCCGTGCAGCGGGAGCCGGCGCGACGCGTCCGGACCGCCCCCGCCAGGCCCTTTAGGCGACCTCGCCGTCGCCCACCCCCCGGGGCGGGGGATCGTCACCTGATGGGGTGAAGGTTTCTGCTTGGGGCCTCCCGGATCTTCCCGCAATGTCCATGCTTGGGCGCACGGCCGAACGGTCCGTGAAGCGAGGAGAGTCCGTGAAAGAGCACGACGGGGCGGAGCCCAGCGGGCTGCGGGTGGACGACCCCTGGTACGACGCCCTGGCCGCCGGGGACTGGGAAGGACCGGAACCGCCGCCGGCGCCCGCATCCCCACCGGCCGCGCCGTCCGGTCCCGCCGCCGTGTACCGGGAGGTGCAGCGCAGCGGCCCGTTCCAGGAAGTCCGCGGCCGCTACCGGCGGTTCGTCTTCCCGGCGACGGTGGCCTTCCTCGCCTGGTACCTGCTCTACGTCGTGCTCGCGACCACGGCCCCCCGCCTGATGGCCCGGCCGGTCGCCGGCGAGCTCAATGTCGCCATGGCCCTGGGGCTCGCCCAGTTCGCCTCGACCTTTCTGCTGACCTGGGCCTACGCCCGGCACGCCCGGCTGCGCCGGGACCGGGCCGCCCTGGAACTGCGCTGGGACACCCAGGAGCGGATGCGGTGACCGGCAACCACCAGGGACTCGCACTGGTCCTCTTCACCGTCTTCGTCTCCGTCACCCTCGCCATCACCGCCTGGGCCGGGCGGCGGCGCAGCTCCTCGGTCGAGTTCTTCGCGGGCGGCCGGCTCTTCTCCCCCCTGGAGAACGGATTCGCCATCGCGGGCGACTACCTGTCCGCCGCGACCTTCCTCGGCATCTCGGGCCTCATCGCCCTGTTCGGGTACGACGGAATGCTCTACTCGGTGGGCTTCCTGGTCGCCTGGCTGGTGGTCCTCTTCCTCGTCGCCGAACTCGTCCGCAACTGCGGCCGCTACACCCTCGCCGACGTGCTCAGCGCCCGGATGAAGCAGCGGCCGGTGCGGATCGCCGCGGGGACCGCCTCGGTGGTGGTCTCCGTGCTCTACCTGGTCGCGCAGATGGTGGGCGCCGGGAGTTTGGTCGCGCTGCTGCTCGGCGGTCAGGGCTCGGCCGCCCGCACCTGGACCGTGGTCGGGGTGGGCGCGCTCATGGTCTTCTACGTCACCTTCGGCGGCATGCGGGCCACCACATGGATCCAGATCGTCAAGGCGGTGCTGCTGATGGGCGGCACGCTCGCCCTCACGGTGCTGGTCCTGATCCGCTTCCACGGCGACCTCGGCGGTCTGCTGCGCGCGGCGGCCGACGGCAGCGGCCACGGACGCGCCTACCTCGCCCCGGGCCTGAAGTACGGCGGGAACTGGACCTCGCGGCTGGACTTCATGAGCCTCGGCCTCGCCCTGGTGCTGGGCACGGCCGGGCTGCCGCACATCCTGTCCCGCTTCTACACCGTGCCGACCGCCCGTTCGGCCCGGCGCTCGGTGGTCTGGGCGATCGGGCTCATCGGCAGCTGCTACCTGATGATCATCGTGCTCGGGGTGGCCGCGGCCGCCGTCGTCGGCTCGGACGCCGTCCGGACGTCCAACGCGGCCGGGAACACCGCGGTCCCGCTGCTCGCCCTCGACCTGGGCGGGGGAGCGGGCTCCGCGGGCGGGACCGTGCTCTTCGCCGTCGTCGGCGCCATCGCCTTCGCCACGATCCTCGCGGTCGTCGCGGGCATCACGCTGGCGTCCTCCGCCTCCGTGGCGCACGACCTGTACGCGACGCTGCGCCGCCCGCGCCCGGGCGCCCCCCGCCGCGAGCACGAGGACGTGCGCGTGGCCCGGCTGGCGGCCGTCGGGATCGGCGGCGTGGCGATCGGGCTGAGCCTCTTCGCACAGGGGCAGAACGTGGCGTTCCTGGTGGGACTGGCGTTCGCGGTGGCGGCCTCGGCGAACCTGCCGGTGCTGCTCTTCACGCTGTTCTGGCGCAGGTTCACCACCCGCGGCGCGGTGTGGTCGGTGTACGGCGGCCTGGTCCCGGCGGTGGCGCTGGTGGTGCTGTCGCCGGTGGTGTCCGGCAGCCCGGACTCCCTCTTCCCGGGCATGGACTTCGCCTACTTCCCGCTCCAGAACCCGGGGCTGGTGTCGATCCCCCTGGGCTTCCTGGCCGGCTGGGTCGGGACGCTGCTCACCCGTGAGCCCGCCGACGCCGACGCGTACGCGGAAGTGGAGGTCCGGGCCCTCACGGGCGCCGGAGCGGCGTAGGAGGCCCTGCACGGCCTCTGTAGGCCTGTCGCCGCCCCTCCCGGGCCCCGCCGGGCCCGGGAGGGCGCACGGGCCCTCAACGGCCCTCCCAGGCAGGGCCGTTACGGGTGGTGGAACGCTCTGCCCAGGCGTAACGGTGCTCCGGACGTCCGGTGTCGCCGTACTTAAGGGTCAGGCTGATCCGGCCCTCGCGTTCCAGGAATTTCAGGTAGCGCTGGGCGGTGGAGCGGCTGATCCCCGCACGAGCGGCGACCTCGTGCGCCGACAGCGGTTGCGCCGCCTCGGTGAGGACCTTGCGGACGAGGTCGGCGGTAGGAGCCGAGTGCCCCTTGGGGAGCCCCGCCGGGGCCGCGACCGCCGTGCGCAGCGCGCCGAAGATCCGGTCGACCTGCTCCTGGCCCGCCTCCCCGCCCCCGCCGCCGACGCCGTCGAGGGTCCGGCGCAGCGCCGCGTACCCCTCGAGCTTCACCCGCAGTCCGGCGAAGCTGAACGGCTTGACCAGGTACTGCAGGGCGCCGAAACGCATCGCGGCCTGCACCGTCGCCACGTCACGCGCGGCGGTGACCATGATGACGTCCGCGTGGTGACCGAGCTGGCGCATGCGTCGCACCAGGGTGAGGCCGGTCTCGTCCGGCAGGTAGTGGTCCAGCAGCACCAGGTCGACGTGCGTGCGCTCCAGCGTGGCCAGCGCCTGCGCGGCGGTGTGGGCCCGCGCGGTGACCCGGAAGCCGGGGACCTTGCCGACGTAGGCGGAATTGATCTCGGCGACGCGGAAGTCGTCGTCCACGACCAGGACGTCGATCATCGTGCTCTCCCTGCGGATACGGGTGCCGTCGCGGTCGGTTCCGCCGCGGCCAGTGCCTCCGGCAGTACGACGGTGAAGACCGCGCCGCCCCCGGCGCGGGCGGTGACCCGGGCCATGCCGCCGTACCGCCCGGCGAGCCGGCGCACGAGCGCCAGCCCGAGCCCGCGGCCGCGGTGCGCGGGGGAGGCCTTGGTCGTCCACCCCTCGGCGAAGATCCGCTCGCGGGCCTCGGGCGGCACGCCCGGCCCGTCGTCGGACACCCGCAGCACCGCGGTCGTGCCCTCGACGCGCAGTTCGACCTCGACGGTGGAGGCCGCCGCGTCCAGCGCGTTGTCGATGAGGTTGCCCAGCACGGTGACCAGGTCCCGCGGGTCGACGACGCGGTCGGGCAGCAGCGTCGCGGGCGAGACCGACAGGGCCACGCCCCGTTCGGCGGCGATCGCCGACTTGCCGACCAGCAGTGCCGACAGCAGCGGGTCGTGGACGCGTTCCGCGACCTGCTCGGCGGAGGCCCGCCGGCCGTCGGCCACTTCGGCGACGAACTCCACCGCCGCGTCGTACAGGCCGAGTTCGAGCAGCCCGAGCAGGGTGTGCAGGCGGTTGGCATGCTCGTGGTCCTGGGCGCGCAGCGCGTCCAGCAGCCCGTGGGTGCTGTCGAGTTCGCGGCCCAGGCGCTCCAGTTCGGTGCGGTCGCGCAGGGTGGCGACGGCGCCGCCGTCCCCGGTCGGCATCCGGTTGGCGACCAGCACCCGGGCACCGCTGACGGTCAGCAGGTCGGTGCCCGCGACCCGGCCGGCCAGCACGTCGGTCGTGCGGCCCGCGGGCAGCACGTCGTCCAGGGCGCGGCCGGTGGCGTCCGGGCCGAGGCCGAGAAGCCGTTGCGCCTCGTCGTTGAGCAGCCGGATCCTGCCCGTGCCGTCGAGGGCGACGACTCCCTCGCGGATGCCGTGCAGCATCGCCTCGCGCTCGTCGAGCAGCGCGGAGATGTCGGCGAACGCCAGCCCGTGCGTCCGCCGTTGCAGCCGCCGGGACACCAGCAGCGCCGCGAGCACTCCGACGCCCAGGGCGGCGCCCGCGTACAGCAGCAGCACCGGGACGGTCGCCAGGAGCCGTTCGCGCACACTGTCGTACGCGATGCCCACCGACACCGCGCCCACGATGCGGCCGCCGTCGTCGCGCAGCGGCACCTTGGCGCGGGCGGAGCGGCCGAGGGTTCCCCGGTCGATCTGCATGATCTCCTGGCCGCCGAGCGCCACGCTGGGGTCGGTGGACACGTGCCGTCCGATCTGCGCCACGTCGGTGTGCGACCAGCGCACGCCGTGGGTGTCCATCACGACGATGTAGAGCGCCCCGGTGGCGCGGCGGATGCGTTCGGCCTCCTGCTGCACCGGGCCGGTGACGACGGGGCGGGTGCCGAGCAGGTCGCGGGCGAGGCCGGGGGTGGCGGCGGTGGTCTGGGCGATCGACAGGGCCTGGCGCATCGCCTGCTGGTCGAGCTGCGAGCTGAGCGGGGCGAGGAACAGGCCGGTGGCCAGGGTGATCACGCCGGTGGTGAGGACCAGCTGGACGAGTAGGACCTGCGCGAAGACGCGGCGGGGCCAGCGGATGCGCATGACGTCACCGTGTCCTCTCCGGCGGTCCGCGCCCATGCGGAAGTCGCTCGTCCGTTTGCCTGGCTGTGAACGCAACGTAAACGGCACCGGGGCCCGCTGCCCAGCCCCTGTGGCCCTTTCGTTGTTGTAGCGCGAGCAGAACGAGCAGAACAGGGGGTTGTGGGCACAAGGCGGAGTTGTGACCGCAAGGCTGCCGCTGTGGCCCGGGCCACATCTAGCGTCCCGGCGCATGAGCACACACACCAGCCCCGCCATCGAACTGCGGGGTGCGAGCAAGGCGTTCCGGACCCCGTCCGGGGCCCTCCACACCGCTGTGCGCGATCTGGACCTGACCGTCGGGCGCGGCGAGTTCGTGGCCGTCGTCGGCCCGACCGGCTGCGGCAAGTCCACGACGCTGACCCTCGTCAGCGGGCTGGAGGAGCCCACCGAGGGCGAGGTGCTGGTCGCCGGCGAGCCGGTGCGCGGCATCGGCGGCAAGGTCGGCTTCGTCTTCCAGCAGGACGCCGTCTTCCCCTGGCGCACCGTGCTGTCCAACGTGATGGCCGGTCCCCGTTTCCGCGGCGTGCCCAGGGCGGAGGCCAGGGAGCGGGCCCGCGAATGGCTCGCCAGGGTCGGCCTCACCGCCTTCGAGGACCGCTACCCGCACCAGCTGTCCGGCGGTCAGCGCAAGCGCGTCGCGCTCGCGGCCACCTTCGTCAACGACCCCGAGATCCTGCTCATGGACGAGCCGTTCTCGGCCCTGGACGTGCAGACGCGCGCGCTGATGTCGGACGAGCTGCTGGAGCTGTGGTCCGGCACGGGCGCCTCGGTCGTCTTCGTCACCCACGATCTGGAGGAGTCCATCGCGCTCGCGGACAAGGTCGTCGTCATGACCGCCGGGCCGGCCACGGTCAAGGAGGTCTTCGAGATCGACCTGCCGCGTCCGCGCAAGGTCGAGACGGTGCGGCTGGAGCCGCGGTTCATCGAGATCTACCGGGAGATCTGGGCCTCGCTCGGCGAAGAGGTCCGCATCACCCGCGAGAGGGGTGCGGCGCATGTCGCCTGAGACCGTGGCGGCCCCGGCGGCCGCCGCCACCAAGGACACCGGCGGGGACTCCGACCGGGCGCGGTCCCGGGCCCGCGCCGCCCGCAACCGCCTGTACCTCGTGCACGGCAGCCGGGTCCTGCTGCTGATCGCCGTGCTCGGACTGTGGGAGTGGCTGGCCCGCGCCGAGGTCATCGACCCGTTCCACTTCTCGATGCCGTCGCGGATCTGGGAGCAGATGCGCACCTGGGCGGTGGACGGCACCGCGCAGGGCTCGTTGTGGGAGCAGGTCTGGTACACGCTCTACGAGGCCCTGCTCGGCTGGATGATCGGCGTCGTCGCCGGTGTGGTGCTCGGGATCGTGCTCGGGCGGATCCGCTTCCTGGCCGATGTGCTGGGGCCGTACATCAAGGTGCTCAACGCGCTGCCGCGCATCGTGCTGGCGCCGATCTTCCTCATCTGGTTCGGCCTCGGCCCGGCGTCGAAGATCGCCTCCGCGGTGGTGCTGGTCTTCTTCCCGGTCTTCTTCAACGCCTTCCAGGGCGCCCGCGAGGTGGACCGCAACCTGGTCGCCAACTCCCGCATCCTGGGCGCCGGCAACCGACAGGTCACCTTGCAGGTCGTCATCCCCTCCGCGACCTCCTGGATCTTCACCAGCCTCCACGTGAGCTTCGGCTTCGCCCTCATCGGTGCGATCGTCGGCGAGTACATCGGCGCCACCAAGGGCCTGGGCCTGCTCGTCGCCGCCTCGCAGGGCACCTTCAACTCCGCCGGTGTGTACGCCGCCATGGCGATCCTCGCGGTCGTCGCGCTGCTCGCCGAGGGCCTGCTGACCTTCCTGGAGAAGCGGCTCTTCCGCTGGAAGCCGGCCGAGGCCGGCTCCGACCGCTGACCTTCCCACCCCCCCTTCGCAAGGACGTGAACCAGATGCGCGCATCCCTCAGGGTCCCCGCCGCCGTCGCCGCCTCGGCCGTCGCCCTCACCCTGCTCACCGCCTGCGGCGGCGACTCCTCGGCCGCCGGGTCCGGCGGCAAGGGCGACAAGGTCAAGATCATGGTCGGCGGCCTGGACAAGGTCATCTACCTCCCCGCGATGCTCACCGAGCGGCTCGGCTACTTCAAGGCCGAGGGCGTGGACGTCGAACTGCTCACCGAACCGGCCGGTGTGCAGGCCGAGACCGCGCTGGTCTCCGGCGACGTCCAGGGCACGGTGGGCTTCTACGACCACACGCTCGACCTGCAGGTCAAGGGCAAGGAGGTGGAGTCGGTGGTGCAGTTCTCGCAGGCCCCCGGCGAGGTGGAGATCGTCTCCAGCAAGGCCGCCTCCGACATCACCGGTCCCGCGGACTTCAAGGGCAGGCAGCTCGGTGTGACCGGCATCGGCTCGTCCACGGACTTCCTGACGAAGTACCTCGCCGTCAGCAACGGTGTGAAGACCAGCGAGTTCACCCCGGTCGCGGTCGGCGCGGGCCAGACCTTCGTCTCCGCGCTGGAACAGGGCTCGATCCAGGGCGGCATGACCACCGATCCGACGGTGGCGACGGTCCTGGACAAGAAGCTCGGCAAGGTGCTGATCGACATGCGCACCCCCGAGGGCTCCCGGCAGGCGCTCGGCGGGCTCTACCCCTCCTCCAGCCTGTACATGCAGACGGAGTGGGTGAACGGCCACAAGGAGACCGTCCAGAAGCTCGCCAACGCCTTCGTGAAGACGCTCGCGTGGATGTCCACGCACAGTGCCGCCGAGATCGCGGCGAAGATGCCGGCCGACTACGCGCAGGGCGGCGGCCAGGAGCTCTACACGCAGTCCATCGAGAGCACGCTGCCGATGTTCACCAAGGACGGCGTGATGCCCGAGGGCGGTCCCGAGACCGTGGAGCGCGTCCTCAAGGCGTTCAACCCGAACCTGCAGAACGCGAAGGTGGACCTGAGCAGGACCTACACCACGGAGTTCGTCAAGAGCGCCGGCTGAATGCCGCTGATCTCCATGCGCAGCGGTGCCCCCAGGGCCGCCCCGCAGCTCTCGGGCCGGGGCGGCTCCGCCGCGACCGCGGTCACCCCGACGTCCCAGACCCGGCCGTCGACGTGCCGCACGCGCGTGCCGTCCACGCTCAGCGCCCCGGCGCCGACCTCGCCGGTCAGCCGGCGCACGGCGAGCTCGGCCGCCTGGCCCGGGCGCTCCCACGCGGAGCGCCCCCGGCAGCCCTCCAGTACGACGCGGCCCTCGCGGGCGGCCTCCAGCACCTGCCGCGCCAGCGCGAGGTTCACACGGCCGTAGGCGTAGCCGTACGGCAGCACCAGCATGGTCGGCGAGAAGCGGTGGCCGCCCAGGTGGGTCACCTCCCACACGTGACCGAGCCGGGAGGCGGCGAGCTCGGCCGCCAGCGGGCGGCCGTTGAGCGCGCAGCAGCGGTCGCGCCTGCCGTTGGTGCACACCAGGGCGAGCGGGTCGCCCTCGTACGGCACTCCGAAGCCGCGGTGGTCTCCGTGCCCGAGCGCCCCGAAGTCCAGCCCCAGCAGGGTCTCCGGGTCCTCCAGCACCGCCTCCCGCACCCAGGAGCGTCCCGGCATCGTGTGCGCCACGTAGGCCGTGCGCCGGGGGATGTCGCGGCGCCGGTCCGCGTGCGGCCCGGGCCGCCGGATCAGCCCCACGCGCACGCCGGTCCCCGCGGCGGCCCGTTCCAGCGCCCGCCCCACCCGCGGGTCCAGATGGCTCCCGGTCAGCGCCTTGGGCCCCCACGGCCCCGGCTGCTCCAGCAGCAGCCACGTGCGCGCGGTGGCCGCGGTCGCGGCGACGGGCTCCGCCAGCGAGCTGGACGCGGTCGTGCAGGTGCTCATGAAGGTAAGCCTAACCTTCTGAATTACCCGCGGCGCGCCGGCCCCTCCTGTCCGGGCGCGGGGTGTCGGCGCCTCAGGGTGACGGATGCGGTCCCACCCGTCGGGGCCTGAACGCCCGGACGCGGTGGCTAGGCTCGGGAGCATGCTCGTGGCCGCGGTCGTCTGTCCCTGCCTGCCGTCCCTCACGTTCGCCACGGACATGGGCGTACCGGCCGCGCCGGAGCGGCTGCGCGAGGCGTGCGCGGAAGCGGTGGCGGCCCTACTGGCCGAAGATCCTGAGATCGTGGGCGTGGTCGGCCCCGGTCCGCGCTCCTTTCTCCACGAGAAGGGAACACCGGCGAGCAGGCTGCCGGTGGCGCTCGGCGTCGGCGCGTGGCTGCTCCAACAGGCGGGCTGGACCGGTCCGGTGCGCGCCTACGAGTTGGACGACAACCGGACGTGGCCCATGAACGGCGAGGACGGCGTCCACCTGGCGCGATGGGCGGACCGCGTAGGGCTGCTGGTGCTGGGGAACGGTCCGACCCACGCGGGAGCGGACGGAGCCCCCCGTCCCGACCCACGGGTCGAGGAGATCGACGCGGGCATTGCTGTCGCGCTGGCCAACGGTGACGTGGACGGATTCTTCCCCACCATGGACGCGGGCCTCGCCCGCGAGCTGGAAGTGTCGGGTCGATCGCCCTGGCAGCTACTGGACGGGGCCGACGCCGACGAAGACCTGACCACTCACCGTCTCCTGTACGCCGAGACCGTGGACAGCGTCAGCTGTTTCGTGGCGACCTGGTCACCCTGACGCGTCGACCTCAGTATTGGCGGGGCGGCTGAGGCGGGAGTCACTTCACTCACGGCCTGGGGCAATACACGGGTCACGTGTCCTGAATAGCGCGCTTCACTGTTCGACGCAGCGGGTACCACCCCTTCGACGGCGGATGCCGGGCCCGCGCGTCGCTGCGTGCTACTCACCTCTCCGAGCAGTCGGCCAGAGCCGTTCGTATCTGCCCGGAGCATCGTTTCTTCGGGCTGCGGCCGTCGTGGCGGGCGGTTGTGCGCGGATCGGGGGGTCACATGGCGCGTACCAGAGACGTGGGCGGAATCGCTGCCCTGCTGGTGGCCGGGGTCACGGGCATCCTGGTGATCACAGCGACTGTCGCCGTGGCCCTCGGCAAACTCATGGTCGCGCTGGCATCGCCCTCGGGCTCGGACTCCGCTGCCTCGACCTTCATGGCCGCGAACGCCGCGTTCTCCGGCCTGGCGCTGGCCGCGGTGCTCGTGACGTTCGGCGTGCAGCAGCGGAAGGCTCAGCTGCAACGCAAGGAACTCGTCGCGCAGCGCAAGGAGTTGAGTGGAACCCACAGTCAGCTCTATCGCAGTGCGGAGACGGAGCTGCGCACGCTGCACGTCGAACTCCTCAAGATCGGCATCGAGAATCCGGAACTGGCGTCCGTCTGGCCGGAGCTCGAGGCAGTGCCGGCCGAGCAGGCCCGCGAGCTCCTTTACGCCAACATGATCTTCACTCACCACCTCTTCGTGATGCGTTTGGGCAGCCTGTCCACCGTCGAGTTCCACGGAGTGCTGCGAGACCTGGCCCGGGGCCGCAAGTTCCGCGAGTACTGGGCGTGGTCCCGTCCGTACCGCCAGGCACGTCTCGACCCGGCCGGAGACGAGGCGCGCCTCGGTGCCCTGGTGGATTCGTTCATTCAAGAAATCGAACGCAATGGCGGATGATCCCGCCAATGGATGAAGTTTCATCACGGCTGAGCGAAACCCGCCCGCAACACCCGCCTCGTGAGCTACATGTGACACGTCATCTTCTATGTGTCACGGGAGGAGAGGGGCACCAACAAACGGCGCATGGCCTCCCGTCATTGGAAAGGTTCAGTGCGTGGAGATCGTGCGCAGGATCGGTGCTTCCCCTCGTGAGCGCGGCAGCACCGCCGCAGCGACCTGCCCGGACATCTTCGAGTTGTCCAATGGCGACTTCGCGGTGATCGGCACCGAAGCCACGGCTGATCTGGACGGAAAGCTTCCCCCCGACGCCGCCCGAGCGGACTATGAACGCATCGTTGTGATCAGTCGCGAGACGCTGGTGCGTGCGAAGCGGGACATCCCCGACCTCTGACCCCAGAAGCATGTCGCTGACGGCCTCCCCGAACCGTTGGGCAGGGGAGGCCGCGGCATGTGGGCCGAGCCGTCGACAGGCCCGCCCCGATCGCCCCGGTGGGATGCCCCCGTACCCTCGGCCCCAGCGGTCTTGCGCAAGAGCGCAAACCACTTGCATGCCGTGTCGTATGCTTGCAGGCATGACGCGACGGCTTGCCGAAGTAGCGAAGAAGGTCGGGGTCAGCGAGGCCACCGTCAGCCGGGTGCTGAACGGGAAGCCGGGGGTGTCGGAGGGGACCCGGCAGGCGGTGCTGACGGCTCTGGACGTGCTGGGGTACGAGCGGCCCACGCAGTTGCGGGGGAACCGGGCGCGGTTGGTGGGGCTCGTGCTGCCCGAGCTGCAGAACCCGATCTTCCCGGCGTTCGCCGACATCGTCGGCGCGGCGCTGGCGCAGCAGGGGCTCACGCCCGTGCTGTGCACGCAGACCGCGGGCGGGGTGTCGGAGGCGGACTATGTGTCGCTGCTGCTGCAACAGCACGTCTCGGGCGTGGTGTTCGCCGGTGGTCTGTACGCCCAGGCGGACGCGCCGCACGATCACTACCGGTTGCTGGCGGAACGCAATCTGCCGGTTGTGCTGATCAACGCGGCGATAGAGCACCTGGGCTTCCCGCGGGTCTCGTGCGACGACTCGGTGGCGGTGGAGCAGGCGTGGCGGCATCTGTCCTCGCTCGGCCACGAGCGGATCGGCCTGCTGCTGGGGCCCTCCGACCACGTGCCCTCGCGGCGCAAGCTGGTGGCGGCCCGCGGTGTGGCCGCGGCGACCGGGACGTCGCTGCCCGACGAGCACGTGGGGCGGGCGATGTTCACCCTTGAGGGCGGCCAGGCGGCGGCCGCGAAGCTGTGGGAGCGCGGGGTCACCGGGATCATCTGCGCCAACGACCCGATGGCGCTGGGCGCGGTGCGCGCGGCACGCCGGATGGGGCTGTCGGTGCCGGGGGACGTCTCGGTGATCGGCTACGACGATTCGGCGTTCATGACCTGCACGGACCCGCCGCTGACCACCGTGCGCCAGCCGATCGAGGCGATGGGCCGCACCGCGGTCGAACTGCTCGCGCTGAAGATCGCGGGCAAGCAGGTCGCCTCCGACGAGCTGCTGTACGAGCCCGAGTTGGTCGTCCGCGGCACGACGGGACCGGTGCGCGGCTGAGCCTCCGCGCCGCGCGACGGCGTACCCCCCCAGAGCCCGCGGTGCCCGGCACCGCGGGCTCCTGTGCGTCCTGGCCGCCGTGATGCCGCCCCGACGTCGCCCCAGCCCGTCAGGCCGCAGCCGGCGACGCCGGTCAGCCCGGTCGATGGCTGTTGAAACGGTTCGCAGCCCACCTGCGCAAGCTCGTCAGTCTTTTGCGAAAACTGCGCGACATCTTGCGGACATCTGTGGGGAGTGCTTGAGTGTGCGACGCCCCCGCTGTGCGTAGCCGGGGGCTTCCACGCTCATGCCCGAAGGGGACCCGATGAGAAGCTCCTGGTTCCGCCCCGCCCGCCGTGCCTCCGCGGCCACGCTCGTGTCCGCGCTGGCCCTGGTCGCCCTCACCGCCTGCGGCACCAGCAGCAGCGCGGACAACGACGACAACGCCGGCGGCGGATCATCGTCCGACCCGACCGCCCCGCTGGACCCGAAGGCCAAGGTCACGCTCACCATCGACTGCATGCCGCCGGCCGCCAAGAAGGCGGAGCTCAAGGAGTGGAAGGAGGACGTCGCCACCTTCAACAAGCAGTACCCGAACGTGACCATCGACGGTAAGTCGACGCCCGGTCAGTGCGAGGAGCCGGCCCGCTTCACCGCGGCGCTGAAGGCGAAGTCCCAGCCGGACGTGTTCTACACGTACTTCACCGACCTGCAGCAGGTGCTGGACAACGACGGGGCCGCGGACATCTCCGCGTACGTCACGGACAAGACCGTCCCCGCCCTTCAGGACATCGACCCCAACGTGCTGGGCGTCCTGAAGAAGGACGGCAAGCTCTACGGCGTGCCCACCAGCAACTACACCATGGGCCTGCTCATCAACCGCAAGCTCTTCACGCAGGCCGGCCTCGACCCGAACAAGCCGCCGACCACGTGGGAGGAGGTCCGCACCGCGGCCAAGGCCATCGCGGGCCTCGGCAAGGGCATCGCCGGGTACGGCGACTACAGCGCCCAGAACACGGGCGGCTGGCACTTCACCGCCGCGATGTACGGCCTGGGCGGCGACGTCGTCTCCGAGGACGGCAGCAAGGCGGCGTTCAACTCCGACCTCGGCAAGCAGATCGTGCAGAACCTGCACGACATGCGCTGGACCGACAACAGCATGGGCCAGACCCAGCTGCTCAAGTGGGGCGACCTGCAGAAGCAGATGGCGACGGACAAGCTCGGCATGTTCCTGGCCGCGCCCGACGACATCACGTACATGGTCCAGCAGCTCGGCGCCGACTACGCCAACTTCGGCATGGGCCCGATCCCCGGCGGCAAGGCCACCCTCTTCGGCGGCAACGACTACATGATCAAGAAGGGCAGCTCGCCCGACAAGATCAAGGCCGCCATCGCCTGGCTCAACTTCAAGACCCTCAGCCCGGGCAAGGGCCAGTTCGAGTACGCCCGCTCCAAGACGGACGGCCTGCCCGTCGGCCTGCCCCAGCCGGCCTTCTTCACCGGCGCCAGCAAGACCAAGGACGACCAGCTGAAGGCGGCCAGTGCCACCATGCCGGTGGAGAACTTCCGTGCCTTCATGGACAACCCGATCCCCGGCAAGGCCGAGCCCGCGAAGGCCCAGGAGATCTACAAGGTCCTGGACAACGTGATGTCCGGCGTCCTGACCAACAAGAACGCCGACGCCGCCAAGCTGCTGTCCACCGCGGAGACCCAGGTCAACCAGGTCCTCGCCAACCAGTAGCAGCTCCGGTCCCCCGGCACCCCGGCACTCAGGAGTAACGATGTCGGCCCCCAGCGCCCCCACCCTGCCCGCCAGCACTCCCGCGAAGAGCCGGTCGCGCCGCTCGGCACGCCGCCCTGCCCCGGATCCCCACCGTCCGGGGCGGGCCGGCCGCTCCCTGCGCCGCAACCTCACCGCGTACGGCTTCCTCATCGGCGCCGTGCTGTGCTTCGCGTTCTTCTCCTGGTACCCGATGGTCCGGGAGTTCGTACTGGCCTTCCAGAAGACCAAGGACGGGCACACCACCTGGGCCGGCTGGTCCAACCTGAACTACGTCTTCCACGATCCCGCGTTCTGGCAGGCCTGGCGCAACACCCTGCTCTTCACCGGCCTCGCGCTGGTGCTCGGCTTCGCGGTGCCGTTCCTCGTCGCGCTGCTGCTGAACGAACTGCGGCACGCACAGGGCTACCTGCGGCTGCTGGTGTACCTGCCGGTGATGCTGCCGCCGGTCGCCTCGGTGCTGCTCTTCAAGAACTTCTACAACCCCGAGTACGGCCTGTTCAACCGCATCCTCGAGGTGCTGCACCTACCGGCCCAGCAATGGCTGCAGTCCACGGACACCGCGATGCTGTCGGTGGTCATCGCGTCCACCTGGATGAACATGGGCGGCGCCACCCTGATCTACCTGGCCGCCCTGCAGGGCATCCCGGGCGAGCTGTACGAGGCGGCCGAGCTCGACGGGGCCGGACTCCTGCGCAAGATCTGGCACGTGACGATCCCGCAGACCCGGCTCATCCTCTCGCTGATGCTGCTGATGCAGATCATCGCCACGATGCAGGTCTTCACCGAGCCCTTCCTGCTGACCGGCGGCTCGGGCCCGGAGGGATCCACCACCACCGTCGTCTACCTGATCTACCAGTACGCGTTCAACTTCAACAACTACGGCGGCGCCGCGGCGCTCGGCCTGGTCCTGCTCGTGCTGCTGGCGGTCTTCTCCGCCGGGTACGTGCGGCTGAGCCGTGCCGCGGACGAGTAGGGCGGGGACCCACCGATGAGCAGCACGAGAACGCTGATATCGCCGACGCAGCTGGCGAGCCGGCGCGGCAAGATCCTCTACCGGACGGTCTTCCTCCTGGTGGTCGTGGTCTTCACGCTGGTCTTCCTCGGACCCCTGTACTGGATGGCCGCCAACGGCCTCAAATCCACTCAGGAGTTCGCGCAGATCCCGCCGACCGCCTTCCCGCACGCCCTCCACCCAGGGAACTACAAGAGCGCCTGGGACGTGATGGACCTGTCCCACCTGCTGCTCAACACCCTCTGGTACGCCTTCGGGGCGCTCGCCTTCCAGCTGGTCCTCGACGTGGCCGCGGCCTACTCGCTGTCCAAGCTGCGCCCGGTGCTCGGCAACGTGATCCTCGGCATGATGCTGGCGACGCTGATGATCCCGGCGACCGTGCTGGTGGTGCCGCAGTACCTGACCGTGCTGGACGTTCCGATCTTCCAGCGCAACCTGCTCGACTCGCCCTGGGTGATCTGGCTGCCGTCGGTCACCAACGCCTTCAACATCTTCCTGCTGAAGCGGTTCTTCGACTCGGTGCCCCAGGAACTGCTGGACGCCTCCGCGATCGACGGGGCCTCCCAGGTGCGCACCCTGTGGTCGGTGGTCCTGCCGATCTCCCGCCCGATCCTCGGAGTGGTCTCCATCTTCGCGATCGTCGGGGTCTGGAAGGACTTCCTCTGGCCGATGCTCACCCTGCCGGATCCGACGAAGCAGACGCTCAACGTCGGCATCTACTCGCTCGCCAGCGGAGTCCCGGAGAACTGGCTCCTGGCGGCGATCGCCATGGCCTCCGTGCCGACCCTGCTGATCTTCCTCGTCTTCCAGCGCAACATCATGAGCGGCCTGACCGCCGGCGGTCTGAAGGGCTGAGGCCCGCACCCGTCCACCGCCACGCCGCATCCCACCAGCACCACGCCGCCCGCCGTAAGGGCCGGCGGCGTGGTCCCAGCTGCCCGAAAGGACCAGTCACGTGGCAGACACCCAGCCGACCGAGGCCACCGACGAGTGGTGGCGCGGCGCCGCCATCTACCAGGTGTACGTACGCAGCTTCGCCGACGGCGACGCGGACGGCACCGGCGACCTCGCCGGGGTGCGGTCCAGACTGCCGTACCTGGCGGCGCTGGGCGTCGACGCCCTCTGGTTCAGCCCCTGGTACCCCTCGCCCCTGGCCGACGGCGGCTACGACGTCGCCGACTACCGGGCCATCGACCCGGCCTTCGGGACCCTGGCCGAGGCGGAGAAGCTCATCGCGGAGGCCCGCGGTGTCGGTATCCGCACCATCATCGACATCGTCCCCAACCACGTCTCGGACCGGCACGTCTGGTTCCGGGCCGCGCTGGCCGCCGGGCCGGGCAGCGTGGAGCGCGAACTGTTCCACTTCCGCTCCGGCCGCGGTGAGAACGGCGAACTGCCGCCGAACGGCTGGCGGTCCCAGTTCGGCGGCCCCGCCTGGACCCGGCTGCCCGACGGCGACTGGTACCTGCACCTGTTCGCGCCCGAGCAGCCCGACCTCAACTGGCAGCACCCCGCGGTCCGCCAGGAGCACGAGGACGTCCTGCGCTTCTGGTTCGACCGCGGTGTGGCCGGGGTGCGCATCGACTCGGCGGCCATGGTCGCCAAGGACCCGGCGCTGCCCGACTTCGAGGAGGGGCGCGACCCGCACCCCTACATCGACCGCGACGAACTGCACGAGATCTACCGCTCCTGGCGCACCCTCGCGGACTCCTACGGCGGGGTCCTGATCGGCGAGGTGTGGCTGCCGGACGCCGAGCGCTTCGTGAGGTACCTGCGGCCCGACGAACTGCACACCGCCTTCAACTTCGACTTCCTGTCCTGCCCCTGGGACGCGGAGCGGCTGCGCGCCTCGATCGACCTGACGCTGGCCGTGCACGCGCCCGTCGGTGCCCCGGCGACCTGGGTGCTCGCCAACCACGACGTGACCCGCACGGCCACCCGCTACGGCCGGGCCGACACCGCCTTCGACTTCAAGACCAAGGCCCACGGGATCCCCACCGACCTGGCGCTCGGCACGCGCCGCGCCCGCGCCGCCGCCCTGCTCACGCTCGCCCTGCCCGGCTCGGTCTACCTGTACCAGGGCGAGGAGCTGGGCCTGCCCGAGGTCGAGGACATCCCGGCCGACCGGCTGCAGGACCCGATGTACTTCCGCTCCGGCGGCACCGACCCGGGCCGTGACGGTTGCCGGGTGCCGCTGCCCTGGTCCGGGGACGCGCCGCCGTACGGCTTCGGCGGCGAGCAGCTCTGGCTGCCCCAGCCGGCGGGCTGGGCGCCCTACACGGCCGAGTCCGAGGAGGCCGACCCCGGTTCCATGCTCACCCTGTACCGCACGGCGCTGGACCTCCGCCGTGCCGAACCCGGCCTCGGCGAAGGGCCGATGAGCTGGCTCGACAGCGCCGGCGAGGTGCTCGCCTTCCGCCGCGACGGCGGCTTCGCCTGCGTGGTCAACCTGTCCGGGACCCCGGTGGACCTTCCCCGCCACCGGCAGCTCCTGCTCGCCAGCGGACCGCTCGGCGAGGACGGCCGGCTGCCCCGGGACACGGCGGTGTGGCTGCGCCTGGACGAGTAGTCGCCGGCGCCGCACCGCATCCCCCGTCCCTCCGTACCCGTCCCCCACGCAGGAGTGCTGCCGCCGGACAGCGTTGTCCACGGCAGCACCGACGGCTCCGCGGCAACGGCCCCGCGTCCGCCACCCGTGCGTCACCGGCGCTCCCTTCGCCGGGACGCGCCCGGCCTCCCCGGGCCACACCGGCCGGCCCGCCGCCCCCGACTCGGCGGGCCGAAGCCGTACGCGTCCTGACCGCGTACGCCGAGGGGCGCGGCACCGCACCGGTGCCGCGCCCCTCGCTGTTTGTCACGCGGCCCCTCAGACCGGGCCGGCCACCACCGCGACCCGCTTGGTCAGCGCCACACCCGAGCCGTCCCGGCGCGGGTCCTTGGGCGGAAGGTCGGCGGGGGCACCGGCGGAGGTGGCGGCGCGGGCGGGCGCGACGCCGGCCCAGGCCAGCAGCAGCACGTCCTCGCCCTTGAGGAACCGCTGGCAGCGCACGCCGCCGGTCGCCCGGCCCTTGCGCGGGTACTGGTCGAACGGGGTGAGCTTGGCCGTGCTCTCCTCGGCCCCGTCCAGCACTTCGCGGGCGCCGGCCAGGGTGAAGACCACGGCGTCGGCCGACGGGTCCACCACCGTGAAGGAGATCACCTTGGCGCCCTCGGTGAGCTTGATGCCGGCCATGCCGCCCGCCGGGCGGCCCTGCGGACGCACCTGGCCCGCCGGGTAGCGCAGCAGCTGGGCGTCGTCGGTGATGAAGACCAGGTCCTCCTCGCCGGTGCGCAGCTCGACGGCGCCGACGATCCGGTCCCCCTCCTTGAGGGTGATGACCTCCAAGTCGTCCTTGTTCGCCGGGTAGTCCGGCACGACGCGTTTGACGACGCCCTGCTCCGTGCCGAGCGCCAGTCCCGGCGAGGACTCGTCGAGCGTGGTCAGGCAGACCACCTGCTCGTCCGGCTCCAGCGACAGGAACTCCGCGAGCGGCGCGCCGCCCGACAGGTTCGGCGGGCCCGACATCTCCGGGAGGATCGGCAGGTCGATCACCGCCAGCCGCAGCAGCCGCCCGGTCGAGGTGACCGCCCCGATGTCCGCCCGCGCGGTCGTCGGCACGGCGGAGACGATCACGTCGTGCTTGACCCGCTTGCCGTCGCCCGGCGCCAGGGCCTCGCCGTTCGCCGTGCGCGCCAGCAGGCCGGTGGAGGACAGCAGCACGCGGCAGGGGTCGTCGGCGACCTCCAGCGGCACGGCGGCGATCGGCGCCGCCGCCGTCGAGTCCAGCAGGACCGTACGGCGCTCGGTGGCGTACTTCTTGGCCACCGCCGCCAGCTCGGTGCCGACCAGCTTGCGCAGTTCGGCGTCGGACTCCAGGATCCGGGTCAGTTCCTCGATCTCCGCGGTGAGCCGGTCCCGCTCGGACTCCAGTTCAATACGGTCGAAACGGGTCAGACGGCGCAGCGGGGTGTCGAGGATGTACTGGGTCTGGATCTCCGACAGCGAGAAGTGCTCGATGAGCCGCTCCTTGGCCTGGGCGGCGTTGTCGCTGGAGCGGATGATCGAGATGACCTCGTCGATGTCGACGAGCGCGACCAGCAGGCCCTCGACGAGGTGGAGGCGGTCGCGGCGCTTGCCGCGGCGGAACTCGCTGCGCCTGCGGACCACCTCGAAGCGGTGGTCGAGGTAGACCTCCAGCAGTTCCTTCAGGCCCAGCGTGAGCGGCTGGCCGTCGACCAGGGCCACGTTGTTGATGCCGAAGGACTCCTCCATCGGCGTCAGCTTGTACAGCTGCTCCAGGACGGCCTCCGGGTGGAAGCCGTTCTTGACCTCGATGACCAGCCGCAGTCCGTGCTCGCGGTCCGTGAGGTCCTTGACGTCGGCGACGCCCTGCAGCCGCTTGGCGCCGACCAGATCCTTGATCTTGGAGATGACCTTCTCCGGGCCGACCGTGAACGGCAGCTCGGTCACGACCAGGCCCTTGCGGCGGGCGGTGACGTCCTCCACCGAGACCGTCGCGCGGATCTTGAAGGTGCCGCGCCCGCTCTCGTACGCGTCCCGGATGCCGTCCATGCCGACGATGCGGCCGCCGGTCGGCAGGTCGGGGCCCGGCACGTGGCGCATCAGCGTCTCGAGGTCCGCGTTCGGGTACCGGATCAGGTGGCGGGCGGCCGAGATCACCTCGCCCAGGTTGTGCGGGGGCATGTTGGTCGCCATACCGACCGCGATCCCGGAGGCGCCGTTGACCAGCAGGTTCGGATACGCGGCGGGCAGGGCGACCGGCTCCTGCTCCTGGCCGTCGTAGTTCGGCGCGAAGTCGACGGTGTCCTCGTCGATCGACTCGACCATCAGCATCGCGGCCGGGGCCGTGCGGCACTCGGTGTACCGCATGGCGGCCGGCGGGTCGTCGTTGCCGAGCGAGCCGAAGTTGCCGTGGCCGTCGACCAGCGGCACCCGCATCGAGAACGGCTGCGCCATGCGCACCAGGGCGTCGTAGATCGAGGCGTCGCCGTGCGGATGGAGCTTGCCCATCACCTCGCCGACGACGCGGGCGCACTTCACGAAGCCGCGTTCGGGACGCAGCCCCATCTCGTTCATCTGGTACACGATGCGGCGGTGCACCGGCTTGAGCCCGTCGCGGGCGTCGGGGAGCGCGCGCGAGTAGATGACCGAGTAGGCGTACTCGAGGAAGGACCCCTGCATCTCGTCGACGACGTCGATGTCGAGGATCCGCTCCTCGAAATCGTCCGGCGGCGGGGTCTTCGTGGTGCGGCGGGCCATCAGGGCGCTGCTCCTTCGGCTGGACCTCATCGGGTGTGGACACGTGACTGACGCGGACCATTGTGGACCGCCCCGCCGACAGCCCGGACCACCCCCCGGCTCCTGCGCGCCGGTGACGGGAACTTCGCAGGCTGTTTGTCCGCTGCCTAGAGTGGCAGGTCTAGGCACGAAACAACGAGTACGCGACGGGAAGGACAGCTTGCCCATGGGTCACACGGCCACGCCGGAGGCAGAATCCGGCGGCCTCACCGCGACCGAGCACCGCCTGGCCAACGGCCTGCGAGTGGTGCTCTCCGAGGACCACCTCACCCCGGTCGCCGCGGTCTGCCTCTGGTACGACGTCGGTTCCCGTCACGAGGTGAAGGGCCGTACCGGACTCGCCCACCTCTTCGAGCACTTGATGTTCCAGGGATCGGCGAACGTCAAGGGCAACGGCCACTTCGAACTGGTCCAGGCCGCAGGCGGCTCGCTCAACGGCACCACGAGCTTCGAGCGGACCAACTACTTCGAGACCATGCCGGCCCACCAGTTGGAGCTGGCGCTGTGGCTCGAGGCCGACCGCATGGGCAGCCTGCTGTCCGCGCTGGACCTGGAGAGCCTGGACAACCAGCGCGACGTGGTGAAGAACGAGCGCCGTCAGCGGTACGACAATGTGCCCTACGGCACGGCGTTCGAGCGGCTGACCGCCATGGCGTACCCGGACGGGCACCCGTACCACCACACGCCCATCGGCTCGATGGCCGACCTGGACGCCGCCTCCCTGGAGGACGCGCGCGCCTTCTTCCGGACGTACTACGCCCCGAACAACGCCGTCCTCGCGGTGGTCGGCGACATCGACACGGAGCAGACGCTAGCCTGGGTCGAGAAGTACTTCGGCACCATCGAGTCCCACGACGGCAAGCCGGCGCCGCGCGACGGTTCACTCCCTGGAGTGATCGGCGGGCAACTCCGCGAGGTCGTCGAGGAGGACGTACCCTCCCGTGCCCTCATGGCCGCCTACCGGCTGCCGAAGGACGGCAGCCGCGAGGCCGACGCCGCCGACCTGGCGCTGACGATCCTCGGCGGCGGGGAGTCCTCCCGGCTCCACAACCGGCTGGTCCGCCGGGACCGCAGCGCGGTCGCGGCCGGCTTCGGCCTGCTGCGGCTGGCCGGGGCGCCGTCGCTCGGCTGGCTGGACGTCAAGACCTCCAGCGGGGTCGAGGTGCCCGACATCGAGGCCGCCGTCGACGAGGAGCTGGCCCGCTTCGCCGAAGAGGGCCCGACGCCTGAGGAGATGGAGCGGGCCCAGGCCCAGCTGGAGCGCGAGTGGCTGGACCGGCTGGCCACGGTCGGCGGCCGGGCCGACGAACTGTGCCGCTACAGCGTGCTGTTCGGCAGCCCGCAGCTGGCGCTGACCGCGGTCAAGCGGGTGCTGGAGGTCACCGCCGACGAGGTGCGCGAGATCGCCGCGGCCACGCTGCGGCCGGACAACCGCGCCGTGCTCGTCTACGAGCCCACGGGCTCCGCGGCGGCCTCCGGCGAGGACTTCGACGAGGACGAGGAGGGCGAGGACCAGTGACCGACGTCCACAGCACCATGACGTTCCACCCGCAGCCCCGGCCCGGGGAGCCCAAGCCCTGGGACTTCCCGGCCCCCGAGCGGTCCCAGCTGCCCAACGGGCTGACCGTGCTGCGCCGCCACCGCCCCGGCCAGAAGGTCGTCGCCGTCGAGGTGCTGCTCGCGGCGCCGCTCGACGCCGAGCCCGAGGGCCTGGACGGTGTGGCCACGATCATGGCCCGCGCACTGTCCGAGGGGACCGACAAGCTCACCGCCGAGGAGTTCGCCGCCGAGATGGAGCGCTGCGGCGCCACCCTCGACGCGCACGCCGACCACCCCGGCGTCCGGGTCTCGCTGGAGGTCCCCGCCTCGCGCCTCGACAAGGCCCTCGGCCTGATCGCCGACGCGCTGCGCGCCCCGGCGTTCCCGGAGAGCGAGATCGAGCGCCTGGTCGGCAACCGCCTCGACGAGATCCCCCACGAGCTCGCCAACCCGGCGCGGCGCGCCGCCATGGCGCTGTCCAAGGAGCTCTTCCCCGCCGAAATGCGGTGCTCCCGGCCGCGCCAGGGCTCGGAGGAGACCGTCGCCCGCATCGACGCCCCGTCCGTCCGCGCCTTCTACGACGCGCACGTACGGCCGTCCACCGCGACCGCGGTCGTGGTCGGCGACCTCACCGGGATCGACCTCGACGCGCTGCTCGGCAGCACCCTGGGGGAGTGGAGCGGCAAGCCCGCCGAGCGCCGCCCGCTGCCGGCGATCACCGCGGACGACACGGCCCGCGTGATCATCGTCGACCGGCCCGGCTCGGTCCAGACGCAGGTGCTCATCGGCCGCACGGGCTCGGACCGCCACGACCCGGTCTGGCCGGCCCAGGTGCTCGGCACGTACTGCCTCGGCGGCACGCTGACCTCGCGCCTGGACCGCGTGCTGCGGGAGGAGAAGGGCTACACCTACGGCGTCCGCGCCTTCGGTCAGGTCCTGCTCTCCACACCGGAGGGCACCGGCATCTCGCTGCTCGGCATCAGCGGCTCGGTGGCGACCGACGTCACCGCGCCCGCCCTGGCCGACACCTGGCAGGTGCTGCGCACCCTGGCGGCCGAGGGGCTCACCGACGAGGAGCGGGACGTCGCCGTCCAGAACCTCGTGGGCGTCGCGCCGCTGCGCTACGAGACGGCCTCGGCCGTCGCGGGCACCTTCGCCGACCAGGTCGAGCAGTCCCTGCCCGACGACTTCCAGGCGCGGCTGTACGAGCGCCTGGCGGCCACCGGCACCGTCGAGGCCACGGCCGCGGCCGTCGCCGCGTTCCCGCTCGACCGGCTCGTGGTCGTGCTGGTCGGTGACGCCACCGCGATCGCCGACCCGGTCCGCGAGCTCGGCATCGGCCCCGTGACGGTCGTCACGGGCGCCTGACGCCACCCGCCCGCAGCGCGGCCCCGGACGCACCAGCGGCGCCCGGGGCCGCGTGCTGTCGCCCGGCGGGCGCGGGCTCAGGGCTGGAGCCGTGTGGCGCCCATGGTGACCCTCATGCCGCTCGGGAGCCGCCCGTCGGGGCCCGCCAGGGCGGCCGCGCGACCGAGGAACTCGGCGCGCAGATCCGCGGTCCGCTCCTCGTCGAGGACTTCCATGTCGTAGTAGGTCGAGGAGAGGGCGGACCAGACCTCCGAGGGTGTGCCGTCCATGCCGATGACCACGGTCCGCCAGGACAGCGGTGCGAACCCGAGGGGTCCCAGCAGAGCGTCCAGCCCCTCCCGCCCGCGTGTCCTGCGGTCGCCGAGCCGCGGCAGGCGGCGCTCGGGCGCGGCGGCCTCGAAGTGCGGTACGGCCAGCGTGAGGAAGAGGTCCACTCCCTCGCCGGGGACGGGCCCGCCGCCGACGGCGACGGCCAGTGCGCCGCCCGGGACGAGCACCCTCGCGGCCTCGGCGCAGACCTGGTCGGGGTCGGACATGAGCATGAGCGCCATGTGCGACACCACGGCGTCGAAGGAGCCGTCGGCGAACGGCAGCTCCTGAGCGCGCCCCCGCCGCAGATCGGCGCCGGCCAGCGCGGGCCGCCGACGGGCGAGGGCCAGCTCGCCCTCCGACAGGTCGATGCCGGCCAGGACCCCGGCCCCCCGCCCGGCGAGCAGTTCCAGCAGGGCGCCGTCCGCGCAGCCCAGGTCCAGGACGCGGCGGGCGCCGGGGACGTGCTCGGCCAGCACCTCGTAGGTCGTGCGCCCGTCACGGGTGAGGGCCTCCTCGACCCCCGCCGACTGGAGGCCGGGACTCCGGTCGTGAAAGGTGCGCAGGAAATCCTCGGCGGCACGGGCCGCGGGCGTCGTCGCCCCTGATGTCGTGGTCACGCGGGGACCCTACGCACGGTGCCGAGCGCCCCGGCGTCCCTACGGCGGACCCGGAAGGTGACTCCGGTCACGTGTCCCGGGGCGCGGACCGGGCCGGTGGCCAGGGGCCGTCAGGGGGCGTGCGGGGCATGCGGGGAACTGCGGTTTTGTCGCTCGGGGGGCGGTTGGGACCGGTTGGGGGCCGGTGTGGCATCCCGCACAAAAGGCCGGATTTTTTTGGAACGGCCGCGGGGGCGCGGTTAGCGTCCTCGGGTTGTCCGGCGGAATCAGCCGCCTCCCGCGGCACCGGAGCAACGATCGCCGAGTCCCCGTCGGGCGTGAGCCTGGGGAGCCGGGGACCCATGTGAGTCGTCCCCTGGGGTGAATCGGGCCCGCCCTCACCGGGGCGCCCGTAGGAGACCTTCCTGCTCCGAACCCGTCAGCTAACCCGGTAGGCGAGAAGGAAGGAAAGGATCTCCGCCTGCCCATGGCGTTCACCATACGTACCACCGTCGCCTGCGCCGCCGCGCTCACCGCCGTCACCACCGGCACGCTCACCGCCTCCGCGCAGGCCGCGGAAGCCGAGCGTTCCGCGTTCGCCAAGTGCGCCGCCGTCAGCGGCGACATGGCGGCCCACCTCGCCGAGCAGGCGGAAGCCCAGCACAGGGCGGCGGTCTCCGCGGCGAAGAAGCAGCACGC
The DNA here is from genome assembly GCF_042889545.1 of Streptomyces sp. NPDC002574. Lineage (NCBI taxonomy): Bacteria > Bacillati > Actinomycetota > Actinomycetes > Kitasatosporales > Streptomycetaceae > Streptomyces > Streptomyces sp. NPDC002574. The sequence continues at coordinate 153,106 of NZ_JBIARB010000004.1, forward strand.
GGCACACGTCGCGCACGTGACGAAGGTGCGGGCCGCCAAGAAGGCCGCGGCCGCCAGGGCCGCGAAGGAGGCCGAGGCGGCCGCCAAGTCGCGCGTCCAGGCCGGGGCCGCGGCCCGCGGCGGCGCCGCACATGCCTCGCGCTCCCAGGCCCGTACGTCCCTGACCTCCTGGATGCTGCCCGTGCACGGCGGCATCGGCACCCCGTACCACGCGACCAGCAGCCTGTGGTCGTCCGGCTACCACACGGGCGTGGACTTCCAGGCGGCCATCGGCACCCCGGTGCACGCCGCCGGCGCCGGCACGGTCGTCGAGGCCGGCTGGGGCGGCAGCTACGGCAACAACGTCGTGATCCGGCACGCGGACGGCATGTACACCCAGTACGGCCACCTGTCCTCGATCGGCGTCGCGGTCGGCCAGACGGTCTCCGCGGGCACGCGGATCGGCCTGTCGGGCGCCACGGGCAACGTGACCGGCCCGCACCTGCACTTCGAGGCCAGGACCACCCCGGCGTACGGCTCCGACGTCGACCCGGTGGCGTACCTGCGCTCCCACGGCGTTCTGTTCTGACCTTTCCGGCCCTCCGGCCTTTCCGGCCTCCCGGTCCATCTCCCTCCCCCCACCCGAAGGCCCCGGCTCCCCCCCGCCGGGGCCTTCGGCACACCGGGAGCCGTGTCCAAAAACGTTCCATGAATTCACGACCGCCGCCGGAATCGGCCGCGTGCTGGAATAGAGTCGCCACGGAAACGCCGGCATCTGCGTTACGCGGTGATTAAACGGCAGCCGCCGGCAGGCAAGGGAAGGAAACCGGCGATGTGGGACCGGACGTGAACGGGACGGGCGGCGCGGGGCGCCGTATTTCCGCCCAGGCGGTGTGCACGGCGATCCGTGACGACATCATCAGCGGGCACTTCGCGCCGGGCACCCGGCTGACCGAGGAGCAGCTCGCCAAGCGCTACGGGGTGTCACGGGTCCCGGTCCGCGAGGCGCTGCGGACCCTGGAGTCCGAGGGCTTCGTCCGCACCCGCAGGCACGCCGGCGCGTCCGTGGCCGAGCCCACCGACCAGGAGGCCGCGGACCTGCTGGAGATCCGCGGCCTGCTGGAGCCGCTCGGTGCCGCCCGCGCCGCCCAGCGGCGCACGGAGGCACACGTCAAGGTGTTGCGCGGGCTGGTGCGGCTCGGGCAGGAGCGTTCCGCGCGCGGGCAGTTGTCCGATCTGCCGGCGCTGGACGGCTGGTTCCACGAGACGCTGGCGCAGGCCTCCGGGAGTCCCACGCTGGTGGCGCTGCTGACGCAACTGCGGCACAAGATCGCCTGGGTGTACGCGGTGGACTCGCCGGGCCGCGCCGCGGAGTCCTGGGAGGAGCACGGATCGGTCGTGGACGCCGTCGCCCGCGGTGACGCGGAGCGTGCCCGCGCGGCGATGGCCGGCCACGTGGAGCGCGCCGGCTCGGTGCACCGGCTGCGCCGTCCGGAGCGCGCGGGCCGCGGCGCGCCCCCTCGGTGAGGAATCGGAAACATGCCGTACACGAACCGAGCGATCACGTTTAACAATGGTGCCGTATACAGCTGAGAGAATAGGGGCGCACTGTATTTTGCGTCCCTTATTCCGTCGCGTGCGGCGTCGAATTCAGCAGGTGCCGAAAAGGCCGGGGACGCGAAATCCGGACGGATTTCGCGTCCCCGGCCCACAGGTCCGGCGACCGGGTCAGACGGTCTCGGGAAGCTCTTCCAGTCCCTCGGACACGAGCTTGGCCAGGCTGTCGAGCGCGGCGTCGGCGCCCTCGGTGTCGGAAGCCAGCACGACCTCCTCGCCGCCCGCGGCGCCCAGGCTCAGCACGGCGAGCATCGAGGCGGCGTTGACGGGGGCACCGTCGGCCTTGGCGATGGTGACGGGGACGCCGACGGCGGTCGCGGCGCGGACGAAGATCGCTGCGGGGCGTGCGTGGAGGCCCTCGGCCCAGCCGACGGTGACGCGGCGCTCAGCCATGGTGTTGTCCTTCGGGTCGTTCCAGGGTGGTCTAGACCACCAGTCTGCCACGTCGGGCGCACCGGTCGGTCCCTTCCGTCCCTGACATCGTCGCACCGATCCCGTGCCCCCCGATGGCCGTACCCTGGCCCCATGACGACCCCGCCGCCCACGGAAGAGCGTGAGTACCCGGTCCACTGGGAGGCGGACGTCGTCCTGCGCGACGGCGGGATCGCCCATGTCCGGCCGATCAGGCCCGACGACGCGGGCCGGCTGGTCAGCTTCTACGAGCAGGTCTCGGACGAGTCGAAGTACTACCGCTTCTTCGCGCCCTACCCGCGGCTGTCCGACCGGGACGTGCACCGCTTCACCCACCACGACTACCGCGACCGGGTGGGGCTGGCGGCCCTCGTCGGCGGCGAGTTCATCGCGACCGTCCGCTACGACCGTACGGAGACCGACGAGGCCGAGGTCGCCTTCCTCGTCCAGGACGCCCACCAGGGCCGCGGCGTCGCCTCCGCGCTGCTGGAGCACATCGCGGCCGTGGCCCGTGAGCGCGACATCCGGCGCTTCATCGCCGAGGTGCTGCCCGCCAACCGCAAGATGATCAAGGTCTTCACGGACGCCGGCTACACCCAGCAGCGCAGCTTCACCGACGGCGTGGTCCGGCTCGAGTTCGACCTCGAACCCACCGAGCAGTCCGTCGCCGTCATGCGCGCCCGCGAGCAGCGCGCCGAGGCGCGGTCCGTACGGCGGCTGCTCAGCCCGTCCTCGATCGCCGTGATCGGCACCGGGCGGCGGCCCGGAGGCGTCGGCCGCAGCGTGCTGCGGCACATCACCGAGGGCGGCTTCGCCGGCCGGGTGCACGCGGTGAACCGTTCCTTCGACGCCGGCCTGCCGGTCCTGGAGCCCGAGGGCGTCCCGGCCCACCGCTCCGTCGCGGAGATCCCCGGACAGGTCGACCTCGCCGTGATCGCGGTCCCCGCGGAGAATGTCGCCGAGGTGGTCGACGAGTGCGGCTCGCACGGCGTCCTCGGCCTGCTCGTCCTGTCCTCCGGCTACGCCGAGTCCGGCCCGGAGGGCAACCGCAGGCAGCGCGCCCTGGTCCGCCAGGCCCGTTCGTACGGCATGCGCGTCATCGGGCCCAACGCCTTCGGCGTCCTCAACTCCGCCGCCGACGTCCGGCTCAACGCCTCACTGGCCCCCGAGATGCCGCAGGCCGGGCGGCTCGGACTGTTCACCCAGTCCGGGGCCATCGGCATCGCCATGCTGTCCGGACTGCACCGGCGCGGCGCCGGGCTGTCGTCCTTCGTCTCCGCGGGCAACCGCGCGGACGTCTCCGGCAACGACATCCTCCAGTACTGGCACGACGACCCGGCCACCGACGTCGCGCTGCTCTACCTCGAAACCCTCGGCAACCCGCGGAAGTTCTACCGCCTCGCCCGCCGCACCGCCGCCGTCAAACCGGTCGTGGTGGTCAAGGGGGCCCGCCACTACGCGGCCACCCCGCCCGGTCACACCGTGCCGGTCACCCGCATCCCCGACAGCACCGTCTCCGCGCTGCTGCGCCAGGCGGGCGTCATCCGCACCGACACCGTCACCGAGCTCCTGGACACCGGGCTGCTGCTGTCCTGCCAGCCGCTGCCGTCCGGACCCCGCGTCGCCGTCCTCGGCAACTCGGAGTCGCTCGGCCTGCTCACCTACGACGCGTGCCTCACCGCCGGGCTGGAACCGGGGCGCCCCACGGACCTCACGACCTCCGCGGCGCCGGAGGACTTCCACGCCGCGCTCGGCGCCGCGCTGCGCGATCCCGCCCACGACGCCGTCGTCGTCACGGCCATCCCGCGCGTCGGCGACGAACTGCAGGGGCACCCCGAGGCCGGTGACGACCCCGACCTCGCCGCCGCCCTGGAGCGCGCCGTCGCCGAGACAGGCGGCGGCAAACCCGTGGCGGTCGTCCACACCGCGCTGGAGGCCATGGGCACCCGCCTCGCCGCCGCCGGCATCCCCGCCTACGCCGCCGCCGAGCGCGCCGTGAAGGCCCTCGCCCAGGCGGCCGGCTACGCCCAGTGGCGCCGGGACGCCGGGACCCCCGGCAGGGTGCCCGAGCTCGACGACGTGGACGAGGCCCAGGCCCGCCTGGACGTGGCACGACTGCTGAAGGACACCGGGGAACGGGCTGCGGACGGCGCCCCCGGCGTCACCCTGGACGAGGCCTCCGCCGCGGCGCTGCTGGCCCGCTACGGGATCGCCGTGCGCGCCGCGCTGCCCGCGCCCGATGTCGCCGCCGCCCTGGACGCCGCCCGCCGCCTGGGCTATCCCGTGGCGCTGAAGACCACCGCCCCGCACCTGCGCCACCGCGCCGACCTCGGCGCCGTCCGTCTCGACCTCGCCGACCCCGACGACCTGCGCCGGGCGTACGAGGAGCTGACCGCGCGCCTGGGCAAGCCCGAGGAGCTGCACCTGGTCGTGCAGGCCATGGCGCCGCGCGGGGTGGACACCGTCGTCCGCGCCACCGTCGACCCGGGCGCCGGCGCAGTGCTGTCCTTCGGCCTGGCAGGTGCGGCCTCGGAACTGCTCGGCGACACCGCGCACCGCCTCGTCCCCGCGACCGACCGGGACGCCGCCCAGCTGGTGCGCTCCATCAAGGCCGCGCCGCTGCTCTTCGGCTGGCACGGCGCCGAGCCGGTCGACACCGCCGCCCTGGAGGAGCTGCTGCTGCGGGTCTCGCTCCTGGTCGACGACCTGCCCGAAGTCGTCTCCGTCGACCTCGAACCGGTCGTCGTCGCCGCCGAGGGTCTGACGGTGCTCGGCGCGTCCGTGCGGCTCGCGCGCCCCCCCGCTCGAACGGACCTCGGACCACGCGCACTGTCGTCCTTCTGAACACATGCGCCGCACTAGGATGGTGCGCATGGCGAAGACCGGTACGACCACTCAGGGGCTGCGCGCGGCGATCGAGCGCAGCGGCTACTACCCGACCCTCGTGGCCGAGGCCGTGGAGGCCTCCGTCGGCGGGGAGCCGGTCCACTCGTACCTGGTCCACCAGGAGACCACCTTCGACGCCAACGAGGTCCGCCGGCACGTCACCGTGCTCGTGCTGACCAGCACGCGCTTCATCGTCAGCCACACCGACGAGCAGGGCGCCGACGACACGTCCCCGACGCCGTACGCCACCACCTCCACCGAATCGGTGAAGCTGGAGCGGATCTCCTCGGTCGTGCTCAGCCGGGTGGTCGCCAACCCCGAGTCCTACACCGCGGGCACCCTGCCCCGCGAGGTCGTGCTCACCATCGGCTGGGGCGCGGTCAGCCGCATCGACCTGGAGCCCGCCGCCTGCGGCGACCCCAACTGCGAGGCCGACCACGGCTACACCGGCTCCTCCACCGCCGACGACCTGAGCCTGCGGGTCAGCGAGGCGGGCGACGGCCCCGAGACCGTGCGCCAGACCCTGGCCTTCGCGCAGGCCCTCTCCGAGGCGACCGCGAGCACGGCCGCCTGATGGTCCATCCCGTCCCCCCGTACGAGTCCGCACCGCTGGACCCCGCGAGCGCGCCCGCCCCGCGCTACGGCACCGCCGCGCTCAGCGACCTGCTGCCCGCGGTGGCCGGGGGCCTCGGTGTGGCCGGCCTCCCGCCGACCGCGCTGCGCCTCGCACCGGCCGACCGGGTCTGCGTCTTCCTCGTGGACGGCATGGGGTGGGAACTGATCCAGCGGCACCCGGACGAGGCGCCCTTCCTCACCTCGCTGCTGGGCACGTCGACCGGCGGCACCGGGCAGCCGCTCACCGCGGGCTTCCCCTCGACCACCGCGACCTCGCTCGCCTCGGTCGGTACGGGTCTGCCGCCCGGCGCGCACGGGCTGGCCGGCTACACCGTCCTCAACCCGGACTCCGGCCAGCTGATGAACCAGCTGCGCTGGCAGCCGTGGACGTCCCCGCAGGACTGGCAGCCGCACCCCACCGTCTTCCAGCTCGTGCAGGACGCCGGTGTCGAGACCTGCCAGGTCACCTCGCCCACCTTCCAGCACACCCCGCTGACGAAGATCGCCCTGAGCGGCGGCACGTTCCACGGGCGGCTCACCGGCGACGAGCGCATGGACTTCACCGCCGAGCGGCTCGCCGCGTCCGACCGGGCGCTGGTCTACACGTACTACAGCGAGCTGGACTCCATGGGCCACCGGCACGGCGTCGACTCCGACGCCTGGCGCGGCCAGCTCATGATGGCCGACCGCCTGGTGCAGCGGCTCGCGGAGCAGTTGCCGCCGCGCACCGCGCTCTACATCACCGCGGACCACGGCATGATCGACATCCCCTTCGACCCGGAGTCGCGGATCGACTTCGACGAGGACTGGGAACTGGGCGCCGGTGTCGCCGTCCTCGGCGGCGAGGCCCGGGCCCGGCACGTGTACGCCGTCCCCGGCGCGGCCGCCGACGTCCACACCGTGTGGAGCGAGGTACTCGGCGAGCAGATGTGGGTCGCCACCCGTGACGAGGCCATCGGGATGGGGTGGTTCGGCCCGCACGTGGAGGACAGGGTGCGCGGCCGCATCGGCGACGTCGTGGCCGTCGCCCGGGACGACGTCGCCGTCGTCGCCACCCGCGCCGAGCCGGGGGAGTCCTCGATGGTGGGTCTGCACGGTTCGATGACCCCCGTCGAGCAGTTGGTGCCCCTGCTCGAAGTACGCTCCTGAGTCCCGCACCCACCCACCGCCCACCACCACCCGCCGCCCCGAAAGGCCGTCGCCCCCTCATGCCTGAGCTTGTGTTCTTCTCCGGAACGATGGACTGCGGAAAGAGCACACTGGCGCTGCAGATCGGGCACAACCGCTCCGCCCGCGGGCTCCAGGGCGTGATCTTCACGCGGGACGACCGGGCGGGGGAGGGGAAGCTGTCGTCGCGGCTGGGCCTGGTCACGGAGGCGGTGGAGGCCGCCGAGGGGATGGACCTGTACGGGTACGTCGTGGACCTGCTGTCCAGGGGCGGCAGGGTGGACTACGTGATCGTGGACGAGGCGCAGTTCCTCGCGCCGGAGCAGATCGACCAGCTGGCCCGGGTGGTGGACGACCTGGGCAAGGACGTCTTCGCCTTCGGCATCACCACCGACTTCCGCACGAGGCTGTTCCCGGGCTCGCAGCGCCTGGTCGAGCTGGCCGACCGCCTGGAGCAGCTGCAGGTCGAGGCGCTGTGCTGGTGCGGGGCGCGGGCCACGCACAACGCCCGCACCGTGGGCGGCGAGATGGTCGTCGCGGGCGCCCAGGTCGTGGTCGGCGATGTGAACGGTCCGGGCGACGAGGTCGGATACGAGGTCCTGTGCCGCCGGCACCACCGCCGCCGGGTGACAGCCGCCACGGCCGGCGCCTCCGCCCTCTCGCCGGACGTCCTGCCGGTGGCCTCCGACTGAGAAACGCCGGCCGGAGCGCACAGCGGTCCCGCGCCTAACGTCCGCCGTGCGCACAGAGGTTGACAACGGTTCAGGTGGGGTTCAATCGTGCCGGGACGCGAACTCACCCGTGCGCGCTAGGTTCTTGACCGCGACGCAGTTCATGACCGCCGGTCGGGAGAGGGGCCCTCATGGCAGAGATCCAGATTCCGGGTGACGAGTTGGAGGATCTGAGCGGGCTGCTGGGCCGGGTGATGGAACTCATCGACACCAAGCCGACCGGCTTCGACGAGACGGCGGTCGGCGCGCCGCTGGCCTCCTCCGGGGGCCACTTCGAGAGCGCGTGGAGCGACGGCCGTACGCAGCTCAAGCGCCAGGGGAACCAGTTGAAGGACGCCTGCGACCAGATCGTCAAGGCGTTCACCGACTACGACAACCAGAGCGCGGACTCCCTGACCGCGAAGTAGCCAACCCACCCGACCGGTTCACCCGGCGATGACTGAGGAGCGCGCGGCGATGGCCCTTGACGGAACCCTGGCGTTCGGCCTGCGGATACCGGACGGCTGGGTGGAGTACGACCTGTCCGGCGAGGCACTGGCCGGCATCCGGGCCGCGCTGATGAGGGAGACGCCCGACAAGGCGGAGCGGGACCGGATCAACGAGACGTTCCGCAGTGTGCGGCGGATCGCGCAGGGCGCGCAGCGGCGCGGCGCGGTGTACGCGGCGGGCACGTTCACGATGTACGAGGACGGCCTGCTGATGGCGAACGTGATGATCTTCAAGGTCACGCCACCGCCGGGACGGAGCTTCTCGCTGCACGATCTGAGCAAGGAGTTCTCGGCGGCCGGAGGCCGTCAGGGCGAGGGCACGGCCCGGACGTTCAGCACCGTGGAACTGCCGGGGATCGGCCCGGTGGGACGGGTGAAGGGCGTCGAGGAGGCCGAGGTCTCCCACGGGATCAGGACCCAACTGCTGATCATGCACACGGTGGTTCCGTTCCCGGACGAGAGCGGTCAGGTGCTGGTCATCACCTGCTCCAGCCCCAACCTCCCGCTGGCGGAGCCGCTGTACGACGTGTTCGACGCGATCACCTCGACGTTCAGTTTCGGCGTGATCACCCCGTCCTGACCGTGGACGGCACCGCGACGGGCCCGGTCCTCCCGCGGGAGGACCGGGCCCGTCGCGGTGCCGCGGGGTTCAGCGCGTGCCGCCCGGCTCGGGGACGCGGACGGTCACGTACTTGCCGTCCCCGAGGTGCAGGTACGCCTTGCCGGGTTCGGGATCGGCCCCCAGCAGGCCGTGCGGGAGGCGGGCGCCGACGGGTTCGCCGTCGCTGAGGTTGCGCGGGGCGAGGATCGCACCGCAGCGGTTGCGGCGGAGCGCGACCTGCCAGCCGCTCATGCTGCTCAGGAACGCCTCGTTGTTGCCGGCCGCGATCAGGCCCCAGCCGTCCCCGGCGGCGCCGCGGGCGAAGGTGGTGAGGTCGGAGTCGATCTCGGAGTGGGCCAGCATGTCGGCGTCGTCCAGCAGGATGGCGCCGGTCGGGCTGTCGACGCCGTGCAGGGCCTTGCGGAAGTCGGCGAGGGCCACATCGGGATCGGTGAGGACGTCGACGACACCCGGCCGGCCGGCCAGGGACCGCAGCGGGGACGGCCGGGGGGCGACGACGACCAGCTTGTTGCCGCGGGCGAGCAGCGACCGGGCCATGGTGAGCAGGACCGTGCTGCGCCCGGAGCGGGGCGGGCCGGCGATGACGAAGGTCGGGACGGCGGCCAGGTCGGTGCCCACGGCGGAGAGTTCGTCGCCGCCCACACCGACCATCGCCCACAGCGGGGAGGCGCCCTCGGGGACCCGGGCCAGGGCGTCCTCGAAGGAGAACCGGTCCGGGAGCACGTCCACCCGGAAGGGGCGGAGCTGGGCCGGCACCGCGCGGTCGCGTTCGGCGGTCAGTTTGGCGATCCGGTCCAGGGCGGCCGCCTGCGCGGCGCCACTGGGGTCGGGGTCGATGAGCGCGATCTGGACGCTGCAGGTGTCCTTGAGCCGGATGGCGCGGCCGGCGGGCAGCTCGGCGGGTATCTCCCGGTAGGGCACGCCGACGGCGGAGTAGTCGTTGCGGTCGTTGAGCCGCAGCACGAGCTTGTCCTCGGTGGTGGAGACGAACCGGGACGAGGTCAGGATCCGGTCGCCGGTGAGCACGAGGTGGATGCCGACGGCGGCGCCCTCGCGGAGCAGCAGCAGCATCTTCTCCATGACGCTGCCCTGGTCGTAGGTACCGAAGTCGCGCTCGAACGCCTCGAAGCGGTCCACCAGGAGCAGCAGGTGGGGCGGGCGCCGGATCGGGCTGCGGCGACGGCGCAGCTCGGTGAGGTCGGCGAGCCCGCCGCGGCCGAGCTGGGCGCGGCGGCTGTTGAGTTCGGCGACCAACCGGTTGAGCAGCCGGACCACCCGCTCGATCTGACCGCGGTCCACGACGGCGCCGCAGTGCGGCAGTTCGGCCAGCGCCTGCAGAGCGCCGTTGCCGCAGTCCAGCCCGTAGATGTGGACGTCGGCGGTGCTGTGGTCGCGGGCGACGGCGGCGGCCAGGGTGCGCAGTGCCTGGGAACGGCCGCTGCGCGGGGCGCCGATGAGGTGGAGGTGGCCCATCTCGTCGAAGTCGAAGACGAGGTCGGTGCGGGCCTGTTCCGCGGGTACGTCGACCTGCCCGAACGTGACCGGGGTGAGACGCCCCTCGGCGTCGTAGGACGGGCCGCTGCCCTCGGGGAGGGCGTACGAGTCCGGCAGGGGCGGCAGCCAGGGGCGGCGGGGCTCGGGGATGGCGAGCAGTTCGGCGGCGGCGCCGATGCCCTGCACCAGGACGGCCAGGTCGGTGACGGTCTGCACGGCGCGCTGCTCGCCGTCCTTGCGGCGGGCGGGCGGCGGGTCGCCGAGTTCCTCCCAGTGGAGTTCGGTGAGGAGGGGGGCCGGGTGGTCGTCCTCGGCGGTGGTGGTGAGGTCGGGGCGGCGGCCGCCGATCCGGCCGGTCTGGAAGGGCAGCAGGACGGCGTGGCCCAGGCGGGCGTAGGCGCGGCCGGGGGTGCGGGGGGAGAGCTGGCCGGCGTCGGGGGCGTCGATGATGTCGCGGCTCTCGGACGGGTCGGTGGTGCGCAGGGCGATCCGCAGGTTGGTGTTGGCGCGGATGTCGGCGGTGACGGCGCCGGAGGGGCGCTGGGTGGCGAGGATCAGATGGATGCCGAGCGACCGGCCGCGCTGGGCGATGTTGACCAGTCCTGAGACGAAGTCGGGCAGTTCGCGGACCATGGAGGCGAACTCGTCGATGACCAGGACGAGTCGTGGCATCGGGCCGAGTTCGGGGCGGCGGGCGCGCTTGTCCGTGTAGTCGTCGATGTCCTTGGCCCCGGCGTCGGCGAGGATGTGCTCGCGGCGGCGGAGTTCCGCGCCGAGGGAGGTCAGGGCGCGCTCGACGAGGTGGGTGTCGAGGTCGGTGACCATGCCGACGGTGTGCGGCAGGTCCTCGCACTCGGCGAAGGCGCTGCCGCCCTTGTAGTCGACGAGGACGAAGTTCAGCTCGTCCGGCCGGTTGGCGACGGCCAGCGAGGCCACGAGCGACTGCAGCAGCTCGGACTTGCCGGAGCCGGTGGTGCCGGCGATCAGGCCGTGCGGCCCGTCGGCCTTGAGGTCGACGGCGAACGGCCCGTCGACGCCCTCCCCGAGGACGGCCCTGGTGCTGCGCGCGGACACCGCCCACGCGGCGGCGACGGCCTCGGCGGTGGGCGGTTCCAGACCGAGCACGTCCAGCAGCCGCGCCGACGTGGGCAGCAGGCCCTCCTCGGCGTCGTCGCCGACGTCCCGTACGGGGGCCAGCGCGCGGGCCACCCCGGTGAACCAGGCCGGCTCGGGGGCGTCCATGAGGACGCCGGTCACCGGCTCCACGCCGGCCTGACGGATCCACAGACCGCCGACCCCGGCGACGGCGACGGCCTGGCACTCCTCGGGCAGCAGCCGTTCCTCGTCGTCCAGGCAGAGCGCGTACACCCCGACCTCGGGGCCGTCGCGGAGGATCTGGATGACGCCGGGCAGCGCGCGCAGCCGGCGGGCGCCGTCCAGGACCACCAGCACGTCGGGCTCACCGGCCGCGCCGCCGCGCGGGGCGCCGCGGCCCGCGGTCTTGCGGGCGGCGATCAGGGCGCTGAGCTCGGCGACGCGGCGGCCCAGCGACTCGGCGCCGGAACCGACGAGGCTCACCGTGTCCTCGCCCTGCGGGGCGCAGTGCGGCAGCCAGTGGACCCAGGACCAGCGGTCCGCGCCGGCCGAGCCGGACAGGACGTAGATGCGCAGGTCGGAGGGGCTGTGCAGGACGGCGGCCTGGGCCACGAGCCAGCGTGCCAGGGACGCCATGACGTCGGCGCCACTGCCCTCGGCGGGCGCGCCCCCGACCCGGAGCGCCGCGTCGGAGGCGCGTACGTCGGCGGCCAGGCCCACGACGCCCGCCTCGCGGAGCGAGACCGCGACGGGTACGGCGTGCGTGGTGCGGGTGACCCGGCGGCGGTGCTCGGCCTCGGCGGGGTCCTCCAGTTCGACCCAGGCGGGGCGGTCGGCCACCCCGAGCCGCAGCAGCAGGAAGTCGTCGTCCCGCCAGCGGCGTTCCCACAGGCGGCGGCGCGGGCCGGCGGCGATGAGCAAAGCGGTGGCCGGGTCGGGGCAGGCGGCCCGGCGGGCGGCCTGCTCGGCGAGGACCGCTTCCTCGACCTCCTGGTCGAGCTCGGCCTTGGTCTCCTTGTACACGGCGAGTTGCTCCGCGTACGTCTCCTTGCCGCGCCGCTTGGCGGTGAGCTGGTTGACCAGGGCCATGACCGGGGAGAGCAGTCCGAACAGGAGCATGCGGGAGTTGCCGGTGAGGGCCGTCATGGCGCCGGACATGACGAGAGGCGCGAAGATCATCGGCAGCTGGAGCCTGTTGCGGGCCTGCTTGCTGGGCGGTCGCGGCAGCCGGAAACGATTCTTCGGGGTCGGCGGGAGCAGCCGGGGCGGCCGGTTGTAGTCGAGCCCGGTCCCGTCGGCCGAGGGGACCACGGCGGCGTCGGGGGCGGTGGGCGCGGTCCGTTCCAGCAGGACGGGCCCGCAGGTCAGCACGCCGGCGACGGGCCAGTCCCGCCACTCGCCGTCGCCGGTCAGCTCGGTGTCGTCCAGGCGCAGGCTCTCGCCGTGCGCGGCGCGCACCAGGACGCTGCCGTTCACGGCGATGACGAGGTGGGCGGCGGACTCCGGGAGGTCGCCGGCGGGCAGCCGGACGCGGGCTGTCGCGGCGGAACCGATGTCGAAGTTGCCCGGCGGCAGCCGGAACACCGATCCGGCACCGGTGCCGCCGATGGCGCGCAACTCCACCACGCCTTCGGGCTCCTGGCCGGCGCGCGGCACGTCGAGCGGCGTCCCGAGGGCGAGCAGGCCGCCCGAGCGCAGTCCGGCGGCGGCCACGGCCTGCTCCGCGGGGAGCGGGTCGGCGCCCGCGTACAGCACGGGCGGGTCGTCGGCGGGTGCGGCGCCGCGCACGGCCCGGCTGAGTTCTCCGGCGAGTTCGCCGACCGGGACACCGGGGTCGGTGTCGATCACGATGTCGGCCGCCCGGCCCGTCCGGGGATCGGGGTCGACGACGGTGACGGTCAGGCGCATGGGGCTGCTCCTCGGTTCCTTCCGAAGCGAACGGAGGCGGTACGGGCCGGACAGGTCCGCGGTCGTCCGGCCCGTCCGCCGTCGGGTACTAGTGGGGGAGGCTGTTGCCGAGCTGGGTGTCGGTCTCGGTGAAGCCCTCGCCGACGCTCTTGACGTACTGGGAGATGCCCGGCAGGCCCTCGATGACATCGTTGTAGCCCTTGTGGAAGGACTCGAAGAACGGCCGGAACTTGGTCTCCGCCGCGGGGGTGCGGTAGCCGTCCGCGAGCAGGTTGTCGATGTCGGTCTTGATCTTGCGGAGCTGGGCGATGGCCTGGTCGTACTCGTTGGTCACGGTCGCCGACGTGGAGTCGGTGATCTCGGTCTTGACGTCGAACTGGGGCATGAGGGCGGTTCCTCTCCTGTGGAGCGGGCTGGTCGGACGGTGGGTCGGTCGGGCGGACGGGCTGTCGTGGGCCGGAGGCCGGTCAGTGGCCCGGGGTCTGCTCGTTCTGCTCGGCCTGGATCCAGGCCAGCTCCTCCGGGGTGAGCGACACCGGGCCCTCCGGCTGCGGGGGGTTGAGCAGTTCCCGGTTCTGGTTGTCGTTGGCCGTGTTGATGAACTTCACCGGGATGTCGGTGTAGAGGACCTCGGGGCCCTTGGTGTTGAAGATGTGGCTGTTCTCCAACTGCTTGTTGGTGACGCCGTTGGCGACCGAGGTGCCCACCCCGAGGGCGGCGTTCTCCAGGGCGGTCGTGGGGTCCGCGCCCAGACCGATCTGGACACCGGCGACCGAGAAGTTCTGGATGACGCCCTTGAGCGCGCCGCGGGCGGCCTCCCAGGCGAACTCCCGGTAGTCGTCCGGTTTGAGGGTGCTGCCCACGTTGAACGCGTAGTCGTCCACCGGCGAGTGCTGTTCGGTGAAGCCACCGGCGCCGTCGATGCCGGCGACCTTGGTGCCGTCCGCGTCCCGGACCGTGACGGCGCTGCTGTCGCCCGCGGTGAAGGTGTGCGTGGTGCCGTTGCTGTCCACCGACCCGGTCACTCCGCTGTGACCGACGTGCAGCGTGGTGGTCTCGCCGTTGCCGTTGTACTGGAAGTCGGCCGAGCCGTGCGGGTTCTGCGTGATGGTCACGCCGTTGCCGGGATCGGTGGTCGTGGCGGTGCCGTGGTCGACGGTGGTGCCCGGGGCGCCGCCGGGCGGGGTGAACGTGGCGGGGCCGCCCAGGTTGGTGACCGTGGTGCCGTCGCTGAGTGTGGCCGTCTGGTGGGCGGGGACCGAGGGCCCCTGCCCGCCCGGCGGCGGTGTGACGGCGGGGTGGTCGGTGACGTGGACGCCGGGGCCCCCGGTGAGGCTGTTGTCCGGCCGCACGGTGACGGAGTCGCCCGCGCCGCCCGGGCCGCCGACCTGGAAGGTACCGCTGCCGCTGTGGCCGATGTGCAGGCCGCCGCTGGTGACGCTGGAGCCGCCGCCCCAGACCGGCACCTGGACGCTGGGGCCGCCCGGGTGGTTCGCGCCGACGGTGAAGGTCGCGGGCGGGCCCTGCGGGGCGAAGGGGCTGTCCTTGCCGGGCAGCACCCCGGACTTCTCGGCCGGGGTGGTCGCGTTGGCGTAGCCGCTGTCGGACTTGGTGACCGTGACGTTGCCGGTGTCCACCGTGGACCGGCCGCCGAAGCCGCCGGTGTGGTGGATGGTGGGTCCGTTGCCCGGCGTCCGCACGGTGATGCCGCCCTGGCCGTCGCCGGTCACGGTGGACACGTGGGTCTCGCCCGGCCCGTAGCCGATCGGATTGCCGCCCGTGTCGACGGGTCGGCCCTGGGCGTCGACCGGGCCGTTCGGGTTGGGGCCCAGGTGCGTGACGCCGCCGGGGCCGAAGCTCCCGGTCCCCGCGCCGTGTTCGACGGTCACGTGGCCGTCGCCGTTGTGGCTGACGGTACTGCCGGGTGCGGCGAAGGGATGGTCGCCGTGGGTGGTGACCGTGGTGCCGCCCGTTCCGTTGGTCAGGGTGTTGTCGCCGCCGACGAGCGGGGGGCTGCCGACGTAGGCGGGGCCCTTGCCGGGCGGGGTCCGGACCGTCCCGCCGTCCCGCGTCGCCGTGATGTTCGCCCCGCTGGGCGAGTTCTCCACGTTCAGATGCCCGTTGGGGCCGACGGTGTGGCCGACGCCGGACCGGTCGTCGACCGTCCGCGTGCCGAATCCGCCGTGGCCGTCCGGGGTGAGCGTGGTGGTGTGGCCGTTGCCCGCCGCCGTGATCGTGCCGTGCGTGGTGCTGACGCTCTGCCCCGCGGTGTTGGTGACGGTGACCGACTGCCCGCCGACCTGGACGCTGCCGTCGGGGCCGGTGACGTTCACGGTGCCGTCGGCGCCGGAGGTGGTGGTCGTGGTCGCGTGGGTGCCCTGCTGGCTGAAGCTGACGCCGTTGCGGCCCGGGGTGCTCTGGACGGTGACGCCCTGTGAGCTGATCCCGTTCGCGCCCACCTGGGCCCGGACCGGATGGCCCTGGGCGTCCGGGTGGGTGATGTCGGCGGTCGGTCGGTGGGCGCCGTCGGTACCGGGGCGCACGGTGAACGCTCCGCCCTGCCCGTCGTTCACGGTGGCGGTGGCGCCGCCCGCGCCGCTGTCCACGGTGGTGCCCTGCCCGACCGGCGCGCTGGAGACCGTGCCGTTCCCGGTGGCCACCACGCCACCGCCCACGTGCGTCGTGGCCCCGCCCGGGCCGAGCGTCGTCGTGCTGCCGCCGACGGCGACCGTGGCCCCGCCGTTCTGGCCGAGCGTGACCGACACGGCGGGCGGGCCGCCCGGCGCGCCCGCGGTGATGCCGCCGGGGCCGCTGTGGGCGGTGAAACCCGCGCCGGTCGCGGTCGTGCCGTTCGGGCCGGTGGTCACATGGAAACCGCCGGAGTCCAGGGTCGTGGCGCCGCCCGACACCGAGGCCGTCGTGGTCACCACGTGCCCGCCGCCGTCCACCGTGCTCGTCCCCTGCACGCCGACCGCCGGCGTTCCGTGGCCGTCCACGGAGACCGTGAGGTTGCCGTGGGACACCGGGTGGCCGGGGGCCGCCTGCGCCAGCGGCGGAGGCTGGGTCGGGACGCCGTCGGGCCCCGGGGGGCCGTGCTGGCCGGGGGCGGGTGTGATGACGCCGTCCGCGCCGACGTGGTACTGGAATCCGTTGTGCGTGAAGTCCGCGGTGCCGTCGGCGTGGACGGTGCTGCCGCCGGCGGTGAGGTCGCCGTTCCCGCTGTGGCTGATGCCGCCCACGGTGAAGGCGCCGTTCTGGCCGACCGTGAACTGCGCGCCGTTGTCGCCGGTCAGCGTGACGCCGCCCGGAGTGAAGTACGCCGTGCCCCCGTGGGCGCCCGGGCCGGCCTGCACGGTCACGATGCCGTCGCTGTCGGCGCTGACGGACGGGCCGCCCTGCGTCGTCACGTTGACCGCGGAATCGAGTCCGTAGTGCCCGGCGTTGCTGTCGAACTGCACGGTGGTGCCGGGGTGGTGGGGGTCGGGGACGACCGTGAACCCCTCGCTGCCCAGGTGCGTGGTCGGGCCGCCGATCGAGCTCACCGTCGCGGTGCCGTCCGCATGCAGGGTGCCCGTCACCCCGTTGTCCTGGACGGGGACACCGCCGGCCTGGGGCGGGGCGACGTGCTGGTGGCCGGGCAGGTCCACACCGCCGCCGATGCCGTCCGCGGGCGTCGTGACGTGGTGCCCGGCGAGATTGACGTCGACGGTCCCGCCCGCCCCGGCCCCGGTGTCGTGCGTGACCACCGGCGGGTTGCCGGGAGCACCGTGGAACACCGAGGTGACGGTGCCCTGGTGCTGGACGGAGACACCGTCCCCGGACACCGTGGTGGTGCCGCCCGCGTCGTGGACCGTGAGCCCCCCGGTGTGGATGTCGCCACCGGCCGCGACCGTGAAGGCGGGCGGGTTCGGGCCGTGGGCCCCCGCCTCGCCGGTGCCGTTGAAGGCGACCGTGCCGTCGGCGCCCTGGGTGACGCCCCCGCCGAACGGGCCGTTCGACGTCGTGAACCCGTTGTCGGACAGCGTGGTGGTGAGGTGGGAGCCATGGCCGGCCGGGGTGTCCACGCTGGTCTGGGCCCCGTTGTACGTCACCTTGTCGCCCTGCGGGCTCTCGATCGTGTTCGTGCCGCCCGAGGTCTTGGAGGTGAAGCCGTCCGGGGTGGTCGTCTTCGTCGTGGTCTTCGGCTCCGGCGGCGGGTTGCCGTCCGCCGTCGCGGCGGGCTTCGGCGTGGGCGGCTCGGTCTTGGTCTCGGTCGTCGTACCGTCCGGCGTGGTGACCTTGGTCTTCAGCGCGCCGGTGGTCTGGTCGCCCTCGGTCTTGCTCGTGATGCCGTGGAAGCCGTTCTTCTGCGGCATTTCCCGGCCGTTGACGTGCAGCAGGCTGCCCGGGGTGAAGCTCGACGCGGAGAACGCCTTGCCGATGTTGCTCTTGAACCTGCCCTGCGTGGTGAAGGCGTCCTTGAGGTTGTTGGCGAACTTCGTGCCCCCGAGCACGGCGAAGCCGCCGCCGACGGCCGCGCCCACCGCGGCGCCGGCGAGGATCCTGCCCGCGTCGAGCTGCTTGCCCGCGGCGACATCCGAGATGACGGTCGCGGTCGCGCCGAGCGCGAACTCGGTGCTCCCCTCGGCGACCGCCTTCTGGGTCACCACGAACGCCGGTCTGACCTTCAGCCCGTCGTAGTTGACGCCGCGGCCCAGCGGGGTGAGGACCTTGCGGGTGAAGGTGGACGTCTTCATCCAGCCCTTGACCGCGTTCGACATGGTGCCCGCGCCGCGGCCCGCGGTCGCCAGCGCCTTGCCCAGCGGCGCGAACTTCGAGAGGACGTTGCCGAGCCTGCCCAGCTGTCCCAGCAGCACCCCGCCCGGCACGATGGTGAGCAGGCCGACGATCAACTCACCTATCTCCAAATGGCCTTGGGAGACCATCCGGACCACCGACAGGCCGAAGGCGAGCGCCCCTATCAGGATGCCGACCACCGGGAAGAAGATCGCGACGAGACCGGCGAAGATACCGATGATGATCTCGAAGATCGGGTGGTCCGCGAGCCAGTCGCCGATCTTCTGGAAGATGTTCCGCGCCGGGATGGCCTGGTCCGCGGCCGCGTCCAGGGCCCTGGAGGCGGTGGCGGAGCCGTCCGCGCGCATCTGCTGGGCCTGCTGCGCCAGCACCGTCGCCGCCGACAGTTCGGACTTGGCGTTGCCGACCTCCGTCACCCGCGCGTCGTGGCTCGACGTCTGCTCCGGCGTGGCGTTCTGGGGCAGGTCGGGGACCACCACCGAGGCGGTCGTCGCGACCGGGCCGCCCTGGTCGATCGCCCGGTCCAGCAGACTCTGCGCCTCGGCGAGCACCCCCGCGTACACGGAGTACGCGTCGGCCGCGGTGTGGAAGGACGTCCGCGTCTGGTCCAGGAAGCGCGGCATGTCCCTGATCTTGTCCTGCAGGGCGGCCATCGCCTGGCCCTTGCCGTGCCGGATCGCCGCGTCCGTGCCGAGCAACCGGTACGCCTGGTCCGCCTGGTCACCCAGGTCGCGGTACGTCCGGGCGAGGGTACGGATGGCCTCCGGGTCGCCCGGGGTGGGGTCGCTGTCGAAACCGAGCGCTTCCCATCCGCTGGTGTGCCGTCTCGCCATAGCGCTGTTGCCCTTCCCCGATCGTTCACCGCTCGGCCGTGCCAGTAGTAACTCCGGTATGGCTAGGCTCAGTTCACAACATGACTTTCTCGCGCCCGGGTGAACCGTTCATGACAGCAGCGTGTCGGGCGAGCACTGCTCAGGAGGATGGAGATTGCGCTCCGCAAACGTTTCGGCCACGCGTGCCGCGGCCCTGGTCAGGCGCCCGGCCGCGCTCGTACTGGCCCTCGGGATCGCCGTCGCCGCGACAGCCCTGGCGCCGGCCCGGACGGCGTCGGCGGTCCCGGCCCGAGCGGCCACCGCGATCGCGCTCACAGCGGATGACGTCAAGTACTACGTCGTCAAGTCCCCCGAGCAGAACGGCGGACATCCGGAGACGCTCCTCGCCATCGCCGAGCGCACCCTCGGCGACGGCAACCGGTTCTCCGAGATCCTCGGCCTCAACACCGGCCGCACGCTTCCGGGCGGCGCCACGTTCACCAGGCCCGAGCAGTTGGTCCCCGGCTTCGCGCTGCGGCTGCCCGACGACGCGAAGGGGGAGGGCGTGCAGGTGGGGACGCTGCCCGAGGCCACGGCGGCGGCTCCCACCGCAGCGGCGTCCCCGAGCCGGGCCCCCAGTGCAACGGCCACGTCGGGCAAGCGGGTCCCGATCGGCCCCCTCGTCGTCGGCGGTATCGGCCTCGCCCTGCTGACCGTCCTCGTCATCGCCCGCCGCACCCTGGGCCGGCTCGCCCGCCGCACCGGCACCGCTTTGCGCGGTGCCGCCCGCGTCCTGCGCCCGCGCCTGCCACGCGCCGCCCAGCGCGCGCTGCGCCGCCGACGCCGGGCCGCCCTCGGTCGTTCGCTGGTCGCCGACACCCGCACGCTCCCGGTGGTACGGCACACCCTGCGCGAGCTGCTGGCCGCGCCCGGCCCGCTCACCGGCCCGGCCGGCGCGCCCACCCGGGTCTACAGCGTGCTCGTCCTCCCCACCAAGATGCTCGCCGCCGTTTCCGCCGGTACGCCCGTCCCGGAGCGGTGGACCGCCCTCGACGCCACCCGCTGGGAGCGCACCGGTGTCCCCACGTCCCTCGAGGACGGTGCCCCGGCCGACGGCCTGCCCCTGCCGCTGCTGGCCCGGGCCGGTGTGACCGGGCGCGGCCATGCCCAGTTCCTGGTCGACCTCGGTCAGCTCAACGGGACCCTCGGCATCCTCGGTGACCTGCGGGTCGCCCGGGACACCCTGGCGGCGCTGGTGCGCAGCCTGCTGGAGACCGCGCGCCAGGACAGTGCGGCGGTGACGGTGGTGGCCGTCGACCCGGCCCGCACCGTGCTGCCCGACCTGCACGCCCAGCACGGACTGCTCAGGGTCCCCGGCCTCCAGGACGTCAGCGGCGGATCCCGGTCCCCGCTGGCCGTCCCTGCGCCGGAAGTCGGCGCCGGCCTCATCCGCAGCGCCACCCGCACCGGCCCCGTCACCGGCGTCCTCGTGCTGGCCCAGCCGCCCACCGAGAACGATCTCCCCGCGCTCGCCCGGCTCTCCTCGCCGGACGGCGGCTGGATCGTGCTCGCCGCCGGGGACGTCCCGGGGGCCCACTGGCGCTGGTACGCCGAGGAGGACGGCACCGTCGACACCGGGATCCTCGGCCACAAGGTCTTCGTCCCGGTCCAGACCGCGCCGGCGCACGCAGGCACGGGGTGAGACCGGGCGTCACTGCCGGGAGTGCGCTGCTCGCCCGCCAAGGCGCCCCGGCGGTGGACCGGCTCAGGCCGGCAGCGGCTCGGTGCGGATCACGGTGAACACCGCGCCCTCGGGGTCGGTGACGGTCGCCACCCGCCCGTACGCGGAGTCGCGCGGCGCGCGCAGCACGTTGCCGCCGAGCTGGACGACCTGGCGGGCGGCGGCGTCGGTGTCGGTCACCTCGAAGTACGCCATCCAGTGCGCGCCGCGATCACGCGGCAGACCCCGTCCGACGCCGTGGATGCCGCCCACCGGGCGGCCGTCGAGCTGCAGGGTGAGGTAGTCGAAGTCGGTCGAGACGACGTGCTGGGTCTCGAAGCCGAAGACCAGCGAGTAGAACGCGGCGACCATCGACGTCTCGCGGGTGACCAGTTCGTTCCAGACGGGCGAGCCCGGTTCGCCGGAGGTCTCGATGCCCTGGTGGTGCACGGCCTGCCAGATCCCGAACACCGCCCCCAGCGGGTCCAGGGCGATCGCCAGCCGCCCTGCGTCGTCCGCGTCCAGCGGGCCCACGCCGACCGTGCCGCCGCAACCGCGGACCAGCTCGGCGGTCTTGTCCGCGTCGTCGGCGGCGAAGTACGTGGTCCACGCGATCGGCAGGTGCCGGTCCCGTGGCAGTTCGCCGATGCCGGCCACACTCTTCCCGTTCAGCGTGGCGCGCACATAGGTGCCCAGCGAGGACGGACCCGGGTGGAACTCCCAGCCGAACAGACGGCCGTAGAAGTCCTGCGTGGCCTCGACGCCGCGTGCCAGCAGGCTGACCCAGCACGGAGTCCCGTGCGGGTGGCGGTTCCCTACCTCGGTCATCAATTCTCTCCTGGGGAGCGGCGCTCGGGCTTGCGGAGGAGGTACCACAGCAATGCTCGCACCACAGGGCGTGCCGCGTCCGGGGGCCGCGCCGCAGGGTCCCCGTGCCGGGTGACCACAATGGGCTTATGCATCCTGTCATTACCGTAACCGAATTGGCCGCGCAGCCGAAGGGCGCGTCAGACCGCGGGCCCGTCCTGCTCGACGTCCGCTACCGGATGGGCGGACCGCCCGGACGCCCCGAGTACGAGGCCGGGCACCTGCCCGGCGCGCACTACGTGGACCTGGAGTCGGAGCTCGCCGGGCCGCCCGGTGACGCCGGCCGCCATCCCCTGCCCGATGTGGAGGTGTTCACCGCCGCCATGCGGCGCGCGGGCGTCGGCCCGGACCGCGACGTCGTCGTCTACGACAACTGGCTGGGCTGGGGCGCCGCCCGCGCCTGGTGGCTGCTGCGCTGGGCCGGGCACGAGCGGGTACGGGTGCTGGACGGCGGCTTCGCGGCCTGGACGGCGGCCGGCTTCCCTCTGGAGACGGACGTCCCGGCCGACGAGGACGGCGACTTCACGGCGGTCCTGGGCGGGCTCCCCCTGCTCGACGCCGACGGCGCGGCGGCACTGGCGCGCGGCGGTGTGCTCCTCGACGCCCGGGCGTCCGAGCGCTATCGCGGCGAGGTCGAACCCATCGATCCCGTCGCCGGCCACATCCCCGGTGCGGTCAGCGCCCCCACGACGGAGAACGTCGACCCCGCCACCGGGCTCTTCCTTCCTTCCGGCGACCTGGCCGCCCGCTTCGCCGGCGTCGGCGCCACCGCCGGCACGGCGGTCGGTGTCTACTGCGGCTCGGGCGTCTCGGGTGCCCACGAGGTGCTCGCCCTCGCGACGGCCGGCGTTCCCGCCGCCCTCTACGTCGGCTCATGGAGCGAGTGGTCGCACACCGGCCGCCCCGTCGCGACGGGCCCCCAGCCGGGCTGAGGCCCGGCACTCCCACCCGTCCGCCCACGGCGCGCCACCCTCGCGTGGCCCCGCGACGGTGCCGGCCGGCGGCCGGGTGGGAGAACCGGGCAGCTCGCGAAGGACCGCGCCCTGCGGGCGTGCCCGCACCATCGCCCGCGAGGCGGTGGTGCGGCCCGGTCAGTCCTGCTTCTTGCGGCGGCTCCCGAAGACGATCTCGTCCCAGCTCGGCACCGTCGCCCGCCGTCCCGGCCGGACCCCGTCCGCCTCGGCCTGCCGGTCGGTGGAGCCGACCAGCCGGTCCCGGTGGGCGCCCACGGACCGCGGCATGAGCACGTCCGCGTACGCGGATCCCGCACTCGCGGCCGGTGCCGACGGCACGGCCTCCTCGGCCTCGGGGTCGTCGACCGCACCGTCGGTGCCCGCGGCCGCGGGAGGAACCTCCGGCGCCGCGGGCGAGGCGGTCTGCGAGGGGACGACCATGTCGCCGCGGAAACTCGGCACGGCCTCCAGGAGGCTGGTCAGGGAGTCGCGTTCCTCCTCGGCCCGCTCCTCCGCGCCGCTCGCGCGCTCCGGCCGCTCCATGACCCGGTCGCGAGGCAGCCGCGCGATCCGCGGCACGAACGGGTAGCTCGGCTCCGCGGGCTCCTGGGTGGCCTCGCCGATCAGCGCGCGCGCCTCGTCGTCGACGGCCTGGACCAGCCGCCGCGGCGGGTCGTAGGTCCAGCTCGCCGAGTGCGGCTCACCGGCGACGCGGTAGACGAGCAGCACCTCCCAGGTGCCGTCGTCGCGCCGCCAGGAGTCCCAGACGACGGAGTCCTTCTCGGCGCCCCGCAGCAGCAGCCGTTCGGCGACGGCCTCGCCGAGCTGCGGTCCGGTGCTCTCGCCCTGACGCCGTACCGGGGTCTTGCGTGCCCGCTCCGCCATGAAGGCGCGCTCCGCGAGCACGGGGCCCTCGAAGCGCCGCACCCGCTCGACGGGGATGCCGGCGAGCTGTGCGACCTCCTCGGCGGTGGCGCCCGCTCTTATCCGCGCCTGGATGTCGCGGGGGCGCAGATGGCTCTCGACCTCGATCTCGATCTGGCCCAGCCGCGCCCGGTCGTTGCGAATGGCGGCACGCAGGCGCTCGTCGATCGGGAGTGTGTACTCCGTGCTGTCGGCAGCCTTGAGCACCAGTCGTGTGCCGTCGTTGCTGACGGCCACGACACGCAATTCGGGCACGGTTACCTCCCGGGTGGTGCCTGCCGACGTCACGTGCGTCGCTGCTCCCGATGGACGAGTGTGACCTGCCCGGGTGCAGCCTGCCACAACCTTGCTGAGTTTCCCGGCGTGTCGGGCATGTGCCGTGACGCGCCGTTATGGCACGGTTACCTATTTGCAACGCTGAGTGACCAAACGCGTCACTCGGTGTCACGTGTCTCCGGGTCGCTCGACAGCACCCCGGGATGAAGTGCGCCGTCTCCCCCCGGAGCCAGGATTTGTCACAGTACTCCATTTGGGCCACGCCGGTGGGGCGCCGCGCCGTCGAACTTTGTGCGGGTCAAGGGAGTTGGCCGGGGGCCGTTACGTAATCTCCACAATCGGAGCCCTGGGATCTACTCGCCCAGCACCCGCCGCAGGTAGTCGTTGCGGAACAGCCGGTCCGGGTCGAGCCGGTCCCGCAGCGCGGTGAACTCCCCGAAGCGCGGGTACGCCTTGGCGAACCAGTCCGCGTCCCGGGTGTGGACCTTGCCCCAGTGCGGCCGGCCCTGATGCGCCGTCATGATCTGCTCGACGGCCGTGAAGTACTCCTGGTACCGGCTGCCCCGGTACATGTGGACCGCCACGTAGGCGCTGTCGCGGCCCGAGGCCGTCGAGAGCGCGATGTCGTCCGCCGGGGCGACCCGCACCTCCACCGGGAAGCTGATCCGCAGGGCCGAGGAGTCGACCATCGACTTCAGTTCCCGCAGGACCTCCACCGCCGCGGCCCGCGGAACGGCGTACTCCATCTCCACGAAGCGCACCCGGCGCGGGTGGGTGAAGACCTTGTACGGGATGTCGGTGTAGGTACGCGCCGACAGGGCGCGGCTGGAGACCTGCGCGATCCCGGGGATCAGCGACGGCGCGGCCTGACCGAGCGCACAGGCGGCCCGGAAGACGCCGTTGGAGAGGAACTCGTCGTCGAGCCAGCCGCGCACCGGGGGCACCGGAGCCGCGGGGCCCTGGCTGCGGTTGTTGCGCTTGGTGTTGCAGCCGTCGGTGTGCGGGAACCAGTAGAACTCGAAGTGCTCGTTCTCCTCGACGAGTTGGTCGAACTCCCGGAGCACCCGGTCGAAGCGCATCGGTTCCTCGCGGGCGGTGAGCAGGAAGACCGGTTCCACCGCGAAGGTGAGGGAGCTGACCACGCCCAGGGCGCCGAGTCCGATCCGGGCGGCGGCGAAGACGTCGGCGTTCTCCTCGGCGGAGCACGTGAGTACCGAGCCGTCGGCCGCCACCAGTTCCAGCGCGGTGATCTGGGCGGCGATGGAGGCCGAGTCGCGGCCGGTGCCGTGGGTGCCGGTGCTGGTCGCCCCGGCCGCGGTCTGCTCCATGATGTCGCCCATATTGGTGAGCGACAGACCCTCGGCGGCGAGGAACGCGTTCAGGTGCTTCAGCTGGACGCCGGCCTCGACGGTCACGGTCCCGGCCGCGCGGTCCAGGGAGCGTATGGAGCTCATGCGCTCCGGGCGGATCAGGACGCCGGCGGTGGCCGCGGCGGAGGTGAATGAGTGGCCGGTGCCGACGGCCTTGGCCGGCAGGCCGTCCTCGGCCGCCTTCCGCACGGCGGCGACCAGTTCCTCCAGCGAGGCGGGTGACACCTCCCGTGCCGGGACGGCCCCCACGTTGCCCGCCCAGTTATGCCATGTGGCCTTCCCGGCGGTTCTGTTCGTCGTAGCCATGCGTACGCGATCCCTCCAGCTCCGGCGCCGGCTCCAGCCGGCGGTACCCCAGGAAGGCCGCCACCACGGCGAGCGCCGCGGCGGAGGCGGGCACCGCGAACGCCACCCGGGCCCCCGCCGCGTCGATCACCCACCCGGCGAGCGAGGCCCCGAGCGCCACACCGACCGCGAGCCCCGTGCTCGTCCACGTCATGCCCTCGGTCAGCTTCGCGCGCGGTACCAACTGCTCGACGAGCGCCATGGTCGTGACCATCGTCGGCGCGATGGACAGGCCCGCGACGAACAGCGCCACGGCCAGGAACGGCAAGTTCCCGACGAGTAGTGGCGGGATCATACTCACGCCCATGGCCCCCACGCCCAGCAAAAAGCGACGGGAAGCCGTTCCACGCGGTCTCATCAGGCCGAAAAGGACGCCCGCGAGGCAGGATCCTGACGCGTACACGGCGAGGACGAGGCTGGCGGCGGCCTTGTGGCCCTGCTCCTGGGCGAAGGCGACGGTGTTGACGTCCACCGCGCCGAAGATCGCCCCGGTCGCCACGAAGGTGACCACCAGGACCTGCAGCCCGCGCGAACCCAGCGCCGAGCCCCGCGTGTGCTGCTCGCGCGGGTGCGGCGGCGGCTCGGTGGAGCGCTGCGCGGTGAGCAGGAAGGTGCCGACGGCGAGGAAGACCGCGGCCAGCAGGGGACCGGCCTCGGGGAACCAGACGGTGCACAGCCCGATGGACAGGATCGGGCCCACGATGAAGCAGATCTCGTCGACCACGGACTCGAAGGAGTACGCGGTGTGGAGCAGGGCCGACGAGCCCCCGTGGATGGCCGCCCAGCGCGCCCGCACCATCGCGCCCAGGCTCGGCGTCAGCCCGGCGACCGCGACGCAGGCGAACAGCGTCCAGTCCGGTGCCCCGGTCCGCACGCACACCAGCAGCGCGGCGACGGCCAGCACCGTGGTGCCCGCCGCCGGGCGCAGCACCCTGCGCTGCCCGTACCGGTCCACCAGCCGGGAGACCTGCGGCCCGAGCGCCGCCCCCGACAGCGCCAGCACGGCCGCGAGCGCGCCCGCGATCCGGTAGCGGCCGGTGACCTGGGACATCATCGTCACGATGCCGATGCCGAGCATGGACAGCGGCATCCGGCCGATGAGGCCGGCAGCGGCGAAGCCCCTGGTCCCGGGGGCGGAGAAGATCGCGCGATAGGGACTGGGCAAGGGGCGCTCCTCGGCTTCGTCGCCGATCCACGAGGGGGTGCGGGTAAGGGATGTCGCTGTTCATCACAGCTTACAAACGGAGCGCAAGCGATTTTTCCCCGCCGCCCGCCGGGACCCCCGCGACCGCTCCCGCCCCGGGCCCGTGCCGTTCCGCGGCCGCCACCGGGCGGTGGGAGGATCGGAGACATGTCCGATCACACCGAGGCCGCCACTGCCGCTCCGTACGACGCACTGCTCCTGCTGTCCTTCGGGGGGCCCGAGGGGACGGACGACGTCGTCCCCTTCCTGGAGAACGTCACGCGGGGGCGCGGCATCCCGCGCGAACGCCTGAAGGAGGTGGGGCAGCACTACTTCCTGTTCGGCGGGGTCAGTCCCATCAACGCGCAGAACCGCGAACTGCTGCAGACGCTGCGCAAGGACTTCACCGAGCACGGCCTCGACCTTCCCGTGTACTGGGGCAACCGCAACTGGGCGCCCTACCTCACCGACACCCTGCGCGAGATGGCCGACGACGGCCGCCGCCGCATCCTGGTGCTGGCCACCAGTGCGTACGCCTCCTACTCCGGCTGCCGCCAGTACCGCGAGAACCTGGCCGACTCCCTCGCCGCGCTGGAGGCCGAGGGCCGCCCGGTGCCGCGAGTGGACAAGCTGCGCCACTACTTCAACCACCCCGGCTTCGTGCAGCCGATGGTCGACGGTGTCCTGGCCGCGCTCGCCGAACTGCCCGAGGAGGCGCGCGCGGGTGCGCACCTGGCCTTCACCACGCACTCCATCCCCCTCGCCGCCGCCGACACCTCCGGCCCGGCCGACGCGCACACCAAGGACGGGGCCGGCGGCGCCTACGTCGCCCAGCACCTGGACGTCGCCCAGGTGATCGCCGACGCCGTCCGGGAGGCCACCGGCACCGACCGGCCCTGGAAGCTCGTCTACCAGTCCCGCAGCGGCGCCCCCCACATCCCGTGGCTGGAGCCCGACATCTGCGACCACCTGGAGGAGCTGCAGGCCTCCGGAGCGCCGGCCGCCGTCATGGTGCCGATCGGCTTCGTCTCGGACCACATGGAGGTCCGCTACGACCTCGACACCGAGGCCACCGCCAAGGCCGCCGAGCTCGGGCTGCCCGTGGCCCGCTCGGCCACGGTCGGCGCCGACCCGAGGTTCGCCGCCGCCGTCCGCGAGCTGGTCCGGGAGCGGGCCGCGGCCGAGCGCGGCCTCACCCCCGACCGCTGCGCACTGGGCCGGCTCGGCGCGAGCCACGACGTCTGCCCGGTGGGCTGCTGCCCGGCCCGCAGCCCGCGTCCCGCCGCGGCGGGCGCCGAGTGACCTACACATCCCGACGCACAAGGAGCGCCGTGACCGACCAACTGAAGGACGAACTCCTGGCCGTGGCCCTGGAGGCCGCCCGCAGGGCCGGGGAACTGCTGCGCGACGGCCGCCCGGCCGACCTCGGGGTGGCCGCGACCAAGACCAGCCCGATCGACGTCGTCACCGAGATGGACATCGCCGCGGAGAAGCTCATCGCCTCCTTCATCGGCGAACGCCGGCCGGACGACGGACTGCTCGGCGAGGAGGGCGCCAGCGCGCCGGGCACCAGCGGTGTCCGCTGGGTGATCGACCCGCTGGACGGCACCGTGAACTACCTCTACGGCCTGCCCGGCTGGGCGGTGAGCATCGCCGCCCAGGTCGACGGCGAGACCGTCGTCGGCGTCGTCGAGGCGCCCATGAGGCGCGAGAGCTACCGCGCAGTCCTCGGCCGCGGCGCGTGGGTGGGCGACGTACGGGCCCGGCCGCGCCCCGCGCCGCCGTTCGAGCAGGCGCTGGTCGGCACGGGCTTCGGGTACTCCACCGAGGTGCGCACCGGACAGGCCGAGGTGGCCCGCCGGCTGATCCCGCGAGTGCGGGACATCCGCCGCGCGGGTTCGGCCGCCATCGACCTGTGCGACGTCGGCTGCGGCCGGCTCGACGCCTACTACGAGCGCGGGCTGAACATCTGGGACTACGCCGCGGGCGACCTCTTCGTCCGCGAGGCGGGCGCGCTCACCGGCGGCCGCCCGGGGGAGCCGCCGTCCCCGCAGCTGACGGTGGCGGCGCCGGCGGGGGTCTTCGAGCCGTTGCAGGCGCTCCTGGAGGAACTGGGCGCCTGGCACGACTGACCGGCGGACCCGGACCCGGACCCGGGCACGCGAACGCCCCGGCACCTGTGCGGTGACCGGGGCGCGGCGTTCGGGTCCGGTTGCCCTCAGGCGATCTTGGGCAGCACCTGTACGCCGTGGTCGGCGGCGAGGCGGCGCAGATCGGCCAGTTCGGCCTCCTCGACCTCGGCCAGGAACTCGTCCCCCGCCTCCCGGGCGGCGAGCAGGTCCGACTCAGTGCTGTGTATGCGCTGCAGGATGCCAGTGGTGAATGCGTCCATCAGGTGGCGCCCCCTCGTCGTCGATAGGTGACACAGGGTGTGGGTGGGTACGGGTCGATGCGGCTGCGGGCAGGTTGTTCCGAGGTCCCCGCGGATCGCGCGACGGCTGCCGCCACACATCGGCTGCGAACGCCCAAGGGGCGCGATCGGGGGTGTGCAGTCGTCCTCCCCAGGCCCGCCGGAGCGGAAACCTCCGCAACCCGAAGAATTCCGCGCCGAGTTCCCGTCCGCGCCACGCGCGGCCCACGACCGGTACGGACACCGCTCTTCACGACGCACGGTGTGGCACGGGTCACGTGCGGTGGCGGGCCGCCCGAGCCGGAGAGCGGCCGGGGCACGGCCGCCGGGGCCGTCGCGCGCGCGGCCCGGTAACACGCTCTTACCGCCGGTTTACGGCCTTCAGGTGCAGGATGGAGACGCATTCGGCCTGCGCACAGGCCGTTGAGAAGTGATCACGGAAGGAAGGGCGCCTTGCGCGTACTGGTCGTCGAGGACGAACAGCTGCTCGCCGATGCGGTGGCCACGGGACTGCGCCGCGAGGCCATGGCCGTGGACGTCGTCTATGACGGCGGTGCCGCTCTGGAGCGGATCGGGGTGAACGACTACGACGTCGTCGTCCTCGACCGGGACCTGCCCGTGGTCCACGGGGACGACGTCTGCCGCAAGGTCGTCGAGCTCGGCCTGCCCACCCGGGTCCTGATGCTCACCGCCGCCGGCGACGTGAGCGACCGCGTCGAGGGCCTGGAGCTCGGCGCCGACGACTACCTGCCCAAGCCCTTCGCCTTCACCGAGCTGATCGCCCGCGTGCGCGCGCTCGGCCGGCGGACGACGGCCCCCCTGCCGCCGGTGCTGGAGCGCGCGGGCATCCGTCTCGACCCCAACCGCCGCGAGGTCGTCCGCGAAGGGCGGCAGGTGCATCTGGCGCCCAAGGAGTTCGCGGTGCTGGAGGTACTGCTGCGCAGCGAGGGGTCCGTGGTGTCCGCGGAGCAGCTGCTGGAGAAGGCCTGGGACGAGAACACCGACCCCTTCACCAATGTGGTCCGGGTCACGGTCATGACGCTGCGCCGCAAGCTCGGCGAGCCCGCCGTGATCGTCACCGTGCCCGGCTCCGGCTACCGGATCTGATGCGCCGTGGCAACCTCCTCCTCCTCCTCCTCGGCGTCGTCATCGTCCTCCTCCCCGACGACCCCGCCGCGCGTCCCGCCGAAGCCCACCTGGGAGCCGGCGTCGCCGGCCGGCCGCGGCCCGCTGTTCCGTCCCACGATCCGGATACGGCTCACCCTGCTCTACGGCGGCATGTTCCTGATCGCGGGCGTCGTCCTGCTGTGGATCATCTACCTGCTGGCCGCACAGGCCCTGCACGACGGCAACGAGCTGCCCTTCCGGCTGCTGAGCGGCCACGTGGCCACCACGACGCCCAGCTGCCAGCTGCCGAGCTCGGGGACGACCGACGAGTTCACCGACGCCATCAACGCCTGTATGCAGGACCGGCGAGAGGTCGCGCTCGACACCCTGCTGCGGCGGTCGCTGTTCGCGCTGGTGGGTCTCGCCGTGCTGGCCTTCGCCTTCGGCTACCTGCTGGCGGGCCGCGTGCTGTACCCGCTGGGCAGGATCACCCGTACCGCGCAGGCCGTGGTCTCCTCCGACCTCAAGCGCCGCATCCACTTGGACGGGCCTGACGACGAGCTCAAGGAGCTCGCGGACACCTTCGACGAGATGCTGGAGCGGCTGGAGCGGTCCTTCGACGCGCAGCGCCGTTTCGTCTCCAACGCCTCCCATGAGCTGCGGACCCCGCTGGCGATCAACCGGACCCTGCTGGAGGTCCAGCTGTCCGACACCGCGGCCGGCCCGGAGGTGCAGCAGCTCGGGAAGACCCTGCTGGCCACCAACACCCGCAGCGAGCAGCTCGTGGAGGGCCTTCTGCTGCTCGCGCGCAGCGACAACGAGATCGTGGACCGCAAGCCCGTGGACGTCGCCGAGGCGGCCTCGCAGGCCCTGGAGCAGACCCGCAGCGAGGCCGACGCCAAGGGCGTGGCGCTCCGCAGCGATCTGCACGAGGCGGTGGTCCAGGGCAACGGCGTCCTGCTGGAGCGGATCGCGCTCAACCTCGTTCAGAACGCCGTCCGCTACAACGTCCCCGAGAACGGCTGGGTCGAGGCCACCACGGGCCTGGAACCGGGTCTCGCGGTCCTGACGGTCACCAACACCGGCCCGGTGGTTCCGGCCTACGAGATCGACAACCTCTTCGAGCCGTTCCGGCGGCTGCGCACCGAGCGGACCGGGAGCGACAAGGGCGTGGGACTCGGCCTGTCGATCGCGCGATCGGTGGCGCGGGCCCATGGGGGCACCATCTCCGCGGTGCCCCGTGAGGGAGGTGGCCTGGTCATGCGGGTCGCGATCCCCGTCTGAGGCGCCCGCTAACCGTTCCGCGACACCCCCGGGCCCGTGTTCGCTTTGCGCTGAATTTTGCGGTCTGATCCCCGCGGCGGCATCCTGTGAGCGATTACACATACGATTCCGGCCGCAGGTACGCTCCGTGGTCGTCGGTCCGGGAAAAGAGCGGAAAAATCCATGTTTCCGCAGGTCATGATCACGGGAAGTACACGTGGAGGCGTGAGCAAGGTGCGACAACCCGGCCCTTTCCGGTCATGACCGGCAGTGGATCCGATCACCTCTTCGGGGGTGCGGTTGGGTGTCGATTGAGTAACGGCACTTGATGTAAGGCAAAATCTCCGCTTCGGGCCGGGCACAAGACCGGCCTCCCATGCGTTACGTGCGCTGGAGACACCGCAGACACCCAGAGGGGGAGAGCGATACATGGCTACTGATTACGACACACCACGCAAGACCGACGACGATGTCAACGAAGACAGCATCGAGGAACTGAAGGCTCGCCGGAACGACAAGTCCACGTCCACCGTGGACGTCGACGAGTTCGACCAGGCCGAGGGCCTCGAACTGCCGGGCGCCGACCTTTCCAACGAGGAACTCTCGGTCCGGGTCCTGCCCCGGCAGGCCGACGAGTTCACCTGCATGAGCTGCTTCCTTGTGCACCACCGCAGCCAGCTGGCCTCGGAGAAGAACGGCAACCCGATCTGCCGCGACTGCGCGGCCTGACGGGACACCGGGATCGTGGACAGCGACGACGAGCGAGGCCGCGGGGCCTCGCTCGCGGGCGCATCGGAGGAACCGGCGGTCGACGACGCCCTGCCCGGACCTCCGAGCCGTGCCGCCCGCGGGCGTGCCCGCGCCAGGGCGGCACTGTCGACCCTCGCCGAGGGTTTCATCGAGACGGCCCCTCGGATACCCGTACGGGACCTGGAGACGCTCCGCCGGCAGTTCCCCGGGCTGGGGCCCGAGGAGCTGGCGGACAAGCTCGTGAGCGCCGCCACGAAGGGCACCGCGACGGTGGGCGCCGGCATCGGCGCCGCCGCGATGCTGCCCACCCCGCCCGCCATGCCCGCCGAGCTGGCGAGCGAGACGATCGGGGTCGCCCTGATCGAGTACAAGCTCATCGCCGAGCTGCACGAGGTCTACGGGCTCCGTGCCCCGGGCACGCTGCGGCAGCGCGCGATGATGTACATCGCCGAGTGGACCGAGCGACGCGGCATCGACTTCTCCAAGCCGTCCACGCTGAACGTGGCGCTCGGCGGCCGGATGAAGCGCGAGCTGCGCCAGCAGCTCATGAAGCGCACCATGCGCAATCTGCCGACGCTGACGCCGTTCATGGTCGGCGCGGCCGTCGGCGCCGTGATGAACCGGCGCGACACCAGGAAACTCGCGGAGCAGATCCGCAAGGACCTGCGCGAGCGGCAGGTGCCCTGGGGGCTGCTCTCCGCCGAGGAGCCGCCGCCCGCCCTGGGACCCGGCGGGCCCCGGGAACTGCCGGGGAAGTCCGCGGACGCCGACGACTGAGGCCGCCGGTGCGGACGCCTCAGGCGGTCCGCACGTCCCGCAACGCGGCGGCCAGCCGCTCGGGGGCCCGCGTGGAGAGGTACAGGTAGGGCGTCGGATCCGCGGGGTCGGTGACCTCGACCTTCAGCGCGGTCGGCACGTACGACCGCAGCAGCATGAACGCGCGCGGATCGGCCTTGTACGAGCGCCAGGCCAGCGCCTCCTCGTGGTCCAGCACGATCGCCTCGCCGAGCGCCCCCACCGGGATCCGCGCGTCGCCGGCGACCAGCGACCCGGCCACCACCCGCAGCCGCGCCGAGCCGTACGAGCTCACCGCGACCGCTCCGGCGGCCGTGCCCCCGACGAGGCCGCCCAGCAGCGGCAGCGCCCCGAAGGGCAGCAGGATCAGCGCCAGTGACACACCCGCGCCGAAGGCGAGCAGCCACCACGAACGCGGCGCGGTCAGCCGCTCCTCATAGGTCATGCCGGTCATGAGACCCAGCTTGTCATGCCGCCCTGTCAGCGCCCGCCGCGGGACCGCAGGCGCGACAGGGCCTGCGCGGCGCGCGGCGCGGTGCGCAGGCCGATGGCGACCTGCTTGGCCCAGTCGGTGGCCGCGGTGGGCAGCGCGGCGTCCAGGACGGCCGAGGAGCGGGCGTCGTTGCCCACCAGGTACCGGGGGAGCGGCCGGGGCGCCGACAGCGCCCTGAGGACCGTTCGGGCCACCGGGCGCGGGCCGGGCAGTTCGCGCTTGAGGAGGTCGTCCGCGGCCTCGTACCGGTCGCGGTACGGCGACGTGGTGCCCTGCGGCAGCCGGGAGGCACCGCGCTCCCAGATGTCGGTGCCGAAGGACCCGGGCTCGACCAGCACCACCTTCACCCCGAACGGCGCCGCCTCCATGCGCAGCGCGTCCGTGATCGCCTCCAGGCCCTGCTTGCTCGCGCAGTACCAGCCGAGCAGCGGCATCGAGACCCGGCCGGAGATCGAGGAGATGTTGACGATGCGCCCCGCGCGCCGGGCGCGCATGGTCGGCAGCACGAGCCGGGCGATGCGCGCCGGTGCCACCAGATTGATCTCCAGCTGCTGGCGCACCTGTTCATCGTCGACGTCCTCGATCGCGCCGGGCTGCGCGATGCCGGCGTTGTTGACCACCGCCCAGGGACCCCCGTCGGTCACCGTGGCGATCTCCGTGAACGCCCGTACGGACGACGTGGCGTCCGCGACGTCCAGCAGCACCGTGCGCACCGACGCACCGGTCCTGGTCACCGCCTCGCGCAGGGCCTCGGCCTTCTCCTCGGTGCGCACCGTGCCGATGACGTCGTAGCCGGCGTGGGCCAGTTCGAGGGTGATCGCCAGGCCGATCCCGCATCCGGCTCCGGTGACGACGACGGACCTGGGGGTCATGGGGTGCTCCAAGGGATGGGGGACACGTGCCGCGTGGCCGGAAGGAGAACGGGCGGGCGGCGGGAAAGGATCCCGCAGGAGGGTAGGGTCTCCCGCGTGAACGGAGCCACACCCGACGTCCCGGCCCGCCCGGGCCTGACACCGCCGAAGGACGCGTCGCCGCCGGTGCGGCACCCCGACGCGCCCGCGCCCGGCGAACCGCTGGGCGCGCACTACGAGCACTGCTTCGGCTGCGGCGGGGCCCAGCCCCACGGCCTGCACCTGGAGGCACGGGCCGCAGAGGGCGTCGGCGTCACCGCCGAGTTCACCGTACAACCGGCCCACCAGGGCGCTCCCGGCCTCGCGCACGGCGGAGTGCTGGCGACCGCGCTGGACGAGACGCTCGGCTCCCTCAACTGGCTCCTGCGCACCATCGCGGTCACCGGGCGCCTGGAGACCGAGTACGTCCGGCCGGTCCCGGTCGGCTCCACCCTCCACCTGGACGCGCGCTGCACGGCGGTCGCCGGGCGCAAGATCTACTGCACCGCCACCGGCCGGATCGGCGGCCCCGACGGCCCGGTCGCGGTGCGCGCGGACGCGCTGTTCGTCGAGGTCAAGCTGGAGCACTTCACCGACCACGGTCGCGCGCAGGAGATCCGGGCCGTCATGGAGGACCCCGACCAGGTCAAGGCCGCCCGCGCCCTCGAGGTGGGCCCGTGAGCCGGCCGCCGGTGGACGTGCTGATCCGGCGGCTCGACGCGGACGTCCCGATTCCCTCGTACGGGCACCCCGGCGACGCCGGCGCGGACCTCGTCACCACCCGGGCGGCGGAGCTGGCCCCCGGCGAGCGGGCGGTGCTGCCGACAGGCGTTTCCATCGCGCTGCCGGAGGGGTACGCGGCCTTCGTGCATCCGCGCTCCGGGCTCGCCGCGAGGTGCGGAGTGGCGCTCGTGAATGCCCCAGGAACGGTTGATGCCGGGTACCGTGGGGAGATCAAGGTGATCGTGGTCAACCTGGACCCGCGCGAGAGCGTGCGGTTCGCCCCGGGGGACCGGATCGCGCAATTGGTCGTCCAGCAGGTCGAGCGGGTCCGCTTCCACGAGGTGGCGGAACTGCCCGATTCGGCGCGGGCGACGGGGGGCTTCGGCTCCACGGGGGGTCATGCCGCGGTGGACGGCCCTCCGGTCGGTCCGTCCGGCCATGGATACGCATCGGTCATCGCTGACCGGGAAGGACAGTGACGTGTTCCGTCGTCGTCGCAAGGAGCGCGAAGACGCCCTCGACGAGCTCGAGGCCGAGAGCCCTGACGAGCTGGCCGAAGACGCCGAGGAGTCGGACGACTCCATGGAGTCCCGTCGGTACAACCTTCCGCCCGCCCCGAGGCCGGACGGTCCGTGGGACGTGAGCGAGGTCGGCACGCCCGGCGAGGGCCGGGTGGACCTCGGTGGCCTGTACGTGCCCGGCGTCCAGGGCATGGAGCTGCGGGTCGAGGTGGCCGGAGAGTCCATCGTCGCCGCGACCGTGGTGCTGCGGGACAGCGCCATCCAGCTGCAGGGCTTCGCGGCGCCGAAGTCCGAGGGCATCTGGGGCGAGGTCCGTGACGAGATCGCGTCCGGGATCACCAAGCAGGGCGGCATCGTCGACGAGGTCGAGGGTCCGCTCGGCTGGGAGCTGCGTGCCCAGGTGCCGGTCCAGCTGCCCAACGGGAACAACGGCGTGCAGGTGGTGCGCTTCGTCGGCTGCGACGGACCGCGCTGGTTCCTGCGCGGCGTCATCTCCGGCCAGGGCGCCGTGCAGCCGGAGACCGCGGGCCTGCTGGAGCAGATCTTCCGCGACACCGTCGTCCTGCGCGGCGACACCCCGATGGCACCGCGCGACCCGATCGTGCTGAAGCTGCCGAACGACGCCCAGATGGTCCCCGAGGGCATCGCCCAGGACCAGGACGGCGGTCGCTTCTCCGACGGCATCGACCCGATGCGCCGCGGACCGGAGATCACCGAGGTGCACTAGCGCCGCCGTACGGCCGAACCGATGGGCCGACCCGCTTCCGCGGGTCGGCCCATCGACGTTTCCGCAGGTCAAACGGGCTGTCATCAAGAGCCCGTCAATGCGGTGTCAAGGCCCGTCAGGAAGGCGTCAACGCTCCGGGACAGCCGGGGGATCGGATGTTTGCTGTCCTGGTCAATGTCCGATCCCCTGATCCAGGAGCGCACGATGGCCGATCTCGTCTTCGTGGCCGTCACGGTCGCGGTCTTCGCACTGGTGGCCTTCGTCGCCAAGGCGGTGTCGAAGCTGTGAGTGCCGAGAACATCGTCGGCCTCGTCGTGGCCGTCGCTCTGCTGGGCTACCTCGTCCTCGCCCTGGTCCTCCCCGAGAGGTTCTGAGGCCCGGACATGAGCCCCGCACTCGCGCAACTGCTCCAGGTCGCGGCCCTCGTGGCGGCGCTGGCCCTGGTGTACCGCCCCTTCGGCGACTACATGGCCGCCGTCTACAGCTCCGACAAGCACCTGCGGGTCGAGCGCGTCATATACCGCTGCTTCGGCGCCGATCCCGACTCCGAGATGCGCTGGCCGTCCTATCTGCGGGCGGTCCTGGCCTTCTCCTTCGTCGGCGTGCTGTTCCTCTACCTGTTCCTGCGGGTCCAAAGCCATCTGCCGCTGTCCCTCGGGTTCGCCGCGATCACCCCTGACCAGGCGTTCAACACCGCGACCTCGTTCGTGACCAACACGAACTGGCAGTCGTACATGGGTGAGAACACCATGGGGCACGCCGTCCAGGCCGGCGGCCTGGCGGTGCAGAACTTCGTCTCGGCGGCGGTCGGCATGGCCGTGGCCATGGCGCTGGTCCGCGGCTTCGCCCGGTCCCGCACCGGCGACCTCGGCAACTTCTGGACCGACATGGTCCGCGGCACCGTGCGCATCCTGCTGCCGATCGCCTTCGTCGCCGCGATCGTGCTGATCGCCTGCGGCGCGGTGCAGAACTTCGCCGGCTGGCACGAGGTCACCACGCTGGCAGGCGGCCACCAGACCCTGACCGGCGGCCCGGTCGCGTCCCAGGAGGCCATCAAGGAGCTGGGCACGAACGGCGGCGGCTTCTACAACGTCAACTCGGCCCACCCCTTCGAGAACCCGGGCGCGTTCACCAACCTCTTCGAGATCTTCCTGATCCTGCTGATCCCGTTCTCGCTCACCCGGACCTTCGGCAGGATGGTCGGCAGCGTGAAGCAGGGCTACGCGATCCTCGCCGCCATGGGCGTCATCTGGGTCGGCTTCGTCGCCCTGATGAGCTGGGTGGAGTTCGCCCACCCCGGCTCGGCGAACCAGGTCGCGGGCGCCGCGATGGAGGGCAAGGAGCAGCGCTTCGGCGTCGGCGCCTCGTCGCTCTTCGCGGTGAGCACGACACTGACCTCGACCGGCGCGGTGGACTCCGCCCACTCCTCCTTCACCGGGCTCGGCGGCGGCATCACCCTGCTGTCGATGATGCTCGGCGAGATCGCCCCCGGCGGTACCGGCTCCGGCCTCTACGGCATCCTGATCATGGCGGTCATCGCGGTGTTCATCGCGGGCCTGATGGTCGGCCGCACGCCGGAGTACCTGGGCAAGAAGATCGGCACGCGGGAGGTCAAGCTCGCCGCGCTCTACATCCTCGTCACCCCGGCGGTCGTGCTGTGCTTCACGGCCCTGGCCATGGCGCTGCCGACCCCGCCGCACTCCATGCTGAACAGCGGCCCGCACGGCTTCTCCGAGGTGCTCTACGCCTACACCTCGGCCGGCAACAACAACGGCTCGGCCTTCGCGGGCCTGAGCGCCGACACGCAGTGGTACAACACCACGCTCGGCCTCGCGATGGTCCTCGGCCGGTTCGTGCCGATGGTCTTCGTGCTGGCCCTGGCGGGCTCGCTCGCCCGGCAGAAACCGGTCCCGGCCACCGCCGGCACCCTGCGCACCGAGAAGCCGCTCTTCGCGGGCCTGCTCGTCGGCGCGATCCTGATCATCACGGGTCTGACCTACTTCCCGGCGCTGGCCCTCGGCCCGCTGGCGGAGGGACTGTCATGAGCCGCGCGGACCACCCCACTCCCGCAGAGGAACCCATGCCGACCGAATCGTCCGCGCGCGCGTCCAAGGGAGGGACGGCGCCGCACGCCCCCGACACGGGCCAGGGCGGCCGCGTCTCGGGCGGCCTGTTCGACCCGGCGCAGTTGCTGAGGTCGCTGCCGGACGCGCTGCGCAAGCTCGACCCCCGGGTGATGATCAAGTCGCCCGTGATGTTCGTCGTCCTGGTCGGCTCGGTGCTCACCACCGTGCTGGCGGCGCTGTCCCCGGCCGACGGATTCGGCTGGGCGATCACTGTCTGGCTGTGGCTGACCGTGATCTTCGCCAACCTGGCGGAGGCCGTAGCCGAGGGCCGTGGCAAGGCCCAGGCCGACACCCTGCGCAAGGCCAAGACCGACACGGTCGCCCGCCGGCTGACCGAAGGCAAGGAGGAGCGCGTCCCGGGTGCGTCCTTGAGGATCGGCGACCTGGTGGTCTGCGAGGCCGGTGACGTCATCCCGGGCGACGGTGACGTCGTGGCGGGTGTGGCCTCGGTGGACGAGTCGGCGATCACCGGTGAGTCGGCCCCGGTCATCCGGGAGTCCGGCGGTGACCGCTCGGCGGTCACCGGCGGCACCAAGGTGCTGTCGGACCGCATCGAGGTACGGATCACCACCAAGCCGGGGGAGACCTTCATCGACCGGATGATCGCCCTGGTCGAGGGCGCCGCCCGGCAGAAGACGCCCAACGAGATCGCGCTCAACATCCTGCTGGCGTCGCTGACGATCGTCTTCCTGCTGGCGGTCGTCACCCTGCAGCCGTTCGCGATCTACGCAGGCGCCGAACAGTCGATGATCGTCCTGGTCGCGCTGCTGGTCTGCCTCATCCCGACGACGATCGGCGCGCTGCTGTCGGCGATCGGCATCGCGGGCATGGACCGCCTGGTGCAGCGCAATGTGCTGGCCATGTCCGGTCGTGCCGTCGAGGCCGCGGGTGACGTCTCCACCCTGCTGCTGGACAAGACCGGCACCATCACCCTCGGCAACCGCCAGGCCTCGGAGTTCGTCCCCGTGGCGGGGGCGGACGAGGCCGAACTGGCGGACGCGGCGCAGCTGTCGTCGCTGGCCGACGAGACGCCCGAGGGCCGGTCCGTCGTCGTGCTGGCGAAGGAGAAGTACGGCCTGCGGGCCCGGAGCGAGGGCGAGCTCGGTCACGCCGGGTTCGTGCCCTTCACCGCCCAGACCCGCATGTCCGGCGTCGACCTGGAGGACCGGCAGGTCCGCAAGGGCGCCGCGTCCGCGGTCACCGCGTGGGTCGCCGAGAACGGCGGCAATGTCGCGGCCGACGCCCAGCGGGTCGTGGACTCCATCTCCGCCGCCGGAGGCACACCGCTGCTGGTCGCGGTCAAGGACCGCGACCAGGCCCGGGTCCTGGGTGTGATCCACCTGAAGGACGTGGTGAAGGAGGGCATGCGGGAGCGGTTCGGCGAGTTGCGGCGGATGGGTATCCGCACGGTGATGATCACGGGTGACAACCCGTTGACCGCGAAGGCGATCGCCGATGAGGCGGGTGTCGACGACTTCCTGGCGGAGGCGACGCCCGAGGACAAGATGGCGCTGATCAAGCGGGAGCAGGCGGGCGGCAAGCTCGTCGCGATGACCGGTGACGGCACCAACGACGCCCCGGCGCTGGCGCAGGCCGATGTCGGCGTGGCCATGAACACCGGTACCTCGGCCGCCAAGGAAGCCGGGAACATGGTGGACCTGGACTCCAACCCGACCAAGCTGATCGAGATCGTGGAGATCGGCAAGCAGTTGCTGATCACCCGGGGCGCGCTGACGACCTTCTCCATCGCCAACGACGTGGCGAAGTACTTCGCGATCATCCCCGCGATGTTCGCGATCGCCTACCCGGGCCTGGACAAGCTCAACGTCATGCAGCTGTCCTCGCCGCAGTCCGCGATCCTGTCCGCGGTCGTCTTCAACGCGCTGATCATCATCGCCCTCGTGCCGCTCGCCCTGCGCGGTGTGCAGTACCGGCCGACCGGCGCGGACCGGATGCTCCGCCGCAACCTCGGGATCTACGGCCTGGGCGGCCTGGTCGCCCCGTTCATCGGCATCAAGATCCTCGACCTGCTCATCTCCCTGATCCCCGGGATCGGCTGACGACCATGAACACTCCCGTACGCAACTCCGCCCGGCTGCTGTGGAGCGCCCTGCGCGCGCTGCTGGTGCTGACCGTCGTGACCGGCGTCGTCTACCCCGTAGCGGTGTGGGGCGTGGGCCAAGCGGCCTTCCAACGGCAGGCCAACGGCTCGGAGGTGAAGGCCGACGGCAGGGTCGTCGGTTCGAGGCTCATCGGCCAGAACTTCACCGTCGGCAAGGATTTCGCGCCCGACCCGCGGTGGTTCCAGCCGCGTCCCTCGGCCGCCGACGCGGGCACGGGCGCGGGCCCCTACGACCCGACCTACACCAGCGCCTCCAACCTGGCGGTCACCAGCAAGACGCTGACCGACCTGGTGAAGGAGCGCAAGCAGGAGGTCGCCGCCTTCAACCACGTGCCGCAGTCCGAGGTCCCCGCCGACGCGGTCCAGGCCTCCGGATCCGGCCTCGACCCGGACATCTCCCCGGCCTACGCGGCCCTCCAGACCGCGCGGGTCGCCAAGGCCAACGGCCTGCCCACCGCCGAGGTCGCCCGGCTCGTCAAGGAGCACACCGACGGCCGTGAGTGGGGCTTCCTCGGCGGGCCGACCGTCAACGTCCTGGAGCTCAACATCGCCCTCCAGCGGCTGGCCCGCTGACCTCCGGCCCGCTGTCCGCTGCGGCCCGTGCGTCAGGGACGCGTCAAGGGCGTCGCGGGCGGCGTACGGAAACCGACAAGGCGCGAGGACGGGGCCCCGATCGCGGGAAGAGTGGTGCTCGCGAGGGGGGCCTGCGGAGGCCGCTCCGCGGTGTGCGGAGGGGGGCGCAGCCCGATGGCGGTCGCCGTCATTGCTGCGGAAGGCCGGGAGGCGCCTGCGGGGGCGCCGGAACCGGACCCGGAAGGACGCCACCGCGTCCCGCCGGGGGCCCCCGCGCACCGGCCACGGAGGCCGCGACGCCGTCGCCCGGTCACCGAACCGGCGCGGTTGCGCGGCCTCCGCGCGGTCGTGCTGACCGCGTGCGCCGCGCTCGCGGCCGTCCTGGTGACGGGCGGGGTCGCCGCCGACGCCTCCTGGGACGCCGTCCGGGACCACTCCGCACCGCGTGTGACCAGCGCGACCGGGCTGTACTTCGCCCTCAACGACATGGACGCCCAGATCGCCAACCAGTTACTGGCCGGCGACGCCCCGTCCCTCGCCCGGACCCGCGCCGACGCGGCCCGCGTCTACGAGCAGCGCCGCGTCGAGGCCGCCGGTTACCTCCGCGACCTCGCCGCGGCGGCCGCCGGTGATCCGGCCGGCGAGCGCGAAGTCGCCGGTGTCATCGCCGACTTCGGGGCGTACGAGGAACTGGCCGCCCGTGCCCTCGCGCTCGGCCGCACCGCGGAGTACCGCAACGCCTCGCACCTGATGCGCACGCGCCTGCTGCCCGAGGCCGACGCCCTG
Organism: Streptomyces sp. NPDC002574; assembly: GCF_042889545.1. Taxonomy (NCBI): domain Bacteria; kingdom Bacillati; phylum Actinomycetota; class Actinomycetes; order Kitasatosporales; family Streptomycetaceae; genus Streptomyces; species Streptomyces sp. NPDC002574. The sequence continues at coordinate 194,652 of NZ_JBIARB010000004.1, forward strand.
GTGACCGCGAACGACCGCGCCTTCGAGCACACCTACCGGGACGCCCTCGGGCGGGCGGCGTGGGCGCGCGCCGCCCTCATCGGCACGGGCCTTGCGCTGCTGGCCGTTCTCGTCGCGCTGCAGGTCCACCTCGCGGGACGTTTCCGCCGCGTGGTGAACCCCGGTGCCGCCGGGGCCACGCTCCTCGTGCTCGCGGTGACCGTCGTGGGCGCGGCGGGGACCGGCACCCAGCGGCACGACCTGGATGTCGCCCGGCGGGACGCGTTCGACTCCGTCCTGGCCCTCACCCGCGCCCGCGCCGTCGCGTACGACGCCAACGCCGACGAGTCCCGCTACCTGCTCGACCGGGCCCACGCGGGCGCTCAGGAGGCCGCCTTCCTCGGCAAGAGCCAGCGGCTGCTGCGGGTGCCGGGCGCCACGATCGGCACGTACGCCACCGGGCTCGACGACGTCCGCGTCGCCGACGGGGCGACGGGCTTTTTCGGCGACGAGTTCCGCAACATCACCTTCCCCGGCGAACGCGCCGCCGCCGGCCGGGTGCTCGACCGCTACCGGGCCTACCAGCGCGACGACCGCACCATTCGCACCCTCGCCCGGTCCGGCCGGCACACCGAGGCCGTCGCCTACTGCACCGGGTACGCCCCCGGTGAGTCCAACCACGACTTCGCCGAACTCGACACGGCACTGCGCGACGTCATCGCCATCAACATGTCCGCCTACGAACGCGCCTCCGCCGACGGCGCCCGCGGCGCGCTCCCGCTGCCGCTGGGGCTCGCGGGCGGCGTGGCCGCGGCGGCGGGCCTGGTCCTGCTCGGACTGCGCCCCCGCCTCGCCGAGTTCCGCTGACCGGTGCCGGCGGGCGGCGGCTCAGCCGACGTCAAGGGGATGTCAAGGGCGCTCCGCGCAGCGTCATGGCTTCGCCAACGGCCTGGGCGGCGAAGACGGCGAAGCGCTTCGCTACCAGTGAGGCGGTGCTCCGTACCGCACACTCCGCGCAAGGAGGCGCATCAGGTGGCGCACAGCGTCGTCGCGGGCGATCCGCCGGGCCGGGTGCCCGGCCGGCTCAAGGTGTACCTCGGCGCGGCTCCGGGGGTCGGCAAGACGTACCGGATGCTCGACGAGGGCCGCCGGCGGGCCGCGCGCGGCACGGACGTGGTCGTCGCCCTCGCGGAGTGCCACGGCCGCCCGCGCACCCTGGAGATGCTGCACGGCCTGGAGGCCGTGCCCACGACGCGGAGCACGCACGAGGGCGTGGAGCGCGCCGAACTCGACGTCGCCGCCGTGCTCGCCCGCCGTCCCGCGGTCGCGCTGGTCGACGAACTCGCCCGCGGCAATGCGCCCGGCGGCCGGAACACCAAGCGGTGGCAGGACGTCGCCGAGCTGCTGGCCGCCGGGATCGACGTGGTGACCGCGGTCAACATCCAGCACCTGGAGTCGCTGAACGACGTGGTGATGGAGATCACCGGCGTGCCGGAGCCGGAGACCGTGCCCGACGCGATCGTCCGCCGGGCCGACCAGATCGAGCTCGTGGACATCCCGCCCGAGGGCCTGCGCCGCCGCCTGGCGCACGGCAACGTCTGCGAACCCGGCCGCATCGACGCCGCGCTCGCCCACCACTTCCGGATCGGCAATCTCACCGCGCTGCGGGAACTTGCCCTGCTGTGGGTGGCCGGGCGGGTCGACGAGGCCCTGCAGCGGTACCGCACCGAGCACGGCATAGGCCGGGTCTGGGAGACCCGCGAGCGCGTCGTGGTGGCGCTCACGGGCGGCCCGGAGGGCGGGACGCTCATCCGCCGGGCGGTACGGATCGCCGACCGCGCGGCGGGCGGACGCACCCCCGGCGAGGGCCGGGCGCGTGACGTCCTGGCGGTGCACGTCGTCCGCAGCAGTGGGCTCACCGACGTCCCGCCCGGCACCCTCGCCCAGCAGCGGCAGCTCGTGGAGAGCCTGGGCGGCAGCTACCACACCGTCGTCGGCGACCACGTGCCCACCGCGCTGCTGGACTTCGCCCGCGCCGAGAACGCCACCCAGCTGGTCGTCGGGGTGAGCCGGCGCGGCCGGCTGGCCCGGATGGTGACCGGACCGGGCGTCGGCGAGACCACCGTCGAGCACTCCGGGGACATCGACGTCCACATGGTCACGCACGAGCGGGCCGGCCTGGGGCGTCTGCTGCCGTCCGCGCCCGGCGGTGGACTGCCGCCGGCGCGCAGGCTCGCCGGGCCGGTGGCCGGCCTCGTGCTGCCCGCGCTGCTGACCGTCTTGCTGGCGAACACCCGCGGGCACCTCAACCTGACCAGCGAGGCCCTGCTCTTCCTGCTCACGGTGGTCGGCGTCGCCTGCTTCGGCGGGGTGGTGTCCGCGCTGCTCGCGTCGGTCACGGCCTCGGTGCTGCTCAACTACTGGTTCATCCCGCCCGTCGGCCGGTTCACGATCAACGACACCGACAACGCGCTGGCCACCGTCGTGTTCGCCGCGGTCGCCGTGACCGTGGCGGCCGTCGTCGACCGCTCGCTGCGGCTGTCGCGCCGGGCGGCCCGCGCGACGGCAGAGGCGGAGACGCTGTCCTCGCTCGCGGGCGACGTCCTGCGCGGCGACCAGGCCGTGCCACTGCTGCTGGAGCGCACCCGCGAGGTCTTCGGGATGGACAGCGCCGAGCTGACCGGGGCCGACGGGGCGGTCGGGGGCGAGGGGCCGGCGGCGGTCACCGTGCCGATCGGCGCGGACGCCCGCCTGGTGCTGCGCGGCCGCGGTCTGGCCGCCTCGGAACGCCGGGTGCTCACCGCGTTCGCCGCCCATCTGACCGCCGCGGTCGAGCACGCCCGGCTGGCCGAGGCCGCGGCCGAGATCGAGCCGGTCAGGGCGGCCGACCGCATGCGCACCGCCCTGCTCGCCGCCGTCAGCCACGACCTGCGCACCCCCCTGGCCAGCGGCTGGGCGGCGGTGAGCTCGTTGCGCAGCAGCGACGTCGACTTCTCCGCCGAGGACCGCGACGAACTGCTCGCGACGGCCGACGAGTCCATGGCCCGGCTCAGCCGCCTGGTGGACAACCTCCTCGACATGAGCCGCCTGCAGGCCGGCGCCCTCACGCTCCGGCCGGTGCCCACGGCGCTGTGCGAGGTGCTGCCGCTCGCCCTCGACAGCCTTCCGGAGGACGGGGCGCCGGTTCTCGCGCCGGAGCTGGAGCGGGCCCCCGACGTCCTGGCGGACGCGCCGCTGCTGGAGCGTGTGCTGGCCAATCTGGTCGCGAACGCGGTCCGGTACGCGCCCGCCGGGAAGCCCGTACTGGTCACCGCCAGCTCGCTCGCCGACCGGGTCGAGCTGCGCGTCGCCGACCGGGGGCCGGGGCTGCCGCCGGACGCGCGCGAGCGGGTCTTCGAGGCGTTCCAGCGCCTGGGCGACACCGACAACACCACCGGGCTGGGCCTGGGGCTCGCCCTGTCCCGCGGCCTCACCGAGGCCATGGGCGGCACCCTCGTGCCCGAGGACACACCCGGCGGTGGGCTCACCATGGTGCTGTCGCTGCCCGCCGCCCGGGCACCGCAGCAGGCGGCCGCTTGACAACGACCGGGTGCCGCGGGGCGTCAAGGCCACGTCAACATGACCGGGTGCCGAGCATCATGTCCTGTTTGTCCTTTGCTGGGACCATAGGATTTGCAACGTCGGCGCGTCGGACGGTCGGCGCAACGAAGCGGAACGTGGAGTCATGGCACGCGGCATTTTGCGGATTTACCTGGGGGCCGCCCCTGGAGTGGGCAAGACCTACGCCATGCTCTCCGAGGCCCACCGGCGGCTGGAGCGCGGCACCGACCTCGCCGTGGCCTTCGTCGAGCACCACAAGCGCCCCCGCACCGAGGTCATGCTGCACGGCCTGGAGGTCGTACGGCGCAAGGAGATCGAGTACCGGGACACCACGTTCACCGAGATGGACGTCGACGCGGTGCTCGCCCGCCGCCCCGACGTGGCCCTGGTCGACGAGCTCGCCCACACCAACGTCCCCGGCAGCCGCAACGAGAAGCGCTGGCAGGACGTCGAGGAACTGCTCCAGGCCGGGATCAACGTCATATCCACGGTGAACATCCAGCACCTGGAGTCGCTCGGCGACGCCGTCGAGTCGATCACCGGGGTGCGCCAGCGCGAGACCGTACCCGACGAGGTGGTCCGCAGGGCCGACCAGATCGAACTGGTCGACATGTCGCCGCAGGCCCTGCGCCGCCGCATGGCGCACGGCAACATCTACGCCCCCGAGAAGGTCGACGCGGCCCTCTCCAACTACTTCCGGCCGGGCAACCTGACCGCGCTGCGCGAACTCGCGCTGCTGTGGGTCGCCGACCGGGTCGACGAGTACCTGCGGCAGTACCGCGCCGACCACCACATCTCGTCCACGTGGCAGGCCCGCGAGCGCATCGTCGTCGGCCTCACCGGCGGCCCCGAGGGGCGCACCCTGATCCGGCGCGCGGCCCGGATGGCCGCCAAGGGCGCGGGCGGCGAGATCCTCGCCGTGCACATCGCCCGCAGTGACGGCCTGGCCGCCGGGTCGCCCAAGGAGATCGCGGTGCAGCGCACCCTGGTGGAGGACCTCGGAGGCTCCTTCCACCACGTCGTCGGCGACGACGTGCCCCGCTCGCTGCTGGAGTTCGCACGCGGTGTGAACGCCACCCAGATCGTGCTGGGCACCAGCCGCCGCCCCGCCTGGCAGTACGTGCTCGGCCCCGGCGTCGGCGCCACGGTGGCCCGGGAATCCGGCCCCGACCTCGACGTTCACATCGTCACGCACGAGCGGGCCGCCAAGGGCCGCGGGCTGCCCATCGCCCGCGGCGCCCGGCTCGGCCGCTCGCGGGTGATCGCCGGCTGGCTGACCGGCGTGCTCGGCCCGGCCCTGCTCTGCGTCGTGCTGACCAATCTGCACAGCGGCCTCGGGCTGGCCACCGACATGCTGCTCTTCATGGCCCTGACGGTGGCGGCGGCGCTCACCGGCGGCCTCTACCCGGCGCTCGTCTCCGCCGTCGGCGGCTCCTTGCTGCTGAACTACTTCTTCGCGCCACCCCTGCACACCTTCACGATCTCCAAGCCCGAGAACGTGATCGCCATCGTCATCTTCGTGGTGGTCGCCCTGGCCGTCGCGTCGGTCGTGGACCTGGCGGCCCGCCGCACGCACCTGGCGGCCAGACTCCAGTCCGAGGCGGAGATCCTGTCCTACCTGGCGGGCAGCGTGCTGCGCGGCGAGCACTCGCTGGACGCGCTGCTGGAGCGGGTCCGGGAGACCTTCGGCATGGACTCCGTGGTCCTGCTGGAACGCGCCGGCGAGCACGAGGCGTGGACCTGCGCCGCCGGTGTCGGCGGCAGCCCGTGCCTGCGTCCCGAGGACGCCGACGTGGAGGTGCCGGTCAGCGACAACCTCTCGCTCGCCCTCACCGGCCGGGTACTGCCCGCCTCGGACCGCCGTGTGCTCTCCGCCTTCGCGGCCCAGGCGGCCGGCGTCCTGGACTGGCAGCGGCTGGAGGACGAGGCCGCCCTGGCCCGCGGGCTCGCCGAGGGCAACCGCATCCGCACCGCCCTGCTCGCCGCCGTCTCCCACGATTTGCGCACGCCCCTCGCGGGCATCAAGGCGGCGGTCAGCTCCCTGCGCTCGGACGACGTCGCCTGGTCCGAGGAGGACGAGGCCGAGCTGCTGGCGGGCATCGAGGACGGCGCCGACCGGCTGGACAACCTGGTGGGCAACCTGCTCGACATGTCCCGGCTGCAGACCGGCACCGTCAACCCGCTGATCCGCGAGATCGACCTGGACGAGGTCGTGCCCAAGGCCCTGCGCGGCGTCCCGGACGGCAGCGTCAGCCTGGACGTCCCCGAAACCCTGCCGATGGTCTCCGTCGACCCGGGACTCCTGGAGCGCAGCGTTGCCAACATCGTCGAGAACGCCGTGAAGTACAGCCCCGAGGGCACCAAGGTCCTGGTGGCCGCCAGCGCCCTCGGCGACCGCGTCGACCTGCGCGTGGTCGACCGCGGACCGGGCGTTCCCGACAGCGCCAAGGACCGCATCTTCGAGCCCTTCCAGCGCTACGGCGACGCGCCCCGCGGCAACGGCGTCGGCCTGGGTCTGGCCGTCGCCCGCGGCTTCGCCGACGCCATGGGCGCGACGCTGCACCCGGAGGACACCCCCGGCGGCGGACTGACCATGGTGCTCACTCTGAAGGCCGCGCCCGGCAGTCCTCCCACGGCGCCGGACCTTCCCGCCGAGGCGACGACATGAGCGCGTCGCCCCGCCGTATGACCGCCGCCCCCACGAATGTTGCAGTGAACGAAAGGCAGGCCCCATGAACCGGGTGCTCGTGGTCGACGACGAGCCGCAGATCGTGCGGGCTCTCGTGATCAACCTGCGTGCCCGCAAATACGAGGTCGACGCCGCCCATGACGGTGCGACCGCGCTCGCGCTCGCGGCCGCCCGCCACCCCGACGTCATCGTGCTCGACCTCGGTCTGCCCGACATGGACGGCGTCGAGGTGATCCGGGGCCTGCGCGGCTGGACCCGGGTGCCGATCATCGTGCTCTCCGCCCGCCAGGCGTCCGACGAGAAGGTCGAGGCACTGGACGCGGGCGCGGACGACTACGTCACCAAGCCCTTCGGCATGGACGAACTGCTGGCCCGGCTGCGCGCCGCCGTCCGGCGGGCCACCCCCGGCGGTCCCGAGGACGGCGCCGCCGCCGTGGAGACCGAGTCCTTCACCGTCGACCTGGCCGCCAAGAAGGTCAACCGCGACGGCGCCGACGTGCGCCTGACCCCGACCGAGTGGCACCTGCTGGAGGTCCTGGTCCGCAACACCGGCCGCCTGGTCAGCCAGAAGCAGCTGCTCCAGGAGGTCTGGGGGCCCTCGTACGGCACGGAGAGCAACTACCTGCGGGTCTACATGGCGCAGCTGCGGCGCAAGCTGGAGGCGGATCCCGCGCATCCCCGGCACTTCATCACCGAGCCGGGGATGGGCTACCGCTTCGAGAAGTGATCCAGCCCCGGGGCCCGGTACCCTTCGGAGTATGAGTGGTACCACCCGTTCGGACCGACCTGCCGGCCGTTTTCGCCGGATGCTCGACCGCCTGTCCACCTCCCAGGAGGAGCTGCACTCCGACGAACTGCGGAAGGACACCGCGGACGTCGGGTGCACGCGGATCTGCGACTGCCACGACCGTGACATCGTCACGGTGACGGGTACACTGCGCGCAGTCACGCTGCGTCCCCGTGCGGGCGTCCCCGCGCTGGAGGCGGAGCTGTTCGACGGCTCGGCGCCGCTCGACGTGGTGTGGCTCGGCCGGCGGAGCATCGTCGGCATCGAGCCGGGCCGCAGGATCATCGCGTCGGGGCGGATCTCCATGAACCGAGGTCGTCCGGTGCTGTTCAACCCCAAGTACGAGTTGCGTCCGGTCGGACAGGAGTAGCCGGTGGCGTCGATCGACAAGCGGACCGGGACAGAGCCCGGCACCGATGCCGGGCCGCAGGGCCCGGAGCACGACGCGGCCGCCTCCAGGGCGGCCGCCGACCACGCGCTCCTGGAGGCCTTCGGCGGCGTCTGGGGCATGGTGGACACCACGGTGCCCGGGCTGGTCTTCGTGCTGATCTACACGATCAACCGCGACATCAAGACCGCGGCCGTGGCCGCGCTCGGCCTCTCGCTGGTGCTGGCCCTCGCCCGGGTGGTGCGCAAGCAGACCCTCAAGCACGCGTTCAGCGGTGTCTTCGGCGTCGCCTTCGGCGCGGTCTTCGCGATGCTCTCCGGGGACGCGAAGAACTTCTACCTGCCGGGCATGCTGTACACGCTCGGGCTCGCGGTCGCCTACGTGGTCTCGGCGCTGGTGGGTTACCCCCTGATCGGGCTGCTGCTGGGCCCGATCCTGAAGGAGAATCTGTCCTGGAAGACCAGGAACCCCGGGCGGCTGGTGGCGTACACCAAGTCCACCTGGGCCTGGGGTGTCATCCTGCTGGCCAAGTCGGCGATCCTCTTCCCCCTGTACTTCTGGGGCAACGCCACCCAGCTCGGCTGGGTCAAGGTCGCGCTCGGCATCCCGCCGTTCCTGCTCGCCGTCTACCTGACGTGGATCTTCCTCGCCAAGGCCCCGCCGCCGATCGACGTGATCGCGGAGATGGAGGCGGAGGAGGCCAAGGAGGCGGAGGCCAAGGAACGGGCCGCCAAGGAGGCCGCGGAGCGCTGACAGCGCCCGCCGGCGGCCCACCCCGCGACGAACGAAGGGGTGCCCGGAACCGTACGGTTCCGGGCACCCCTTCGCTGTGCGCGGCGCTCGTCGCGCTACGCGCCGCTGCGGACCGAGAGCAGGTCCTCCAGTTGCTCCTCGCGGTGCGGGGCCGCGACGAACAGCAGCTCGTCGCCCGCCTCCAGCGCGTCGTCCTTGGACGGCGTGAGCACCCGGTGACCGCGGATGATGGTCACCAGCGCGGTGTCCTCGGGCCAGTTCACGTCGCCGACGCGGGTGCCGACCAGCGCGGCCTCCTCGGGCAGCGTCAACTCGACCAGGTTCGCGTCACCCTGGCTGAAGCGCATCAGCCGGACAAGGTCGCCGACACTCACCGCCTCCTCGACCAGGGCCGACATCAGACGCGGTGTGGAGACCGCCACGTCCACGCCCCAGGCCTCGTTGAACAGCCACTCGTTCTTGGGGTTGTTCACCCGGGCGACCACGCGCGGCACGCCGTACTCCGTCTTGGCGAGCAGCGACACCACGAGGTTGACCTTGTCGTCACCCGTGGCGGCGATCACCACATTGCAGCGCTGCAGCGCCGCCTCGTCCAGCGAGGTGATCTCGCAGGCGTCGGCCAGCAGCCACTCCGCCTGCGGCACCCGCTCGACCGAGATCGAGGTGGGGTTCTTGTCGATCAGAAGGACCTCGTGGCCGTTCTCCAGCAACTCACCCGCGATCGAGCGGCCCACGGCGCCCGCCCCGGCGATGGCGACCCTCATCGGCTCGTCTCCTCGGGACCCTTGGCGAACGCGGCCTCGACCTGCTCGACCTCGTTCGTGCGCATCATCACGTGCACGAGGTCGCCCTCCTGAAGAACGGTCTCGGACGTGGGCAGCATCGCCTCGCCGAGCCGCGTGAGGAACGCCACGCGCACTCCGGTCTCCTCCTGCAGCCGGCTGACCTTGTGGCCCACCCACGCGGTGTCGGTGTGCACCTCGGCGAGCTGTACCCCACCGCTCGGATCGCGCCACAACGGCTCGGCCCCCGACGGCAGCAGGCGGCGCAGCATCTGGTCGGCCGTCCAGCGCACCGTGGCCACGGTCGGGATGCCCAGGCGCTGGTACACCTCGGCACGGCGGGGGTCGTAGATGCGGGCGGCCACGTTCTCGATGCCGAACATCTCACGGGCCACCCGGGCCGCGATGATGTTGGAGTTGTCCCCGCTGCTGACGGCGGCGAACGCGCCGGCTTCCTCGATGCCCGCCTCGCGCAGCGTGTCCTGGTCGAATCCGACCCCGGTCACGCGGCGTCCGCTGAAACCCGAGCCCAGGCGGCGGAACGCCGTCGGGTCCTGGTCCACCACGGCCACTGTATGACCTTGCTGCTCAAGGGAGTGCGCGAGAGTGGAACCCACTCGCCCGCAACCCATAATCACGACGTGCACGACCGTCCTTCCGGCTGTCAACAATGTGGCCGATTCCCTCTCAGGGTCTCAGACCGCGGCCAAAGCTACACACGCACGTAACCGCTCGATAGGTGGGCGGGGGATCGAAAACCTTGACGATCCTCTAACATCCTCGGGTGTCCAAACTGACCGACCTTCCGAAACGGATCCTGATCGGGCGGGCGCTGCGGAGCGACAAGCTCGGGGAGACCCTCCTGCCCAAGCGGCTGGCCCTCCCGGTCTTCGCCTCCGACCCGCTGTCCTCCGTTGCCTACGCGCCGGGCGAGGTGCTCCTCGTCCTGTCGATCACGGGAGTGTCGGCCTACCACTTCAGCCCCTGGATCGCGGTCGCGGTCGTGGTGCTGATGTTCACGGTCGTCGCCTCGTACCGGCAGAACGTGCACGCCTACCCCTCCGGCGGCGGCGACTACGAGGTCGCGACCACCAACCTGGGACCGCGCGCCGGGCTCACGGTGGCCAGCGCGCTGCTCGTCGACTACGTGCTCACCGTGGCCGTGTCGGTCGCCTCGGGGGTGGAGAACCTCGGGTCGGCGGTGCCGTTCTTCGTCGAGCACAAGGTGATCGGCGCGATCGGCATGATCGTGGTGCTCATGCTGATGAACCTGCGCGGCGTCCGCGAGTCCGGGACGATCTTCGCGATCCCCACGTACGCGTTCGTCTTCGGCGTCTTCTGCATGCTGCTCTGGGGCATCTTCAAGATCGCCACCGGTAGTGAGATGCACGCCCCGACCGCGGGCTACACGATCAAGGCCGAGCACACCGGACTGGCCGGCTTCGCCCTGGTCTTCCTGCTGCTGCGCGCCTTCTCGTCCGGCTGCGCGGCGCTCACCGGCGTCGAGGCGATCAGCAACGGCGTGCCGGCCTTCCGCAAGCCGAAGTCGAAGAACGCCGCCACGACGCTGGCCATGATGGGCCTGCTCGCGGTGACGATGTTCTGCGGCATCATCGCGCTCGCGCTGTACACCAAGGTGCGGATGGCCGAGAATCCGGCCACCGACCTGCTGGTCAACGGCAAGCCGGTCGGCGCGGGTTACACCCAGGACCCGGTGATCGCGCAGGTCGCCTCGGCCGTCTTCGGAGACGGCTCGATCCCCTTCATCTTCCTGGCGGGGGCCACCGCCCTGGTCCTCTTCCTGGCCGCCAACACCGCGTACAACGGCTTCCCGGTGCTCGGCTCGATCCTCGCCCAGGACCGCTACCTGCCGCGGCAGCTGCACACCCGCGGCGACCGGCTCGCCTTCAGCAACGGCATCGTGCTGCTGGCCGCGTTCGCCGCGGTGCTGGTCTACCTCTACGGGGCCGACTCGACCCGGCTGATCCAGCTCTACATCGTCGGCGTCTTCGTCTCGTTCACCCTGAGCCAGATCGGCATGGTCCGGCACTGGAACCGGCACCTGGCCGACGAGACCGACCCGGCGGTGCGCGGCCACATGATCCGCTCGCGCGCGATCAACACCTTCGGCGCCTTCTTCACCGGCCTCGTGCTGGTCGTCGTCCTGCTGACCAAGTTCACCCACGGCGCCTGGGTCGCGGTGCTGGGCATGGGCCTGTTCTACGCGACGATGACCGCCATCCGCCGCCACTACGACCGTGTCTCCAGCGAGCTCGCCGCCGCGGAGGAACCCGGCGAGGAGGAGGCCAAGCCCTCCCGGGTGCACTCGATCGTGCTGGTCTCCAAGGTCCACAAGCCCACGCTGCGCGCCCTGACGTACGCCAAGCTGTTCCGCTCGGACACGCTGGAGGCGCTCAGCATCAACGTCGACCCCGCCGACACCAAGTCGCTGCAGGCCGAGTGGCAGCGGCGCGGCATCGACGTCCCGCTGAAGGTGCTGGACTCGCCCTACCGCGAGATCACCCGGCCGATCGTCGACTACGTCAAGAGCCTGCGCCGCAGCAGCCCCCGCGACGTCGTCTCGATCTTCATCCCGGAGTACGTGGTCGGCCGCTGGTACGAGCATCTGCTCCACAACCAGAGCGCCCTGCGGCTCAAGGGCCGGCTGCTGTTCACCCCCGGTGTGATGGTCACCTCGGTGCCCTGGCAGCTGGAGTCCTCCGAGCGCGCCAAGGTCAGGGCCCGCAAGGGCGCCGAGTGGAACGCGCCCGGTTCCGTGCGCCGCGGCGAGGTCGGCCGCCCGCGCAGGCGCCGGGAGCCCAGCGGACGGGCGTGAGGCGAGGGCGGCGGCGCACCGTAGACTGGTGAGCTGCCGTCCTCATCCCGCCCCCGTTGTCAGGAGCCCGTTCCGAGATGCAGCACCGTACGAAGGCCCCTGAGGCCGACGCCCTCGTCGGCGAGCGCTACGAGGTCGAGGTCGGCCCCGTCGCGCACGGCGGTCACTGCGTCGCCCGCCACGAGGGCCAGGTGCTGTTCGTCCGGCACGCCCTCCCGGGCGAGCGCGTGATCGCCGAGGTCACCGAGGGCGGCCCGGACTCCCGCTTCCTGCGCGCCGACGCGGTGGAGATCCTCCAGCCCTCCCCGGACCGGGTCGAGGCGCCCTGCCCCTTCTCCGGACCGGGCAAGTGCGGGGGCTGCGACTGGCAGCACGCGGCGCCCGGCGCGCAGCGGCGGCTGAAGGTCCAGGTCATCACCGAGCAGCTGGAGCGGCTCGGCGGCCTCACCCCGCAGGAGGCCGGCTGGGACGGCACCGTGGAGCCCGCGCCCGGCGACAAGGTCGCCAAGGGCGAGGTCCCGGCCTGGCGCACCCGCGTCCAGTACGCCGTCGACGCCGAAGGGCACGCGGGCCTGCGCCGCCACCGCTCCCACGAGGTCGAGCGGATCGACCGCTGCCTGATCGCCGCTCCGGGCGTCTCCGAGCTGGGCGTGGAGTCCCGCGACTGGCCCGGCATCGCCACCGTCGAGGCGATCTCCGCCACCGGCTCCTCCGACCGGCAGGTCATCATCACGCCGCGCCCCGGCGGGCGGCTGCCCATCGTGGAGCTCGACCGGCCGGTGTCGGTCATGCGGGTCGACGAGCAGGGCGGCGTGCACCGCGTCCACGGCCGCGGCTTCGTGCGCGAACGGGCGGACGACCGCACCTGGCGCGTCGGCTCCGGCGGCTTCTGGCAGGTCCACCCGATGGCCGCCGAGCTCCTGGTCGAGGCCGTCATGCAGGGCCTCACCCCCCGCAAGGGCGAGACCGCCCTCGACCTCTACTGCGGCGTGGGCCTCTTCGCCGGGGCCCTGGCCGAGCGGGTCGGCGAGACCGGTGCCGTGCTCGGCATCGAGTCCGGCAAGCGCGCGGTGGAGGACGCCCGGCACAACCTCGGCGACCTCGACCGGGTCCGCATCGAACAGGGCAAGGTCGAGACCGTCCTGCCCCGCACCGGCATCACCGAGGCCGACCTCGTCGTGCTCGACCCGCCCCGCACCGGCGCCGGCCACGCCACGGTCACCCACGTCGCGTCCCTCAATCCCCGCCGCATCGCCTACGTCGCCTGCGACCCCGCCGCCCTCGCCCGCGACCTGCGCTGGTTCGGCGAGGCCGGCTATGTCCCGCGGCGCATGCGGGCGTTCGACCTCTTCCCGATGACACACCACGTGGAGTGCGTCGCGATCCTGGAGCCCGCGCCCAAGACCAGCTGACCGGGGCTCCCGGCAGGGGCGCTCCGGGACCGCGGGGCAGGGCGTGCAGACTGGTGGCATGCAGACTTCCGAGGCCAGGCCGGGGGAACCGGCGGCGGCCGCGCCGCTGAGGCGGGCGGACGCGCGCCGGAATCACGAGCGGGTCGTCGCCGCCGCGACCGAGGTGTTCGCCGAGCTCGGCCCGCAGGCCACCGTGCCGCAGATCGCGGCCCGGGCGGGGGTCGGCAAGGCCACGGTGTACCGGAGCTTCCCGGCCAAGGAGGACCTGGTCGAGGCGATCGCGCAACTGCGCCTGGAGGAGCTCAAGCGGGACACGGAGGCCGCGCTGGGCGAGACCGACCCCGAGCGCGCGTTCCACGCCTATGTGCTGCGGCTCTTCGAGAACCTGGCCCGCGACCGGCTGCTGGCCGGGCGGCTGGCGGAGGCGACCTCGCCCGCGGCCGGCTCCGTCCTGACCATGCTGACGGAGTTGATGCAGGCGGCCAAGGCGTCCGGGACGGTCCGCGGGGACGCGACGTTGCTGGATCTGCGCGTCATCCTGTGCGGTGCGGCCCTGCAGCTCATGACCGTCGCGGAACGGGATCCGGCGGTCTGGCGGCGCTACGGGGAACTCGTGCTCCAGGCGTTGCGGCCCTGAGCGCGGCCCCGGTCGACCCGGGTCAGCGGTCGGGGGCGTCGGTGAGGAGGGGTTCCCCCGCGCCGTACACCTGGGTGATCTCGACGTCGAGCACGGTGCACACCCGGCTGAACGACCAGTAGTAGCCCGCCACTTGCAGCACCTCGACGAGCTCGCGCTCGCTGAGCAACCGTCGCGCCCCGCCGAAGATCTCGTCGGACACCCGCGGGCGCTGCACCACCTCGGCGGTGAGGCGGACGACCGCCCGGTCGTACGGGGACAGGTCGGGGCTCTCCACCTCCCGGCCCGCGATGAGCCGGCGGGTCGCTTCGTCGACACCGGCGGCCTGCGCCATCGGCTCGTGCTGGGCCGCGACGAAGGCGCAGTCCGCGTACGCGGCGACCGTGAGGATCACCAGTTCCCGTGAGCGGGCGGGCAGTTCGAGCGAGGTGAACTGCGCCGTGGCGAGCTCGATGAAGGGCCGCACCGTGCCCGCGGCGTGGGACAGCATCTTGACCAGCGGGTCCGGCGGGAGGAAGGAAAGGAATTCGCGTACGTCGGCGGGGAGAGCGTCCGGGTCGGGGTTTGCCAGGCGGGGCATGCGGTTCTCCGTTCGTAGGGGGAGGCGGGCGGATCAGGCGGCAGGGTGCGGGGCGAGGTCGAAGCCCGTCTCGCTCAGGTGCCGGAACCGGCCGTCCTCGGCGAGCGTGCCGAAGACGGCGATCTCCCGGTGCTGGGTGGAGCCGTCCGCCAGGGTGATCTCGAAGGCGTGCCGTTCGGCGTAGGCGGAGCCGTCCCGCAGTTCGTCGAGCACTGTCACCGTGCCGCGGGTGATCCGGGCGCGGGTGCGGGCGACCATGGCGGCGAACTCCGCGCGGTCCAGGGTCGTTCCGTCGCCGCGGTGGGTGTAGTCGGGGGCGTAGTAGGTGTCCAGCGCCTCGTCCAGGGGGAGCCGGGGCTCGAACACCAGGGCCATGAGGGCTTCGCTGATGCGTGCGTGGGTCATCGCTCGTGCGTCCTTCTGAGAGGCGGTCCACAAAGATGTGGACCCTTGGGTCCGGATAACCGAAAAGGTACCGGACTCGTGGGTCCGGTACCAATGTGAGGGAGGTCATACGGGCGCGCGGCAGCGCGCGACCTGGCCCTGGAGTGCTCTTGTGGTCGCCGTGGCGGCGTATCCGCCCCGTGTCAGACGGCGGGGGTGTGCGGTCCGGTGCGGACGCCGCGAATCCCGGCGACGAGAAGCTCGACGCCGTGCGCGTAGTAGACGTCGTCGCTGGAGCAGGAGGCGAGTGCGCCCGCCGCGGCGACGAGGTGCGGGTAGCGCTCGGGGGAGAGCGCTTCCAGTGACGCCCGCTTCGCCTGGACCGCGTCGTCCCGGACCTGCGGGTCCTCGGTCTCGATGCGCCCCGGCTCGGTCACGACGAGCGTGACCATCGAGCACAGTGACTGGCTCGCGATCTCCGCGCCCTGCTCGACCCCGAAGCCCGCGCCGGCCAGCAGCGCCAGGGTCCGTTCCGCGATGGCGAGCCCGGGCGGCGAGCCCAGGATCCGGGTGGTGACGAGCCCGGCCGCCGCGGCGTGCGGGCGCAGGACGGTGAGCAGCGCGGTGAGCACGTCGCGCAGTTGGAGGTCCCAGGCGCGGTCGTCCGGTTCGGGGAGGTGGACCTCGGACAGCAGGCGCTCGGCGATGGCGTCGAGGATCTGGTCCTTGTCGCGGAAGTGCCGGTAGAGGGCCATCGGTGAGACCCCGTGCTCCTGGCCCACGCGGCGCGTGGTGACGGCGGTCAGTCCTTCCGCGTCGGCGAGGGCGAGGGCCGTGGTCACGAGGACGCCGCGGTCCAGGCGCTTGCGCGGTGACTCCATGTGCGACCTCCCTGACCGACCGGGTTTACAGCGTACATGTGAGGGGGCTTGTGCGAGGACACACTTGTTTACGCTGTAATCTCATGCCTATGCTTACGCTGTAAACAACGCCTGCCCGGAACGGTTCCGACCTTTTCCCGGTCCGGTGCGCGGCATTCGAAGACGTGTCGACTCCCCTGACCCACCCTCCCGTTCTGATGAGGAATTCCATGCGGCGCAGCCCTTGGGCGACCCTGACGGTGTTGGCCCTCGCACAATTCATCGTGGTGCTCGACGTGACGATCGTGAACGTCGCCCTGCCCCATATCCAGAGCGATCTGGACTTCACCGCCGACGGCCTCCAATGGGTCATCAGCGCGTACACCCTGCTCTTCGGCGGGTTCCTGCTGCTCGGCGGCCGCGCCGCCGACCTGCTGGGCTCCCGGCGGGTCTTCCTCGCAGGCCTCGCCCTCTTCGGTGTCACCTCGCTCGTCGCAGGCCTGGCCCAGACCCCCGGTGAGCTGATCGCCGCCCGGGCGGTGCAGGGCCTGGGCGGAGCGCTGATGTCCCCGGCGGCGCTGTCGATCCTGACCGTCACCTTCGCGCACGGCAGGCAGCGGAACATCGCCATGGGGGTGTGGGGTGGCCTGGCCGGCCTCGGCGGCACCCTGGGCGTGGTGGCCGGCGGTCTGCTCGTCGACTCCCTCAGCTGGCGCTGGGTCTTCTTCGTCAACGTCCCCATCGTGGCGGCCCTGATCGCGGTCACTCCGCTGGTCATCCGCGCCACGACGCGGCAGGCCGGCCGCGGATTCGACGTCCTGGGCGCGGGCTTGAGCACCGCGGGACTGCTGGCCGTGGTCTACGGCGTGGTGCGCGCCGAGCCGGTGGGCTGGGGCTCGGCCGAGGCGGTCGTCTGCCTCGTGGCGGGAGTGGCCCTGCTGGCCGCCTTCGTCGCGGTCGAGGCCCGTTCCGCGGCGCCCCTGGTGCCGCTGCGGCTCTTCCGCTCCCGCGCCCTCAGTGCGTCCAGCGGCTCCCTGGCCCTCAACGGGGCGGCCTTCCTGACGATGTTCTTCCTCACCGCGATCTATCTGCAGCAGGTCCGGGGTGCCTCGGCGCTGAGGACCGGCATGGAGATCCTGCCGATGGGTGCCGCCGCCATCCTCGTCGCCGTGGTGACCCCTGCGTTGGTGCACCGATTCGGCACGCGCACCGTCCAGTTGTCCGGCGCCGCATTGAGCGCGCTGAGCCTGCTGCTCCTCGCCCGTACGGGCGCGGACAGCGGATACGCCTCGCACCTGCTGCCGGGGCTGATCCTGTTCGGGGCCGGCATCATCGCCGTCGGTGTCCCCGCCCAGATCGCGGCCGTTGTGGACGTTGAGCACCACGAGGCCGGTGCGGCCTCGGGTGTCGTCACGGCCTTCTACCAGGTGGGCGGCGCGCTGGGACTGGCCCTCGCGACGACCCTGTCCGTCTCGCGTGCCAACGCCGCGGTCGCCGACGGCATGGCCCCGCAGCAGGCCCTGGTCGAGGGCTTCCACCGCGGACTGCTCGTCGCGGCCGCCTTCGCTGTGGTCAATGTGCTGGTGACCGTCGCCTCGCCCAGGATCGCGCCGAGCGCGGAGCAGATCGCCGAGGCCGCGGCTGCCGCCTGACGTGACGTCATGTCGACTCAGGGGTCGTCTTGTCGGTCACCCGATCCTGCCGGACATCGGCGGCGGTCGGGGCGTCCCCTCGGGTCGAGGGTGTCGTGTGCGGTGAGACGCGTGCCACTTCTGGGGCCGGAACTGGCGGAATGCCACAGGGTCGTTTAATGTTCAACCATGCGGAGGGCGGTGCCCTGCCCGCAAGATCCGGTACAGCAAGGAGCGATACACGTGACACGCGTCTCGATCATTTTCTATTCGGCCACCGGCTCGGTGCGGAGCCTGGCGCAGGCGATCGCCGAGGGCGCGCAGAAGGAGGGGGCGGAGGTCCGGCTGCGTCGCGTGGCGGAGCTCGCACCCGAGGCCGCGATCAACAGCAACCCCGTGTGGGCCGAGAACCACCGCGTCTCGCAGGAGATCCCCGAGGCCACGAACGACGACCTCGAGTGGGCGGACGCCGTGCTGTTCGGTTCGCCGACCCGCTTCGGCCTGCCGGCCGCGCAGCTCAAGCAGTTCCTCGACCAGACCGGCCCGCTGTGGGCCCAGGGCAAGCTGGCGAACAAGGTCTACGCCTCCTTCACCTCCGCGGCCAACGCCCACGGCGGTCAGGAGAGCACCATCCTGGCGATCAACAACACCTTCTACCACTGGGGTGGACTCATCGCGTCCCCCGGCTACACGGACCCGCTGCTCTTCGCGGCCGGTGGCAACCCCTACGGCCCCTCGCACCCCTCCAACAACGGTGCCGACCTCCCCGACGCCAACCGCGTCGAGGCTGCCCGCTACCTCGGCGGCCGCGTGACCCGCATCGCCGCCGCGCTCAAGCCCGGTGGCTCCCTCTGACCTTCCCGGTCGGCCGAAGGCCGCCGTCCCTCCGGGGGCGGCGGCCTTCGCGTTTCCCCGGCGGGCCGGGTTAACCAGGAGGGAACTCTTGGTCATCGATTCCTCTGGGAAGCGTTTTGGCCTGATTCCGCTGCCTAGCATGAGGTGATCAACGCACCGTACGACACCGGGGGAGGCCCGGAATGCCCTTGCCCGGCCCCGGATCGCGCTCGCCCCGTCTGTGGGGCGCCACGGGTCTCGTGGTGGTGCTCGCCGTATTCGCCGCCGTCGTCCTGTGGCAGGACCCGTCCGCGACGACCGCGACCGCGGCCGGACCGCCGCACACCACCGTCGAGGTGTCGCGCGGTGCCTGCGGCCACGGCTGGGACGACGCCCGGTCCGGCCTCCAGGTCTTCGACCTGCGCAACACCTCCGACGTCGCCTCCGAGGTCTACCTGGAGGACCCCGCGAGCAAGGCCGTGTACGGCGAGGTCGAGGACATCGGCCCCGGCACGACCCGTTCGCTGACCGTCGACCTCGGCAAGGGCGCGTACGCCTTCCAGTGCGTACCCGACGACGGCGACGCGATCACCGGGCCGACGGTCCGCGTCACGTCGGGACAGGGCGGACCCGCCGCCGCCCCCGTCAGCCGGCAGGACCTGACGACGCCGTCCATCGCCTATCAGAAGTGGGTCGCCGCAGGTCTGGACGGCGTGGTGCGGCTGACCGGGGACCTGCGCGACGCCGTCGACCGCGGTGATCTGGCCGCCGCGCGGAAGGCCTGGCTGCCCGCGCACCTGGAGTACGAGCGGCTCGGCGCCGCCTACGACGCCTTCGGCGACGCGGACGGGCAGATCAACGGGACGGACGCGGGCCTGCCCGGCGGCGTCGGCGACCCGTCCTTCACCGGCTTCCACCGCATCGAGTACGGGTTGTGGCACGGCCGGTCCGCGGGCAGCCTGCGCGCCCCGGCCGGTGCCCTGGTGGCGGCCGTCACCGCGCTGCGCGACAACTGGTCGCAGGCCCGCATGGACCCGGCCCAACTCGGCCTGCGGGCACACGAGATCCTGGAGAACACCGTGCAGTTCGAGCTGACCGGACGGACCGACTACGGCAGCGGCAGCAATCTGGCCACCGCCCGCGCCAACCTCGACGGCACCCGCGAGGTCCTGTCCCGGCTGCGCCCCCTGCTGTCGACGCGGTACCCGGAACTGCCGGAGCTGGACCGCGAACTGGACGAGACGCAGGACACCCTGGACGGGCTCGCCCCGGACGGGCAGTGGACCCCGCTGTCCCGCCTGACCCGTGCCCAGCGGGAGAAGGTCGACGCCGCCCTGGACGAACTGGTGGAACGGCTGGCGTCGGTGGCCACCTTGTGCGAGCCGCGGAGGACGGTGTGAGCTCCGCGGAGCGGCCGGGCACCGGGGGAGTCGGACGGCGCGGCTTCCTGCGCGGTGCGGCCCTGGCCGGTGCCGGGCTCGCGGCCGGCGGCGCGGCGCCTCCCCTCGCCGGTGAGGGCGGTGACGGCGAAGCGGCCGGCACACCCGTCGCCCCGTTCCACGGCCGCCGCCAGCAGTCGGTGATCGCCCCCGCGCGCCGGGTCACCGCTTTCACCGCCCTCGACGTGACGGCGGGCACCCGCGCCGAACTGACCGACCTGCTGCGCACGCTCACCGACCGCGCCCGCGCGCTGACCTCCGGCGGCATGCCACGACCGGTCGGCATCACCGGACCGCCCGCCGACTCCGGGCTGCTCGGGGAGCGGCCGCCCGGCGGCGCGCTCGCGGTGACCGTGGGCGTCGGCGGCTCCCTCTTCGACGGCCGCTTCGGCCTCGGCGACCGCAGGCCCCGACGGCTGACGGCGATGCCCGCCTTCCCCGACGACGACCTGCTGCCCGAGTGGTGCCACGGCGACCTGAGCCTGCAACTGCACGCGGACGACACGGACACCGTGCTGCACGCGCTGCGCGACATCGCCCGGCACACCCGCGGCGGCATGCAGGTCCGCTGGCGTCTGGACGGATTCAGCAGCCCGCCGCGCCCGGCCGGCACCCCGCGCAACCTTTTGGGCTTCAGGGACGGCACCGCCAACCCTGACTCCTCCGACGCCCGCGAGATGGACCGCCTGGTGTGGGTGGGTCAGGACGCAGGTGAGCCGGACTGGGCCGTCGGCGGAAGCTACCAGGTGGTCCGGCTGATCCGGATGCTCGTGGAGTTCTGGGACCGGGTCTCGCTCCCGGAGCAGGAGCGGATGTTCGGCCGGGCCCGGGAGTCCGGTGCGCCGCTCGACGGCAACCACGAGCGGGACACGCCCCGTTACGCCGACGACCCCAAGGGCGACGTCATACCCCTGGACAGCCACATCCGGCTCGCCAACCCGCGCACCGCGGGCACCTCCGACCAACGCATCCTGCGGCGCCCGTACAACTACGACCGGGGCGCGGACTCCAACGGCAACCTCGACATGGGCCTGCTCTTCTGCAGCTACCAGCAGGACCTGGCCCGCCAGTTCGAGGCCGTGCAGCACCGTCTGGCCGGCGAACCGCTCGTCGACTACATCAAGCCCTTCGGCGGGGGCTACTTCTTCGCCCTGCCCGGTGTGCGGGACGCGGACGACTGGTACGGGCGCGCCCTGCTCGGCTGAACCGCCCGCGCCCACACTGCTGAGGCGCGGCACGTGTGCCGGGTCAACTGGTGGTCAAGTTTTGGCCCGGCTTCCCTGACCTTGTGTTCATCCCCCCGCCACCAATGCTCCGGTAGAAGGCCGTTCTTCGGGCGGAGCATCCGAGAACGTACGCCAAGGCAACGATCCTCCGCGGAGCGTGAAAGAACATGATCAGCAGGAAGAGACGAGCGGCGATGCGGAGCCTGGGGGCGCTTGCGGGCGCCGCCGCGCTCACTGTTCTCGGCGGGAGCGCGGCCACTTGGGCCGCGACACCCACCTGGCATCACCCCGCCCCCTCGACGGCCACGCCCATCAAGCACGTGGTCGTCCTCTTCGACGAGAACGTCTCGTTCGACCACTACTTCGGCACCTACCCCAAGGCCGCCAACACCGACGGCACCAAGTTCACGGCGGCCAAGAACACCCCCCGGGACATCGACACCCTGGCGCACGCCGGGCTGCTGACGAAGAACCCCAACCAGTACACGCCCCAACGGCTGGCTTCCTCGCAGGCGCTGACCTGCGACCAGAACCACAACTACGGGCCGGAGCAGTACGCCTACAACGGCGGCAAGGCCGACCAGTTCGTGCAGAACACCAACGTCGACACCTGCAGCGGCGGCCTCTTCGGCGAGCCGGGCCTGGTGATGGACTACTACGACGGCAACACCGTCACCGCGCTGTGGAACTACGCCCAGCACTACACCCTGGGCGACCGCTCCTTCGGCTCGGTCTACGGCCCGTCCACCCCCGGCGCCCTCAACCTGATCGCGGGTCAGACGCACGGCGTCACTTCCGTCGACCCGGCCACGGGCACCGAGCACCCGAAGCAGACGTCCACGCCGGACGCCTACACCGTCGTCTCCCCGAACTCCAAGGGCGTCGGCACGGTCATCAACGACCCGGACCCGGCCTACGACGACTGCTCGGACAAGGACCACACCAGCACCAACGCGCTCGGCGCGATGCAGGGCCGCAACATCGGCGACCTGCTCAACGCCAAGGACGTCAGCTGGGGCTGGTTCCAGGGCGGCTTCCGGCCCTCCACCGCGTGGGACGGCAAGCAGGGCGACTACGCCAAGTGCGACACCACGCACGCCAACATCGGCGGCGCGGCGGTCGTGGACTACAGCCCGCACCACTCGCCGTTCGAGTACTTCAAGTCGACGTCCAACCCGCACCACCTGCCGCCCAAGAACGTCGACGAGATCGGGCACAACGGCCAGGCCAACCACAACTACGACCTGACCGACTTCGACGCGGCCCTCAAGGCGGGCAAGCTGCCCTCCGTCAGCTTCGTCAAGGCGCCCGAGTACCAGGACGGCCACGGCGCCTACTCCGACCCGATCGACGAGCAGCACTTCCTCGTCCAGCAGATCAACGCCGTGCAGCAGTCGCCGCAGTGGAGCTCCACCGCTGTCGTCGTCGCGTACGACGACTCCGACGGCTGGTACGACCACACCTTCGTCAAGCCGCACAACGGCTCGAAGGACACCACGGTGGGTTCCAACGGCAAGACCACCGACAGCCCCGCGTGCCAGGCGGGCCCCAAGGCCGCGGGCGGCTACGCGGACCGCTGCGGGCCGGGCACCCGTCAGCCGCTCCTGGTGGTCTCCCCGTTCAGCAAGGTCAACAAGGTGGACCACACGCTGACGGACCAGTCCTCGATCATCCGCTTCGTCGAGGACAACTGGCGCACCGGCCGGGTCGGGGACCACTCCTTCGACGCCACGGCCGGCTCGCTCACGGGCATGTTCGACTTCCGGCACCCGAACAACAAGCAGCTGGTGCTGAACACGGACGGCTCGGTCAAGTCCTACGGCCCGATACGGCACGTGGACCCGGTCCGCACGAGCATCACGCCGGGTCCGGCCATGAGGACCGCCGCCGCGATCAGCGACGCCTCGGCGTTCCCGGCGCTGCCGGTGGGCCTGGCCGTCGGCGCGCTGTTGGCCGCCGGTGCCACCGGCACATGGTTCACGGTCCGGCGCAACCGGCGCACCGCCGCCTGACGCGGCTGCACCGGCCGATGCGACGGCTTCCGTGACGGAGGGCCCGCTGTGGAGGCGGGCCCTCCGTTCATGTCCGCCGTCAGTCCGCCGCGACGGCGCAGTCGGGGCACCGCCCCCAGAAGGTGACGGCGGCCTCGTCGACGGAGTACGTGTCGGGGAGGTCGGGGTCCAGGCACGGCGCACGGCCCACGGCGCACTTCACATTGCGGATGCTGCCGCAGGACCGGCAGACGAAGTGATGGTGGTTGTCGCCGCACTCGGTCTCGTACCGGCCGGCGTGGCCCGGGATCAGGGTGCACCGGACGAGCCCCGCGTCCACGAGGGCGCGCAGCACGTTGTACGTGGCCTGCAGGGAAAGGCCCCCCGTGACACGGCCGGCCACCTGGCGCAGCGTCTCGGCGTCGGCATGGCCCGGTGACTCGTCGACCGCCATGAGCAGCGCGATGCGCTGTGCCGTCACCCGCAACCCTGCCGCGCGCAGCCGGGCGGTGGCGGCGGCCATGGGCTCGACGGCGGTCACCGGCGGTTCTCCGGGTCGGCCGATGACCCGCCGGGCCGGCAGTGCAGTTCGAACCACACGGCCTTGCCCCTGGGGGTGCTGTCGGAGCCCCAGCGTGCGGACAGCAGTTCCACCAGCGCCAGCCCGCGGCCGCTCTCGTCCTCGGAATCGGCCCCCATGACCCGGGGCAGGTCCGGACTCCCGTCGATGACGGCGCAGCACACGGTGTCGCCGAGGAGCACGCAGTTGAGCGCCAGCGGCGCGCGAGCGTGCCGGAGAGCGTTGCCGACCAGCTCGCTGACCAGGAGTTCCGCGGTGTCCGCGACATCGTCCCGGCCCCACTGGTGCAGCGCCCCGCGGACCGCTTCCCGCGCGTGGCGGCAGGCTTGGCTCGACCAGGGAAGCGCCCACGAGCCCACGGCCGCGGACGGGGTGGACTGCGGTCCGTCGTGGCCGGAACAAGGGGTCTCGGAGAGCAGTACTGCGGCGCCCATGATCAACACCTGCCCGAGGGATGGATGGGCAATAAAGCCTCACATGGGACATTACTCCTTTTCTGGAGTGGGTCAAGTGAAGTGACTACCTCCTTGAAAGGTGTCACTCCAGTTGCTGGAGAGCATCGGATGATTACTCCACGTCATGGTTCGCGGAGCCGGCCGGAGCCCGGGCCCGGCCGGCGGCCGGCATTGCCCTGGGCGGGTGCGGGTGCGCCGACGGCATGCTCTTGGATGTGGGCATGACCGTTCACGACATCGCCCGGCGCCTGCCAGGCATCCCCGTACTTCGTGACCACTGCCGTGCGTTGGCCATGCTGGACGCGATCCTCAGCCCTGAGTGGGCCGACCGCTACTACTCCTACGACTCCCGGTGGTCCGGGACCGAGGAGATGGCCTCGATGCGTGACGGCTCGGGCAACGAATACGCGATCGTCTTCTCGCCGGCGGGTGCCTATGTCTGCGGCTTCGCCCATGAGTCGCACATGAGCCCTTACGCGGCCGACGGCCCCTGGCCGGGTGTGCTCGACGAGGTCCCCGAGGTCTTCCGTCCGTATGTCGAGGAGCCGGCGTTCTCGGACGAGGACGGCACTCCGGTGGTGACCGTCTGTATGTGGCGGCAGCCGCAGGACGACGCCTGGCGGGCGGGGACGATCGAGTTCCCCGAGGACGGGACGGAGGACCCGGACGGTGCGGGTTATCTCTTCGCTTTGCCGGCCGACCGCTCGGCGGAGGCCTATCGGGAGTTCGCCGAGGGCTGCTACGAGGTCGCGGTCGACCTGGAGGCCGTCCGGCACGTCCATGAGCTGCGCCCGCTGACCGCGGAGGTGATAGCCGCCCTCAACCCGGACGTGGACCCGGCCGATCTCGTCAAGGACATCGAGCAGATCGGCTATCCCCTCGGCTGAGCACCCGCTCCGACGCGGGCTCGGTCCTCCGCGGCGGCCTTGACGGCGGCCAGCCATATCCCGTGCTGGGCGCGGAGCTTGCCCGGGCTGAACAGGAGGCGGACGAGCGGGGCCGCCATCGACTCCTCGATGCGCAGGACGGTCCCGCCGTCCGGCGTCGCCGTGAGCACCTGGCGGTCCACCGCCTTGACACCCATGGCGACGCCGGTCCAGGTGAGCTCTCGCCCCGCGTCGACCACGGCGAAGCGGGACCTGATGGTGGTCCGGCCCATGGCCCAGATGAACTCGGCGTCCTCGGTCACGCCGTCGTCGAGCCGTACGATCCGGCGGCCGGGCAGTACGGACGACCAGCCGGAGGGGTCGGCGATGATGCGCCAGACCCGCTCCGGCGGCGCCTCGATCCGGGTCTCCGACGCGCTCACGACCGGCGCGTCGGCGTCGATGCGCCGGCGCTTGGCGAACTGGTCGTGCAGGGTCTGGCGGCTCGGGCCGCGATAGAGCAGTTTCATGGCGAACCCCGTTCATGAACGGTGAGGCATGCTTCGAACTGTGAGCAATGCTCTCGTGGTGCATTGCTCAAAGTCAAGAGCAGTGCTCTCGAACGAGTGAAGTGAGGTTCGCCCGGCAACCGTCCGGCGGCGCGGAGGCGGTCAGGTGTCGGGTCAGCCCGTGCCGCTGATGCTCTCCGGAGCGATGACGAAGAGGACGCGCACCTGGTCACGCCCGCCGAACCACGGGTAGGGCCCGCCCATGTACTTGTGGGACAGCTTCTCGATGTGCTCCGCGGCGCCGTCGGTCGTCACCTCGACCACGCGCCCCCGGACCTGGAAGTAGCGGGACGGGTGCTCGGGGTCCGAGATCGTCACCGCCACGCGCGGATCCCGCTGGATGTTCCGGGTCTTCACGTGGCTCTGGACGCTGTTGACGAGCACGTGCTCGCCGTCGGTGTCGACCCAGGTCTGGGTCAGCTGCGGCGAGCCGTCGGGCATCGTCGTCGCGAGGTAGCACGTACTGGGGCGGTTCAGCAGGTCGAGCAGTTCGGCGGAAAGCTTCACGGTGATCCCTCGGTGCGGCGGTTCCTGGCGGGCGCAGCCTACGGGGCGCCCGGTCCGCCCTCGGACGGCTCCCCCTGTCACTTCGCGGGTGCCGCTCGCCCCCCCCGCGCCGCCCCCTCGCAGGGGGCGACGGTTCCCGGGGCGGCGCTCAGATCGTCTTGTTCTGGCCGCCGTCGATGAGGAACTCGGCGCCGGTGATGTTGGCCGCCACCGGCGAGGCCAGGAAGAGCGCGAGGTCGGCGACCTCGTGCGGCTCGGTGATCCGGCCCGTGCTGATGCCCATGCTCTGCGGTACGACCACGTCGAGGGCTTCTTGCGCCGTGGTGCCGGCGGCGCTGGCGGTGGCGTCGGCGAAGGCGCCCGGGGCGGTCCAGAAGGGGGTGCGGACCGGGCCGGGGGAGACCGCGTTCACGCGCACGCCGCGCGGCGCGAACTCCTCCGAGAGCGCCTTGGTCAGGCTGGTCAGCGCGGCCTTCGCCGCGGAATAGTCCACGACCATCGGGAAGGGCAGCCGGGCGTTGATCGAGCTGATGTTGACGATCGAGGCGCCCTCGGCCGCGAGCAGGTGCGGGAGCGCCGCGCGGCTCGTGCGCACCGCGCTGAAGAAGGTCAGGTCGAAGATCCGCCGCCACTCGGCGTCGTTGACCTCCAGGAAGCCGGAACGGGCGTCCGCGCCGCCGAGGTTGTTGACGAGGATGTCGATCCGGTCGTGCTGCTCCACGGCGCGCCGCACCAGCGTCTCGGCCCCCTCGGTGGTGGACAGGTCGACCGGGACGACCGTGACGTCGTAGGTGTCGCGCAGCGCGTCGAGTTCGGGGGTGGAGCCGCGGCTGCCCGCGACGACGTGGACCCCTTCCCGGCCCATCGCCTCGACGATGGCCAGGCCGATGCCCTTGCTGGCCCCGGTGACGACGGCGACCTTGTCCTTGAGGCGCAGTTCCATGACACGTCCTTTTCTGGATTGATTGATAAACAATGATGGTGCGGGGAGCTGTGGGCCGGTGCCATTGCGGCGCCGCCACTGTGGTGAGGGTGTGCGGGGGAGCGGTGAGGTGCGTCAGTCCAGGCTGTGCAACGCGGTCGCGACCGCGTCCTGTGTGAATGTCCGGCCGAGGCGTGCCTGGCCGACGACCCGGAGGCCCTGGACGAAGGTGGTCAGGAAACGGGCCAGTTCCACCGGATTCTTGTCCTCGGACAGCTCACCGCGGGACTTCGCCCGTTCCAGGGCGCCCGCGAGGGCGGACTCGACCGTGCGCATGGCGGTCGCGACGCGGTCCACCGTGTCGGGGTCGTCGCCGCGCTCGGTGGCGGCGTTGACGACGAGGCATCCCCGGCTGGGGTCGGCCAGGTCGGCCTCGACCATCTCCGAGAGCACCTGGTGCACCGCGGGCCGGATCTCGGTCGCGTTCTCCAGGATCTCCGTCAGGCCGCCGGCCTGCTGTGCGCAGTAGCGTTCCAGGGCCCGGGCGTAGAGCTGCTCCTTCGACCCGAAGGCGGAGTACAGGCTGCCGCTCCCGATCGACAGCTCCTTGAGCAGGTCCTGCAGGGACGTCTCGGCGTAGCCGCGGCGCCAGAACAGGTCCATCGCGCGATCGATGGCCTGGTCGGTGTCGAACTCCCGGGTGCGTCCCATGTGCTACACCCTAGCATGGTTCTGGATTGATCGATAAAAAATCTTCGCGACCCGCCTTCCATCCCCCCTCCATCGGCCCTAATTCGGTTGCCCGCAGCGCGCGCCCTCTGTTGCACTGCCGGGAAAGACCGTTTCGACCCAGGAGAAGTGATCATGCGGGGACTGTCGATGTCCATTCAGCCGGGAATCATTACCTACGCGAAGGACACGACGTTCCATGCACGTGCTGAACCTGGGAATCCTGGCGCATGTTGACGCCGGAAAGACCAGCCTCACCGAGCGGCTCCTGCATACCGCCGGCGTCATCGACGAGATCGGCAGCGTCGACGACGGCAGTACCCGGACCGACTCCATGGCGCTGGAACGACAGCGCGGCATCACCATCAAGTCCGCCGTCGCCTCCTTCGGGATCGGCGACATCACGGTCAATCTGATCGACACGCCCGGTCACCCCGACTTCATCGCCGAGGTCGAGCGGGTGCTCGGCGTCCTCGACGGCGCCGTTCTGGTCGTCTCGGCGGTCGAGGGTGTCCAGGCCCAGACCCGGGTCCTGATGCGAACCCTCCGGCGGCTGCGGATCCCCACCCTGGTGTTCGTCAACAAAACGGACCGCGCCGGGGCCCGCTGCGACGAGGTCCTGCGGGCCGTCACCGGCAAGCTCGCCGCCACCAGTGTCGCGATGTGCCGCGTCGAGCACCCGGGTACGCGCGCCGCGCGCACCCTCGCGTGCACAGCGGACGACGCGGACTTCACGGCCCGGCTGGCCGAGGTCCTCGCCGACGGCGACGACACCCTGCTCGCCGCCTATGTGAGGGACGAGGCGGCCCTTCCGTACGGCCGGCTGCGCGCCGCACTCGCCGAGCAGACCCGCGGCGCGCGGGTCCACCCGGTGTACTTCGGCTCCGCTATCACAGGCGCCGGCGTGGACGCCCTGGTCGACGGCATCACCGAACTGCTGCCCGCCGCGGGGGGCGATGCCGGGGGCCCTGTTTCGGGCACCGTCTTCAAGGTGGGCCGCGGGGCCGCCGGGGAGAAGATCGCCTACGTCCGCATGTTCTCGGGCACCGTCGGCGTCCGGGACCGGCTGCGCTACGGGGCGCGGGGGGAGGAGGGCAAGGTCACCGCGGTCAGCGTCTTCGACCAGGGGACCGACGTCCCGTCCCCGTCCGTGTCCGCGGGGCGGATCGGCAGGCTGTGGGGGCTCGGCGGCGTCCGCATCGGCGACACCATTGGCGAGCCGGACGGCACGCCACCAGGAGGCGGCCGCCACTTCTCCCCGCCGACCTTGGAGACGGTCGTGGTCCCGTGCCGGGGCGCCGACCGGGCCGCCCTGCACCTGGCGCTGAGCCGCCTCGCGGAACAGGACCCGCTCATCAACCTGCGGCAGGACGACGCCCGCCGGGAACTGTCCGTGTCGCTCTACGGCGAGGTGCAGAAGGAGGTCATCCAGGCGACCCTGGCGGACGACTTCGGCGTGGACGTCACCTTCCGCGAGACGACGACGATCCACATCGAACGCCCCATGGGCACCGGCTGCGCCGCCGAGATCCTGCACGCGGACTCCAATCCGTTCCTGGCCACCGTGGGACTGCGCGTCGATCCCGCACCCGTCGGCAGTGGCGTGGACTTCCGTCTGGAGGTCGAACTCGGCTCCATGCCCTACGCGTTCATCCGCGCCGTCGAGGAGACCGTCCATGCGGTGCTGCGGAGTGGCGGGATCCACGGCTGGCAGGTCACCGACTGCACGGTCACGATGACGCACTCCGGGTACGCCGCCCGCCAGAGCCATGCTCATGCCGTCTTCGACAAGAGCATGTCGAGCACGGCCGGGGACTTCCGCGGTCTCACGGCAGTGGTGCTGGCGCGCGCCCTGCGGCAGGCCGGCACCAGGGTGTACGAGCCGGTGCACCGCTTCGGCCTCGAGATCCCGGCGGACGTCTACGGCACGGTCCTGCCGGTGCTCGGACGGCTGCGCGCGGTGCCGCGCACCTCGTCCCCGCACGGGGCCTCGTACGTCGTCGAGGGCGACATCCCCGCCGCGTCCGTCCACGCCCTGGAGCAGCGGCTGCCGTCGCTGACCCGAGGCGAGGGCGTGCTGGAGTACGACTTCGACCACTACCAGGAGGTGGCGACTCCCCGGTCCTCCGGCGGCGAACGCCGCTCCTGAGCCGCGGCCCGGACACCACGCCCGGGCCGCGCGATGTGGTGCCCCGTCCCATGTCGGGCAGGGGACGGGGCACTTACCGTCCGACACCATGACCACACACGCAGCCGCACATCGCACGGGCCGCCTGCGCGCGGTCCTGCTCGTCCTGATCGCGGCGCTCGCCGCCGCCTTCCTGCCGCCCACCACCGCCCGGGCCGCGGGCACGATCGAGGAGGTGACCGGCTTCGGCAGCAATCCCGGAGCCCTGAAGATGTACCGGTACGTCCCCGCCGGGCTCCCCCAGGGGCGGCCCGTCGTCGTCGCCCTGCACGGCTGTACGCAGAACGCCCGCGACTACGGGACGCAGAGCGGGTGGACGACGCTCGCCGACCGGTGGGGCTTCTCGGTGGTCCTGCCCGGCCAGACCACCGCCAACAACATCAGCCAGTGCTTCGACTGGTTCCAGCCCGGCGACATCGCCCGCGGCCAGGGCGAGGCCGCGTCCGTCCGGCAGATGACCGCGCGCCAGATCACCGACACGGCCGCCGATCCGGGGCGCGTCTACGTGACCGGGCTGTCCGCGGGCGGCGGCATGACCGCGGTCATGATGGCCGCGTACCCGGACGTGTACGCGGGCGGAGGAGTCGTCGCCGGACTGCCCTACGGGTGCGCGCAGGCCGCGGGTTCGCCGTACGTGTGCATGTACGTCGGCGCGACGCAGACGCCCCACCAGTGGGGCGACCGAGTACGCGCCGCCTACCCCGGGTACACGGGTCCGTGGCCGAAGCTGACCGTCTTCCAGGGAACGGCCGACTACACCGTCAAGCCCGTCAACATGGACGACCTGGTGCGGCAGTGGACGGACGTCCACGGCGCGGACCAGACCGCCGACGCGAGCGACACCGTCGCCGGCTTCCCGCACCGTACGTACAACGACCCCTCCGGCGCCCCGGTCGCGGAGACGTACAGCATCACCGGCATGGGGCACGGACAGCCCGTCGCCCCCGGAACCGGCGCGACCCGGTGCGGGACGGCCGCGGCCTACGTCCTCGACGTCAACCTCTGTGCCGCCTGGAGGCTCGGCCAGAGCTGGGGGCTGGGTTGATCCCGGCCGCCGGGGTCACTCCCCGGCCATCGCCGCCAGCTTGGTGACGGTGTTCCAGTTGCGGGCCGTGGCCGTCAGGCCCAGTCGCTTCTCCCAGAAGGCGTGCGAGAGACGGGTCTTCTGCACGCCTTCCGGGCAGTGCACGTAGATCTCCCGCTCGCCCGGGCGGAACTCGTCCGGGGCGAAGCCGGCCGGGTCGAGGCCGGCGATCCGGTCCGGTTCGACCGGGCCGGACAGGAAGGTGACGAGGAAGCGCGCCGGGTTGACGCCGGTCATGTCGAACGGATTGCGTTCGATCACCGTGCGCAACTCGGCCGCCTCGCGCACCACGCACGGCACGTCGCGGCCGAACTCGCCACGGATCGCCTTCTCCAGCTCCGCCGCGAGTGCCACCGGATCGCCGCGGTCGTGGTCGAACAGCGCGTTGCCGCTCTGGAGATGGGTGCGTACCTGCGTGCCGCCGATGCCCTCCAGCAGCATCCGCAGATCCTGCATGGGGAGCCTGGTCGTCGGCCCGACATTGATCCCGCGCAGGAGCGCCACGTATCCGGTCACGGGGCCACAGTAACCACGGGCTCGCGGGAGGTACCCACTTTCGGAGGACCGATGGCCCGGCGGAACGGTTCCGCACCCCGCGGCACCGATACGTTCGCGTGCATGAGCACGAACAGTCACCGGCCTTCCGTGACCGAGCTGCGGCTCTCCGCCTTCAAGTCGCACCGCGGCGCGAGCTTCCCGCTCGGCCCGCTCACCCTGCTCGCCGGGCCGAGCGGATCGGGCAAGTCCAGCGTGCTGGAGGCGCTGGGCGTGCTCGGGCAGCTTGCCGCCGGGGAGGAGCTGGAAGCGGTCTTCGACGGGGTGCGCGGGGGAGTGGCGGCCTGTGTGCCGGACGGCGCCCAGCCTGACGCCGAGGGCCGGCGCGGATTCCGTATCGGCTGCACGGTGAGCGGTCCCGTCGGCCCGGTGCAGCTCGATGTCGCTGTGCAGACCGAGCCCGAACTGCGCATCGTGGGCGAGCGGTTGGTCGGCGTCGGCGAGACGCTGCTGTCCACAGCGCTGCGTGATCCCGGCCGGCGCCAGGTCCAGGCGGCCTGGTACACGGCGGGGCTGGTCCCGGTCACCCGGGCACCCTTGCCGGACGACCGGCTCGCCACCTCACTGCTGCCGCTGCGCGTCGCGGGGACCACGGACGGGCAGCGCATGGTGCTGGCGGCGGCCGAACAGGTCGTCCTCGCGCTGCGCGGGGTCTTCCCCGTCGACCCGCGCCCGCAGGGCATGAGGTCGCCTGCCGCGGTGTCGGACGGGATGCTGCGCGGCGGCTGCGACAACCTCTCGGCGGTGCTGCGCCGCACCCAGGGCGAGTGCCGCACCCGGCACGCCGCGCTGGTGGGCGCCCTGCGAGAGGTGTGCAGGCCGCCCGTGGAAGGACTGACCGTGGTCCCCGGGGCGCGGCTCGATCCGGGTCCGGACAGCGTGCTCGCGGCGATCGACCGGGGGCCCTTCGGGCTGGTGCCGGTGGACCGGCTCGGTGACGGGGAACTGCGCTTCCTGGCCCTGGCCCTCGTCCTGCTCACCGGACCGGGTGTGCTGGAGGTCGACACCAGCGGCGAGGTACCGGACGCGGTCCAGGTGCTGACCGTCCTCGCCGACGGCCTGGACGCGGGCCTGGACCGGGCGCAGTCACGGAAACTGCTGGACCTCGCCTGGCAGGTGGCCGAGCGCGGTCACATCCGGCTGGTGGGGACGGTCCACGACGAGACGGTGGCGGAGGGCGCCGAGGGCGTGACGCTGCTGCGCCTCGGGGTCCCGGCGGAGGACCGGGAACGCGTCCCCGTCCAGGGAACAGGGCCGGACGCGGAGCGCACCGACGCGGCGATGCGGTAGACCTCTCCGGTGTGACCGATGATCTGCAGGCCCTGCAGCGCCGGCTGACCGCCTTCGCGGCGGCCCGGCACTGGGAGGGCTACCACACGCCGAAGAACCTGGCCGTGGCGCTGAGCGTCGAGGCGTCCGAGCTGCTGGAGATCTTCCAGTGGCTCACGCCCGAGGAGGCGGCCCGGGTGATGGAGGACCCGGAGAGCGCGCACCGGGTCAGGGACGAGGCCGCGGACGTCCTCGCGTACCTCCTGCAGTTCTGCGCGGTGCTGGGCGTCGATCTGCCGGCCGCGCTCTCGGCCAAGATCGACCGGAACGAGCTGCGCTTCCCGCTGCCGGCCGCGCCGCGGGAGCCGGAACGGCCCGAGGGCGCCGAGGCGGCCGAGAGTGCGCCGGACGAGGAGGGACTCGGCGGCTGAGGCCGTCGGGTCGCCCCGCTGCTCCGCTGCCCCGCCGTCCGAGGCGAGCGGGAGGTTCGGGCCCGCTGGACCCTCTCGCTCACTCGGTCGGGTGAGCGAGTTTTCCACAGGCCCGATGTTGTCCACAGTTCCGCACCAGGCCCTTTCGCCGAGGGTCGCCATCCGTCACGCTGAGTGACCACGGGAGTTTCCCGTGGGTCTCTGGCGGAGGTGCGAGATGGACGCGGTACGACTGATCCGGGCGACGCGGCACGCGCTGCAGGGTGGCGGGGCGGAGCGTGACCTGATGGCCGAGGCCTGGCAGGCCCAGGCGCTGACGCAGGCGATCGGCAGCCATCTCGCCCTGCACGGGGCCCCGGAACTGCGGACGCTGGGCTTCTGGGTCTGCGAGGCGAGCGGCCGGGCGTGCGGTTCGACGGGGCCGCCCGGCGCGAGTGCCGGTCCGCTGCGTGCCGCGATACTCACCGAGGTCCGCGAGCCGGCGGGTGCGCTGCGCGAACTGCGCGAATTGCTGGCGGAGCTCTGCATGGCCCTGGTGTCGGTCGCGTGCACGGCCGAGTCCGATACCGAGTACTGGCAGTGCATCGAGGCGGTCGACGCCGCCGACGAGTCCAAGGACCGGGTCGGCGCCCTGCTGCGCGCGGTCGAGTCGTCGCAACGGCACAGCGTGTGATCCGCACCGGCGCGGCACTGGATCTGCGGTCGCGGGGCGTAGAGCATCGACAACTCGGCTTTATATAACGGGAGTTGGACGACATTTGCCACACCGTGGACCGTGCCGCGGCCGCGGAGCCATCGGTCGGCGATCACTTTCGCGGCACGAGGTGCAGGATGGAAGCATGGATCTTCGAATTTTCACGGAGCCCCAGCAGGGGGCCACCTACGACACCCTTCTCACCGTCGCCAAAGCCACCGAGGAGCTCGGCTTCGACGCCTTCTTCCGCTCCGACCACTACCTGAAGATGGGCGGTGCGGACGGTCTGCCCGGGCCCACCGACGCGTGGATAACCCTGGCCGGCCTCGCCCGTGAGACCTCCCGCATCCGGCTCGGCACGCTGATGACGGCGGCGACCTTCCGGCTGCCGGGCGTGCTCGCCATCGAGGTCGCGCAGGTGGACCAGATGTCCGGAGGACGCGTCGAGCTGGGCATCGGGGCCGGGTGGTACGCGGAGGAGCACGCCGCGTACGGCATCCCGTTCCCGAAGGCGAAGTTCGCGCGGCTGGAGGAGCAGCTCGCCGTCATCACCGGCCTGTGGTCCACGCCCGTCGGGGAGACCTTCGACTTCGACGGCAAGCACTACACGCTCAAGGATTCGCCCGCGCTGCCCAAGCCGGCCCAGGCCAAGGTGCCCGTCCTCATCGGCGGACACGGCGCCGAGCGCACCCCGCAGCTCGCCGCCCGCTACGCCGACGAGTTCAATCTGCCCTTCGGCTCGCTGGAGGACACGGCCAGGCAGTTCACCCGGGTGCGGAAGGCGGCCGAGGAGCACGGCCGTGGCAAGGACGACATCGTCTACTCCAACGCCCTGGTGGTGTGCGTCGGCAAGGACGACGCCGAGGTCGCCCGCCGTGCCGCCGTCATCGGCCGCGAGGTCGACGAGCTCAAGGCCAACGGCCTGGCCGGTTCTCCCTCCGAGGTCGTCGACAAGATCCACCGCTACGCGGAACTCGGCGCGAGCCGCTTCTACCTGCAGATCCTCGACCTGTCCGACCTCGACCACCTGGAACTGATCGCCTCGGGCGTCCAGCCGCAGCTGGACTGACGGGCACCGTCCCGCCCACCGCACAGCAAGGAGCACCCGCGATGTCCGTACCGACCAGGGCTTTGGCGCAGGCCCTCGCCGAGGGCGCTGTGGCCCTCGACGGCGGCCTGTCCAATCAGCTCGCCGGGCAGGGCTGCGACCTGTCCGGCGAGCTGTGGTCCGCCCGGCTGCTCGCCGACGACCCGGAGCAGATCGAGGCGGCCCACGCGGCCTACGTCCGGGCGGGCGCGCGGGTGCTCATCACCGCCGGTTACCAGGCGACCTACGAGGGCTTCGCCCGGCGCGGAATCGGCACAGACGCCGCGACCGGGCTGTTGCGGCGCAGTGTCGAACTCGCCAGGGCCGCGGCGGACCGTGTGGACGAGGAGGTGTGGGTGGCGGCGTCGGTCGGTCCGTACGGCGCGATGCTCGCGGACGGCAGCGAGTACCGCGGGCGCTACGGACTGACCATCGCGGAACTGGAGCGTTTCCACCGGCCCCGGATCGAGACCCTGGCCGAGGCGGGGCCCGACGTCCTGGCGCTGGAGACCGTGCCGGACACCGACGAGGCCGAGGCGCTGCTGCGCGCGGTCGACGGACTCGGTGTGCCCGTGTGGCTCACGTACACCGTCGAGGGCGACGCGACCCGCGCCGGCCAGCCGTTGGAGGAGGCGTTCCGGATCGCCGCCGACAGCGACGCCGTGATCGGCGTCGGGGTCAACTGCTGCTCCCCGGCGGACGTGGACCGGGCGGTGGAGACGGCGGCCGGGACGCAGCTCCCCGTCGTGGTGTATCCCAACAGCGGCGAGACGTGGGACGCCACGGCCCGGGCCTGGCGCGGCGGTTCCTCCTTCGACCCGGATCGGGTCCGCGCATGGGAGAAGGCCGGGGCCCGTCTCATCGGCGGGTGCTGCCGGGTCGGTCCCGGCGAGATATCCGGCCTGGCCGCTGCCCTCACCCGCTGACGGCCGGGAAAACCGCTGGTCGCGTCAGGCGGGGCAGGGTGATACTCGGGCGGTGTTCCTGACGATATCGACCACTGGCAGCGGCGGCGCTCCCGCCACGGACCTCGGCTTCCTGCTGCACAAGCACCCGGAGAAGACGCAGATCTTCTCGACGTCCTACGGCGACGCCCATGTGTTCTACCCCGAGGCGTCCGAGCAACGGTGCACCGCCGCGTTGCTCCTGGAGGTCGATCCCGTGGCGCTGGTGCGGCGCGGCAAGGGCCGTGGCGGCGCACCCGACTCCGCGCTCGCGCAGTACGTCAACGACCGCCCGTACGCGGCGTCGTCACTGCTCGCGGTCGCCCTGCGCACGGTCTTCGCCAGCGCGCTCAAGGGTGTGTGCAACGCGCGTCCGGAACGCGCGGCGAACCCGTTGCCGCTGCGGATCGCGATCCCCGTCGTTCCCGCGCGCGGCGGCGCCGCCCTGGTGCGCCGGCTGTTCGAGCCGCTGGGCTGGACGGTCGAGGCCGAACCGGTCGTGCTGGACGCGCAGTTCCCCGCCTGGGGCGACTCGCGGTACGTACGGCTGGTGCTGGAGGGCGAGCTGCGCCTCGCCGAGGCACTGCGTCATCTGTATGTGCTGCTGCCGGTGATGGACGACGCCAAGCACTACTGGGTGTCGCCCGATGAGGTCGACAAGCTGCTGCGGATGGGGGAGGGCTGGCTCGCGGACCACCCCGAGCAGCGGCTGATCACCAGCCGATACCTCGCCCGGCGCTGGTCGCTGACCCGGCAGGCCATGGAGCGGCTGGAGCTGGCCCGGCTGGCCGAGGCAGACGACAGCGAGCCCGAGGCACTGGACAACGCGGTGGACGAGGAGGTGGACACCGAGGAGAAGCCGGTACCCCTGGCCGTGCAGAGGCGGCAGGCGATCCTGACGGCGCTGCGCGCCGGCGGTGCCGCCCGTGTCCTCGACCTCGGCTGCGGGCAGGGCCAGCTGGTCGGCGAACTGCTGAAGGACGCCCGCTTCACCGAGATCGTCGGTGTCGACGTCTCGATGCGGGCGCTCGGCGAGGCCACACGCCGGCTGCGCCTGGACCGCATGGGCGACCACCGGGCGGCACGGGTGCGGCTGATGCAGGGCTCGCTCGCGTACACCGACACCCGGCTGAAGGGGTACGACGCGGCCGTGCTCAGCGAGGTCGTCGAGCACCTCGACCTGCCGAGGCTGCCGGCGCTGGAGTACGCCGTGTTCGGCACGGCCCGGCCCGCGACCGTCGTCGTGACCACGCCGAACGTCGAGTACAACGTGCGCTGGGAGACGCTGCCGGCCGGACACGTCCGGCACGCCGACCACCGCTTCGAGTGGACCCGCGAGGAGTTCCGCTCCTGGACCGGGCAGGTGGCGCAGCGACACGGCTACGACGTCCGCTACGTCCCCGTCGGGCCGGACGACCCCGAGGTCGGCCCGCCCACTCAGATGGCAGTCTTCACCACGACCGCGAAGGAGGCGGTGGCATGACCGGCAAGCGCACCCTGCCCGTGACCGACCTGTCCCTCGTGGTCCTGATCGGCACCACCGGCTCGGGCAAGTCCACC
Source organism: Streptomyces sp. NPDC002574 (assembly GCF_042889545.1). Taxonomy (NCBI): domain Bacteria; kingdom Bacillati; phylum Actinomycetota; class Actinomycetes; order Kitasatosporales; family Streptomycetaceae; genus Streptomyces; species Streptomyces sp. NPDC002574. The sequence goes on from NZ_JBIARB010000004.1 coordinate 231,900, forward strand.
TTCGCCCGGCGCCACTTCAAGCCCACCGAGGTGATCTCCTCCGACTTCTGCCGCGGCCTGGTCAGCGACGACGAGAACGACCAGAGCGCCAGTGGCGACGCCTTCGACGTCCTGCACTACATCGCGGGCAAGCGCCTGGCCGCCGGCCGGCTCACCGTCGTCGACGCCACCAGCGTCCAGCAGGAGAGCCGTCGCCAGCTGGTCCGGCTCGCCCGTGAGTACGACGTGCTGCCCATCGCGATCGTCCTGGACGTCCCCGAGCAGGTCTGCATCGAGCGCAACGCGGCCCGTCCCGACCGCGCCCACCTGCCGCGGCACGTCGTGCAGCGCCAGCACCGCGAACTGCGCCGTTCCCTGCGGCAGCTGGAGCGCGAGGGCTTCCGCAAGGTGCACGTGCTGCGTGGCGCGGAGGAGGTCGAGGCGGCGGAGGTCGTCCTGGAGCGCCGCTTCAACGACAAGCGCGAGCTCACCGGCCCGTTCGACATCATCGGCGACGTCCACGGCTGCAGCTCCGAGCTGGAGACCCTGCTCGGCAAGCTCGGCTACACCGACGGCGCGCACCCCGAGGGCCGCACCGCCGTCTTCGTCGGCGACCTCGTCGACCGCGGACCCGACAGCCCCGGTGTGCTGCGCCGCGTCATGGGCATGGTCGAGTCCGGCAACGCCCTGTGCGTGCCCGGCAACCACGAGAACAAGCTCGGCCGGTACCTCAAGGGCAAGAAGGTCCAGCACACCCACGGACTCGCCGAGACGATCGAGCAGTTGGAGAAGGAGGACGCGAAGGACCCCGCCTTCCGCCAGCAGGTCCAGGAGTTCATCGAGGGACTGGTCAGCCACTACGTGCTGGACGGCGGCAAGCTGGTGGTCTGCCACGCGGGCCTGCCCGAGAAGTACCACGGCCGCACCTCCGGCCGGGTCCGCTCGCACGCGCTGTACGGCGACACCACCGGCGAGACCGACGAGTTCGGCCTGCCCGTGCGCTACCCCTGGGCCGAGGACTACCGCGGCCGCGCCACCGTCGTCTACGGCCACACACCCGTGCCGGACACCTCGTGGATCAACAACACGATCTGCCTGGACACCGGCGCCGTTTTCGGCGGCCGGATGACCGCGCTGCGCTGGCCCGAGCGCGAGATCGTCGACGTGCCCGCCGAGCGGGTCTGGTACGAGCCGGCCAAGCCGCTCGTCGCCGAGGCCCCCGGCGGCCACGAGGGGCGGCCGCTGGCCCTCGCCGACGTCACCGGCCGGCGGATCGTGGAGACCGCGCACCACGGCCGGGTCGCCGTCCGCGAGGAGAACGCGGCGGCCGCACTGGAGGTCATGAGCCGCTTCGCGGTCGACCCGCGCCTGCTGGCCTACCTGCCGCCGACGATGTCGCCGTGCGCGACCTCGCACGCCGAGGGGTACCTGGAGCACCCGCACGAGGCGTTCGCCGCCTACCGCGAGGACGGTGTGCGCGAGGTGCTGTGCGAGGAGAAGCACATGGGCTCCCGCGCGGTGGCCCTGGTCTGCCGCGACGCCGAGGCCGCACGCGTCCGCTTCGGCGTGACCGACGGCACCACCGGCACCCTGCACACCCGCACCGGCAGGCCGTTCTTCGACGACCCCGCCGTCACGGAGGCGGTGCTCGACCGGCTCCGGGCCGCCGTCACCGCCGCCGGGCTGTGGGACGAGCTCGGCACGGACTGGCTGCTGCTCGACGCCGAGCTGCTGCCCTGGTCGCTGAAGGCCTCCGGTCTGCTGCGCAAGCAGTACGCGGCCGTGGGCGCGGCCTCCGGCGCCGTCTTCCCGGAGGCTCTGGCCGCCCTGGAGGCCGCGGCGGCGCGCGGCACCGATGTGGCCGGGCTGATGGGACGCCAGCGCGAGCGCGCCGCGGACGCCGCCGCCTTCACCGAGGCGTACCGGCGCTACTGCTGGACGACCGAGGGGCTGGACGGGGTGCGCCTCGCGCCGTTCCAGATCCTGGCCGTCCAGGGCCGCAGCCTGGCCGCGCTGCCGCACGACGAGCAGCTCGCGCTCATCGACCGGCTGGTCGCGGGCGACCCGACCGGGCTGCTGCAGGAGACCCGGCGGCTGCTGGTCGACACCGGCGACGAGGAGTCGGTGGCCGCCGGCACCCGCTGGTGGCTGGAGATGACGGAGGCCGGCGGCGAGGGCATGGTCGTCAAGCCGCTGCGGGCGCTGCTGCGCACCGAGGACGGCAACCGGCTGGTGCAGCCCGGCATCAAGTGCCGCGGCAGGGAGTATCTGCGGATCATCTACGGTCCGGAGTACACCCGGCCCGACCAGCTGGCCCGCCTGCGCTCCCGGGCGCTCGGCCACAAGCGCTCGCTCGCGCTGCGCGAGTACGCCCTCGGTCTGGAGGCGCTGGACCGGATGGCCGCGGGCGAGCCCCTGTGGCGGGTGCACGAGGCGGTCTTCGCCGTCCTGGCGCTGGAGTCGGAGCCGGTGGACCCCCGTCTGTGACGGGTGAGGGGCGGGCACGCGGGTGCCCGCCCCTTCCAGGCGGTAAACCCCCGCCAAGTGGGAATGTCTAGCCCCATGGCATTCCATGTGGACTCCGAGGCCGGGCGGCTGCGCAGCGTCATCCTCCACCGCCCCGGCCTGGAGCTGAAGAGGCTCACGCCGTCGAACAAGGACGCCCTGCTCTTCGACGACGTCCTGTGGGTGCGCCGGGCGCGCGCCGAGCACGACGGCTTCGCCGACGTGCTGCGCGACCGGGGGGTGACGGTCCACCTCTTCGGCGATCTGCTGAGCGAGTCGCTGGCCCTGCCCGAGGCCCGGCGCCTCGTCCTGGACCGGGTCTTCGACGAGAAGGAGTACGGGCCGGTCGTCACCGACCACCTGCGCGCCGCGTTCGAGGAGCTGACCGCCGCCGAGCTGACCGAGGCGCTGGTCGGCGGCATGACCAAGCGGGAGTTCCTGGCCCGGTTCGCGGAGCCGACCTCGGTGCGCTTCCACGTCATGGAGCTGGACGACTTCCTGCTCAATCCGCTGCCGAACCACATCTTCACCCGGGACACCTCCGCCTGGGTGTACGACGGCGTGAGCATCAACGCGATGCGCTGGCCCGCCCGGTGGCACGAGACCGTCCACTACGAGGCGGTCTACCGGCACCACCCGCTCTTCGCCGGCGCGGGCTTCAACGTGTGGTCCGAGGGCCAGGCCGCCTACCCCTCCACCATCGAGGGCGGCGACGTGCTGGTGATCGGCAACGGCGCCGCGCTGATCGGGATGAGCGAGCGCACGACTCCGCAGGCCGTGGAGATGCTGGCGCAGCGCCTGTTCAACGCGGGTTCGGCGACCACCATCGTGGCGCTGGACATGCCCAAGCGGCGGGCCTTCATGCACCTGGACACCGTGATGACCATGGTGGACGGCGACACCTTCACCAAGTACGCGGGCCTGGGCATGCTGCGCTCGTACACCATCGAGCCCGGCGCGGGGGAGCGGGACCTCAAGGTCACCGACCACCCGCCGGAGCACATGCACCGTGCCATCGCCGCCGCCCTCGGCCTCGACGACATCCGGGTGTTGACCGCCACCCAGGACGTGCACTCCGCGGAGCGCGAGCAGTGGGACGACGGGTGCAACGTGCTGGCGGTGGAGCCGGGTGTGGTCCTGGCGTACGAGCGCAACAGCACCACCAACACCTTTCTGCGCAAGCGCGGCATCGAGGTGATCGAGATCCCCGGGAGCGAACTGGGCCGGGGCCGTGGCGGTCCGCGCTGCATGAGCTGCCCGGTGGTGCGCGACGCCGTGTGACGCCCTGCTGACGACATGGCGGTGACCGGGCACTCCGGCCGGCGGGTCCGGCCGGTGTGTCGGGGCGGTGCGTCCCGGCGGTAAATCGTGTGCCCCGCGAACACCGGAGGGGCTACGCTCGGCCCTGTGAACGTCATGGGCCGAAGCACCACCGCGACCGCGCGAGCGACCAGCTCGCCGGTTGCCGCCGCCTGACGTACGTCCTGCTTCCACCGGCGACCGGAAACGGTCCGCCGATGGCTCCATGGCTTCCCCGCCCCGGTTCCGACGATCGTGCGGACTGTTGTCCGGTGCCTCCCCGCTGCACACGCGAAGGAGTCATCCCATGTACACCGACCGGGTCATGAGCACCGATCAGATCGTCCGCACGTTCGTCGAGTACTACGAGGAGCGCGGCCATCGCCGGATCACCGGCTCGACCCTGCTGCCGCCGCCGGGGGACCCGGTGCTCTTCACCACCTCGGGCATGCACCCGCTCACTCCGTACCTCAAGGGGCGCCCGCACCCGCTCGGCCGGCGGCTGGTCAACCTGCAGCGCTGTCTGCGCACCACGGACCTCGACGAGGTCGGCGACAGCACCCATCTGACCGTCTTCGAGATGCTCGGCACCTGGTCGCTCGGCGACTACGAGGGCCCGTCGAGCCTCGAGTGGGGCTACGGACTGCTCACCGAGGGGTTCGGCATCGATCCGGGCCTGCTGCATGCCACGGTCTTCGGCGGCGACGACCGGAGCGGCCCGGACACCGCTTCCCTGGAGTTGTGGCAGGGGCTGGGGGTGGCGGTGGAGCTCACCGTCGAGGACAACTGGTGGTCCAACGGACCGACCGGCCCGTGCGGCCCCGACTCGGAGATCTTCCTGTGGACCGGGGACACCCCGCCCCGGTCCACGCCGACCGGGGACGACCGCTGGGTGGAGGTGTGGAACCACGTGATGATGCGCCATCGACGGCTCGCCGACGGTTCACTCGTGCCGCTCCCTCAGCGCAATGTCGACACCGGCCTCGGTCTGGAACGGCTGGCCTCGCTGCTGCAGGGGCGGACGTCGGTGTTCGAGTGCGACGTCTTCGCCCCCTGGCGCCGCCTCGTGCCGGCCCTGTGGCCGTTGGACGAACCGTCGCTGCGGCTGGTCCTCGACCACCTGCGCTCGGCTGTCGTGGTGATCGGCGACGGGACGCTGCCGAGCAACACCGGCCGCGGCTATGTGCTGCGCCGGCTGATCCGGCGGGTGCTCACCGTGCTGCGGCGGGACGATCCGTCGCGCGGCCTGGGAGACCTGCCGGACGAGCTGGTCCGGCACACCCTGGAGCACTTCCGGCAGGATAGGGACCCGGACACCGTACGCCGGGTGCTGATCGAGGAGGAGCACCGCTTCGCCCGGCTCCTGGAGCGCGGCCGCCAGGTGCTGGCCCGTCCCCGGTTCCGCGGCCCGCTGGGTGAGGAGGACTTCCGCTATCTCCACGACACCCACGGCCTGCCGCGCGACCTTGTCCTGAGCCTCCGGCCGGAGTGACGGCTGGGGTCGCGGCGACGCGTCCAGGCGGTCCGCAGGTGTGACGCATCCGCGTGGTGGATCCCCGGTCGGGTCGGCGGGGATCCACCGTGCAGCAGGGTGACCCGGCACTCCGTTCGGTGCGACCGACGCCGTGCCGACACGAGACTCGGTACGCCGGGTCACAGTGGCGTCACCCACTCTTCATCCCGAGGCTCTGTATAAACATGCGAATTGGCGTATATACTTCCACGTCATTGGTGCACGCGTGTTCGGCGCCCGGCCGACGACGACCTAGGAGCCCCTCATGGCCATCGACCTCGCCGGTCGTCCCTTCCTCAAGGAGCTGGACTTCGCCCCCGAGGAGTTCCGCGGCCTGGTCGAGCTGGCGGGCGAGCTGAAGGCGGCCAAGAAGGCGGGCGCCGAGGTGCGGCGGCTGGCGGGCCGGAACATCGCGCTGATCTTCGAGAAGACCTCGACCCGCACCCGTTGCGCCTTCGAGGTCGCCGCCGCGGACCAGGGTGCCGCCACGACGTACCTGGACCCCTCCGGTTCCCAGCTCGGCCACAAGGAGTCGGTCAAGGACACGGCGCGGGTGCTGGGCCGGATGTTCGACGGCATCGAGTACCGCGGCACCGGCCAGGAGATCGTCGAGGAACTCGCCGCACACGCCGGTGTCCCGGTGTGGAACGGGCTCACCGACCAGTGGCACCCCACGCAGATGCTCGCCGACGTCCTCACCATGACCGAGCACGCCGGCCGCACGGCCGGTGACGCCGCCGGCATCGCGTACGCCTATCTCGGCGACGCCCGCTCCAACATGGGCAACTCCCTGCTGGTGACCGGGGCCCTGCTGGGCATGGACGTGCGCATCGTGGCCCCGAAGCGGCTGTGGCCGGACGAGTCGGTCGTCGCCGAGGCGCACCGGCTGGCCGCCGCGACCGGCGCCCGCGTCACGCTCACCGAGGACGTCGCCGAGGGCGTGGCGGGCGCGGAGTTCGTCCACACCGACGTCTGGGTCTCGATGGGCGAGCCCAAGGAGGTCTGGGACGAGCGCATCGGGCTGCTCGCCCCCTACGCCGTGACCGCGGACGTCCTGCGGGCGACCGGCCGGGCCGACGTGAAGTTCATGCACTGCCTGCCCGCCTTCCACGACCTCGGCACGAAGCTGGGCCGGGAGATCCACGAACGGCACGGCCTGACCTCGCTGGAGGTCACCGACGAGGTCTTCGAGTCGCCGCACTCGGTCGTCTTCGACCAGGCGGAGAACCGGATGCACACCATCAAGGCGGTCCTCGTCGCCACCCTCGCGGGCGGCACGCCTATCGCGTAGTCGTGACGGCGGTCACGAAGGAGTGATAAGTTCGCGGTGAAGGCAGTCTGCCTCCCCCGCGAAGGAGGACGTGCCCATGAGCCCCTACCGAGGCTCCGCAGGCCGCACCGAGGAGTGGCGGCACCTGCGGGTGGACCGGGCCGACGGCATCGTCAACGTCACCCTCGACCGTCCCGACCGGCTCAACGCGCTCACCTTCGGCGCCTACGCCGATCTGCGCGACCTGCTCACCGAGCTGCCGCACGACGGCGACACCCGCGTCCTCGTGCTCGCCGGCGCCGGCCGCGGCTTCTGCTCCGGCGGTGACGTCGACGAGATCATCGGCGCGACCCTCGCCATGGGCGCGGGCCAGTTGCTGGACTTCACCCGGATGACCGGGCAGGTCGTGCGGGCCATCCGCGAGGCGCCCTTCCCGGTGATCGCGGCGGTGCACGGCGTGGCGGCCGGCGCCGGCTCCGTCATCGCCCTCGCCTCGGACTTCCGGGTGGTCGAACGCTCCGCCCGCTTCGCCTTCCTCTTCACCAAGGTGGGCCTGGCCGGCGCGGACATGGGCGCGGCCTACCTGCTGCCTCGCATGGTGGGCCTCGGCCACGCCACCCGGCTGCTGATGCTCGGCGACACCGTTGGCGCGCCCGAGGCCGACCGCATCGGCCTGGTCAGCGAACTCGTCGACGACGGGCAGGCCGACGCGAGCGCCGCCGCCCTCGCCAAGCGCCTGGCGGCCGGGCCCGCGCTGGCGTACCAGCAGACCAAGGCGCTGCTCACCGCCGAGCTCGACATGCCGCTGGCCGCCGCCGTGGAGATGGACGCCGCCACCCAGGCGCTGCTGATGACCAGCGCCGACTACGCGGAGTTCCACGCGGCGTTCACCGAGAAGCGCAGCCCCAACTGGAAGGGCCGCTGACCGTGCGAGTGGCCATCATCGGCGGCGGCCCCGGCGGGCTGTACGCGGCAGCGCTGCTCAAGCGCCTCGACCCCGAGCGGGACATCACCGTCTGGGAACGCGGCGCGCCGCAGGACACCTTCGGCTTCGGTGTCGTGCTGTCCGACGAGACGCTCGGCGGCATCGAGCACGCCGACCCGGTCGTCTTCCGCGCCCTGGAGGGCGAGTTCACCCGCTGGGACAACATCGACGTCCACCACCGCGGACGGGTCGTGACCTCCGGCGGCCACGGCTTCGCGGCCGTGGACCGGCGCCGGCTGCTCACGATCCTGCACGACCGCTGCCGCGCCCTCGGTGTGACCGTCCGCAACCGCGAACTCGCCCCCGCCGCCGCGGAACTGGCCGGCACCCACGATCTCGTCGTCGCCGCGGACGGCGCCAACAGCGCCACCCGTGGCGCCCACGCCACGTCCTTCCGCCCCACCCTGACCGGCCACGGCTGCCGCTACATCTGGCTCGCCACCGACCTCGCGCTGGACGCCTTCCGCTTCGAGATCGTGGAGACCGAGCACGGGATCATGCAGGCCCACGGCTACCCGTACCGGCCGGGCGCCGCGACCTTCATCGTCGAGATGCACGAGGATGTCTGGCGGCGCTCGGGCCTGGACCGCGCGGACGGGACGGAGTCCATCGCCCGCTGCGAGAAGATCTTCGCGGACGCGCTCGGCGGCCATTCCCTGCGCGGCAACCGTTCCCGCTGGGGCGCCTTCACCACGGTCGTCAACGAGCGCTGGCGGCACGAGAACATCGTGCTGCTCGGCGACGCCGCGCACACCGCGCACTTCTCCATCGGCTCCGGCACCAAGCTGGCCATGGAGGACGCCCTGGCGCTCGCCGCGTCCCTGCGCGAGCAGCCGGACCTCCCGGGGGCACTGACCGCCTACGAGGCCGAGCGCAAGCCCGTCGTCGCCAGCACCCAGCGGGCGGCGCGGGCGAGCCTGGAGTGGTTCGAGCACCTGGAGCAGTACGCGGCGCAGCCGCCGCGGCAGTTCGCGTTCAACCTGCTCACCCGCAGCCGCCGCGTCACCCACGACAACCTGCGGCTGCGCGACGCGGACTTCGCCGCCGCCGTGGAGCGGGACTTCGGCACCGACCCGGACACCCCGCCGATGTTCACGCCGTTCACCCTGCGCGGGCTGACCCTGCGCAACCGCGTCGTCGTCTCCCCGATGGACATGTACTCGGCCACCGACGGCGTCCCCGGTGACTTCCACCTCGTCCACCTGGGCGCCCGGGCGCTGGGCGGCGCGGGTCTGGTCATGACCGAGATGGTCTGCGTCAGCCCCGAGGGCCGCATCACGCCCGGCTGCGCGGGCCTGTGGAACGACGAGCAGGAGGCGGCCTGGCGCCGCGTCGCCGACTTCGCGCACACCCAGCCCGGCGCCGCGATCGGCCTCCAGCTCGGCCACAGCGGCCGCAAGGGATCCACCCGCCTGATGTGGGAGGGCATCGACCAGCCGCTCCCTTACGGCAACTGGTCGCTGGCCGCGCCGTCTCCGCTGCCGTACCGGCCCGGCACCAGCCAGATCCCGCACGCCCTGGACGCCGACGGACTCGCGGGCGTCCGCGAGCAGTTCACCGAGTCCGCCCGGCGCGCCGCCCGGGCCGGCTTCGACCTGCTGGAACTGCACTGCGCCCACGGCTATCTGCTCTCCGGCTTCCTCTCCCCGCTCACCAACCGCCGCACCGACGCCTACGGCCGCGGCCTGGCCGGGCGGCTGCGCTTCCCGCTGGAGGTCTTCGACGCCGTCCGCGAGGTCTGGCCGGCGGACCGGCCGATGACGGTGCGCATCTCCGCCACCGACTGGGCCGAGGGCGGCACCACCGCCGAGGACGCCGTCGAGATCGCCCGCGCCTTCGCCGACCACGGCGCCGACGCCATCGACGTCTCCACCGGCCAGGTCGTCCCCGACGAGCGGCCCGACTTCGGACGCTCCTACCAGACCCCGTACGCCGACCGCATCCGCAACGAGCTCGGGATCCCCGTCATCGCCGTCGGTGCCGTCTCCTCCTGGGACGACGTCAACTCCCTGCTCCTCGCGGGCCGCGCCGACCTGTGCGCGCTGGCCCGCCCGCATCTGTACGACCCGCACTGGACGCTGCACGCCGCCGCCGAGCAGCGCTACACCGGGTCCGGCGCGCCGTGGCCGCTCCCGTACCAGGCGGGCAGCCGCCGGCCGCCCACCGGACGCACGGACGCGCCGAGGCCACGCCTGACGCTGGACGGGTGAGGGATGCCGTGCGTCAGGCGAAGACGGACGTGTCCAGGGAGAACGCGAACGGCTCGGGGAGGTCGAGTTCCTTGCCGAACAGGACGCGGACGTCCTCGCGGTAGTCCCCGTCGACCGGCTCGCCGTAGAGGGTGACGGTTCCCTCGGTGCGGTCCACCAGCAGGTGGAACGGGATACCGGCGGCCGCGTAGCCGCGCCGTTTGGGGCCACGGTCCTTGTCCGGACGGGTCGACGTGACATCGACGGTCATGACGACGCCCTCGGGGACGAACCACGAGTCCTTGCCGGCGAACAGGCCCTCGGGCCCCACGGTCAGGTCCGGGATGAAGCGGCCCACAGGGGTGATGAACCCCTTGGCGCCGGAGGCGTAGAACTCGGCGGGGGACTCGCGGATCATCTGTCGGACGAAACGTCCAAGGATGTCCTCGTGGTCTCCGTCGGGCGGCGGGGTCTCGACGATCTCCCCCTCGATGAGCTCGGCGCGGTATCCCTCGGGCACCGTGAGGTCGAGGAAGGCGGCCAGCACGGTGTCGCCGCCGGAGTCCCGGCGTTCGGTCGCGGGCAGTGCCATGTCGCGTACCTCCTCGATCGTCATGGTTCCGCTCCGATGTGGTCAGGTTGTGCCCCGCCTGCCGGCGGGGGCATGCGTCCTGTCGACGATCACCCGCGGCGCCGGTCACGTCATGCGATCAGCGGACCGGCAGGAATGCCTCGCCCGCGTCGCGGAGCCGGTCGTGCAGGGCGTGGAAGACCTCGGCGCTCCTGCCGCCCGGCCAGTCGCCCGGCAGCAGGGCGGGGGCCAGACCGGGGTCGGCGTAGGGCAGCCGGCGCCAGGAGTCGAGGGCCCGGAGGTAGTCGGCGAAGGCGTCCTGGGACGGGGTGGTACGGCGGGCGGCCCAGCGGCGCAGGACGGGCTCGTGGGCGTCGAGGAAGGCGAGGTGGAGCTTGGCGATGCCGTCCAGGTCCCACCAGCGGCGCACCGCGGAGGCCGTCGGCTCGAAGCCCAGGTGGCTGCCCGTGAAGAGGTCCACGTAGGTGTCCAGGCCGAGGCGGCGCAGGGTGTGCCCGGCCTCGTCGTACAGGCGGGCGGGGGCGATCCACACGCCGGGGGCGGCGGTGCCGAAGCCGAGGCGGGCCAGCCGGGAGCGCAGCAGATGCCGTTTGTGGCGCTCGCTCTCGGGGACGGAGAAGAGCGCGAGCACCCACTCCTCGCCGTCGGTCCCGCCCTCCGGGCGGCCGTAGATGCGCCGGTCGCCGTCCGCGAGCAGCTGCCGCGCGTCGTCGGACAGGGCGTACCCGGCTGCGCCGTCGACGCGGTCCGGGGCGAGCAGGCCGCGCCGCTTGAGCCGGGAGACCGCGGAGCGGACCGACTGCGGGTCGACGTCCAGTGCGCCCATGAGCCGGATCAGTTCGGCGACGGGGATGCGGCCGGCCCACTCGCCGGTCCGCCCGTAGGCGCCGAAGTAGGTCACGATCAGCGAACTGGGAGTGTGCTCGGTCACGCGATCACTGTAGGTCGCGCAGCCGGAAGCGTTGCAGCTTCCCCGTGGGCGTGCGCGGGAGCGCCTCCAGGAAGCGGATCTCGCGCGGGCACTTGTAGCCGGCGATCTCCTCCTTGACGAAGGCGCGCAGCGCCTCGGCCGTTCCCGTGCGCCCGTCGTGCGGCAGGCCGTCACGCAGGACGACGAAGGCCCGTACGACCTGCCCGCGGGCCTCGTCGGGCACGCCGATCACCGCCGCCTCGCGGACGTCGGGGTGGCGCAGCAGGGCCTCCTCGACCTCGGGGCCCGCGATGTTGTACCCGGCCGAGATGATCATGTCGTCGGCGCGGGCCACGTAGCGGAACCAGCCGTCCGGCTCGCGCACATAGGTGTCGCCGGTCAGGTTCCAGCCCTCGCGCACGTAGTCGCGCTGCCGCTCGTCCGCCAGGTAGCGGCAGCCGGTCGGGCCGCGCACGGCGAGCAGCCCCGGTTCGCCGTCCGGCAGCGGAGTGATCGTCAGCGGGTCGACCACGCGTGCCTCGTAGCCCGGTACGGCGACCCCGGTGGTGCCGGGCCGGATCGCCTCGTCGGCGGCGGAGATGAAGATGTGCAGCATCTCGGTGGCGCCGATGCCGTTGATGATGCGCAGGCCGGTCGCGTCGTACCAGGCCTGCCAGGTCGCGGCGGGCAGGTTCTCGCCCGCGGACACGCAGCGCCGCAGCGAGGACAGGTCGTGCTCGCCCGGGAGTTGCAGCATCGACCGGTACGCGGTGGGCGCCGTGAAGAGCACGCTGACCCGGTGGGTGCCGACGGCCCGGGCGAGTTGCTCCGGTCCGGCCTGCTCCAGCAGCAGCGTCGACGCCCCCGCCCGCAGCGGGAAGACGACGAGCCCGCCGAGCCCGAAGGTGAAGCCGAGCGGCGGGCTGCCCGCGAACACGTCGTCGGCGCGCGGTCGCAGGACGTGGGCGGAGAAGGTGTCGGCGATGGCGAGCACGTCGCGGTGGAAGTGCATGCAGCCCTTGGGGCGGCCCGTCGTCCCCGAGGTGAACGCGATGAGCGCGACGTCGTCCGCGGAGGTGGGCACGGCCTCGAAGCGGTCCGGCTTGGCCGAGGCCAGGCGCAGCAGGTCGTCGGACGCCTCCCCGCCGTACGTCGCGATCCGCAGTCCCGGCGCCTCGGCCTTGGCCAGGTCGTCCACCGACCGGATGTCGCACAGCGCGTGCCCCACGGCGGCGAGGCGGCATATCGTCGCCAGCTCCTGGGCGCGGTGCGCCGCCAGCACCGTGACCGCGACGGCCCCCGCCTTCATCACCGCGAACCAGCACGCCACCAGCCACGGCGTGGTCGGCCCGCGCAGCAGCACGCGGTTGCCGGGCACCACGCCGAGGTCGTCGACGAGCACGTGCGCGATGCGGTCGGCGGCGGCGCGCAGGTCGTCGTACGACCAGACCTCGCCGTCCGGCATGCGCAGGCAGGGCGCGTCGGGGGAGCCCCCGGCGAGCAGTTCGGCGCCGCAGTTGAGCCGGTCGGGACAGGCCAACTCGGGCAGGTCGCAGGACAGGACGGGCCACTGGTCACGCGGCGGGAGGTGCTCCCGCGGGAAAGTGTCCACGTGTGCGGATGGCAGCAGGTCCATGGCGGGTTCGCCCCTCGTTGGCACCTGGTTGCGGACGGATTCAGCGTAACGTGTTTGTGACGGCAGTCAACGGTACGCGATACGGGAGGTGCCCGATGGCATCGTTCGCGCTCGACCCGGAACAACTCAAGTGGTGTGCGCAGGTGCGCGAATGGGCCGCGGAACGGCTGCGTCCGCTCGCGGAGGCGGGTGAACCGGGCCGCGTCAACCGGCCGCTGCTCGCCGCGCTCGGCGAACTCGGCCTGCTCGACCGCCTCTTCTCCGGTACCGCACTGGACCTGTGCCTGCTGCGGGAGTCACTGGCCCGCGAGTGCACAGAGGCCGAGACCGCCCTCGCGTTGCAGGGCCTGGGCGCGCACGCCCTGCTGGGGTCCCCGGAACTGGCCGCCCGCTGGATCCCGCGCGTCGTCTCCGGCGAGGCGGTCGCCGCGTTCGCCCTCACCGAACCCGGCGCCGGATCGGACGCCGCCGCCCTGGAACTCGCCGCCGAACGCGACCCGTCGGGCGGCTGGCGGCTCACCGGGGAGAAGTGCTGGATCTCCAACGCTCCCGACGCAGACCTCTGCACCGTCTTCGCCCGGACGACCCCCGGGGCCGGCGCCCGCGGCGTCACCGCCTTCGCCGTCCCCGCCGACCGGCCCGGACTCGGCGGGCAGCGGCTCGACATGCTCTCCCCGCACCCCATCGGCCGGCTGACCTTCGACGCCGTCCCGGTCGGCGAGGGGGACGTGATCGGCGAGGTGGACCGCGGCTTCCGCGTCGCCATGACCACCCTCAACCGCTTCCGGCCGAGCGTCGGGGCCTTCGCCGTGGGCATGGCCCAGGCCGCGCTGGACGCGGCCACCGCGCACGCCGCCTCCCGCACCGCCTTCGGCGCCCGCCTGAAGGACCTCCAGTCCGTCGGCCACAGCCTCGCCGAGATGGCCACCCGCACCGAGGCCGCCCGCCTGCTGGTCTACGCGGCCGCCGAGGCGTACGACGCGGGCTCGCCCGGCACGGCGCGCAGCTCCGCCATGGCCAAGCTCTTCGCCACCGAGACCGCCCAGTTCGCCGTGGACACCGCCGTCCAGATCCACGGCGCCCGCGCGCTGGAGCGCGGCCATCTGCTCGAACACCTCTACCGCGAGGTCCGCGCACCGCGTATCTACGAAGGCGCCACCGAAGTCCAGCGGTCGATCATCGCCAAGGAGCTCTTCGCATGACCCTGCACCGCGTCAACCCGCCGGAACTCTCCCCGCCCACCGGCTTCAGCCACGCCGTCACCGCCACCGGCCGCACCCTGGTGCTCCTCGCGGGCCAGACCGCGCTCGACACCTCCGGGAAGATCGTCGGGGACACCCTCCCTGACCAGTTCGAGCTGGCCCTGACCAATCTGCTCACCGCCCTGCGCGCCGCCGGCGGCACCCCCGCCGACCTCGCCCGCCTCACCGTCCACACCACCGACGTCGCCGCCTACCGCGCGCACGCCCCCGAACTGGGCCGCCTCTGGCGGTCCCTGGCCGGCCGCGACTACCCCGCCATGGCCGTCATCGGCATCACCCGGTTGTGGGACGAGGAGGCCATGGTCGAGCTCGACGGCCTCGCGGTGCTTCCGTAGGGGCCCTGGAGCCGGCCCGGGCCGCTGAGGGGACTCTGGCGCGCCCGGTCGACGCGGGCCACCGCGGCCTGTGGCGGTGGCGGGGTGCCGAGCCACGTCCGCCGCCCGCCGCCGCCATCAGGGCCGGCCGCACCGTCAGAGCTGCCGCGACCAGCGGGAGCCAGGGCACTCAGGCTGGGCACCAGGTCGCCCCGTGCCCTCCGGCAGCCGTCCGCCCCGAGTCCGTCGGGGAACGCGCCGTCCAGCGCCGGCAACGTCATCGCGGTGGCGAGGGAGGCCGTGCGAGAACGCGGGGAGCCGTGCGGCCGCTCCCCGGTCCTCGCCCCGCGCGGGTTGAGGGCCGTCCACGGCCCCTACTGCGCGTCGAGCTCAGCGAGCCTGCGCCGCAGGAAGTCCTGCTCGGCGGCGTTGCCGGTGCGCGCGATCGCCGCCTCGTACGCCCGCGCGGCCTCGGCGTGGCGGCCGAGGCGGCGGAGCAGGTCCGCGCGGACGGCGTGCAGGACGGAGTAGCCGTCGAGCGCCAGGCCGTCGACGAGGGCGAGCGCCGCCGCGGGGCCGTCCAGTTCGGCGACGGCGACGGCGCGGTTGAGGGCGACGACCGGGCCGGGGGCGATGGCCACGAGCTGGTCGTACAGGGCCAGGACCTGTACCCAGTCGGTCGCCGCGGCCGTCGGCGCGTCACTGTGCACGGCGTTGATCGCGGCCTGGATCTGGTACGGGCCCGGCCGGTCGCGGCGCAGGCAGCGGCGGACGAGGGCCTGCCCCTCGGCGACCAGCTCGCGGTCCCAGCGGCCGCGGTCCTGCTCGTCGAGCGGGACCAGGCCCCCGTCCGCGGCGGTACGGGCGGGCCGGCGCGCCTCGGTGAGCAGCATCAACGCGAGCAGCCCCAGCACTTCGGGCTCGTCGGGCATGAGCGCGGCGAGCAGCCGCCCCAGCCGGACCGCCTCGGCGCACAGGTCCCCGCGGGTCAGGTCGTCGCCGGAGCTCGCCCGGTAGCCCTCGTTGAAGATCAGGTAGACCACCGCGAGCACCGGCCGGAGCCGGTCGGGGAGGTCCGCCTCGGCCGGGACGCGGTACGGGATGCGCGCGTCGCGGATCTTGGCCTTGGCCCGGACCAGGCGCTGCGCCATGGTGGGCTCGGGGACCAGGAAGGCGCGGGCGATCTCGGCGGTGGTGAGTCCGCCGAGCAGCCGCAGTGTCAGGGCGACCTGCGCGGCGGGGGCGAGGGCGGGGTGGCAGCAGGTGAAGATCAGGCGGAGCCGGTCGTCGCGCACGGGGCCCTCCTCGGCCGGTTCGTCGCGGTCGTGCAGCAGCGCGGCCTCGGCATGCCGGTCCCCACGGGTGGCCTCGCGGCGCAGCCGGTCGATGGCCCGGTTGCGCGCGGTGGTGATGATCCACCCCGCCGGACTCGGCGGCACGCCCGTGGAGGGCCAGCGCAGCAGGGCCGTCGCGAAGGCGTCCTGGACCGCCTCTTCGGCGATGTCGATGTCGCCGAAGCGGCGGACCAGGACGGCCACCGCACGCCCGTACTCCGCGCGGAAGACGCGCTCGATCTCGGCGGCGGGGGCCGGCGTGCCGCTCGTCAGTCCCCCGCCCCGTCCGGTCCGCCGGCGAACGGCCGCACCTCGATGGGCAGCGTGGTCGCGCGCGCGAGTTCGCGGCCCCAGGCCAGCGCGGCGTCCAGATCGGGCGCGTTGACGATGGTGAACCCGCCGAGGTACTCCTTGCCCTCCAGGAAGGGCCCGTCGGTGGTCAGCATCTCGCCCTCCGCCAGCCGCACGACGGTCGCCGTGCCGGGCGCGTTCAGTCCTCCGGAGAAGACCCAGGCGCCGGCGGCCCGCATCCGCGCGTCCACGGCGTCGACGTCCCGCATGATCCCTTCCAGGACCTCCGGCGGGGGAGGGGTGCCCTCCGGCTGGTACACGCTGAGCAGGTACTGCTTCATGGCGGTCTTTCCTGTCGTCGGCCGCCGGCCTCGGTACCGGCGTCTCACCTTCTGTACGAACGTGCCCGGCCCGGATCGACACCCGCCGCCGACCGGATTCCGCGCGGGCGTCTCTTCGGCCCGCCCTCCCCTCCTCCCCGGTCCCGGACGCGCCGATGCCCCGCCGGTCGGCCGAACGGGGGACCGGCGGGGCATCGAGGGGAGTGCGGCGTCAGCGCCTCGGCGCGGCCAGTTCCTCGCGGAGCCTGGTCAGGATCTGCGCCGCGTGGTCGAGACCGGCGGCCTGGCAGCGGGCGATGGCGGCGCCGAGCCGGGCACGGGCCGCGGCGGGCGACTCCAGGCCGTTGGCCTCGATGAGGGCCGCGACCCGGACCGCCTCGGCGCGCGGCAACTCGCCGGCCGGCCCGCCCGCCTCGTGGGCGGAGATGGCCCGCTCCATCTCGGCGAGGGCCTCCGGGAAGCGCTCGGCCGAGGCGAGGGCGCGGCCCCGCTGGTAACGGGTGGCGCCGTTCTCGTACCACAGCGCGATGTCCTCGGTGCCCTCGTCCACGGCCGCGAGCAGTTCCTCGGCCTCGCGGAGATGGCCGAGCGCCGTGTCGATGCCCTCGGGGCCCTCGGACGCCATGGTGTGCGCCGCGAACTGCCGCATCATCTCCGCGACCATGGGCAGGTTGGGGGCCTTGCCGTGCGAGGCGACGGCCCGGTCGTACGCGGACCGGGCCGCGTCGGGACGGCCCGCCTCCAGCAGCGCGACCGCGGCCTCCGAGGCGGCGAGGGTGTGCGTGAACTGCTCCTCCCACGGGGCGACCATGTCGGCCAGGAGCAGGAACTGCTCGGCGGCGGACCGGTGTTCCTCCAGTTCCCGCAGCCCCCGGGCCAGGCTCAGCCGGGCCTGGGCGAGCACCCGCTCGTCCGTGCCGGCCGGGACGTCGTCGGTGACCAGGGACTCCAGTACGGCCACCGCGTCCGCCTGCCGGTCGGCACGGGCGAGGACGTCGGCCAGTTCCAGACGCACCTCGACGGCACCGGCGGCGTCGTCCTCCCGGTCCAGCCGGGAGGCGCCCTCGGACAGATGGCGTACGGCGCCCGCCAGGTCACCGGCGTGCGAGAGGGCGTGACCGAGCATCGCGTGGGTGCGCGCCACCGGGAACGAGGTGTCGCCGTGCGCGGCCGCCGCCGCGAGCGCCATGCGCAGGTGCTCCACGGCCTCGTCGGGGCGGTGCTGCTGCATCAGGATCTGGCCCAGCCGCCCGTGCGGGCGCTGCGCGCGCCAGGGCGCACCGGCGCTGTCGATGGCCTCCAGCGCGGCGCGCAACTCCCGCTCCGCGCCCTCGAAGTCGCCGGACCGCGCCGCGAGATCGCCCCGGTACAGCCGGACGTTGATGGCGCGCTGCGCCACCCCGAGCCGTTCCGCCTCCTCGATGGCCTCCTGTGCGGCGGCCCGGAAGCGCGACTCGACCTCCGCCGGCACGTCCGGCAGTGCCTCGGCGGCCTCGGTGTACGCCAGGAAGGCCCGGCACTGGAGCACGACGCAGTAGGACCGCCGGTCGTCCTCCGACCCGTCCTGCGGCAGTTCGCGAGCCCGCGCGAGGACGGCGTCCAGTTCCACCCAGCCCTCGGCGCTCTCCTCGCCGGGCGTGACCCCGACCGAGGCGCGTCGCGCGCGGGCCGCCAGGGCCCGCCACTCGGCGCCCGCGCGGCCGAACAGCTCGATCGCCTCGGTCAGCGCCTCCCGGATGGCCGGCCGGTCCGGCCCGTCGGCCAGGTCCGAGGCCGTGAACGCGCGCTGCTCCGCCAGCTCGGCGCGCAGCACTTCCTCCGGGCCGAGCCGCGGGTCGTGCGCGTGACCCTCGTCCTCGACCCGCTCGGCGATCCGCCGCCAGAGCCGCTCGTCGCCGGGGCGCGCCTGCGCGGCGTACGCGCGGGCCCGCTCGACCAGTTCCGCGAAGTCCTCCGGGATCTCCTCCGCGGGCGCGGCCGCCGGCCGGAGCGGGGTGGCGGATCCGCCCGACGCGGAGGGCACCGCGGCCGTGCGCAGGCCCAGTTCCAGCGGCTCGGCGAGCAGCGGCCGCGCGGCGAGCCGGGCCCGCCGCCCGTCGCCCACCGTCGTGGTGCCGTTGCGTTCGTCGAAGGCCGCGGTCAGCTCGTCCGCCTCGCGCTCGACATGGGCGAGCAGCGTCCGCGCCGTCCAACTGCGGCCGAGCGGGCCGGACACGGGGACGTCGACGTGGCCGTCCTCGGTCAGCCGCCGCAGCAGGACCTGCACCCCGGTCAGGAAGCCGAGCAGCGACAGGGGCGCCCCGGTGGTCTCGAAGAGCGGACGGTTCTCCGCCAGGATCTCCAGGGCACGTCCCTCGTTGCCGGACAGGGCGCAGAACTCCAGGTGCAGTCCGACCTCCTCCGCCATGCCGATCCGGCCCCGGGCCCGCCGGTAGCCCGACAGGTGGTACGAGCGGGCCTCGTCGGTGCGCCCGAGGCGCAGCAGGGGCAGCAGGGCGTGGGCCTGGCTGACCCAGGGCTCCTCCTGGCAGCTCTGGCCGCCATCGAGCACCGGCTGCCAGACCTCCAGGGCCCGGCCGTCGTCGCCCGAGACGAGGTGGTGCACGGCCCGGTGCCGGGTCTCGCACGCCTCGCAGTCGCTCAGTGCCTCGCGCGGCCGGGTGGCCCACAGGTCGAAGACGTGCTCGCGGTCCACGCCGGTGTGGGCGGCGACCCGGTGGCGCATGGCGGCGACGGGCTGCTGCCCGTGCTCCGCGTCGCGGTACCGCTCGCGCATCTGGTCGATCCAGCCGTGGATCGCGGACAGCGGTACCTCGGGCACCTGGAGCAGGGAGGTCGCCACCCACTTGTGGCGCCACAGGACCTGGCGGGCCTCCCACTCGCTGAAGGAGCCGGGCACCTCGTCCCACAGCTTCAGCACGCGGGCGAAGACGACCGGCGACTTGCGGTGCTCGGCGGCGTACTCGTACGCCGACATCAGCTCCAGCAGCGCCGTGACGAGGGCGTCCTTCTCGTCGAACTGCTCGGCGGCCTCGACCAGTTCCTCGGCCGTCACGGTGCGGGGCAGTCCGTAGGGCCGCTCGTTGTTCTCGCGCAGGGCCTCGAAAACGGCCTCGGGGGTTTCCAGCATCACTGCTCCTTGGCGTCCGGCCCGGGCGCGGGGGTGTCCTGGTCGTGCATGGCGTGGGTGAGCAGGCCGATGAAGGCCCGGTTGAGCAGGGCGCTCTCGGAGGCCTTCAGCGGGCGGCGGGTGAGCAGCAGCGCCTGCCCGTACAGCGCTTCGGCGGTGGTGACGGCCAGCCCGCGCTCGATGACGGTGGCGGCCCGGCGCACCAGCGGGTTCAGGTGGTTGAGCACGAGCTGGGCCCGCGGCGCCTCGGTCCTGAGCGAGCCCAGGATGTCCGCCCACAGGCCGTCGGTGCCCTCGGCGAGACCGGCCCGGGTGCGTTCGTGGCGGGCCTCGCGGTTGTCCAGCAGCAGGGCGGGCGCGGTGACGGGCTGGAAGGCCCGCAGCACCACGTCGCAGTCGTACGTCCCGACGACCTCGCGGGCGACCGCGAGGAAGGCGGCGGCGGCGAGTTCGGCCGCGGAGTCGACGGGGTCGAGATGGGCGGTCACCGTCGCGGGGTCCAGGTCGGTGACGGTGGTGCCGGGACGGATCTCCGGCAGCCGGTGCACCAGGTCCCGGTCGTAGGTGTAGCCGCCGTTGACCACGCCGAGACCGGCCGCCGCCGCGATGGGCGCGACCTGCCGGAACTCGTCGACGCTGCGGGTGACCAGCACCGTCGGGTGGGTGCGCGCGAACTCCTCGAGGGTGACGTTGCCGTCCGTCGTCTCGAACGGCAGCCAGGGCAGGAGCATCCGCAGCAGGTCGTCGTCGTAGCGGGCGAGCGCCTTGACCGCGAGGTGGTGGCTGTCGATGAAGCGCTGCAGCAGCGCCGGGTCGCTGGCGGCGAGTTCGGTCAGCCAGTCGCGGATGCGCGCGCCCAGGGCGTCGCGGACGGCGGCCAGCGTCTCGTCCTCGTACAGCGCTTCGCGCGAGGCCGTCGGACGCAGGCTGCTGACGTCCACGACGCAGCGGACGAAGAAGGCCCACTCCGGGAGGAGTTCGGACGCCTGGTCCGACAGGAGCATGCCCTTCAGGTGCACCCGGTGCCCGGCGCGCTCCGACGGGTTGACGGCCGTGGGCAGGACGTACGCCACGCCGCGCAGCCCGGCGACGGGCAGGTCGAGGTCGATGGTGTCCAGCGGCGTGAACCCGAAGGTGGTGCGGCAGTGCTCGGCCAGTGCCTCACGGCGGGCCAGCGGCGAGCCGTGGCGGCGCTCCCAGGGCGGGGTGTCGTTGATCCGGGTGGTCCCGCCGCGCGGGTCGACCACGACGACCTCGTGCCGGAGCAGGCTGCCGTAGTGCCGGGCGAGCGAGGTCACCCGGTCCGGCTGCGTCCACTCGCCGCCGTCCGCGCGCGGTGTCAGCGTCACGCGGGTGCCCGGCTCGGGCATCGCGTCGGCCGGCAGCGTGCGGATGGTGTAGCTGCCGTCGGAGCGGCCGCGCCACTCCACGGCGGGTGCGCCGGGGACGGCGGCGTGACGGCTGAGGACGGTGATCTCGTCGGCGACGACGAAGCAGGCGAGCAGGCCGATGCCGAACTGCCCGATGAAGTCGCCACGGGCGGCTTCGAGTTCCCCGGCGGCGGCGCGCTTGGAGCTGCGCCCGATGGTGGCGAGGAAGGTGTGGACGTCGGCCTCGCTCAGGCCGACACCGGTGTCGGTGACGGTCAGCGAGTCGCCGGTCGTCACGGTGATCCGGGCCGGGGCGCCCGGCTGGAGCGCCTGCCGCGCGGTGATCGCGTCGACGGCGTTCTGCAGCAGCTCGCGGAGGTAGACACGCGGGCTGGAGTAGAGGTGGTGGGACAGCAGGTCGACCAGGCCGCGCAGGTCGACCTGGAACGTGTGGGCTGTCGGGGACGGGGAGTGGGACACGTGGATGGCCTTCTCGATCGGCGTGCCGGCGAGCATGTGCCGCCCGGCACGGCGCGGTGTGCGGAGTGCGGCGGCGGGGACTAGTGGCGGCCGGCGCCGGAGCGCAGGGCGCGGTAGGGCACCCGCGGGTCGTCCCCGTTGATGTACTGCCACGGGGAGCGGGTGACGAGGCCGCGGGTCGCGGCGAAGGCCGCGGCGGACGCTCGCTTCTCCCCGGCGAGGGCGAAGGCCATGGCGAAGACGTTGTAGCACTCGACGGCCTCGATCCGGCCGGCGAAGCCGGGATGGCGGATCGACCGGTCGGCCGCCTCGTGGAGCTCGCGGCCCACGCGGGCCTGCATGATGTAGGCGCTGTCGGCGCCCTGGTCCAGGTGCAGCCAGTGCTCCAGGTGCGCGACGGCCACGAGCACGCCCAGGGGCCCGCCCTCCGGCCCGTTCTCCATGGACTCGCGGGCGAAGGCGTGCATCTCCTCGTGCGAGCCGCTCCACTTGGCGCACACCTGCTGCAACTGCTGCTGGTGCGCCCCCAGATGGCCGGGCACGCGGCGCACGGAGGCCTCGAAGCGCAGTCGCGCGAGGTCCGGGCCGATCTGCAGGCCGCGCCCGCACATCTGCAGGAAGTACCAGGGCGAGGCCCACCCGGGCTCGAGCTCGGCCGCCCGGTACAGCAGCTCCTCCGCGGCCTCCAGGCGCTCGTGGAAGATCTGGAACTGCTCGCGGGAGACATGCGAGGCACGCGCCCCCGTGCGGGCCTCCCACGCCCAGCTCACGCCGCGGGCGCCCGCCACCAGCAGGGCGAGTCCCGAGTCCGCCTCGGCCTCGACGACCCCGGGCATCCACTGCTCGTACCCGGCGACGTCGGTTGCCGCGGCGATGAGCCAGCTGCGCTCCCAGTCGTCCGTGACCGCGGACAGCTGCGCCCGCATCGCGGGCCAGTCGCCCGCGGTGGCGGACGCGAGCAGTCGCGCGCGGTCCGGGTTCCCGCACGCCGGGTCCAGCCGTGCCGGCGGGCGCGGCGCCCACCGTCTCGGTGAGAACGCCGATGCGCGCTCCCGCATCCCCGCCGTCGGCGTGCTGCCGCTCGGTTGACCGACCTGTCGTACCTGTCGAATCGCCGTCATGAAGACCCCCTCCTGGCCTGGCCCTTTCCCCCCGGGCCATGATCCGGTGACCGCAGCATGATTATCACGGCGGGTTCGGTGAGGGCCAAGGGGTTCCGGGTCGTCCAGGAGGGGGCCGCGTCTCCGCGGGATCAGATGTCGCGGAACGTCTCGATCTGCGCGCCGATCGAGTTCAGTCGCTCCGCCAGTTCCTCGTAGCCGCGGTTGATGACGTACACGTTCCGCAGGACCGAGGTGCCCTCGGCGGCGAGCATGGCCAGCAGGGTGACCACGGCGGGCCGGAGCGCGGGCGGGCACATCATCTCGGCGGTGCGCCAGCGGGTGGGGCCCTCGACCAGGACGCGGTGCGGGTCCAGGAGCTTGACGTTGGCACCGAGGCGGGTCAGCTCGGTGAGGTAGATGGCGCGGTTGTCGTAGACCCAGTCGTGGATGAGGGTCGAGCCCTGCGCGGTCGCGGCGATCGCCGCGAAGAAGGGCACGTTGTCGATGTTGAGGCCCGGGAAGGGCATCGGGTGGATCTTGTCGATGGGGGAGCGCAGCTTGGACGGGCGCACCGTGAGGTCGATCAGCCGGGTGCGGCCGTTGTCGGCCTTGTACTCGGCCGTGCGCTCGTGGTCCAGGCCCATCTCCTCCAGGACGGCGAGCTCGATCTCCAGGAACTCCACCGGCACGCGGCGGATCGTGAGCTCGGACTCGGTGACCACGGCCGCGGCGAGCAGGCTCATCGCCTCCACCGGGTCCTCCGACGGCGCGTAGTCCACGTCCCGGTCGATCTGGGCGACGCCGTGCACGGTCAGCGTGGTGGTGCCGATGCCGTCGACCCGGACCCCCAGCTCCTCCAGGTAGAAGCACAGGTCCTGGACCATGTAGTTGGAGCTGGCGTTGCGGATGACGGTGACGCCGTCGTGCCGGGCGGCGGCCAGCAGCGCGTTCTCGGTCACGGTGTCGCCGCGCTCGGTCAGCACGATGGGCCGTCCGGGGGTCACCGCGGGGGTGACCCGGGCGTGGTACATGCCGCTGGTGGCGGTGACCTCCAGGCCGAAGTGGCGCAGGGCCGTCATGTGCGGCTGCACCGTGCGGGTGCCCAGGTCGCAGCCGCCCGCGTACGGGATGCGGAAGCGGTCGGTGCGGTGCATCAGGGGGCCGAGGAACATGATGACGCTGCGGGTGCGCCGGGCGGCCTCCATGTCCATGGAGTCCAGCTCCAGCGCGGCCGGCGGCACGATCTCCAGGTCGTTGCCGTCGTTGATCCAGCGGGTGCGCACCCCGATGCTGTTCAGCACCTCCAGGATGCGGTAGACCTCCTCGATCCGCGCGACGCGGCGCAGGGTGGTCCGCCCGGAGTTCAGCAGTGTGGCGCAGAGCAGCGCCACGCACGCGTTCTTGCTCGTCTTGACGTCGATGGCGCCGGACAGCCGGCGCCCGCCGACGACCCGCAGGTGCATCGGGCCCGCATACCCGAGGGAGACGATCTCGCTGTCGAGCGCTTCACCGATTCGGGCGATCATCTCAAGGCTGATGTTCTGGTTTCCGCGTTCAATACGGTTCACCGCGCTCTGACTGGTGCCGAGCGCCTCCGCCAGCTGTGACTGTGTCCAGCCCCGGTGCTGACGGGCGTCACGGATGAGTTTGCCGATACGTGCGAGGTAGTCGTCTCCCATGGGGCGAGGGTATCTCACATATGAGATGGCAGCCCGCGTTCCAGGTCGAGCAGGTACCTCTTCCGGCCGAGGCCGCCCCCGTAACCGGTCAGGCTTCCCGAGGCGCCGATCACCCGGTGGCAGGGCACGACGATGCTGATCGGGTTCCGTCCGTTGGCGAGTCCGACGGCACGTGAGGAGCCGGGGTTGCCCAGCTCGCCGGCCAGCCGGCCGTACGTCATGACGGTGCCGTACGGGATCTCCCGCAGGGCCGCCCAGACGCGCTGCTGGAACGGTGTGCCCGCCATCGCCAGCGGCAGGTCGAAGTCGGTCAACTCACCCGCGAAATAAGCCCGGAGCTGCTCTGCGACCTCGGCGAAGGGGGAGTCCGCGGGGTCGCGGCGCTCGCCGAAGGTCTCGACCGGGGGCTGGTGTCGGTGCTCGGCCATGTAGAGACCGGACAGGACGCCGTCGGTCGCCACCAGGGTCAGCGGTCCGACCGGGCTGTCCGTCGAGGTGTGTGTACGAAGTGACATGACGAAGGCTCAGTTCTTGCCGGAGGGGAGGAAGTTGATCGGGTGGTCGCCGGTGGCCCACAGGTACTGCACGGCGTAGGCCCGCCAGGGCCGCCACGCGGCGGAGCGCCGGACGAGGGCCGCTGGGGTCCTCGGAAGGCCCAGCGAATCCGCCGCGAGGCGTACGCCCAAATCGGTGGGGAGGAACGCGTCGGGGTCGCCGAGGGCACGCATCGCGACCGCCTCGACCGACCATGGGCCAAAGCCCGGCAGGGCGGCCAGCTGCTCGCGCGCCTTGTCCCAGTCGCTGCCGACGTCCAGGTCGAGCCCGCCCTCGGTGAGGGCCTCCACGAGCCCGGTCAGCGAGGTCCGTCGCGTGCGCGGCATGGCCAGCCGCTCGGGGTCCAGCGAGGTCAGCGCCCAGGGTGACGGGAAGAGGTGGGTGAGGCCGCCGCCGGGGTCGGCGACCGGATCGCCGTGCGCCGTGACCAGGCGCCCGGCCAGGGTGCGCGCCGCCGCCGTGGAGACCTGCTGCCCCAGCACCACCCGCACCGCGAACTCCGCGCCCTCCACCGTGCGCGGCACCCGGCGCCCCGGGCTCTTGTCGACGTACGGGGCGAGCAGCGGGTCCTCGCGGAGCAGCCCGTCGACGGCGACCGGGTCGGCGTCCAGGTCCAGCAGCCAGCGGCAGCGGCTGATGGCGTGCGACAGGTCGCGCCAGTCCGTGAGCGACAGCCGGCACCCGATGTGCCCGTCCTCCGGCCGCAGGGCCACGATCCCGTGCCCGAACGGCAGGCGCAGCGTGCGGCGGTAGGCGCCGTCGCGCCACTCCTCCACGCCGGGCACGGCGGTCGCGGCCAGGTGCCCGAAGAGGTTGCCGGGGCAGAGCGGCGTCCGGTACGGCAGGCGCAGCGACAGCGTTCCGGAGACGTAGGGGACCCCGGCGGACGCCCGGTCCCGGCCCCGCCGGGCCGCCCGCCCGCGCAGCTCGCTCGGCGTGAGCGCGAAGACCTCGCGCACGGTGTCGTTGAAGGTGCGGATGCTGGAGAAGCCGGCGGCGAAGGCGACGTCGCCCATCGGCAGCGCCGAGGTCTCGATGAGCAGCCGGGCGGTCTGCGCCCGCTGCGCACGGGCGAGCGCCAGCGGCCCCGCCCCGAGCTCGGCGAGCAGCTGCCGCTCCACCTGCCGGGTGCTGTAACCGAGCCGCCCCGCCAGGCCCGGGACACCCTCGCGGTCCACGACCCCGTCGGCGATCAGCCGCATCGCGCGGGCCACCAGGTCGGCCCGCTCGTTCCACTGCGGCGAGCCGGGGCTGGCGTCCGGGCGGCACCGCTTGCAGGCCCGGAAACCGGCCTGCTGGGCGGCGGCCGCGCTGGGGTAGAACGTCATGTTCTCCGGCTTCGGCGGGTGCACGGGGCAGCCGGGCCGGCAGTAGATGCCGGTGGTCAGCACCGCGGTGAAGAACCACCCGTCGAAACGGGAGTCCTTCGCCTGTACGGCGCGTACGCAGCGTTCGAAGTCCTCATGCACATCACCCAGCATCCGTGGGCAGGGCCCCGGAGGCTAGCGAGAATCCGACATCGACGTGAGCGGACGGTCGTGTCGGGAAACCGCCGGACGGTCACCCGGTCGTGCTGATGGACTGCCCGGTGTGAATCCTGAACTCAAGGCCAAGGCCGAACTGTTCCGCTCCCTCCATGTTCCCGGCCGCCCCCTGCTGCTGGCCAACGCGTGGGACGCCGCGAGCGCCCGCGTCGCCGAGCGCGCGGGGGTCGCCGCCGTAGCCACCACCAGCTCCGGGGTCTCCTGGACCCTCGGCACCGCGGACGGCGGCCACGTCGAGCCGTCCCTCGCGCTGGCGCTCACCGCCCGGGTCGCGGCGGCCGTCGCGGTCCCCGTGAGCGCGGACATCGAGGGCGGCTACGCGACCGGTCCCGAGGGCGTCGCCGACACCGTGCGGGCGGTCCTGGCGGCCGGCGCCGTGGGGGTCAACATCGAGGACTCGTACGCCGGCGGCCCGCAGCCGCTGCGCGCCCCGGCCGACCAGGCCTCCCGGATCGCCGCCGCGCGCCGGGCCGCCGACGGGGCCGGGGTGCCGCTCTTCGTCCACGCCCGTACCGACACCTTCCTGCGCGGTCCCGGCGACGTCGACGAGACCCTTGAGCGGGCCGCCGTCTATCTGGACGCCGGGGCCGACGGCATCTTCGTGCCCGGCGTCACCGACCCGGCGCTCGTGGCCGAACTCGCCGCCCGCATCGACGCCCCCCTCGGTGTCCTCGCCGGTCCCGGGGCGCCCGCCGTGGCCGAACTCGCCGCCGCCGGAGCCGCGCGGGTGAGCCTGGGCAGCGCCGTCGCGGAGGCGGCCTACGCCCTCGTCGAGCGCGCGGCCCGCGAGTTGCTGGGGACCGGAAGCTACGCCGCGCTGGCGGGCGGCATCCCCTGGGGCGAACTCAACGCCCTGATGCTCCCGGAGGCGTGAGCCGCCCGGTCCTCCTGCGCCGCTCACCGCGCGGCGTCGCCGAAGTACCTGATCAGGGGTGGCGGTTGGGTGGGGGCCGGTCGCGGGCCCCGGTTCGCCCGTCCGGTCGCGGCCGGGCGAACCGGGAAGGAGAACGGGCTATTTCACGGGGGTTACGCGCTCCACTCTTGACAACGTTGTCTGGTAAGGAACAGGCTAACCGCGATCTACGGCAGGGTGTGCCCTTTTACGAGTCCCCCATCCCCTTACGGAGCTTCCGCATGATCCAGGACCTTCGCCCCAACTCGTGCCCGGGGCCGGGGCGGTTGTCGCCGCCTCGCGTCGGCGATCGCGGCACCGCTCCCCACTGACCTGTTCCCCGGGCCGAACCGCCTCCTGGCGCCGTCCAGGACCGAGCCGCGGCACGTCCCGACGTGATGCTCCCGACCTCCAATGACGAAAGGTCCCTCCGTGTCACCTTCCCCCTCCGCCCGCCATATGTCCTTGCGAAGATGGGCCGGCGCGGCGATAGCCCTGTCGCTCCCCGTGGGGCTGCTGGTCGTCGCACCCTCGGCGGGTGCCGCGGCGCCGCCGCCCGGCAACTTCAGCTCGTCCTTCGAGTCGGCCGACCCGCGGGCCGCCGAGAGCACCGTCGAGGTCGACGGCAGCGGCAAGCCGGTCCAGGCGAACCTGAGCGGATCGAGCTCCACCGGACTGCCCGGCAGCCTGCTCGACCAGGTCGACGCGGTGACCGCCAGCGCCGACAACCCTCCGGGGGAGGTCGCCGCCAACGTCAAGGACGCCAATCCGTCGACCAAGTGGCTGGCGTTCGCCAAGACCGGCTGGGTGACCTACCGGCTGGCCAAGCCCGCGGCGGTGGTGAAGTACTCGCTGACCTCCGCGAACGACGCGGCGGGCCGCGACCCCAAGGACTTCGCCGTACAGGGGTCGAACGACGGCAGCGCGTGGACCGACCTGGACACGCGGACGGGTGTGAGCTTCAGCGGCCGGTTCGCCACCAACACCTACAGCTTCAGCAACACGACGGCCTACGCCTACTACCGGCTGAACGTCACGGCGAACTCCGGTGACTCCATCCTCCAGCTCGCGGACTGGAACATCAGCGACGGCTCGAACGTCCTTCCGCCGGCCACCCCGATGGTCAGTGTCGCCGGCGCCGGACCGGTCAGCGGTTACAACATGAAGCCGGGCGCCGGGTTCTCCGGAGTGGCCTCGCTGCGGTACTCGGGCGGCGCGCGGGCCGACGGCCGCTCGTACGCGACCAACAAGCTCTTCGACGTCGACATCCCGGTCGGGCCGAAGACCCGGCTGTCGTACAAGATCTTCCCCGAGTTCACGGCCAAGGACACCCAGTACCCGTCCACCTACGCGGCCGTCGACCTGCACTTCACCGACGGCAGCTACCTGAGCGGCCTCTCGCCCGTCGACCAGCACGGCTACGCGCTCACGGCGGCCGGGCAGGGTGCGTCGAAGGTGCTCTACGCCGATCAGTGGAACGCGGTGCAGTCCGAGATCGGGGCGGTCGCCGACGGCAAGACGATCGACCGCGTCCTGCTCTCCTACGACGACCCCAAGGCCACCGCGTCGACGCGTTTCCAGGGCTGGCTCGACGCCGTCACCGTGTCGGGCACCCCGACGCCGGTCGACGGCTCCAGCCTGACCAACTTCGTCGACACCCGGCGCGGCACCAACGCGTCCGGCGGGTTCTCGCGCGGCAACAACCTGCCGATCTCGGCGATGCCGAACGGCTTCAACTTCTTCACGCCGGTCACCAACGCCGCGTCCAACTCCTGGGAGTACGACTACCAGGCGGGCAACAACGCGGCCAACCTGCCGACGCTGCAGGGACTGGCGATCTCGCACGAGCCCAGCCCGTGGATGGGTGACCGCAACCAGATGTCGGTCATGCCGGTGCCGGCCGGGGGCTCGCTCACCGGAGCGCCCAGCGGACGCGCACTCGCCTTCAGCCACGACGACGAGATCGCGCGACCGGACTTCTACCAGGTCACCACGCAGAACGGCCTGAAGGCGCAGATGTCGCCCACCGACCACGGTGGGATCATGCAGTTCACCTTCCCGTCCGGGCAGGCCACCGGAAGCCTGGTCTTCTACAACGGCACGTTCACCATCGGCACGGACGGCACCTTCACCGGCTGGGTGGACAACGGAAGCGGTCTGTCGGCCGGTCGCAGCCGGATGTTCGTGTCCGGCACCTTCGACCGGGCGCCGACGGCGACCTCCGCGACCTCCGCGACCTTCGACACCTCCGCGAGCCGGCAGGTGACGCTGCGGATCGCGACCTCGTTCATCTCGGTGGACCAGGCGCGCAAGAACCTCGGCCTGGAGGTCACCGGCCAGAGCTTCGACCAGATCCACGACGCGGCCACCGCGGCGTGGAACGACCGGCTCGGCCGGATCGAGGTGCAGGGCGCGAACGAGACGCAGAAGGTCACGCTGTACTCGAACCTCTACCGGCTGAACCTGTACCCGAACTCGCAGTCGGAGAACACCGGCACCGCCGCCGCGCCGCGCTGGCAGTACGCGAGCCCGGTGTCGGCACCGACCGGCACCTCGACCGCCACGCAGACCGGCGCCAAGGTCGTGGACGGCCAGATCTACGTCAACAACGGGTTCTGGGACACCTACCGCACCGTGTGGCCCGCGTACTCGCTGCTGTACCCGGACGTCGCGGCCAAGATCGCCGACGGCTTCGTCCAGCAGTACCGCGACGGCGGGTGGATCGCCCGCTGGTCCTCGCCCGGCTACGCCGACCTGATGACCGGCACCAGCGCCAACGTCGCACTGGCCGAGGCCTACCTCAACGGTGTCGACGTGCCCGACCCGCTCGCCGCGTACGAGGCGGCGGTCAAGGACGCCACCGTCGCGTCCGGCCGCAGCGAGGTCGGCCGCAAGGGCATCGAGAACGGTCTGTTCCTCGGCTACACGCCCACCTCCACCGGCGAGTCCGTGTCGTGGGCGCTGGAAGGCTTCATCAACGACTACGGCATCGGCAACATGGGCGCGGCCCTGGCCGACGACAAGTCCGTGCCGAAGGACGACCGCAAGCGGATCAAGGAGGAGTCGCAGTACTTCCTCCAGCGTGCCCGCAACTACGTCAACCTCTTCGACAAGGACAGCAAGTTCTTCGAGGGACGCCAGGCCAACGGCACGTTCCTCACCGGCGACCCGCTCGACTGGGGCGGCGCCTACACCGAGACGAACGGCTGGAACTTCGCGTTCACCGCGCAGCAGGACGGCCAGGGCCTGGCCAACCTCTACGGCGGTCAGAAGCAGCTGGAGCAGAAGCTCGACCAGTTCTTCTCCACCCCGGAGAACGCCGACCACCCCGGTGGGTACAACGGCACGATCCACGAGATGCTCGAAGCACAGGCGGTGCGCCTGGGTCAGCTCGGCATGAGCAACCAGCCCTCGCACCACATCCCGTACATGTACGACTACGCCGGTGCGCCGTCCAAGACGCAGGCGATCGTGCGGGAGCTCCTGCAGCGCGTCTACGTCGGCGACGAGATCGGCCAGGGCTACCCGGGTGACGAGGACAACGGCGAGATGTCGTCGTGGTACATCCTCAGCTCGCTGGGCATCTACCCGCTGCAGGCCGGCTCCTCCAACTGGGCCATCGGTTCACCGCAGTTCACCAAGATGACCGTCCACCGCACGAGCGGCGACATCGTCGTCAACGCGCCGGACAACAGCACCAAGAACGTCTACGTGCAGGGTGTGAAGGTCAACGGCAAGACGCAGCGCGCCGTGTCCGTCGACTCGGCCGAGCTCGTCCACGGTGGCACGATCGACTTCGCCATGGGCTCGCAGCCGTCGTCCTGGGGCACCGGCAAGAACGACGCGCCGCCGTCCCTGACCGAGGGCACGGACGTGCCCAAGCCGTTGCAGGACACCACGGGTCCGGGCCTCGGCACCGCGACCACCAGCGACGGGCAGGACGCGTCGAAGCTGTTCGACGACTCGTCGACCACGCAGATGACCTTCGCCGGCGATGAGCCCCAGATCGACTGGGTCTACCGCGGCGGCAAGCAGACGCCGTCGTACTACACCCTCACCTCCGGTGCGGGCGCGGGCGACCCGACGGACTGGAAGCTGCTGGCCTCCAACGACGGGATCACCTGGACCACGCTCGACTCCCGTCACCGCGAGGTGTTCACGTCCCGCAACCAGACCCGGCCGTTCAAGATCGGCAACCCGGGGACGTTCGCGCGGTTCCGCCTGGTCGTCAAGGAGACCGCCGGCGCCGCGCAGACCAGCCTCGCCGAGGTCGAACTGCTCGCGGGCGGCGACGTCCAGCTCGGTGGCGGCGACCTGACGGTCGCCGGCGTGAGCAGCGGGCTGCACGCGACGTCCGGCGTCGCGGTGTCGGCGCCCCTGGCCACCGTCACCGGGGGCACCGCGAGCGGCTACCAGGCCACGGTCGACTGGGGTGACGGCTCGCCGGTCACCACGGGCACCACGGCCCTGAGCTCGCGGGGCGTGTACAGCGTCAGCGGTACGCACACCTACGCCAAGCCCGGTTACTACCAGGCGAACGTCACGGTGACCGACGGCACCGTCCAGGGCTCGGGAACGGTCGGGGCCGACGTGGCGTACGCGCCGGGCTCCAGCCTCACCGCCGCCTTCGACACCGTCTGCATCGGGGACGAGGGCGCGCTCGCCGCGAACTGCGACAGCAAGTCCTGGGCGTACTCGCGTGCCGCTCTCAAGGCGGCCGGCGTGACCCAGGGCCAGCAGCACGACGTGCCCGGTACGGCGCTGCACTTCACGCTGCCGGAGACCCCGGCGGGTCAGCCGGACAACGCCACGGGCAACGGCAGCACGCTCGTGCTCAACCTGCCGGCCGACGCGAAGAGCATCTCGTTCATCGGTTCCGGCACGCAGGGCAACCAGAACACCACCGGCACGGCGACGTTCAGCGACGGCAGCACCACCGCCGTCCCGATCCAGATGAGCGACTGGACGCTGGGCGGCAACGCCAACGGCACGCCGTCCTTCGGCAACATCGTCGTCGCCAAGTCCGCCTACCGACTGCTCGGCACGAGCCGGGACGGCGCCCAGCCGTTCCTGTTCGCCACCACGCCGTTCCAGATCCCGGCGGGCAAGACGCTCGTGTCGGTGACCCTGCCCAAGCAGACCGGCGACGCCGGTTCCGCCGGCCGGATCCATGTGTTCGCCGTCGCCCACGACGGCACGCCGACTCCCGCGCTGGTGACCACCACGCCCAAGGACCGGACGGCCACCCCGGGGAAGGCCCTCGCGGCGGACCTCGGTTCGGTGACCGGCGGCGTTCCCGGCCCGACGGGCTACCAGGCGCGCGTCCAGTGGGGTGACGGCACGGTTCCGTCCGACGCCACGGTCGACGCGTCCGGTGCGATCGGCGGAGAGCACACGTACGTGCAGCAGGGCACGTACACCGTGCACGTCACCACGTGGGACACGCTCTCCAGCAGGACCGAGACGTTCACCGTGACCGTGGGGGAGGCGGCACTGCAGCCGACGATCTCGGCGTCGGCGTCCGCCGGCGTCGAGGCAGGTGACGCGATCACCGTCAACGGCAGCGGGTTCGCCGCCGGCGAGCGGGTGACCGTCAAGCTGGGCACCAGCCCGGCGCGCAGCGTGACGGTCGAGGCCTCCGCGACGGGCGCGGTCCACGCGTCCGTGGCGGCGTCCGACGACGCGGAGCCCGGCCGGTACGCCATCACCGCGGCCGGCACGTCCTCGCGTACTCCGGCGACGGCCACCGTCCGGGTGACCGATGAACCGGTGGCGCGGACGTACCGTCCCGACGTGCTGTTGTCGACGACGTCGGGGCCGCGCGCCACGGCGATCACCGTCAACGCCAGCGGGTTCGCCCCGAACGAGGCCGTGCGGATCGGCTTCGGTGACGGCCTCGCCTTCATCACCGTGCACGCGAACGCCGACGGTGTGATCTACGGCGCGACCATCAGCGTTCCGGGGACGGCCAAGCCGGGTCCGACCGGTGTGACGCTGGCCGGCGCCGATTCGGCTGCACATGTCCGGCTGCACTTCGAGGTCACCGACCAGAGCTGAGCCGAACTGGGCTGAACCAGCCAAAGCCGCCGGTGGGCGGGGCCGTGATCACGGTCCCGCCCACCGGCGCTTTTCCGTGCCGTCCCACGGGCGCGGACACGGCACGGCGGGCACCCGGCGCATGCCCGGCGGCCGGGGCCGCCTACGAGGGGCCACGGGGGCCCGGAGCCCCCTCTCAGGGCCGTCCTCGGCGTCGCCGCGCGCAGCGCCGAAGAGGCCGCCCGGCGGGGCGGCCGCGGCCTCCGACGGCTCGGGGGCGGCCCAGCGCATGACCCGGCAGCGGTGATGTATTAGAGTTATCTCGACATCGAGATATCTGCCGAGGCGCACCGCTGCCGCCACAGGTAAGGCTCACCTTACTTAGTCATACCTTAGCGGATCGGCCTCAGGCCGTAGCGGCAGCATTGCGGTGGTACGCGCAAAGTTACGAAGGAGACTGTCGTGTCGGCGAACAGCTTCGACGCCCGCAGCACCCTGCAGGTGGGCGACGAGTCGTACGAAATCTTCCGGCTGGACAAGGTCGAGGGCTCCGAGCGCCTCCCTTACAGCCTGAAGGTGCTGCTGGAGAACCTGCTCCGCACCGAGGACGGCGCGAACATCACGGCCGACCACATCCGCGCGCTCGGCGGCTGGGACTCCCAGGCGCAGCCGAGCCAGGAGATCCAGTTCACGCCGGCCCGTGTGATCATGCAGGACTTCACGGGTGTGCCCTGCGTGGTCGACCTCGCCACCATGCGCGAGGCCGTGAAGGAACTGGGCGGCGACCCGTCCCGCATCAACCCGCTGGCGCCCGCCGAGCTGGTCATCGACCACTCCGTGATCGCCGACAAGTTCGGTACGCCGGAGTCGTTCTCGCAGAACGTGGAACTGGAGTACGGCCGCAACAAGGAGCGCTACCAGTTCCTGCGCTGGGGCCAGACCGCGTTCGACGAGTTCAAGGTCGTCCCGCCGGGCACCGGCATCGTCCACCAGGTCAACATCGAGCACCTGGCCCGCACGATCATGGTCCGGGGCGGCCAGGCCTACCCCGACACGCTGGTCGGCACCGACTCGCACACCACCATGGTCAACGGCCTCGGCGTCCTCGGCTGGGGCGTCGGCGGCATCGAGGCCGAGGCCGCGATGCTCGGCCAGCCGGTCTCCATGCTGATCCCGCGCGTCGTCGGCTTCAAGCTGACCGGTGAGCTGCCCACCGGCACCACCGCGACCGACCTCGTGCTGACCATCACCGAGATGCTGCGCAAGCACGGTGTCGTCGGCAAGTTCGTCGAGTTCTACGGCGAGGGCGTCTCCGCCACCTCGCTGGCCAACCGCGCCACGATCGGCAACATGTCGCCGGAGTTCGGCTCCACCGCGGCGATCTTCCCGATCGATGCAGAAACCATTAACTACCTGAAGCTGACCGGTCGTTCGGAGCAGCAGCTGGCCCTCGTCGAGGCGTACGCCAAGGAGCAGGGTCTGTGGCTGGACCCGGCCGCCGAGCCGGACTTCTCCGAGAAGCTGGAGCTCGACCTCGCCACGGTCGTCCCCTCCATCGCCGGCCCGAAGCGCCCGCAGGACCGCATCGTCCTGGCGAGCGCCGCCGAGCAGTTCAAGAGCGACGTCCGCAACTACGTGGACACCGCGGACGAGGCGGGCAAGGAGTCCTTCCCGGCCTCCGACGCCCCGGCCGCGGTCAACGGCGTGCCGTCCCGCCCGACCCTCGTCACGGCCCCCGACGGGTCCACGTACGAGATCGACCACGGCGCCGTCACCGTCGCCGCGATCACCTCCTGCACCAACACCTCGAACCCGTACGTCATGGTCGCCGCCGCCCTGGTGGCCAAGAAGGCGGTCGAGAAGGGCCTGAGCCGCAAGCCGTGGGTCAAGACCACGCTCGCCCCGGGTTCCAAGGTCGTCATGGACTACTACGACCGCGCCGGCCTCACCCCGTACCTCGACAAGATGGGCTTCAACCTCGTCGGGTACGGCTGCACCACCTGCATCGGCAACTCCGGCCCACTGCCGGACGAGGTCTCCAAGGCCGTCAACGAGCACGACCTGGCGGTCACTTCGGTGCTCTCCGGCAACCGCAACTTCGAGGGCCGGATCAACCCGGACGTCAAGATGAACTACCTGGCGTCCCCGCCGCTGGTGGTCGCGTACGCCATCGCCGGTTCGATGAAGGTGGACATCACCAAGGACGCCATCGGCACGGACACCGAGGGCAAGCCGGTCTACCTGCAGGACATCTGGCCGTCCGAGCAGGAGGTCAACGAGGTCGTCGCCGCCGCGATCGGCCAGGACATGTTCGCCTCGTCCTACCAGGACGTGTTCGCCGGTGACGCGCAGTGGCAGTCGCTGCCGATCCCGACCGGCAACACCTTCGAGTGGGACCCGCAGTCGACCTACGTCCGCAAGCCCCCGTACTTCGAGGGCATGAAGCACGAGCCGGACCCGGTCACCGACATCACCGGTGCCCGCGTGCTGGCCAAGCTGGGCGACTCGGTCACCACCGACCACATCTCCCCGGCCGGCGCCATCAAGGCCGACACCCCGGCCGGCACGTACCTCACCGAACACGGTGTGGAGCGCCGCGACTTCAACTCCTACGGCTCCCGCCGCGGCAACCACGAGGTCATGATCCGCGGCACCTTCGCCAACATCCGCCTGCGCAACCAGATCGCGCCGGGCACCGAGGGCGGCTACACCCGCGACTTCACGCAGGAGGGCGCCCCGGTCGCCTTCATCTACGACGCGTCGCAGAACTACCAGGCCGCCGGCACCCCGCTGGTCGTCCTGGCGGGCAAGGAGTACGGCTCCGGCTCCTCCCGGGACTGGGCCGCCAAGGGCACCGCGCTGCTCGGCGTCAAGGCCGTCATCGCCGAGTCCTACGAGCGCATCCACCGCTCGAACCTGATCGGCATGGGCGTTCTGCCGCTGCAGTTCCCCGAGGGCGCCACGGCGGCCTCGCTGGGCCTGACCGGTGAGGAGGCCTTCTCCTTCACCGGTGTCACCGAGCTCAACGAGGGCACCACGCCGCGCACCGTCAAGGTCAGCACGGACACCGGCGTCGAGTTCGACGCCGTGGTCCGGATCGACACCCCCGGCGAGGCGGACTACTACCGCAACGGCGGCATCATGCAGTACGTCCTGCGTTCGCTGATCCGCAAGTAAGGATCAAGGCGCTCGCAAGGCCGCAGCGGGCCCGCACCCCGGCAGGGGGTGCGGGCCCGTTCGCGTTACCGCGAGGTCTCAACTAGGGAAAGCTGTCTGCCAAAAGCGCGTATGACCTTGCCCACTTCGCGGGAAGTGGACTATACCTGTGCGCGTCCAGGGGGCCCGCCAACACGGGCTCGCGCGGGGGGAACGGCGGGTGTGTGGCCCGTGCATGGAAACAACTCCGCACTGCCTGGGTCCTGGAGAAGGTGAGGACTTGAGCATGGGATCCGACGTCAATCGGCGCGATCTGATCAAGCGGGCAGCGGCCGTGAGCCTGCTGGCCGCCCCGTCCGCGGGACTGCTGAGCGCGTGCGCGTCCAGCGGTGGCGGCAGCAATGCCCCCGAGAAGGGGGAGAAGTCCAAGGACAATCCGTTCGGCGTGGCCAACGACGCCGCACTCGATGTCGTGATCTTCAAGGGCGGCTACGGCGACGACTACGCCAAGCAGTTCGAGAAGCTCTACCAGAAGAAGTTCTCCGGGGCGAAGGTCAGCCACCTGGGCACCCAGGAGATCACCGGCAAGCTCCAGCCCCGCTTCAACGCCGGCAACCCGCCGGACGTCGTGGACGACTCCGGCGCCGCGCAGATCAAGCTGGACGTCCTCTACAAGAGCGGCCAGCTCACCGACCTCACCCCCCTCCTCGACGCCGCGTACATCGACGACCCGAGCAAGAAGATCCGCGACGTCCTGCAGCCGGGCACCATCGAGACCGGCACCTTTGACGACGGCAAGATGTACCAGCTCTCCTACATCTACACCGTGTGGGGCCTGTGGTACTCCGGCAAGCTCTTCAAGGAGAAGGGCTGGACCGCGCCGAAGACCTGGGCCGACTTCATGTCGCTGTGCGCGGAGATCAAGAAGTCCGGGATGGCCCCCTTCTGCCACCAGGGCAAGTACCCGTACTACATCAACATCGTGGTCATGGACCTGATCGCCAAGCAGGGCGGTCCCGACCTGGTCAAGCGGATCGACAGCCTCGACCCGACCGTCTGGGACGAGCCGGCCGCGAAGGCGGCCGTCGAGGCCGTCTACGAGATCCCGGACAAGGGCTACCTGCTGCCGGGCACCAACGGCATGACCCACATCGAGTCGCAGACCGCCTGGAACGAG
Source organism: Streptomyces sp. NPDC002574 (assembly GCF_042889545.1). NCBI lineage: Bacteria > Bacillati > Actinomycetota > Actinomycetes > Kitasatosporales > Streptomycetaceae > Streptomyces > Streptomyces sp. NPDC002574. The sequence continues at coordinate 269,442 of NZ_JBIARB010000004.1, forward strand.
GGCAAGGCCGCCTTCATCCCCTGCGGTTCGTGGCTGGAGAACGAGCAGCTGAAGGCCACCCCCTCGGACTTCGAGATGACCTTCATGCCGATCCCCTCGCTCGACGGCGACAAGCTGCCCTTCGAGGCGATCCGCGCCGGCGCCGGTGAGCCCTTCATCGTCCCGAAGAAGGCCAAGAACCAGGCCGGCGGCCTGGAGTTCCTGCGCCTGATGCTCACCAAGGAGGGCTCCAGCAAGTTCGCGCAGACCGCGAACTCGCTGACCGTCCTCAAGGACGGCGTCGGCTCCGACGTCGAGCTCCGCCCGGGCACCAAGTCCACCGTGACGGCGCTCAGCGCGGCCGGCAGCAACGTCTTCAACTACAACTACCCCAACACGCAGAGCGCCTTCGACACGGACGTGCAGAACGCCAGTGCCGAGCTGATGGCCAAGCGCATCAAGCCCGCCGAGTGGCTCAAGCGGGTCAAGGCGGCGGCCGAGAAGGCCAAGAAGGGCTAACCGTCCACCAGCCCTTGCGCACCGGGGGCCCGATCCCCCCTCATGGAAGAGGGGGCGGTCGGGGCCCCGGTGCGATGGTCTATCCGATGGCAGGAGCAGTGCCATGCGATACCGCAAGTACCCCTTCATCGTGGGGTTTCTCTTCTTTCCGGTCGTCCTGTACTTCGTCTTCGTGATCTGGCCGTACGCCCAGACCTTCGGCTATTCGCTGACGGACTGGTCGGGTCAGTCGCAGACGATGAACTTCGTCGGTCTGAAGAACTACACGACGCTTTTCCACGACCACGTGTTCCTGCAGGCACTGCAGCACAATGCGCTGCTGCTGGTGTGCCTGCCCGTGATCACGATCCTGCTGGCGCTGTTCTTCGCCTTCATGCTCAATGTCGGCGGCCGCGGCGGCACCACCGGCGTCCAGGGAGTCCGCGGCTCCGCCTTCTACAAGGTGGTGTTCTTCTTCCCCCAGGTGCTCTCGGTCGCCATTCTCATCGTGCTTTTCCAGGCGATCTACCGCAGTGACGGATCGGGCCTGCTCAACGGCGTGCTCCTCAAGCTGCACCTGGAGGACGCGCAGAATCCGATCGAGTGGCTGAACAGCCCGAACCTGGTGATGTGGTGCCTGCTGGGCGTGCAGATCTGGGCCGGTGTGGGCTTCTACCTGGTGCTCTTCTCGGCGGCCATGCAGTCCATTCCGAAGGACATCTACGAGGCCGCCCTGCTGGACGGCGCGGGCCGTCTGCAGACGTTCTTCAAGGTGACGCTGCCGCTTCTGTGGGACAGCGTGCAGACCGCCTGGGTCTATCTCGCGATCGCCGCGATGGACTTTTTCGCCCTGGCCTCGACCCTCACCCCGGGATCGAATTTCGGCGGCGGTCCCGACTATCACGGTGAGGTCATGGCGACCTATCTGATGCGGAACTTCCTCACCTTCGGAAAGAGCGGCTACGCCTGCGCCATGGGCGTTGTCATCCTCTTCCTCACCTTGATCCTTTCCGCCATCGCGCTGCGGGCCACCCGCCGCGAGCGCGTCGAATTCTGAGCGGGGCGCATCCCATGGCCACTCCCATCAAGCAGCCCACGCCCGTCCCCCTCGTCTTCCGGCCGCCCGTGGACGGCGAGGGCAAGCCGGACCGTAGGCGCTCCGCCGAGGGCGGCACGACCATCAACGTCTTCTCGCACGGCTTCCTCGTGCTGTGGGGCGTGATGATCCTGCTGCCGCTGGGCTGGATCGTCCTCGGTTCGTTCAAGAACAACTCGGAGATCGGCGCGAGTGCCTGGTCGTGGCCCTCGCACTGGTCCTTCGACGCCTTCTCCCGGGCCTGGGAGAAGGGCATCGGCGAGTTCTTCGTCAACACCGTGATCGTGCTGGTCTTCTCGGTGCCGCTGACGATGCTGCTCGGTGCGATGACGGCGTACGTGCTGGCGCGCTACGAGTTCCCGGGCAACCGCGCGATCTTCTACCTGTTCGTCGGGGGCGCGATGTTCCCGGTGTACCTCGCCCTGGTGCCGCTGTTCTTCATGGTCAGCAACCTGGGCATGCTCAACACCTACCAGGGCCTGATCCTGGTCTACGTCGCGTACTCGCTGCCGTTCACGGTCTTCTTCATGCACTCGTTCTTCCGGACGCTGCCGACGGCGGTGCACGAGGCGGCGATGATCGACGGCTGCTCGCACTCCCGGGCGTTCTTCCAGGTCATGCTGCCGATGGCCAAGCCGGGCCTGATCAGCGTCGGGATCTTCAACGTCCTCGGCCAGTGGAACCAGTACATCCTGCCGATGACCCTCATGCAGCAGCAGAGCAGCAGCGACCCGGACCGCTCGATGCTCGCCCAGGGCCTGGTGAACCTGGCGCAGCAGCAGGGCTACTCCGGTGACTACCCGGCGCTCTTCGCCGGCATGACGATCGCCATGCTGCCGGTGCTGGTGGTGTACCTCAGCTTCCAGCGCCAGGTCCAGGCCGGTCTGACCGCCGGCACCCTGAAGTAATCCGCGACGACCCAGGGTGACCGACCCGGCGCGCTGCGCGGTCGATCCGCCCGAACCGGAAGCGGCCCCGTCACATGACGGGGCCGCTTCCGGAGTTTTCGGGCATTCCGGCAGCTGTGTTGTTCTCCCCCTTGACGGGAAGTAGGCCCAAAGGCTCAAGTTAGAGTTCACATGTTGTAGACGACGGGGTCTCATCGGTGCGGTCCCGTCCGGTCGTCGGGAGTGGGATGGTCGTGGAGACTCCGGGATCGCAGTCGTCGCTGCACCGGGCCAACCTGGAGCGAGTGGTCCGGGCCGTGCGCCTGGCGGGCTCGCTGACGCAGGCGGAGATCGCCCGGTCGACGGGACTGTCCGCGGCAACGGTCTCCAACATCGTTCGTGAACTGAGGGACAGCGGGACGGTTCAGGTCACGCCCACCTCCTCGGGCGGCAGGCGGGCGCGCGCGGTCACCCTGTCCGGGGACGCGGGCATCGTCGTCGGCGTCGACTTCGGGCACTCGCACCTGCGCGTGGCCGTCGGCAACCTCGCCCACCAGGTGCTGGCCGAGCAGTCCGAGCCGTTCGACGTGGACACCTCGGCCTCCGAGGGCTTCGACCGGGCGGAACAACTGGTGACCCGGCTGATCGCGTCGACCGGCGTGGGCGCGGACAAGGTCATCGGGGTCGGCCTCGGCGTCCCGGGCCCGATCGACGTGGAGACCGGAACGCTGGGCTCCACCGCGATCCTGCCGGGCTGGGGGGGCCTCAACCCCCGCCAGGAGCTCGCCGAGCGGCTGGGCATGCCGGTCCAGGTGGACAACGACGCCAACCTCGGCGCCCTGGGCGAACTGGTCTGGGGCAGCGGGCGCGGCGTCAAGGACCTCGCCTACATCAAGGTGGCCAGCGGTGTCGGCGCCGGCCTGGTGATGGACGGCCGGATCTACCGGGGCCCGGGGGGCACCGCGGGCGAGATAGGCCACATCACGCTGGACGAGTCGGGCCCGGTCTGCCGCTGCGGCAACCGCGGTTGCCTGGAGACCTTCACCGCCGCCCGGTACGTCCTGGAGCTGCTGCGCGGCAGCCACGGACCGGACCTCACCCTGGCGCGCATGGTGCAACTGGCCCGCGAGGGCGACCCGGGCTGCCGCAGGGTGATCGGTGACGTGGGCCGGCACGTGGGCATGGGTGTCGCGAGTCTGGCCAACCTCCTGAACCCCAGCCGTGTCGTGCTGGGCGGCGACCTGGCGGAGGCCGGTGAGCTGGTCCTGGGGCCCATCAGGGAGTCCGTGGCCAGGTACGCGATCCCCAGTGCCGCACGCCGGCTGTCCGTCGTCTCAGGCGCACTTGGGGGCCGTGCGGAGGTGCTCGGAGCGCTGGCCCTGGCGCTCAGCGAGGTCGGAGATTCGTCCCTTTTGGATGCTTCTGTACCCCTCGTTGCGGGCGTGTCCTAGGGATCACGCTGCGTTCATCTACATAACGAAACGCACCGTTGCCATCTCGTTAAGTATTAACTTCTTGACGTCAAGTCTGTTGCCGAGTTGACTCACGACCACCTCGGCCGCAGTGTTGCGGCCCAGTCAGGGAGGCAACCCCACATGAACGCAATGATGCGGCGCGTCGTGATCGGCACCGCGGCTGTTTCCATGGCCCTTTCCGTGGCCGCCTGCGGCAAGGCCGGCGACGACAAGAAGGACGACGCGAGCGGCAGCAGCAGCTCCGGTGGCTCGAAGACCATTGGTCTGCTGCTCCCCGACAGCGTCACCGCGCGGTACGACAAGTTCGACCACCCGCTCTTCGAGGCGAAGGTCAAGGAGCTTTGCGCGGACTGCGACGTGCAGTACGCGAACGCCGCGGGCGACGCCGCCAAGCAGGCGCAGCAGGTGAGCACCATGATCACCAAGGGCGTCAAGGTCATCGTGATCAGCTCGCAGGACGCTGCGGCCATCAAGTCCTCCGTGCAGGCGGCCGTGGACAAGGGCATCAAGGTCGTGGCCTACGACCGTCTCGCCCAGGGTCCGGTCTCCGCCTACGTCTCGTTCGACAACGAGAAGGTCGGCGAGCAGCAGGGCCAGGCGCTTCTCGACGCGCTGGGCTCCAAGGCCACGCCGTCTGCGAACGTTGTCATGATCAACGGTGACGACGCCGACCCGAACGCCGCGCTGTTCAAGCAGGGCGCCCACAAGATCCTCGACGGCAAGGTCAAGATTGCCTACGAGCAGAGCGGTCTGTGGAAGGACACCGTCGCCAACCAGAAGGTGACGGCGGCCATCACGCAGCTCGGTGCCAAGAAGATCGCCGGCGTCTACGCCGCGAACGACGGCATGGCCGGTGGTATCGCCACCGCCCTCAAGGGCGCCGGCATCAGCGGCATCCCGCTGACCGGTCAGGACGCCGAACTCGCGGGCATCCAGCGCATCATCGCGGGCACGCAGTCCAGCACGGTCTACAAGCCGTTCAAGCCGGAGGCCGACGCCGCCGCCCAGCTCGCGGTCAACCTGCTCGAGGGCAAGGCCATCGACTCGCTCGCCACGACCACGCTGACCAGCGGCTCCGGCGACAAGGTCCCCTCGCAGCTGGTGCCTTCGATCTCCGTGACCAAGGCGAACGTGAAGGACACGGTCATCAAGGACGGCCTCTACAGCGCCTCCGAGATCTGCACCGCCGAGTTCGCCAAGGCCTGCAAGGCCGCCGGCATCCAGTAACACGGCAGGCCCTCCCACCGGAGGCCGCCGCACAGACCTGTCCGGTGCCCGCCCGTCCACAGACCCCGCTGACGGGCGGGCGCCGGACAGACACTCTGTTGTCATCATGTAAGGCAGTGCAACTCGCACAAAACTCCGCGCCTGTCCAAGCGCGGCATCCCCGCCGGTCAGGCGGCGAAGGAGATGGTTCACGTGTCCGCTACGCCCGTGCTGGCGTTGCGCGGAGCCTCCAAGCGATTCGGTGCGGTTCAGGCACTCACCGATGTCGACCTGGAAGTTCACGCCGGAGAGGTCGTCGCGCTTGTCGGCGACAACGGCGCAGGTAAGTCAACCCTGGTGAAGACGATCGCCGGTGTGCACCCCATCGATGAGGGCGTCATCGAGTGGGAGGGCAACCCGGTCAGCATCAACCGGCCGCACGACGCCCAGGGTCTGGGCATCGCGACGGTCTACCAGGACCTCGCGCTCTGCGACAACCTCGATGTCGTCGCCAACCTTTACCTCGGCCGGGAGCTGCGGCGCGCGGGTGTGATCGACGAAGTCACGATGGAGAAGCGTTCGCGGGAGCTGCTCAGCACCCTGTCGATCCGCATCCCCAGCGTCCGTATCCCGATCGCGGCCCTGTCGGGTGGTCAGCGGCAGGTCGTCGCCATCGCCCGCGCGCTGATCGGCGACCCCAAGCTGGTGATTCTCGACGAGCCCACCGCCGCCCTCGGTGTGGAGCAGACGGCCCAGGTCCTCGACCTGGTCGAGCGGCTGCGCCAGCGCGGCCTCGCCGTCATCCTCATCAGCCACAACATGGTCGACGTCAAGGCCGTCGCCGACCGCGTCGCCGTGCTGCGTCTCGGCCGCAACAACGGCGTCTTCGACGTCAAGAGCACGTCCCAGGAAGAAATCATCTCCGCCATCACGGGTGCCACGGACAACGCCGTGACCCGCCGTCAGGCGCGGCGCACGGAGGTTGCGAAGTGAGCGACACGTCGAAGACCGTCAAGCCGGAGAACGAGACGGTGTCGTCGGTCGAGGACCCGTCCTCGGCGGCCGTGCCCGTCGTCGACCCGCGACTGCTGGTCCGCGAGGAAGGCTTCAAGGGCTACCTCACGGAGTTCAAGCGCAAGGTGCGCGGCGGTGAACTGGGCTCGCTCCCGGTCATCATCGGCCTCATCATCATCTGGACCATCTTCCAGACCCAGTCCAGCCAGTTCCTCACCGCGGGCAACCTCGCCAACATCGGCTTCTTCCTGGCCGCGACCGGCATGCTCGCCATCGGCCTGGTCTTCGTGCTGCTGCTCGGCGAGATCGACCTGTCGGTGGGCTCCGTCAGCGGTCTGGCATCGGCGGTCTTCGCCATCTTCGTGACCAAGCACGGGATGAACCCCTGGCTCGCCCTGGTCCTCACCATCGTGACCGGCATCCTCATCGGTTCGCTGCACGGCTGGTTCTTCGCGAAGATCGGCGTCCCCGCCTTCGTCGTCACCCTCGCCGGCTTCCTCGGCTGGAACGGCCTGATGCTGCAGCTGCTCGGCGACAGCGGAAGCCTCTCCATCCCGGACAACGGCCCGCTGCACATCCTGGGCCAGCGTTCCTTCTTCCTGGACCAGGACGTCGCCGGCGCCTACCTGCTCGCGGGCCTCGGTACCGTGGCCATGCTCGCGGGTTCGCTGATCGACCAGCGCCGCCGTCGCGCGGCCGAGGTCCCGTACCGGCCCACCAGTGAGATCGCGCTGCGCGTCGGCGCCCTCGCCGTGGTGACCTTCGTCGCCGCGTACGTGCTGAACCAGGCGAGCGGTGTGCCCAACGCCCTGGTGGTCTTCGTGGCGGCCCTGGTCATCACGGACTTCGTACTGCGCCGCACCTCCTACGGCCGCAAGGTCTTCGCGGTCGGCGGCGGCATCGAGGCGGCCCGTCGTGCGGGTATCAACGTCGCCATGGTCCGTATCTCGGTCTTCGCGATCGCCGGCGGTTTCGCGGCGCTCGGCGGCATGTTCTTCGCCGCCCAGACCTTCACGGCGACGCTCGGTGCCGGTGGCGGCAACGTCCTGATGCTGGCCATCGCGGCCGCGGTCATCGGTGGCACCAGCCTCTTCGGCGGTCGCGGCAACGTGTGGTCCGCGCTGCTCGGCATGCTGGTCATCCAGTCCATCCAGACCGGCCTGGACCTGCTCAACATGAACACCGCACTGCAGTACATGATCACCGCAGCGGTCCTGCTCGCCGCCGTGGTCATCGACTCGGTGTCCCGCCGGAGCCAGAAGGCGGCCGGCCGCGGCTAGTCCGCACCGCGCACCAGTGGCGTGACGTGCCCGGCGCAGGGAAGATCATCCCAGCGCCGGGCACAGGTGTGTGCGGGGCCCGGAACACGACCACATACACTCGGGAAACCCGGCAAGCGACAGCAAGGAGGCACGGGTGGCGCTGCTGACTCGTATCAAGGGACCGCGCGACCTCGACCGGCTCGCGCCAGAACAGCTGGTGGAGCTGGCGGGCGAGATCCGTACCTTCCTGGTCGACGAGGTCTCCAAGACCGGTGGGCACCTGGGCCCGAACCTGGGTGTGGTCGAGCTGACCCTCGCCCTGCACCGGGTCTTCGACTCGCCCAAGGACAAGGTGCTCTGGGACACCGGGCACCAGAGCTACGTCCACAAGCTGCTCACGGGGCGTCAGGACTTCACGAAGCTCAAGAGCAAGGGCGGCCTGTCCGGCTACCCGTCGCGCGCCGAGTCCGAGCACGACGTCATCGAGAACAGCCACGCCTCCACGGTGCTCGGCTGGGCCGACGGCATCGCCAAGGCGAACGAGCTCCTCGGCAAGCGCGACCACACCGTCGCCGTGATCGGTGACGGCGCGCTCACCGGTGGCATGGCCTGGGAGGCGCTGAACAACATCGCCGCCGCGAAGGACCGCCCGCTGGTCATCGTCGTCAACGACAACGAGCGCTCCTACGCGCCGACCATCGGCGGCCTGGCCAACCACCTGGCCACGCTGCGCACCACCGACGGCTACGAGCGCTTCCTCAGCCGCACCAAGGAACTGCTCGAGCGCACCCCGGTCATCGGCCAGCCCCTCTACGAGACGCTGCACGGCGCCAAGAAGGGCTTCAAGGACTTCATCGCGCCCCAGGGCATGTTCGAGGACCTGGGCCTGAAGTACGTCGGTCCCATCGACGGCCACGACATCGCCGCCCTGGAGTCCGCTCTCCAGCGGGCCAAGCGCTTCGGCGGGCCGGTCATCGTGCACTGCCTCACCGAGAAGGGCCGCGGCTACACCCCGGCGCTGGAGGACGAGGCCGACCGCTTCCACGCCGTCGGCAAGATCCACCCCGACACCGGCCTTCCGATCGCCGCCTCGGGCGCCGACTGGACCTCGGTGTTCGGCGAGGAGATGGTCAAGCTCGGCAAGGAGCGCAAGGACATCGTCGCCATCACGGCCGCGATGCTGCAGCCGGTGGGTCTGGAGAAGTTCGCCAAGGCCTTTCCTGACCGCGTGTACGACGTGGGCATCGCCGAGCAGCACGCCGCGGTGTCGGCCGCGGGCCTGGCCACCGGTGGCCTGCACCCGGTCGTCGCGGTCTACGCGACGTTCCTCAACCGGGCCTTCGACCAGGTGCTGATGGACGTCGCGCTGCACAAGTGCGGGGTCACCTTCGTCCTGGACCGCGCGGGCATCACCGGCACCGACGGCGCCTCGCACAACGGCATGTGGGACATGTCGATCCTCCAGGTCGTGCCCGGCCTGCGGATCGCCGCCCCGCGCGACGCCGACCAGGTCCGCGCCCAGCTGCGCGAGGCCGTCGAGGTCGACGACGCCCCGACCGTGGTGCGCTACTCCAAGGGCGCGGTCGGCCCGGCGGTCAAGGCCGTGGGCCGCGTCGGCGGCATGGACGTGCTGCGCGAGGCCACGCCCAGGACCGACGAAGCGTCGGGGGAGCCGGAGGCGCCGGCGCACGACGTCCTGCTGGTCTCGGTGGGCGCACTCGCCCCGATGTGCCTGGAGATCGCCGACCTGCTCGACGCCCAGGGCATCACCACTACCGTCGTCGACCCCCGCTGGGTCAAGCCGGTCGACGAGGCGCTGCCGGGCCTGGCCGCCCGCCACCGCGTCGTCGTCACCGTCGAGGACAACGGCCGCGCCGGCGGCGTCGGCTCCGCGGTCTCCCAGGCGCTGCGCGACGCCAACGTGGACGTCCCGCTGCGGGACTTCGGCATCCCGCAGCAGTTCCTGGACCACGCGAGCCGCAAGGAGGTCATGGCCGAGATCGGCCTGACCGCCCCGGACATCGCCCGCCAGGTGACCGGTCTGGTCTCGCGGCTCCAGGGCCGTTACGCCGACGAGCCCACCCCGCAGGTCGCCGGCGACTGACGCGGTACGGGCCGATGGGCCGGGCGGCCACCCTTACGGGTGATCGCCCGGCCCATCTGCGCAGGTGTAGGCGCGCCTGTTCCGGTCACAAGCACCCCCAGGTGTTGTGATGCAGGAACAACTGTGGAGGTGCGCCGGTGGATCTGGGTGATAACGGCGGTTTCGGCGGACACGACAAGAAACCGGCCGGAAAGCGTCAGAACAGTTTCTTCCGGACCAAATCGGTCGAACGGTCCCTCAAGGACACGGAGGAACCGGAGCACACCCTCAAGAAGTCGCTCTCCGCCCTCGACCTCACGGTCTTCGGCGTCGGCGTCGTCATCGGCACCGGCATCTTCGTGCTCACCGGCAAGGTGGCCAAGGACAACGCGGGCCCCTCGGTGGCGTTCGCCTTCGTCGTCTCAGGCATCGTGTGCGCCCTCGCGGCCCTGTGCTACGCGGAGTTCGCCTCCACCGTGCCGGTCGCCGGGTCCGCGTACACCTTCTCCTTCGCCACCCTCGGCGAACTGCCCGCCTGGATCATCGGGTGGGACCTCGTGCTCGAACTCGCGCTGGGATGCGCGGTGGTGTCGGTCGGCTGGTCCGGCTACATCCGCTCGCTGATGGACAACTGGGGCTGGCAACTGCCGACCGCCCTGTCCGGCAGCACGGACACCACGTTCCACTTCGACCTGCTGGCCTTCCTGCTGGTCCTCGTGCTGACCGGCATCCTGGTGGCCGGCATGAAGCTGTCGGCCCGCGTGACCTCCGTGATCGTGGCCATCAAGGTCGCCGTGGTGCTCGTCGTCATCGTCGCCGGGGCGTTCTTCATCAACGCCGACAACTACAAGCCGTTCATCCCGCCCTCCAAGGAGGTCACCGGCACGGGGGCCGGCCTCGGGGCGCCCCTCATCCAGTTGATGACCGGTTTCCAGCCCGCCCAGTTCGGCGTCATGGGCATCTTCACCGCGGCCGCCGTGGTCTTCTTCGCGTACATCGGCTTCGACATCGTCGCCACGGCCGCCGAGGAGACCCGCAACCCCCAGCGGGACGTGCCGCGCGGCATCCTCGGGTCGCTGCTCATCTGCACGATCCTGTACGTCGCGGTCTCCGTCGTCGTCACCGGCATGCAGAAGTACACCGAACTGTCCGTCGACGCCCCGCTCGCCGACGCGTTCAAGGCGGTCGGGCATCCCTTCTGGGCCGGACTGATCAGCTTCGGCGCCGCCGTCGGCCTGACGACCGTGTGCATGATCCTGCTGCTCGGGCAGAGCCGGGTGTTCTTCGCGATGAGCCGCGACGGCCTGCTGCCGCGCTTCTTCTCCCGCGTCCACCCCACGGCGGGCACGCCGTACCGCTCGATCCTGCTGCTCGGTGTCGTCGTCTCGGTCGTCGCGGGGTGCACCAGCATCGCGGAACTGGCCGAGCTGGTGAACATCGGCACCCTCTTCGCGTTCATCGTCGTCGCGATCGGCGTGGTCGTGCTCCGCCGCACCCGCCCCGACCTGCCGCGGTCCTTCCGCACCCCGTGGGTGCCGTGGGTGCCGCTGGTGTCGGTGCTGGCCACCTTCTGGCTGATGCTCAACCTGCCCGCCGAGACCTGGCTGCGGTTCGCGATCTGGATGGCGCTGGGCTTCGTCGTGTACTTCGCCTACGGACACCGGCACAGCCGGCTGCGCGTGCCGGAGCCGGACCGCCGGGGGGCGAGCTGACCGCGGCCAGGGGGCCCGCGGGGGTGGGGTAGCTTGGGGCGCGTGCCCAGCCGTCCCGAGAACGCCCGTCCCGCCGCGCCGGCACGGGCCCTCCCGGGCGACAGGTTCTGGCTGCCGCTGATCCCGCTGCTGACGGTCCTGGCCGCCCTGGTGCACCTGCCGTCCTTCCTGCGCCCGGTCTGGAACCCCGACGAGGGCTTCCTCGCCACGCAGGCCCGGATGCTGGCCGCCGGCGGGGTCCTGTACGACACCGTCGTCGACCGCAAGCCCCCGTTGCTGCCGTGGCTCTACCAGGGCGCCTTCGCGCTCTTCGGCGACGACTCGCTGCAGCCGCTGCGCTGCGCCGCCGTCGCCGCCCACGTCGTGACGGCCGCGCTGCTCGCCGCCCTCGCCCGTCGCCGCTGGGGCGACCGGTGGGCGGCGGCGGCCGGCGTCGCCTACGTACTGCTGTCCGTCGGACTCGCGCCCGAGGACACCCAGGCGGCCAGCTTCGAGGTCTTCACGCTGCCGTGGACCGCTGCCGCCGTGCTGCTGGCCGACCGGCGGCGCTGGGGCCTGGCGGGGCTCGCGGTGGCCGGGGCGGCCCTCACCAAGCAGACGGGGGCCGTGGTGCTGCTGCCCGTCGTGTGGTCGCTCTGGCGGGCCGGGCGGCAGGCCCCGTCCTCCTCCGGGCTGTCGCCGCGGGCGCTGACCCCGTCCTGGGCCGCAGGGCGCGGCGACGGCATGCTGCTGCGGACGGCGGCCGGCTCCGGTGTCCTGCCGGGTCCGGGCCGCGGCGCCGCCTCGGGCGGCGCCTCCGGCACGTACGCCGCCGGTACGGGCGGCGGCTGGGGACGCCTGCTGGCGGGATGCGTCGTGCCCGTCGCGGTGGTCGCGGCGGCGACCGGCACACGGGACTTCGTCTTCTGGACGGTCACCGGCTCGAGCACCTACATGTCACCGCAGGGCGCCTGGCTCCTCGGCGCGGGCCGCGGGCTCGGCAACGCCGCGATCCTGCTGGCCGCCGGGGCCGGACTCCTGGTGCCCGCGCTGTGGTGGGCGGCACGACGACGGCCCTTCGCCGACGCGGACCTGTGGGTGTGGCTGGCGGCGTCGGTCTGCGCGGTCGTGGCGGGCTTCCAGTTCTACGGCCACTACTACCTGCAACTGCTGCCCCCGCTGGTGCTCATCGGCATCGCCGCGGTGCGCCGGCTGCCCTCCCGGGGCCCGGCCCGCCGACTCGCGGCGGCCTGGACGCTGCTGGCGGCGGCGGTCTTCACCGCCTGGGGACTTGTCGCGCCCCGCGCCGAACACGACCACGCCCGAGCGGTCGCGGCCGCGGTCCGCGCCCGCAGCGGCCCGCAGGACACCGTCCTGCTGTGGGGCATGCACCCGGAGCAGTACTGGCTCGCCGACCGCGCCCCCGCCGGCCGCTACCTCACCGCGGGCTTCCTCACCAACTTCAGCGGCGGCCGCGGCGGTGCCCGGGTCGGTGCCCGCTACGCCGTCCCCGGCGCGTGGCACGTCCTGCGCGAGGAATTCGCCTCGGCGCCCCCCGCCCTGGTCGTCGACGACTCACGCGGTGCCCCGTACGGGGCCGCCGCCGTCCCCGAGTTCCGCGACCTCCTCGCGCGGGGCGGCTACGCCCGGGTGGGTACGGTCGACGGAGCGGTGCTGTACGCGCCCCGCGGCCACGGCTAGAGCCGCTTCCCAAGACCGCGGGCCGGAATCGGGTCGCGTCGCGCGGGGCCGAGCGGCCGGACCGCACCGGTGGACGCCCGCCGTCCCTGTCCTTGCTGCGGTCACCTCGTCCTCGACGCCGGGGACGGGTGGCCCGGCACGTATGCCATCTGCCCCGTGTGCCACTGGGAGGACGACCCCGAGCAACTGCGGTGGCCGTACCAGTGGGGCCGTCCGAACCGCGTCCCGCCGGCCGAGGCCCAGCGGAACTTCCGGGCCTGCGGTGCCCGCGACCAGTACGGGAGGGCGCTTCGCGCGGCCGGCGACGGACGACGAGCCGCTCGACCACGCCTGGCGCCCGATCGATCCGGCCGTGGACGTGTTCGAGGAACGGACGGACGCCGCGCCGCGTCCCGTGCCCGACGACCCTACGGTGCTGTGCTGGTGGCTGCCGTCCTTCTGGGGGTGCCCCGAGGAACCGGAGCCCGAGGCGCCCGCACGCGTGGTGATCGACGTCGGACCGGTCCGCGACGAACGTGACCTGCACGCCGTTCTGAAGCGCGAACTCGGCTTCACCTCGTTCGACGGCATGAACTGGGCAGCCTTCTGGGACGCGATCACCGCACTGGTCCCGATGGCGCCCGAACTGTGCTTCACCGGCCGGGCCGACCCCGAGCGCCGGCTTCCGGAAGCGGCGGCCGTGCTCGACGCACAACTCGCCGCGTACGGGCTGACGTCGCCGGGCTTCCGCGTGATCCACCACCCGTAGCGCGGCGGCTACCGGCGCACCGACCGCGGTCCCGCCACCGCGGCGCCGTGCGCGCTCACGCGTTCGCGCAGTTCGCGGTCGGCGGTGACGACGAGGCAGGGCCGGTCCGGCGGCCGGCGGTCCGCGACGAGCTCCACGATCAGGTCGTCGCCGGGGCCGGGGGCGGCCTCGACCCGGACCCCGGGCACCGGGGCCACGTCACGGGCCGCGCCCTCCACCACGAGCAGCAGATCCAGCGGCGGCTCGTGGGCCCAGTCCGGCACGTCCGGCCGCTCCGGGAGTCCTGTCTCCGCGAGCGGGGCGAGTGCGTCCCGCAGGCGCTCGGTCGCCCCCCGCCGGTCGCGCCACCAGCCGTCGGGTACCGAGCCCACGACGTTGGCGGCGTCGACGACGACCAGGGGGACGGGAATGCCGTTCACACCCACCAGCCTGGCACAGCGCCGCGGGGGGCGGCCCCTCCTTCCGCCGGGACGCCCCCCGCCCGCATCCGGGCACCGGGGCCGGTGGTAGAAAGACCCGGTGAAGCAGACGAAGTCCAAGCTCTTGCGGTCGTACGCCGGGACCGCGGTCGTCCTGGTCGTGGTGTTCGGCGGGTCGGCCGTCATCGGCGCGCACGTGCGCGGGGAGAAGGAGCACACGGCCAAGGCGCCGACCGGTGCCGCCGGTGAGGACGCCCTGGACGTGCCGGTGCGGCCGAGCGTGCTGCCGGTGACGCTGACCGTGTACGAGGACCTGCGCGCCCCGGAGTCCAAGGCGTTCGCCGCGGAGTTCGCGGACACCTTCACGCAGCTGCTGGCCGCGGGACAGGTCCAGATCAACTACCGCCTGGTGCGGCCCTCCGACACCGTGAACGGCGGCCAGGGCGCCCTCGCCGCGGCCAACGCGGCCGCCTGCGCGCAGGACCAGGGCCGTTTCACGCAGTTCGTGGACGCGCTGTGGGCCGTGCAGCCCGCCGACGTCCAGGTCGACGCCCTCAACGACGAGAAGCTGCTCAAGGCCGTCTCGAGGACGGCCGGCGCGATCGACGAGGGCAAGTTCGTGCCGTGCCTGGAGGAGCGCGACCACTACGCCTGGGTGAAGAAGTCCCAGCGGCAGTTCAAGGAGGCCGGGTTCACCACGGCGCCGGTCGTGCAGGTCAACGGTGAGACCGTCACCGCCCCGACGGGCGGCGCGGACGGGCTGACGCCGTCTCGGCTGCGCGTCCTGGTGAAGAAGGCCGTGGACCTGGCGGTCCGTCAGGCCGTGAGTCCCGGCCCGAGTTCGTCGGCGAGCCCGACGGCCGGTGCCACCGCGGGCAGCACGGCGACCAGCAGCCCCTCGGCCACCGCCACGGACACCGCCGGTATCGGGGCCGATCCGTCCGCGACGACGGGCGAGAGCGTCACTCCGGTCGGCTGATCGCGCGCACTCTTGCCCCATTTCGCAGCTTTTCCTATGAAATGGGGTAAGGGGGGCATGTGGCATCCGATTCAGAGGAGTGGTGCGCATGTCCACGCCGGTGTTCGTCGACGTCGAGCCGCGGCCCGGCTGCGGGTGCGAGGACTGTGCCCGCGCACGGTTGATCGAGGTGACGGCGCGCAGGTCACGGGGGTCCCTGGGCTCGCGTGCGGCACCCGCCGCGATGGCGGTGATCGCGGGCGCGGGCGCGGTCGCCGCGGTTCCCGGCGTCACCGTCGCGGCCCCCGCGCCGGGGAACCGCGTCGAGGCGGGCCACGAACTCGCCGCCGCGCCGCAGCGTCTGTCGGGCAATGAGATCCTGGACCGGGCCCAGACCTGGGTGGACGCCGAGGTCCCGTACCGGATGGACGAGTACTGGAGCGACGGCTACCGGCAGGACTGCTCCGGCTTCGTCTCGATGGCCTGGGGCCTGAACCGCAGTGAGTGGACCGGCAGTCTGCCGCGCTTCGCCCGCCGCATCGACGTCGACGATCTCGAGCCCGGCGACATCCTGCTCTACCAGAGCCGCAGGAGCCCCCACGGCGGCTCGCACGTGCGGATCTTCGCCGGCTGGGCGGACGACGAGCACACCGCCTACAACGCCTACGAGCAGGCCCCGCCGCACACCCAGATGTCCGAGATCCCGCTGCCGCCGGACTCCGGCTACCGGCCCTACCGCTACAAGTACCTGAGCGACGACGGAGACTCCGGCGGCGACCTGTTCGACGACTTCCCCGGAAGCTGGTCGTTCGGCGCCGGAAGCTCCAACCGCAACGTCACCCGGCTCGGCCGGATGCTGCGGACGCGCGGCGGCGGTCCGTACTACCGCTCCGGGCCCGGCCCCCGCTGGGGCGCGGCGGACCAGCATGCCACCCGCGCCTTCCAGCGGGCACAGGGCTGGAAGGGGACGGCGGCCAACGGCATCCCAGGACCGACGACATGGCGCTACCTCGTCGACGGCAAGGGGGCGAACATCGGGCGGGGAGCGGCGGCCCCCGGCACCCCGGCCCCCGGCACCACGGCCCCGGCCCCCGCCGGCACGGCGCCAGGCGCCGCCCCCACCGCCTACCCAGGACCCGGGACCTTCCGCCCCGGACAGTCCGACCCCCACGTCCTGCTGCTGGGCCGGCAGCTGGTCGCCAAGGGCTTCGGCACGTACTACCGGTCCGGCCCGGGCCCCCGCTGGGGCGAGTCCGACCGGCGCGCCGTCGAGGCGTTCCAGCGCGCACAGGGGTGGTCGGGCCGCGAGGCCGACGGCCATCCCGGACCTGAGACCTGGAGGCGACTGTTCTCGTGACCACCACCGACACGACGCCGTTCCCCGCGGTGAACCCGCCGGTGCCGCTGATCCCGGCGCCGTCCCCCACGCCGCAGCTCTCCCCGGCGGGGTTCCCCCAGCCGAGCGCGGACACCGACGTCGCGGAGCGCCCGGGACGCTGCCTGCCGGGTGTTCCGGCGCTGGCCGTCGTCTTCGCCGCGACGCTCGCGGCGGTGGTCGTGCCGCTGCGCTTCGGCGGCGACCCGCACCACTCGCTGGGCTACCTGACGACCGTTCTCCTCGCGGCGCTCGCCGCCTTCGCCGCGCTGGGCCTGGCCCGGGGCCGCTCCGGCTCCGTGTGGGTGCTCACCCGGCACGGCGCCTACCGCGGCACCGTACGGCGCACCGGGCTGCTGTGGATCAACCCGCTGCTGCCGCGGCGCCGGGTGGACATCACCGTCCGGCACTGGCGCGGCAGCCCCGTGGAGGCGACCGACGCGGCCGGTACGCCGGTCCTCGTCACCGTCCTGCTGGTGTGGCGGGTCCGTGACACCGCCCGCGCCTGCTTCGCCGTCGAGGACCATGTGCGCTTCCTGCGCGAGCAGACCGAGGCGGCCGTCACCCGCTGCGCGTCCCGGCTGCCGGCCGACGACTTCCGCGGCTCCGGTCCCACCCTGCGCGATGTGGACATCCTCGCCGAGGAGCTCACCCGCGTGCTCGCGCGCGACCTGCGCCCCGCGGGCGTCGAGGTCTTCTCCGCGCAGCCCGTGCGCGTCGCCTACGCGCCCTCCGTCGAGCCCGCGATGCAGCGGGCCCGGCTGGCGGCCCTGGACGCCCGGCACCGCCGCGCCGTCCTGGAGGACGTGCTGACGGCCGTGGACGACACCGTGCGCGGTCTCACCGAGCGCGGCCTGGTCGAGCTCGACGACTACGAACGCCGGGCCCTGGTGCGGGATCTGACGGTCGCCTACGCGAAGTAACGGGCCGCCGCCACAACGAAGGGCCGCCCGGGCAGGAAGCCCGGGCGGCCCTTTCGCCGTACCGCGACGTTACGCCGGGACGCTCGCGACGCCCGGGGCGAGGAACGGCTTGCCGTTCACCCGCTCGGAGACGCCCTCACGGTCCAGGTACGGCGTGATGCCGCCCAGGTGGAAGGGCCAGCCGGCACCGGTGATCAGGCACAGGTCGATGTCCTGCGCCTCGGCGACGACGCCCTCCTCCAGCATGATGCCGATCTCCTGCGCGACGGCGTCCAGGACGCGGGCGCGCACCTGATCCTCCGTCAGCACGGTGTCGCCCTGCACCAGGAGCGCGGCGACCTCGGGGTCCAGCTCCGGCTTGAAGCCGTTCTCGGCGGAGTAGACGTAGAAGCCGCGCTTGCCCGCCTTGACGACGGCCGCCAGGTTCGGGGAGACCGTGAAGCGGTCGGGGAAGGCGCGGTGCAGCGTCTCGGAGACGTGCAGACCGATGGCCGGGCCGACCAGCTCCAGCAGCACCAGCGGGGACATCGGCAGACCGAGCGGCTCGATGGCCTTCTCCGCGGTCCCGACCGGGGTGCCCTCGTCGATGACGTTCTGGATCTCGCCCATGAAGCGGGTCAGGATCCGGTTGACGACGAAGGCCGGGGCGTCCTTGGTCAGGACCGCGGTCTTCTTCAGCTTCTTCGCCACGGCGAACGCGGTGGCCAGCGACGCGTCGTCGGTCTGCTCGCCGCGCACGATCTCCAGCAGCGGCAGCACCGCGACCGGGTTGAAGAAGTGGAAGCCGACGACCCGCTCGGGGTGCTCCAGCTTGGAGGCCATCTCGCTCACCGACAGGGAGGAGGTGTTGGTGGCCAGGATCGTCTCCGGCTTCACCACCGCCTCGACCTCGGCGAACACCTGCTGCTTGACGCCGATCTCCTCGAAGACCGCCTCGATGACGAAGTCCGCGTCGCCGAAGGCGGCGGCCTTGTCGAGCGAGCCGGAGACCAGGCCCTTGAGGCGGTTCGCCTTGTCCTGGTGGACGCGGCCCTTGAGCAGCAGCTTGTCGATCTCGCCGTGGACGTAGCCGACGCCCTTGTCCACGCGCTCCTGGTCGATGTCGGTGAGGACCACCGGCACCTCCAGGCGGCGCGCGAAGAGCAGCGCCAGCTGGGAGGCCATCAGGCCGGCGCCGACGACGCCCACCTTGGTGACCGGGCGGGCCAGGTTCTTGTCCGGGGCACCGGCCGGGCGCTTGGCGCGCTTCTGTACCAGGTTGAAGGCGTAGATGCCGGAGCGCAGCTCGCCGCCCATGATGAGGTCCGCCAGGGCCTCGTCCTCGGCGTCGAAGCCGGCCGCCAGGTCGCCGTTCTTGGCGGCGGCGATGATGTCCAGCGCGCGGTACGCGGCCGGGGCGGCGCCGTGCACCTTGGAGTCGGCGAAGGCGCGGCCCTTGGCGACGGCCTCGTCCCACGCCGCGCCGCGGTCCACCTCGGGGCGGATGATCTGGATCTCGCCCTTGAGGACGGCGGAGGTCCAGATGAGCGACTGCTCCAGGAAGTCCGCGCCCTCGAACAGCGCGTCGGCGATGCCGAGGTCGTAGACCTGGCCGCCCTTCAGCTGCTTGTTCTGGTTGAGCGAGTTCTCGATGATGACGCTCACCGCGCGTTCGGCGCCGATGAGGTTCGGCAGCAGCGCGCAGCCGCCCCAGCCCGGGACCAGGCCCAGGAAGACCTCGGGGAGGGAGAACGCCGGGACGGAGGAGGAGACGGTGCGGTAGGAGCAGTGCAGGCCGACCTCGACACCGCCGCCCATGGCCGCGCCGTTGTAGTACGCGAACGTCGGCACCGCGAGGCCCTGCAGGCGGCGGAAGACGTCGTGGCCGCCCTTGCCGATCGCCAGGGCGTCCTCGTGACGCCCCAGCAGCTCGACGCCCTTGAGGTCGGCGCCCACCGCGAAGATGAACGGCTTGCCGGTGATGCCGACGCCGACGATCCCGCCGTCCGCGGCCTCCTTCTCGACCTGGTCGAGGGCGGCGCTCAGGTTCGCCAGCGACTGCGGGCCGAAGGTGGTCGGCTTGGTGTGGTCCAGGCCGTTGTCCAGGGTGATGAGCGCGAAGCGCCCGGCGTCCTGGGGGAGGTCGAGGTGGCGCACGTGCGCCTGCGTCACGACCTCGTCGGGGAACAGCTCGGCCGCTCCCTTGAGAAGCTCGGCGGTGGTGGTCACTTGCTGCCTCCGTCGAAGTGCGGGTTCTCCCAGATCACGGTGCCGCCCATGCCGAACCCGACGCACATGGTGGTCAGGCCGTAGCGGACGTGCGGCTGCTCCTCGAACTGGCGGGCCAGCTGCGTCATCAGACGGACGCCGGAGGAGGCCAGCGGGTGGCCGAACGCGATGGCGCCACCGTACTGGTTGACGCGCGCGTCGTCGTCGGCGATGCCGTAGTGGTCGAGGAACGACAGCACCTGGACGGCGAACGCCTCGTTGACCTCGAACAGGCCGATGTCGGAGATCGACAGGCCCGCCTTGGCGAGTGCCTTCTCCGTCGCCGGGATCGGGCCGACGCCCATCACCTCGGGCTCGACGCCCACGAAGGCGTAGGAGACCAGGCGCATCTTCACCGGGAGGCCCAGCTCCCGGGCGACGTCCTCGGCGGCGATCAGGGACGCCGTGGCACCGTCGTTCAGCCCCGCCGAGTTGCCCGCGGTCACGTTGCCGTGGGCGCGGAACGGGGTCTTGAGGCCGGCCAGGTTCTCCAGCGTGGTGCCCGGGCGCATCGGCTCGTCCGTCGTCGCCAGGCCCCAGCCGGTCTCGCCGCCCTCGGGGGAGGTGCGGCGCACCGAGATCGGCACCAGGTCCTGCTGGATCCAGCCGTTCGCGTACGCCTTCGCGGCCTTCTCCTGGCTGCGGACCGCGTACTCGTCGGCGCGCTGCCGGGTCAGGTGCGGGAAGCGGTCGTGCAGGTTCTCCGCCGTCATGCCCATGAACAGGGCGGAGTCGTCGACCAGCTTCTCGGACACGAAGCGCGGGTTGGGGTCCACGCCCTCGCCCATCGGGTGCCGGCCCATGTGCTCCACGCCGCCCGCGACCGCCACGTCGTACGCACCGAAGGCGACACCGCCGGCGACGCTGGTGACCGCGGTCATCGCGCCCGCGCACATGCGGTCGATCGAGAAGCCGGGCACCGACTTGGGCAGCCCGGCGAGGATCGCGGCCGTACGGCCCAGGGTCAGACCCTGGTCGCCGATCTGGGTGGTCGCGGCGATCGCGACCTCGTCGATCCGCTCCGGGGACAGGGCGGGGTTGCGCCGCAGCAGCTCCCGGATGGACTTGATCACCAGGTCGTCGGCACGGGTCTCGTGGTAGATGCCCTTCGGGCCCGCCTTGCCGAACGGGGTGCGGACGCCGTCGACGAAGACGACGTCCCTAGCGGTACGAGGCACGTTGGCTCTCCTCAGGATGCGGGTTCGCTTGCCGCGGGCAGAAGACGGCGGCTCCGGGCTCCATGCTACTCATCGGTAACCGATGTGCCCAGTGCGGGTGTGGGGGGTCACACGTCGTGTCTTCTCCCGCCCGCCCTCCCGGGTGCCCGGCGCGGTCAGGTGCCCCGGCGCGCGTGTGGCGTGGGCCGGGTGCGGGGCCTCCGGGGCTGCACGTCCTGGACTGGCATATTTACGCGCCTTTCCAGCACCTGCTCATCCCGTCCCGGCCCGCACAGTGCGCACAAATATGCCGCACCGTCCAGAACATCCACCCTCCCCCAGCCTCCGGCCGGGGGTACCCCCAACTCCCCGCCCCCTCCGTCTCGTCATGCGCCTGATCCCCGGAGGAGGGTAGAGACGGCACCGTGCTCGGGCCATCCGTTGGCGCAGCGCCGTCCCGAGGCCCAGCCGTCCGCCGACAGCACCCCCACCGGCCGTCAGTCGCCCGAACCGACCCGGAGGGGGTGTGGCGAGGTACCCCCGCTGGGGGCACCCCCGGCCGAAGGCTGGGAGAGGGCGAGAGGGTGGGGGAAGAACCTCACGCGGGATGGGCGGCGAGCGCGGAGGTGAGGATCGGGGTGGTGAGCTCGACCTGCCACGGGCGCGCCCCCGCCTCCGCGAGGAACGCGGACACCGCCTCCGGCGTACGGTCCCGCGGAGGCGCCCAGCACAGGCGCCGCACGGTGTCCGGGGTGATGAGGTTCTCCTGCGGCAGATTGAGCTGCTCCGCGAGTTCGGAGACCGCCGCCCGGGCCGCCGAGAGCCGGGCCGCGGCGACCGGGTCCTTGTCGGCCCAGGCGCGCGGCGGCGGGGGGCCGGTGAAGGCGGGGCCCGGCTGGGGGAGCTCGCGTTCGGGGATGAGGCGGGCGTGGTCGATCGCGGCCTGCCACTGCTCCAGTTGGCGCCGCCCCATGCGGTGCCCGAAGCCGGGCAGCGCGGCCAGCGCGTGCGCGTTCGGGGTGGCCTCGAGGGCCGCGGCGACGATCGCCGCGTCGGTGAGGACGCGGCCCGGGGAGACGTCGCGCTCGCGGGCGAGCCGGTCGCGCAGGTTCCACAGCTCGCGGACGACGGCCATCTGGCGGCGGCGGCGCACCTTGTGCATGCCGGAGGTCCGGCGCCAGGGGTCGACCCGGGGCGGGGCCGGCGGGGCGGCGGCGATGGCCTCGAACTCCTGCATCGCCCAGTCCAGCTTGCCCTGTTCGCGCAGTTCCTCCTCCAGCGCGTCGCGGAGGTCGACCAGCAGCTCGACGTCGAGCGCGGCGTAGCGCAGCCACGGCTCGGGCAGCGGCCGGGTGGACCAGTCGACGGCGGAGTGCCCCTTCTCCAGGGCGAAGCCGAGGACGTTCTCCACCATCGCGCCGAGTCCGACCCGTGCGAATCCGGCGAGCCGTCCGGCGAGCTCGGTGTCGAAGAGCCGCGTGGGCCGCATCCCCGCCTCGTCGAGGCAGGGCAGGTCCTGCGTCGCGGCGTGGAGCACCCATTCCGCATCGCCCAGTGCCTCGCTCAGCGGCGACAGGTCGGGGCAGGCGACGGGGTCGATCAGCGCGGTCCCTGCTCCGGTGCGGCGCAGCTGGACCAGGTAGGCCCGCTGTCCGTAGCGGTAACCGGATGCGCGCTCGGCGTCGACGGCGACAGGTCCGGAGCCCGCGGCGAAGGCCGATACGACGTCGGCGAAGGCCTCCGGGCTGGCGGTCACCGGCGGGATTCCCTCGCGCGGGTCC
This sequence comes from Streptomyces sp. NPDC002574, assembly GCF_042889545.1. NCBI lineage: Bacteria > Bacillati > Actinomycetota > Actinomycetes > Kitasatosporales > Streptomycetaceae > Streptomyces > Streptomyces sp. NPDC002574. The sequence continues at coordinate 291,942 of NZ_JBIARB010000004.1, forward strand.
AGCAGCGGGACCGGCGCCGGTGGTGCTTCTGTTGCGGTCTCTCGGGCGTCGGTCACCAGTCAAGAGTATCCGTGTACGGCAGGCGCCCGCCGACGGAACGTTCCGTCGGCGGGCGCCCCGGGGCGGTGACTGCGATCAGTGGATGATGCCGGTACGCAGCGCTACCGCGACCATGCCCGCGCGGTCGCCCGTGCCGAGTTTGCGGGCGATGCGCGCCAGGTGACTCTTGACGGTGAGCGCGGACAGGCCCATCGAGACGCCGATCGCCTTGTTCGACTGGCCCTCCGCGACCAGCCGGAGGACTTCGACCTCGCGGCCCGACAGTTCCCGGTAGCCGCCCCCGTGGCCGGGGGCGCCGGGGGGCCGGCGCTGGACGCGCTGTCCTGCCGCGCCGATGGGGGCGCCGCCGGGGCGCCCGGGAATGCCGAGGTTGGTGCGCGTACCGGTGACGACGTAGCCCTTGACGCCGCCGGCGAGGGCGTTGCGCACGGCGCCGATGTCGTCGGCGGCGGAGAGGGCCAGGCCGTTGGGCCAGCCTGCGGCGCGGGTCTCTGCGAGCAGGGTCAGCCCGGAGCCGTCGGGGAGGTGAACGTCGGCGACGCAGATGTCTCGGGGGGTGCCGACCCGCGGCCTGGCCTCAGCGACGGAGGACGCCTCGATCACGTCGCGCACCCCGAGCGCCCACAGATGGCGGGTCACGGTGGAGCGAACGCGGGGGTCGGCGACAACCACCATTGCGGTCGGCTTGTTCGGGCGGTAGGCGACCAGGCTTGTGGGGTGCTCGAGAAGAACCGACACCGGGCCTCCTGGGACTGTGGCTGGAAGGGTCACAGGTTCCTTCGGCAGCAACTTCGCCCGGCTTTAGAGAAAGATCACGGTTTGTTTAGTAACAATTCCGGCAATTCGGACGCCCTGTCGATCGTTGTCGATCGAAGGTGTGAAGATCGCGTTCATCACGTGTGAGCCCGTGTTGACGGCGGTAAAGCGCGAGGTCGGGCGCAGGGGTGAGGGTGATCGCGTCAGCGGGTCTGCTGCGGACCGCGGCGCTTGGGCAGCGGCACGACGGACTGCGCCCCGCCCAGCGGCGGGCGCGGGTCGGCCGGCACCGGAGGCAGCCCGGCGCTCGTGCACATCAGGTCGCACCAGCCCGCCAGGTGCGCGGCCACGTCCGGCACGCCGCCGGAGAGCGCGACGGGGGTCCACGAGGCGCGGATCTCGATACGGGTGGAGTCCTCGCGCTCGGCGAGCGCGCCGAAGTGGTGCGAGGAACTGCGCGACACCGTGCCGCCGGCCGCCTCGAAGGCCGCGCCGTGCGTCTCCAGGGCGCCGGTCAGCCATGACCAGCTGACCTCGGGCAGCAGCGGATCGCCCGCCATCTCCGGTTCCAGCTCGGCCCGGACGAGCGTCACCAGACGGAAGGCGCCCTGCCATCCCTCCTGGCCGTCCGCGTCGTACAGCAGCACCAGCCGCCCGTCCGCCAGTTCCTCGCCCTCGACCACGACGGCCGCCTCCAGGGCGTAGGCGTGCGGGGCGAGGCGTTTGGGCGGCGGCACGGGTTCGAGCTCGACCTCGTTCCGGACGCGAGCGCGCCGCAGCGCGTCGACCGCGTGCTGGAACGGGAGAGGGGCGTCGTTCCCGTCCGAGAGGTGCCCATGAGCCGCTGCCATGCCCGGAAGCGTAGGCCGAAGGGCGGCTTCAGTGAGGGACGACACCCGGTTGGGCGGGTCGCCCACTTGGCGCATGCGAAGATTTGGAGGTGAGTGCGCACCAGCAGACCGCTGCTTCCCCCTTCATCCTGGCGTGCCGGCGTCGTCACGTGCCGCACACCCCCGTGTGGTTCATGCGTCAGGCAGGCCGCTCCCTGCCGGAGTACCTCAAGCTGCGCGAGGGCATTCCGATGCTCGAGTCGTGCATGCGGCCCGACCTCGTCACCGAGATCACGCTGCAGCCGGTGCGCCGCCACAAGGTCGACGCGGCCATCTACTACAGCGACATCGTGGTGCCGCTCAAGGCGATCGGGCTCGACCTCGACATCAAGCCCGGAGTCGGCCCCGTCTTCGCCGATCCCATCCGCTCCGCCGCCGACCTCGACCGGCTGCGTCCGCTGGAGCCCGACGACGTCAAGTACGTCACCGAGGCGATCGGCATGCTCACCGGCGAGCTCGGCGCCACGCCGCTGATCGGTTTCGCCGGCGCGCCCTTCACACTGGCCAGCTACCTGGTCGAGGGCGGCCCCTCGCGCAACCACGAGCGCACCAAGGCGCTGATGTACGGCGAGCCCGAGCTGTGGGCCCGGCTCCTGGACCGGCTCGCGGACATCACCGCGGCCTTCCTCAAGGTGCAGATCGAGGCCGGGGCGAGCGCCGTGCAGCTCTTCGACTCCTGGGTCGGCGCGCTGGCGCCCGAGGACTACCGGCGCTACGTCATGCCGGCCTCGGTGAAGGTCTTCGACGCCGTCGCCGGGTACGGCGTGCCCCGCATCCACTTCGGCGTCGGCACCGGCGAGCTGCTCGGGCTCATGGGCGAGGCCGGCGCGGACGTCGTCGGCGTCGACTGGCGGGTGCCCCTGGAGGAGGCGGCGCGCCGCGTCGGCCCCGACAAGGCGCTGCAGGGGAACCTGGACCCGGCGGTGCTCTTCGCCCCGACCGCGGCCGTGGAGAAGAAGGCGCGCGAGGTGCTGTACTCCGCCCAGTCCGCGCCCGGACACATCTTCAACCTCGGGCACGGCGTCCTGCCGTCGACGGACCCGGACGCGCTCACCCGGCTCGTGGAGTTCGTCCACCAGCAGACGGCGCGCTGAGGCCACGGCCGCACACGCGTCCTCCGTTCTTCCGCGCACGGTCCGAGCGGCACGGCTCCCGCCTGCCGCTCGGAGCGTGCGCGCGTTGCTTCAGGGACGCGGCTCCTCGGGCGCGGGGCGAGGCGCGGTGACCGGCGCGGGCGCGACGGGGCCGCCACGGCGGCGGCGCAGCAGGCGGAAGACCAGCAGGCCCAGCAGGGCGAGGACGGCGAACGGCAGCACGGCGGCGAGGGCGATCAGCAGGGCGCGCAGGGTGACGTACAGCGCGTGCCAGCCCGCGCCGAGCGCGTCGCCCACGGAGGCCCAGAACCCGTCGGCCTTCTTCGGTGCCGCGGACGGGGCCGGTTCGGTCAGGACGAGCGTCACCGTCGCCATGCCGGTCCGTTCCTTGAGCGAGGCCTGCTGCGCCTCCAGCGCCTCCAGATCGGCCTGGCGGCTGCTGAGTTCGCCCTCCAGCGTGACGACGTCGCTCAGCCTGGTCGCCCGGTCCATCAGTTCCCGCACCCGCGCGACGCTCGCGCGCTGCGACTTGAGGCGGCTCTCCACGTCGACGACCTGGCTCGTCACGTCCTCCGCGGTGACCTTGCGCCCCAGCAGCTTGCCGAGGCCGGCGAGGTCCCCGAGCAGCCGCTCGTAGCCCGCCGGGGGCACCCGCAGGGTGATGCGGGAGTGCTCGCGGCCCTCGCCGTCCAGGGACGTGCTCTCGTCGCCGATGTAGCCGCCCGCGGCCTCGACGAGGGTGCGGGACTCGGCGAGCGCGTCGGGGACGTTCCCGGCCTCGACGGTCAGCGTCGCGGTGCGGACGACGAGGGAACGGTCGAGGACGGGCGTCCGGGTACCGCCCTTCCCGCCCGACGAACCGGCGGCGCCGGAGGGCGCCTCGGCCATGCCGTCCGCCGGTGCCTGCGCCGGCTCCGCCGCGGCCTTGTCGTCCGCGCTGCTCTGGAGGCCGCCGTCGCCCGACGCGCCGCATCCGGTGAGGGCGAGCACGCCCGCCAGCGCGAGCGCGGCAAGTGCTCTGCGGACAGTGGTCGTTGGTGCGTCCATGGGGTCCCCCCGGGGTCCGGTGCCGATGTCGCAGGTTCGACGCCACCGACGCGAGGGGGGTTTCGGATCCGTGATCCCGATGAGGTCACGGTTAGGGCTCGTTCCGGCGTCTGAGACAGTGGAGGCATGAGCGAAACGCAGCCCCGGGCCGGACACGTGGTGGTCGTCGGCGGCGGGGTCTCCGGACTCTCCGCGGCGCACTTCCTGCTGGAGGGCGGTGCGGTACGCGTGACGGTGCTGGAGTCCTCCGGCCGGCTCGGCGGCAAGCTGTACGCGGACGAGATCGCCGGCGTCCCCGTCGACCTCGGCGCGGAGTCGCTGCTGGCCCGCCGCCCCGAGGCGGTGGACCTGGCCCGCGCCGTCGGCCTCGGCGACGACCTGGAGCCGCCCGCGACGACCACCGCCGGGCTCTGGACGCGGGGCAGGATGCGGCCCATGCCCAAGGGCGGGGTGATGGGCGTCCCCGGCGACATCGGCTCGCTCGCCGCCTCCGGCGTGCTCTCCGCGGCCGGGCTGGCCCGGCTGCCGCTGGACCATGTGCTGCCCCGCACGAAGGTGGGCGACGACGTCGCCGTCGGCACCTACGTCGCGGCCCGGCTCGGCCACGAGGTCGTCGACCGGCTCGTCGACCCGCTGCTGGGCGGGGTGTACGCGGGCAACGCGTACGAGATCTCGCTGCGCGCCGCCATCCCGCAGCTGTACGAGAGCGCCCGGTCCGGCCGCTCCCTGATCGAGGCGGTCCGCGAGACCCAGCGCCGTGCGGCCACGGCGGCCTCCGCGTCCGCCTCCGCGAAGAAGGAGCCGGCGCCGGTCTTCGCCGGCATCCGCGGCGGTGTCGGACGGCTGCCCGTCGCGGTCGCCGAGGCGTGCCGCGCCGCCGGCGCCCGCATCGTGACCGACGCGCCCGTACGGCAGTTGCGGCGCACCCCGGAGGGCTGGCAGGTCACCTGGGACCACGAAGGCGTCCGTGAGGTGCTGGAGGCCGACGCGGTCGTGCTGGCCGTGCCGGCCCCCGCCGCCGCCAAGCTGCTCGGCTCGGAGTCCCCGGGCGCCGCGGCCGATCTCGCGGCGGTGGAGTACGCGAGCGTCGCCCTGGTGACGATGGCCTTCCGGCGCCGCGAGATCACGCACGCCCTGCCCGGCAGCGGTTTCCTCGTCCCGCCGGTCGACGGGCGCACCATCAAGGCGTCCACCTTCTCCAGCCAGAAGTGGCACTGGAGCGGGACCGCCGACTCCGACGTCTACGTGCTGCGCACCTCGATCGGGCGGTACGGCCAGGAGGCCGATCTCGCCTGGGACGACACCGACCTCGTGCGGCTGTCCCGGGAGGACCTCGGCGAGGCCGTCGGGCTCACCGCCGCGCCGGTCGCGGCCCGCGTCACCCGGTGGGACGGCGGTCTCCCGCAGTACCCGGTCGGCCACCTCGCCCGAGTCGCCCGGGTGCGCGAGCAGGTCGCCAAGCTGCCCGGCCTCGCGGTCTGCGGGGCGGTGTACGAGGGCGTGGGCGTCCCCGCCTGTGTGGCGAGCGCGCGCGGCGCCGCGGAGCAGGTGCTGGGCACCCTGCGGCCGTCCGCGGAACCCGGCGCGGGACAATAGCCCCATGAGCGACTCGACTGCTTCCGACGCACCGGCCAAGGCCCCCAACGCGGGCAAGAAGGCCAAGGACCTCAACGAGGTCATCCGCTACACCCTCTGGTCGGTGTTCCGGCTCCGCGACGTCCTGCCCGAGGACCGCGCGGGCTGGGCGGAGGAGGTCGAGGAGCTCTTCGAACAGCTCGCCGCCAAGGATGTGACGATCCGGGGCACCTATGACGTCTCCGGTCTGCGCGCCGACGCCGACGTCATGATCTGGTGGCACGCGGAGACCGCGGACGCCCTCCAGGACGCCTACAACCGCTTCCGCCGCACCCGCCTCGGCCGCCGTCTGGACCCGGTCTGGTCCAACATGGCCCTGCACCGCCCCGCGGAGTTCAACAAGAGCCACATCCCGGCCTTCCTGGCCGACGAGACGGCCCGGGCCTACGTCTCCGTCTACCCCTTCGTCCGCTCCTACGACTGGTACCTGCTGCCCGACGAGGACCGGCGCCGCATGCTCGCCGACCACGGCAAGATGGCGCGGGGCTACCCGGACGTGCGGGCGAACACGGTGGCGTCGTTCTCGCTGGGCGACTACGAGTGGATCCTGGCCTTCGAGGCGGACGAACTGCACCGGATCGTGGACCTGATGCGCCATCTGCGGGCCTCCGAGGCGCGGATGCACGTCCGCGAGGAGGTTCCGTTCTACACCGGCCGTCGCCGGTCGGTGGCGGAGCTGGTGGCGGGTCTGGCCTGACGGCACCGCACGACGCGCGAAGGGGCGGCCGGGGAACCGGCCGCCCCTTCGCGCGTTCTCAGGCCAGGGCGGCGCGGAGCTCGGGGTCGGGGAGCGCGGACGGGCCGCGGACCGCGAGGGCGGTGAGCAGGTGGGGGTCGTCGGGGGCGGGGGCGCGTGGGACGGGGACGGCGCGCAGCAGGTCCTGGCCGGTGGGGGAGGCCCAGCGGCTGTAGGGGTGGATCTCGACGTGCGCGATGCCGAGGCAGCCGGCGGTCAGCAGCAGCGGAAGCGCGAACCAGGGCGCGATCGGGCCGGCGCCGCCCGGGTTGCCCGCGGTCGCGGCGGCCAGCGCGACGACGATGACCACGAGGGCGGCGCGCACCTCGCGCATGCCCGAGGCGACGGATTCACGGGCCGCGGCGGGAACCGCCAGACCGGCCGCGGTGAGGCGGTCCGCCAGGGCTCCGACGACGTCCGAGTCGGCGTGCGCGACGCGGGCCGCGGGGATCTGCCGCTGGCCCTCGGGACCGATCGCGGCGATCAGGGCGCGCTCGATGGCGTTCTGGCCCTCGGGGTCGACGACGGTCGCCCAGCCGGTGCCCGCCAGGTGCAGACGCCGCTGGCGGCCCATCGTGACCATCGCCAGGTCCGTCACCCTGCGCGGTCCGCCGGACAGGTAGGCCATCTCGTACAGCCCGAGCCTGCGCTCGCGCTCGGTGGGCGCCCGCGACGGCAGTTGGGCCGCGGCGACCGCCGCCCTGCACAGGTGTGCGCAGGAGACGATCGCCGCGGCCCAGGCCACGCAGAGGAACAGCATCCACATGGGGGAGTTCTAGCCCAACCCCCGTGGGGTCCGCCCGGTATTTCCCGGATCGGGCGGGCGGACCGGGGGCGTCAGCCGCAGGTGCGGTTGCGGTTGACGCAGCTGACGACCTGGTTCATCAGGTTCGCCGGCATGAAGTTGGCGAAGTCCGCGTGGTCGGTCACCGGCTTGTGCTGCTGCTCGGGGAAGCTGTCGACCGCGTAGTTCGGACCCTGCGGCACCTGGTAGGTCAGGCGCATCTGCAGCTGGGGGACCGGCTTGGTGCCGGCCGGGCACTGGCCCGCGCCGTCGGGGAAGACGACGTGGGTGCGGTGGTTGGCGCTGTCGGTGTTCACGCCGTCCCAGCAGCTGGGGAAGTTGAGGGTGCGGACCACCTGGCTGCCCCGCGGGCACAGCGGGTACTTGTCGGTGAGCTGACGGTTCTCGAAGCCGGTGCAGCTCCACGACGCCTTGGCGTTGGCGACGCCGTTGGTGAAGGACTTGGCGTCACCGGTGATGATCTTCAGGGTGGACGGCATGCCGACCACCTTGGCGGTCGGGTTGCCCTTGAAGGTCAGGCTGACCGACCGGGCCTGCAGGATCGTGCCGGTGTTGCCGTCGGCGTCGGGCGCGTCGTTGGCGCTGCGGGTGCGCAGTACCGGCCAGAAGTAGGCCGACTTGTCGCCGCGGGCGCAGGTGGTGCCGGCCGCCGCCAGCGTCTCGTTGGTCGAGAAGCCGTCGGTGCTCAGGTTGCCCACGTAGTCGTGGACGTGGTGCGCGCCGTTGGAGACACCCGGGGCCACGATGAAGTTGTCGGGGTTGTTGTGCTTGTTCTCGTTGCGCCCGCAGCGCGCCGTGAAGGCGCCGCGCGAGGCGCCCCGCTGGTTGGCCGCCCGCTGCACGTTGGGCTGGACCGAGCGGATGTCCGCGAAGTCCGCCGCGACCGGCCCGTTGGTCTGCGTACCGCCGGCCGGGGCCGACGCGGACGCCGAGGCGGAGGCGGAGGCCGACGGCGCGGCGGTCCCGCCGTTCTGGCCGCCGTTGTTCGGGTTCCCTCCGTTGTTGTTCCCGGTGTCGGCCTTGGTGCTGTTCCACGGGTTGGGCTTCTGCCACCCGTTGGAGTGGCCCGAGGAGGGCCGCCAGTGGGCCGAAGCCGTGCCGGTGACCAGGGCGAAGGTGCCGCCGGAGCCGAGCAGTGCCAGCACGGCTATCAGCACGAGTTGCTTGGTGCTCAACCTGCGCCGGTGGTTCATCTGTTGTCGTGTGGGCATGGATAGCTCATTTCTACTGCGACGGCTGGGGTGAGGACGCCGCGGGGGGGAGGGAGTACGTGGGGGACGGGGTGACGATGAAGGTCGGTTCTCCGGGGGCCGGGGAGACCGGTATCGCGGCCGCGGGGTTGGTCGGGCTCGCGGTCGTGTCGACGGAGATCTGGTCGAAGTTCACCAGCCCGGTCTTCTCCAGGACGGTGATGTGGTCCAGCACCGTCGAGTTCGCCTGGTCCGCGAGCTGGCGGACCAGTGAGTTGCGGGTGGTGGCACGAACCTGCGCCACGACCGAGAACACCTGGCCGTGGGCGAGCCTCAGGATGTTCGCGAACTTCTGGTCGAAATCCTTGCCGTTGGCCGCGGACAAAGTGGCCAGAAAGCCCATTTGCTGCGGAGTCGGCTGATTGGGCAGGGTAATGCCCAATTGGGGAGCGATCGTTCGGCACGTCGAGTCCAGCCCCGTGTGTCCGTCGATCAGGTGCTGCCCCGCGCGTTTGACGGCGGAGGTGGTCCCCTTCTGCAGGGCCATTTGTCCGGCCGGGAACTCCCACAGGCCGGCCAGTCGCACCTTGGTGACGAAGGTGCGGTCCAGCTGGGTGAGCGGACCGTACTGCGTGGAGACCGTCTGGGCCGCGGCCGCGGTGACGGCGGGGCTGTTCAGCCCCGACATGACCGGGTAGGCCAGCGCGGCCAGGGTGACCACGAAAGCCCCGACCACGAGGCTCAGTCCGGTGGCGTAACGGGTGGATCGCATGGGACCGCACGTTAGTGCGTTTGACGCGGTCCGGGCGAGTAAACATCACGTATTCGCGAATCCAGGGAATCGCCGCACCGTTCTTGGTACGTTGTTGCGTTTCCCGGCGAACGGCCTTCTTGGCATTTGCTTCGCAGGTCGGAGGCCTGTTGAAAAAGATTATGGCAGCTTTGAACGGAGCGTGTCCCGCATACGTATGAATACGTGTGAGGGCTGTCGCGTGATCGCGGATCGGTGTCGCAGCAGCCGCCGTTGCCATCCGTTCAGGGGGGCGGGACCCGAGCGTTCCCGCCACCACACGTGGAGTTGGCGCAGGGCCGCGGCGTCGGGCAGCGTGGCGGCGCCGGCCGGGCCGGATGCGGCGGCCGCCCCGTGGAGCAGGTGGGCGGCGAAGTCGAGGGCGTCGCGCCGGTAGCCCCCGCCGAGCGGGCGGGCGGCGGCGTACCGCAGGAACGCGGGCCGGTAGACCGGGCCCAGGATCTCCGGGAGTTCGGGCGCGACCTTCGCCACGATGCCGGCGCGCTTGGCCGCCAGGGCGCGGCTCTGCACGCCGACCCGGACCCGGTCGAAGCCCTCGGGCACCGGGGTGCCGGCCACGAGCGCGGACAGCAGTGCGGTCTGCCGCAGGGCGAGCCGCTGCCGCGCGGCCCGCGCCGCGGGCGCGACCGCATCGGGCAGGGCGGCGGGCGCACCGGCCGTCGCGGGCCGTGCCCCGGCCTCCACCACGGCGCGGACGGCGGCCAGTTCGGCCGCCAGCTCGTCCCCCGCGGGGAAGTCGTCGTCGCGCTCCAGCAGGACGCCGGGCGGGCAGGCCCGCTCGTACAGCGCCGCCAGCACGTCCAGTACGGCCGCGGGCACGGGGTGGGCGTGGCTGTCGTGCCACACGCCGTCCTTCTCGTAGCCGCCCGCGACATGGACATAGGCGATGGCCCCGGCCGGCAGCGCGTCCAGGGCGGCGACCGGGTCCTCGCCCCGGTTGACGTGGTTCGTGTGCAGGTTGGCCACATCGATCAGCAGGCGTACCCCGGTGCGCTCCACGAGTTCGGCGAGGAAGGCGCCCTCGCTCATCTCCTCGTCCGGCCAGGCGACCAGCGCGGCGATGTTCTCCAGCGCGAGCGGCATGGGCAGCGCGTCCTGCGCGATGCGCACGTTCTCGCAGAGCACGTCCAGCGCGTCGCGGGTGCGCGGCACCGGCAGCAGGTGCCCGGCCTCCAGCGGGGCGGAGCCGGTCGTCTCGCCGCCGCCGCGGACGAAGGCGATGTGCTCGGTCACCAGCGGGGCGCCCAGCGCCTCCGCGCGCTGCGCGAGCGCGGCCAGCCGTTCCGGGTCCGGCCGCTCGGCGCCCCCGAGGCCGAGCGACACCCCGTGCGGGACGACGGTGACGCCGCGCTCGCGCAGCCGTACCAGGGAGTCCGGGACACGGCCCGGACACACGTTCTCGGCGACCGCCTCGACCCAGTCGACGCGGCCGGCCTCCGCCAGCGCCTCGACGGTGTCCGCGATCTCCGGACGCCAGCCGATCCCCGTGCCCAACATCGAGTGCTCCACCGGTCCCCCTTCCTCCTGCCGGGGTTGTGGCCCCGCAGAAGTCGCACGAACCGTGTCCCCCGCCGGTTCAGAGCTCGATTTGAGCTTCGGCCGTCGAGGCGGCCGCGGTCAGCGCAGCGCCGGGTGGTCGGCGACGACCGTGCACGAGCCCGGCGCGATCTCGGTGAAGCCGGCGTCCCGGACGACGGGCAGACCGCCGGAGACGAGCGCCCCCCACTGCTCGGGCCGCGCGGTGCGCACGGACAGTGCGAAGCCGGCCTCGCGCCACAGCTCCCGGTCGGCCGTCGACAGGGCGAGCCAGGCGAGCTGCGCGCCGTGCCCGGCCTGCGCCATGGCCTTTCCCGCGGACATCTCCACCCCGGGGTTGAGCCAGAGCACGGGGGTGCCCGGCTCGGCCTCCGCGGGTGCCTCGGGGTCCTCGAGCTCGGTGCCGGAGACCTGCAGCCGGGCCAGGTCCTTCGGCCAGCCGTCCAGCGGCACGGGCGGGAAGACCCGCACCTCGGCCGACTTGCCCGTCACCGTGATCCCCGGCAGTGCCTCGGCGCGCCGCCACTCGGCGCCGCGGGCCCGCCGCACCACCTTGCGGATGCGGGCGTCCTCCCAGCCGTGCACGGCCTCGGCCCACTCGCCGTCCTCCGTCGTGGCGCGCTCGTCGGAACGCAGTGCCAGGACCGCGCGGGCGGCGGTCTCCAGGGCGTCGGTGCGCGCGGGCGGCGCGTCCCGCTCGATGCGGACGACCAGCGGAAGAACGAACTGGGGACGGCTGTCACGAGGATCGGTGCTCACCGCAACAGTCTGCCACCCGGCCCGGACGGGCTTGGCGGAGGCGATCCTTCCGGGCCAGGATGTGCGCGTGCGCAGCGACATCTTTGCGACCGAGAACACGGCGCAGCCGGCCACCGAGCCCGGCATGACCCTGCAGAACGCCAAGTCGATCAAGTACGCCGTCAACGGCGAGTGCCTGGCGCGACAGGGCTCGATGATCGCCTTCCGCGGCAACCTCCAGTTCGAGGTGAAGGGCCAGGGAGTCGGCAAGTTCCTCAAGCGCGCCCTGACCGGCGAGGGCCTCCCGCTGATGACGGTGCGCGGCCAGGGCGAGGCCTGGTTCGCGCACGAGGCCGAAAACTGCTTCGTCATCGACATCGACCCGGGCGACAGCCTCACCATCAACGGCCGCAACGTGCTGGTCTTCGACGCGACGCTCGCCTACGAGATAAAGGTGGTCAAGGGCGCCGGCATGGTGGGCGGCGGCCTCTTCAACAGCGTGTTCACCGGCCACGGCCGCCTCGGCGTGATGTGCGAGGGCAACCCGATCGTGATCCCGGTCACCCCGCAGGCGCCGGTCTACGTCGACACCGACGCTGTCGTCGGCTGGAGCGCGCAGCTGCAGACCTCGCTGCACCGCTCGCAGAGCTTCGGCTCGATGCTGCGCGGCGGTTCGGGCGAGGCGGTCCAGCTGATGCTGCAGGGCGAGGGCTTTGTGATCGTGCGTCCCAGCGAGTCGACGCCGCACCAGCCCAGCGCCCACTGACGTGCGGCTGGAGGCGGTCGGCCGGCGCTACGGGGCGCGCGGGCCGTGGGTGCTGCGGGAGGTGGAGCTGGAGCTGCCCGGGCGGCAGCTGCTGCGCATCGAGGGCGCCAACGGCAGCGGGAAGTCGACCTTCCTGCGCGTTCTCGCCGGCATCGACCGCCCCACCTCCGGGCGCGTCACCGGGCGCCCGCGCACGGCGTACGTGCCCGAGCGCTTCCCGCCCGCGCTGCCCTTCGACGCGCTGGGCTATCTCGTCCACATCGGGCGGGTGCACGGCCTCGGCAGCCGGACCGCCGCCGACCGTGCCGCGCGGTGGCTGGAGCGCTTCGGCATCGCCCAGTACGCCCGCACGCCGCTGCGGGAGCTGTCGAAGGGCACGTGCCAGAAGGTCGCCGTCGTCCAGGCGCTGCTCGCCGAGCCGGAACTGCTCGTCCTGGACGAGGCGTGGACCGGCCTGGACCTGCCGGCACGCGCCGTGCTGGACGACGCCGTGCGCGCCACCGTCGCGGCGGGCGGCACGGCGGTCTTCGTCGACCACGACCTGCGGCGGCTGGCCGGCGACACCACGGCAGCGCACCGCGTCGAGGACGCCCGGCTGGTGGCCGTGCCCCACGACGGGGGCGCCGGTCCTCTGGTGGTCGTCGAAGCCGTCGGGCGCGGGGAACCGCCGGAAGGCCTCGGTCATGGCACGACCGTGCCCGGCACGCTCCGGCTGACCGTCCCCGCGAGGGAATCCGACGCCGTCCTGCGGCGGCTGCTCGACGCGGACCCGCCCTGGCACATCCGGGCGGTGCGCCCGGCGGCCGCGCCGGTGGAGGACGCATGACCGCGCTGCTGCGCTACCAGACCGCCCTGCTGCTGCGTTCGTACCGCTGGCTGGCGCCGCTCCTGCTGTACGCGGCCTTCCTGGCGATCGGTCTCACCGCGGGGCCACAGCCGCTGCTGGACTCCCTCGGCTGGAACGCGGCCGCGCTGCTCCCGGCCGCCGCGTGGCTGGTCCGGGTCTGCGTCACCGGTGAGCCGCCCGCCGCCCGCGCGGTGGTGGCGGCGGCCGCGGGACCGGCGCGGGCGCACACGGCGGCGCTGCTGGCCGCGCTGGGGTGCTCGGCGCTGACGGGCGTCGTGGGCACCGGTCTCGTCCTGTGGGTCGCCGATCCGCACACCACCGACCACCTCAAGGCCGTCCCGGTGGGGCCGGCCGCGGTGTCGGGTGTGCTGACCGTCCTGGTGTCGGCGCTCCTGGGCACGGCGGTGGGGGCGCTCACCAATCCGCCCGTGCTGCTCCGCCCCGGCTGGGCGGTGCCGGTCACCACGGGCGCCGCGGTCGCGGTGCTCGTCGCCGGCGGTTCGCCCGCCAATGCCGCCGTGCGCGACCTGGTCACGGCCTTGCACACCGGCCGTGTCCCCTACCCACTGCTGTCACTCCTGGCCGCCGCGGTCCTGGCGGCGGGCGCCGTGGCGGTCGCGGGGCTGCTGAGCTCCCGCGGCAGGTAGCCGTCGCCCGCCCGGTCGGCGCCGGATCCGGGCCGCAACTGACGTATCGTCAGTTCTCCAGGGCCATGCGCACGCCCAGCGCCACCAGCACACCGCCCGAGACCAGTTCGAGCCGGCGCCGCACGACGGCGCGGCCGAACACGGACCTCAGTCGGTCGACGAACCAGACGTACGAGCCGTACCAGCCGACCTCGAAGACCGCCCACAGCGCCGCGAGCCCCACCATCGTGGGCAGTTGGGGCGCCCCCGTGGGCACGAACTGGGGGAGGAAGGACATCGCGAAGACGGCCGCCTTGGGGTTGGCCAGGTTCATGCCGAGCCCGGCCCGGTAGGCCGCCCCGGGCGTCACGAGGACGGCCCGCGGCTCCGGCTCCTCCGGGTCGCCCCCGCGGTCACGGCGGGCCGACCGCAGGGCCTGGACGCCGAACCAGAGCAGGACCGCGGCGCCCACGATCCGCACGACGTCGTACGCGGCCTGCGAGGCCGCGAGCAGCGCGGTCAGACCGAAGGCCGCCGACAGACCCCACAGGAAGACGCCCGTCTCGTTGCCGAGCACGGTCATGAGACCCGCGCGGCGGCTCCGCAGTGAGTGGCGGATGATCAGTACGGTGCTCGGCCCCGGGGCGGCCGCGATCAGCAGGCACGCCCCGAGGAAGGGCAGCAGAAAGGCCGGCATCCGGCCATGGTGGGGCTGCCGCCCGCGACCGCACCAGCCGTTTTCCCGCCCCCGGCGGCGGTCCGTGGGGACGCGCCGCCCGGGGAGCGGTCAGGGCGCCGGTTCGGTTCAGCCCTGTGAGGGCTCCAGCCGCAGCGAGATCGAGTTGATGCAGTACCGCTGGTCGGTGGGGGTCTGGTAGCCCTCGCCCTCGAAGACGTGGCCCAGGTGGGAGCCACAGCGGGCGCAGCGCACCTCGGTGCGGACCATGCCCATCGAGCGGTCCTCGATCAGCTCCACGGCCTTGCTGTCCCGCGGGTCGTAGAAGGACGGCCAGCCGCAGTGCGACTCGAACTTGGTGTCGGAGGTGAACAGCTCCGCGTCGCAGGCGCGACAGGAGTAGACGCCCTTGGTCTTGGTGTCGGTGTACTCACCGGCGAACGCGGGCTCCGTCCCGGCCTTGCGGAGGACGGCGTACTCCTGCGGCGTCAGCTCCTCGCGCCACTGCTCCTCGGACTTGTCGACTTCGTACGCCATGATGTCCTCTCCCTCGTGTCCCTCGTGCTCAGCTCTCCAGTCGGGCCAGGATCCGCGGACCGAGGTCCGTGACGTCTCCGGCGCCCATGGTGAGAACAAGGTCACCGGGTCCCGCCATTCCGGCGATCAGCGCGGGTACGGCGTCCTTGTCGTGCTCGGCGGTGACGTCGGCGCCGTGGGCGGCCGCCGCGTCGATGATCAGGGCGCTGGTGACGCCGGGGATCGGGTCCTCGCGGGCCGGGTAGATGTCCAGCACCACGGAGGCGTCGGCCAGCCCCAGGGCCTCGCCCATCTCGCGGCCGAGCTCCTGGGTGCGGCTGAACAGGTGCGGCTGGAACACCACCAGGATGCGCCGGTCGCCCGCCGCCTCGCGCAGCGCCTCCAGGTCGGCGGTCATCTCGGTGGGGTGGTGCGCGTAGGAGTCGATCACCTGGACGCCGCCGGCGGTGCCCTTCAGCTGCAGGCGGCGCTTGACGCCGGTGTACGTGCCGAGCGCCTTGGCCAGGTCCTCCGCGGGGACGTCCAACGCCATGCCCGCGGCCAGCGCGGCGACCGCGTTGTGGGCGTAGTGGCGGCCCGGGACGGAGACCGTGAACGTGTGCTCGCGGCCGCCCAGGCACACGGTGACCTCGCCGGCCATGCCCTGCGGGGTGATCCGGGCGATCCTCAGGTCGGCCCCGGCGTCCTCGCCGACCTTGACCACGGTCAGGCCCTCGCGGCCGGCGACGCGGGCGGCGAGCTCGCGCGCCCCGGCGTGCTCGCCGACGACCAGGGTGCCGCCGGGGACGATCTTGCCCACGAAGGTCTCGAAGGACTCGTAGATCTCGTCCATCGAGGCGTAGTTCGCGTGGTGGTCCAGCTCCACGTTGAGCACGATCGCGACCTCGGGGTCGTACTTCTGGAAGCTGCGGTCGCTCTCGTCCGCCTCGGCCACGAAGATCTCGCCCGTGCCGTGGTGCGCGTTGGAGCCCGGGGCGTCCAGGTCGCCGCCGATCGCGTACGAGGGGTCCAGCCCCAGCGCCGACAGGCTCACCGCGAGCATGGAGGTGGTGGTGGTCTTGCCGTGCGTACCGGCCACCGCGATCGGGCGCAGGCCCACCATGAGCGCGGCGAGCGCGTCGGAGCGGTGCACCACCGGGACGCCGCGCCCGCGGGCGGCGGCCAGCTCGGGGTTGTCGTCCCGGATCGCGCTGGAGACGACCACACAGGTCGCGTCCGGCGCCAGGTGATCCTCGGCGTGCCCGATGTGCACGGTCGCGCCGAGCGCCCGCAGCGCCTGCGCGGTCTCCGAGTCCCTGGAGTCGCTGCCCGCGACGCTCGCGCCGCGCTGGGCCAGGATCTTCGCGATGCCCGACATCCCGGCGCCGCCGATCCCGATGAAGTGCGGTCGGTCCATGGCGGGGGGAAGAGTGGGGCTCATGCGCGCTGCTCCCTGCGTGCTCGGGCGTGTGCCGTGGTGGTCGGGCACCTCCGATTCTTCCATCCGCGCGGGGCGGGGGACGCCCGTCCCCCGCCCCCGCCGCTCAGTCCTCGGCGTTGTGGGCGAACAGCTTCAGGACCGGGACGCCGACCTTGTGGCGGGCGCGCGAGGTCCAGTCGCGGTGGAAGAACTCCTCGACCAGGTGCGGTGCGGTCAGGACGATCACTTCGTCGGCGTGGGTCTGCTCGACGACGGACTTCAGCAGCTCGATCGGGTGACGCTCGACGACCTCCCCGACCGCCTCCTTGCCGTGGTCCCGCAGCGCTTTGAGGCTGTGGCTCAGCGCGCGTTCGGCGGGCAGCAGGGCGTTCTCCCCCTCGGGCCGGTCGTGCTCGTGGACGGCCTTGTCGAGTTCGCCCAGGGCGACGTCGTCGATGGACCGCAGCAGCCGGTCCTGGTCCCCGCGGGGCTGCATCAGCACGACGAAGGAGACGGGCTCGTCGCCGTGGAGCGTGGTGACCAGCTCCACGTCGGCGGGGACGAGCGGCTGCTCGATCATGAGTACGGTCGTGAACACGGACGTGTCCTTCTTTCTCGCGGCCCCACGGGCCGGTGACGGGAACCATCCTGCCCCGTCCGGCTGTGGAGCACGCGGTGGAGATCTTCCCGCATGGCAACAAGCGGATTGTGCATGGCGGCGGATCGGCGGGCGGCGTCCGCCGGGTGCCCGGCCCGCCGCCGATCCGTCATCCGCGCGTGTAGCGCGTGAACAGGAACCCGTCCTCCTCCAGAATCGACACGGGGGAGAGGCGGACGGGCTCCGCGACACCGGGGCCGTTCATGATCCGCATGGCGTCCCCGGCGGTCAGCAGGGGGGCGATGGTCAGGCAGAGCTCGTCGATCACCCCGGCCGCCGCGAACTGCGCCAGCAGCCGCGGGCCGCCCTCGGTGAGCATCCGCCGCAGTCCGAGCGCGGCGAGTTCCCGCTTGGCGCGGGCCGGTTCCACACCGGCGCCGTCGCCCGCGACGACGACTCGCGCACCGGCCCGCTCCGCCTCCGCCACCCGGTCGGCGGGGGCGCCGGCGCCGGTCAGCACCAGGGTCGGCACCAGCGGCGAGGTGAACAGCGGCGACGAGAAGTCCAGGTCCAGCCGGGCGCTCACCACGGCGATCACCGCGGCAGGCGGCTGCCCGGCCGCCGCGCGGCGGTCCGCGAACGCCTCGCGGGCCCGGGCCGGACGGTAGCCCTCCTGGCGAACCGTTTCCGCCCCGACGACCACCACATCGGCCAGCGCCCTCAGCACCCCGAAGACCCGCATGTCGGCCTCCGACGACAGCGGCTGCGAGCGCCCGTCGTGCCGCGCCGCGCCGTCCAGCGACGCCACCATGTTCGCCCTCAGCCACGGAGGCCCGTCTGCCCCGGCCGGGTACGCGTACGCGTCGGCCAGCGACTCGGCTGTGTCCAGGGCCCCGTCCGGCGACGCGGCAGGGGTGGGGGTCGAGGTCGGGGTCGGGGTCCGGAGGCCCTCGGGCGGGGGGAACAGGCGGCGCATGGCAGCAGTCTTCCACGTGCCCCTGACGGCGTGGGGTGGGCCACTCGCGGCCGGGGGACCCGTGGCGAGGCACTACTCTGGAGAGCTGTGTCCTCGTCCTACGCCGCAGCGCCCGAATCCGCCCCGATACCCGGTGGTGAAGCCCCCGTGTCGCTGAGCGGCCGCGAGCCGCAGGTGCCGGCCGACCGGCTGGTGGCGGAGATGGTCCCGCCCCCCAGGTTCGACTCCGTGCGGTTCGAGAACTACATCCCGGACCCGGGGCAGCCCAGCCAGGCGGAGGCCGTGCGCACACTCGCCGCCTTCGCCGCGGCGAGCGGCGCGGCCGCCGCCCCCGGGCCCAAGCGCTGGTTCCGCCGCCCGGCGGCCCCCGCGGCACCCCCCGGACCCGGCGGGGTCTACCTCGACGGCGGCTACGGCGTCGGCAAGACCCACCTGCTGGCCTCGCTCTGGCACGCCACCGACGCGCCGCGCGAGCAGAAGGCCTTCGGCACCTTCGTGGAGCTGACCAACCTCGTCGGCGCCCTCGGTTTCCAGCAGGCCGTCCAGGCGCTGAGCGGGCACCGGCTGGTCTGCATCGACGAGTTCGAGCTCGACGACCCCGGTGACACCGTGCTCGTCTCGACGCTGCTCGGCAAGCTCGCCGACGCCGGCGTGCGGCTCGCCGCAACCTCCAACACCCTGCCCGGCAAGCTCGGCGAGGGCCGCTTCGCCGCCGCGGACTTCCTGCGCGAGATCCAGGGACTGTCCGCCCGCTTCCTCTCCCTGCGCATCGACGGCCAGGACTACCGCCACCGCGGTCTGCCCGAGGCGCCGGCACCGTTCTCCGACGACGAGGTCACCGCGGCCGCCGGCCGCACCGCCGGTGCCTCCCTCGACGACTTCGCCACCCTGCTGGCGCATCTCGCCCGCGTCCACCCCAGCCGCTACGGCGCCCTCTGCGACGGCGTCGAGGCGGTCTTCCTGCGCGGCGTGGAACCCGTCCAGGACCAGGCCACCGCGCTGCGCCTGGTCGTCCTGGCCGACCGGCTCTACGACCGCGAGGTCCCCGTCATGGCCTCCGGCCAGCCCTTCGACCGCATCTTCAGCGAGGAGATGCTCGCGGGCGGCTACCGCAAGAAGTACTTCCGGGCGATCTCCCGCCTCACCGCCCTCGCCCGCGACGCGGCACGCCTGGCGGGCTGACCGTCCCGGACGGACCCCGGTACGCGGGAACGGCGCAGCTGTTCGGGCGGGGAGGTCTCTTGGGGCCCGAAGGCCCTGGCTCGGCGGGCGCGTGCCGGCTCCCGTGGGCCGGGCAGTGCTCGCGCCCGCGGCACGGCACGCCGGTGTGCAGTCGCGGGCGTCCTTCCGGGCTGCGAGTGGGGCGCGGGGCGACCGGTTCGGGTGAACTCCGGTGCGGGGGAGCGGTGCGGCCGTTCGGGCAGGCCCGGTGGCCCCGGCGGGGCTGCGGCTCGCGTCTGCGGCACGGTCCTCGCGTGCCGTGATCCGGCGGGTCGGTGTGCGGCCGTGGAGAGCCCCTCCGGGTGCGGTGCGCCCGGACGCTCGGGTCAGGGAGGCGAGGACGGACCCGAGGCCGGGGCGGCCCGCGTCGCGGCTCCCGCGAGGGGCGCTGGGCCTTCCGGCGGAGCGCACTTGGGATGCGGGACGCGTCCGTTGGCGGGCGTCGCGGATCCGGCGGACCATCGGAGAAATCGTCCGATGCCAGGGAGGGTGCCGTGCCGAATCGACGGGCCGCAGCGAACGGACTGCGCTCGCTGCTCCGGGTCCCCCCGGGCGGCGGGAACGTCCGGCTCCGCGCGTACGACCCCCGCGCCACCCCCGGGGGCCCGCCCGGTAAGCGCGAGGCGCGGGAGGCCGTGCCCTGTGCCCGGGACCGCCTGACGGTGCTGCAGGAACGCCTCTTCGCCCAGGCGACCGCGGGCGATCCGCGGTCCGTGCTCGTCGTCCTCCAGGGCACCGACACCTCGGGCAAGGGCGGTGCCGTCCGCCACCTCGCGGGTCTGCTCAACCCGGCCGGGTGCCGCATCACCGCCTTCAAGGCGCCCACCGCCGAGGAGAAGTCGCACCCCTTCCTCTGGCGCATCAAGCGCGCCCTCCCGCACGCCGGGCAGATCGGCATCTTCGACCGTTCCCACTACGAGGACGTGCTCGCCGCCCGGGTCCGCGGGCTGGTCCCCCGGGAGGTCTGGGAGGAGCGCTTCGAGACGATCAACTCCTTCGAGGCCTCCCTCGCCGACGACGGCGTCAGCGTCGTCAAGATCTTCCTCCACGTCGGCTACGACGAGCAGCGCGCCCGTCTGCTCGCGCGCCTCGACAACCCGTGCAAGCACTGGAAGTTCACCCCCGACGACCTCGACGACCGCGCGCTGTGGCCCGCCTACCAGAAGGCGTACGAGGCCGTGCTGAACCGCTGCTCCACCGAGACGGCCCCCTGGTACGTCGTGCCGGCGGACCGCAAGTGGTACCGCGACTGGGCGGTGGGCCGGCTGCTCATGGAGCACCTGGAACTCATCGACCCGCAGTGCCCGCCCGCGTCCTTCGACGTGGAGCACGCTCGCAAGCGGCTGCTCGGGGACTGAACGGGCCCCGGCCCCGGCCCGGTTCAGGCCCCGGGCGGCCGTTCGCGCAGGACCGCGACGCAGTGGCCCGGCAGCGGGAGGAAGCGGGAGTCCGCGGGGACGGCGCAGGGCTGCCAGGAGGCGAGCACCTCGTAGCCCCCGTGGCCGGGAGCCCCGGCCCGGGCGGCGTCGTGCAGGGGGATCTCGGCGTCCTCGGGGGAGAGGTTCACGGCGACGCGGAACGGGCCGCGTTCCAGGCACAGGGTGTGCTCGCCGGTGGTGACCCGCACCGCGTCCAGGGCCGGGTCGGTCAGCGCCGGTTCGGCGTGCCGCAGGGCGATGAGACGCCGGTACCACGCCAGCAGGCCGGCGTGCGGGGGCCCGTCCTGCTCGGACCAGTCCAGGCACGAACGCAGCCGGGTCGCGGGGTCCTGCGGGTCCGGGATGTCCTCGGCGTTCCAGCCGTGCGAGGCGAACTCCCGGCGCCGGCCCCGGGTGATGGCGGCCGCGAGTTCGGGGTCGCCGTGGTCGGTGAAGAACTGCCAGGGCGTACGGGCGCCCCACTCCTCGCCCATGAAGAGCATCGGGGTGAACGGCGAGGTGAGCACGAGCGCCGCGGCCGCCGCCAGCAGCCCCGGGGGCACCGTGGCCGCGAGCCGGTCGCCGGTGGCCCGGTTGCCGATCTGGTCGTGGGTCTGGGTGTACGCCAGGAAGCGGTGCCCGGGCACCGTCGCGCGGTCGACCGGGCGGCCGTGCCGGCGGCCGCGGAAGCCGGAGTAGGTGCCGTCGTGGAAGAAGACGCGCTCCAGCACCTTGGCGAGGGCGGCGGCCGGTGCGACGGCGAAGTCCGCGTAGTAACCGGCGGATTCGCCGGTGACGGCCGTGTGCAGGCAGTGGTGGAAGTCGTCGTTCCACTGGGCGTGCACACCGAGGCCGCCCGCGTCGCGGGGCGTGGTGGTGAGCGGGTCGTTGCGGTCGGACTCGGCGATCAGGAACAGTGGCCGGCCCAGCGACGCCGACAGCGCGTCGACGGCCGTGGACAGCTCCTCCAGCAGGTGCACCGCGCGGGTGTCGACCAGGGCGTGCACGGCGTCGAGCCGCAGCCCGTCGAGGCGGTAGTCGCGCAGCCATGCCAGGGCGCTGCCGACGAGGAAGTCGCGGACCTCGTCCGAGCCGGGCGCGTCCAGGTTGACGGCGTCGCCCCAGGGGGTGTGGTGCCGGTCGGTGAAGTACGGCCCGAACCGGGGGAGGTAGTTGCCGGACGGGCCCAGGTGGTTGTGGACGACGTCCAGCACCACCCCGAGCCCGTGGCCGTGCGCGGCGTCCACGAACCGCTTGAGGCCGTCGGGGCCGCCGTAGGGCTCGTGGACCGCCCACAGGGACACGCCCTCGTAGCCCCAGCCGTGCGTGCCGGGGAACGGGCACACCGGCATCAGCTCGATGTGCGTGATCCCCAACCCGGCCAGGTGCGGCAGGCGTTCGACGGCCGCGTCGAAGGTGCCGGCGGTGGTGAAGGTGCCCACGTGCAGCTCGTACAGGACCGCGCCCGGCAGCGGGCGGCCCGCCCAGTCGTGGGTCCAGTCGAAGACGTCGTGGTCGACGACCGCGCTCGCCCCGTCCGGTCCGTCCGGCTGGCGACGGGAGCGGGGGTCGGGCAACGGCGGGCCCTCGTCGAGCGCGAACGCGTACCGCGAACCGTGCCCGGCGGGCGCCTCGGCGCACCACCAGCCCTCGCGTCCGGGGTCGCGCTCCATGTCGTGAGCCCGTCCGTCGACCCGTACCTCCACCTCACCGGCGTCCGGTGCCCACACGTCGAAGCGCATGGGCACCATGCTGCCCGCAGGCCGGGGGGTCACACCAGGTTGACGCGCTCCTGGGTGACCGGATAACCCGCCTTGGCGAAGTGCGCCGCCATCGGCAGATTGGTCTGGTCGGTGGCGGCTGCGATCTGCCGCGCGCCGTGTCCGACCAGATCGTGGGTGCACTCCACCAGCAGGTCGTAGGCGTAGCCGTGGCCGCGCTGCTCCGGCAGGACGCCGATGAAGCCGACGCAGAACGTGGTCGGATTGCGCGCGGGCACCTGGATGCCCGCGAGCTCGCCCTCGGGCGTGTACGCGAGCCGCCACCATTCGCGCGGCGACTGGAGCCAGTTGAGGACGTCCAGTTCTTCCCGGGCGGCGGCGTCGGCCCCGTGCAGTGCCACGGCCCGGCGGGTGTGGGCGTCGAGGCTGCCGGCCCCGATGCGCTTCAGCACGTCCAGGACGACGGCGTCGTCCGGCTCCGGCCGGTACTCCAGCCTCCCGGTGCGTTCCGGCAGCCCGCATTCGGGCGTCCAGGTGTAGCGGTAGCGCTCGACGACCAGCTCCATGCCGGAGACGATCGCCGCGTCGACGCGGGTCTGGGCGGCCTCGCGGACCTCCCGCCGCTCCCGCCAGCCGGGCGGCAGCAGCAGCTCGAACTCGGCCTTCAGCGGCGCCGTCCGCAGCAGCCGTACGGCCGCGTCGGCGTCGGTGAAGTCGAACCAGTCGAGGGCGATCGGCTTGTCGTCGGTGGGAGCGCCCCACCAGGCCGCGCGGGCGACGACCGTGCCCTCGCGCAGGGCTATCCAGGTCCAGTCGGGGCGGTACTCGCCGCCCTCGTCGGTCATCGCGTAGGTGTGGCCCAGCAGGGACCGGCCGACCAGACCGGTGTCCTCGGGAACCAGGGAGTGGAACAGATGCGTCTCACCCGCGACGAGCGGGCGGATGACCAGGTCGGTCATGACAGGAGAAGTCCTCACGGGAAAATGGGGCGCTCCCGGTCAGACGGAGATCGCCCTGCGGACATCGGGGCGGGAGCGCGGAGTGGTGAACACATACATGGCTTCCGCCTCCTTCCTCGGTCATGGGCGTGCGAGCACCGTAGCCAGGCCGACTCCCCGGCGTCCATTGCTTTTTGCGCCCGGGCCCGCGGGGCCGGCCGGCCGGCATCGCCGACAACGGCGCGTCGGCGGTGGGCTTCTGGACACTCCGGGGCGTTCGGCCCGACAATCACGCACGTGAGCCACGAGTTCCCGACCTCTTCCGCGCCGCCGTCCGCGCCCGCGCCACGGCCCACCGAGGCGGAGCGCGAGCACGCCATCGAGGTGCTGCGCGGGGGTGCCGTGGACGGACGGCTCTCGCACGACACCTTCCTGCAGCGGGTGGAACTGGCCCTCACGGCCGGCCGCTCCGACGAGCTGGACGCCCTCATCGCCGACCTCCCGGCCGCCGAGGGCCGGATGGCGCGGCTGGGCCGGTGGCTGGAGCGCGGCGTCGCCAGGATCTCCGCCCTGCAGGTCCGGTTCCGCGACGCCTGGCAGGCCGAGAAGCTGCCCCCGCTGCTCTTCCCCGCCCCCGGGCCGGTCCCGCTGCGCATAGGCCGCGACCTGTCCTGCGGCTTCCGCCTCAGCCACGCCTCCGCCTCCCGCATCCACGCCGAACTGCGCCACGAGCACGGAGTCTGGGTGCTGCGCGACCTCGGCTCGATGAACGGGACCTGGGTCAACGGGCGCCGGGTCATGGGCGCGGCCGTCGTCCGCCCCGGCGACCGGGTCACCTTCGGCGCCATGCACTTCCGCCTCGCGGCGGTCTGACGGGCGCGGCGCGGGTCCGCGGACCCGGCCCGGGGCGGTCCTGCCCCCAGCGGCCCTACCCCTCGATCAGGAGCTCGTAGGGCCCGTGGTCGTCGTCGTCCACGTACGGCAGGAAGTCCGGCACCGTGCGCGCGGCGGTCGCCAGCAGCCGGGCCACCGCCTCGTCCGCCGGTGGCGGCGTCAGCCCGAGGGCGGCGGCCACCGCCTCCCGCGCGCGGTCGAAGTCCGGCATGTCGGCACGGACCTGCGCCTCCAGTTCGGGCAGCGGGAAACCGGCGGCCGCGTCGCGCCACAGCGGGCACACGACCACCAGCTCGACCGCTTCCCGCAGGCTCGCCCCGATCAACGCCGCCTGGCCCTCGGAGTCCGCGTACAGGACCGGCCGGACGGGGTCGCCCTCCTTCCCCACCAGGAAGTACGTGCCTCCCGCGCCGTCCCCCGCTATCGGGTGCAGCGGATCGCCCGAGGGAAGGCTCAGTTCCTCCACCGGCGACCGCCGGTCGAGGTCGAAGT
Source organism: Streptomyces sp. NPDC002574 (assembly GCF_042889545.1). Taxonomy (NCBI): domain Bacteria; kingdom Bacillati; phylum Actinomycetota; class Actinomycetes; order Kitasatosporales; family Streptomycetaceae; genus Streptomyces; species Streptomyces sp. NPDC002574. Next base: position 316,349 of record NZ_JBIARB010000004.1, read on the forward strand.
CGCCCGGCCACGCGAGGTAGGCGACCACGGCCGGGTCGTTCGCGATGCGGGCGAGCAGGTCGTGCGGTGCGGCGGAACTGTGCGCCGGGTTCGATGCGTCCATGGGAAAACGCTAGCCGCGGGGTCCGACAGTCGGCCCGCCGCGGACGCCCCGGTCCGCGGCGGGCTCCCGTCCTCAGTGGTCGATGTCGCGCACCAGGAGACCCACGGGCAGCCGGTCCAGCAGCGACTCCAGGGGCAGCACGCCCTCGAACCTGCGGTCCGTCAGCACCTCGGTCCAGATCCCCTCGGGCAGGACCAGTTCGGTGCCGCGCCAGCCGCCGGCCTCCGCGAGCCGCCGGGAGAGCCGGGTGACCACGGTCAGCGCCCGGCCGCCCCGGACGAAGGAGACGCAGTGCGCGCCGGCCGCGCCGCGGGCGTACAGCGGCTCGTAGCCGGCCTCGGGGCCGGTGAACCACTGCGGACGGGCCCGGCGCAGCCGCAGCGCGGCGACCGTGACCAGGCGCTTCTCGCTCGGCGGGCCGTCGGCCGCGCCCGGGTCGTAGGGCGCGCGGTTGGCGGGGTCGACGAGCAGCAACTGCCGTTCCTCGTCGCCCTGGTAGACGTCCGGCACGCCCGGCATGGTCAGGTGCGCCAGGTGCGCGCCGAGGGCGTTGACACGCTCCGGCGCGGCCAGCTCCTCCGCGATGCGCCCGGTGGCGAAGGCCGACGGGCCGCCGACCAGTTCCCGTACGAAGTCCGTCAGTTCCTGCTCGTACTCCGGGCGCTGGTCGGTCCACGCGGTGCGCAGCCCCGCCTCCCGCTCGGACTTGAGCATGGTGGCGGCGACCAGGTCCGCGGCGGCCGGGTCGCAGAAGACCACGGCGTACTGCCACGCCTGGTACTCCACGTGCCGCTCGGGCAGCGGCACCCCGCGGCCGGTGAGATACGCGCGCAGTTGCTCCGAGGTCTCCGTCAGCCACCGCGCCCAGGGGCCGGGCAGCTCCGTGAGGGCGGCCAGGCGCGCGCGGACGTCGGCGCTGCGCTTGGTGTCGTGGGTGGAGCGCACGGTCCCGGTCAGCGGCCAGTCGGAGCGCAGCCGCTCGCAGAAGGCGTGGAACTCCTCGGGCGAGGTGGCGGGGCGGTCCGGTTCGCGCCCCACCTCGTTGAGGCACAGCAGCGGGTAGTAGCGGTAGAAGGCGGTGTCCTCCGCGGACTTGGCGCGCAGCGCGGACGAGACCTGGGCGAAGCGCACGGCGAAGTCCGCCGCGTCCGCGCCGCCGTCCCCTCCGGCGTGCGCGTCACCGCCCTCGGCGCCGGCCTCGGCGCTGTCCTCGTCACCGGCTCCGCCGCCGCCCCCGAACCGTCCGAGCGCCAGGTCGCGGATCGTCTCCGCGGCGGGCAGCCCGGTGGCCTCCGCCGCGGCCGCCAGCAGCGCGACGTCCTCCTCGGGAGCGGGCTCGCCGGGTACGACGTACGGCCGGTAGCGCGGCAGCCGGACCAGGATCTGCCGGAGCGCCTCGCGCAGCACCCGCTCGTCCCCGCCGGTGGCCCGGACGGCGGCGCGGGTCAGCCGGTCCACCTCGGCGGCGAGGTCGTGGACGACGATCCGGTGCGCGGCGGCCCGCACGGTCGGCTCCCAGAGGCCGCCCTGCTCGGCGGCGGCGCCGGTGAACTCCCGGTAGAAGCCGGTGATCTCCTCGGCCCCCGCGGGGTCGGTGAACAGGCCGTCCAGGCGGTCGAGGGCGTCGTAGCCGGTGGTGCCGGCGCAGGCCCAGCCGGCCGGGAGGCGTTCGTCGCCGGTGAGGATCTTCTCCACGACCGTCCAGCGGCCGGCGGAGGCCTCGGCGAGCCGCCGCAGGTAGCCGGCCGGGTCCGCGAGGCCGTCCGGGTGGTCGATGCGCAGACCGTCGGCCACGCCCTCGTCCAGCAGCCGCAGCAGCGTGGCGTGGGTGGCGGCGAAGACCTCGGGGTCCTCGACGCGGACGGCGATCAGCTCGGAGATGGTGAAGAAGCGCCGGTAGTTCAGCTCGGAGCGGGCCTGCCGCCACCACGCGAGCCGGTACCACTGGGCGTCCAGCAGGCGCCGCAGCGGCAGTTCCTCGGTGCCGGGCCGCAGCGGGAAGGCGTGGTCGTGGTAGCGCAGGACCCGCTCGCCTGCGTCCCGGTCCCGCTCCACGCGCAGGTCGTCGAGCACGTCCTCCAGGGGCGCGCCGAGCACCGGCAGCAGCAGCCGGTCGCCCTGGGCGGCCCAGTCGATGTCGAACCAGCACGCGTACGCGGACTCCGGACCCTCCCGGAGCACCTCCCACAGCGGCCGGGCCAGGTACTCCGGCGCGGGCACGGCCATGTGGTTGGGCACGACGTCCAGCACCAGGCCGAGGCCGTGCGACCGGGCCGTGCGGGCCAGCGACCGCAGACCCTTCTCGCCGCCCAGTTCCTCGCGCACCAGGGTGTGGTCCACGACGTCGTAGCCGTGGGTGGAGCCGGGGACGGCCTGCAGCACGGGGGACAGGTGGAGGTGGGAGACGCCGAGTGCGGCCAGATGGGGGACGACGGCCTCGGCGGCGGCGAAGGGGAAGTCCGGCTGGAGCTGCAGCCGGTAGGTGGCCGTCGGCACGGCGGGGGCGACAGCGGTCGGCGGGGTCGCGGCGCTTTCTGTCATAGCCTTCTGCCTACCCCGCCGGCCGGTGTGCCCATCACACCGGGACGCCGGTTACGCCGGGCGTTGCAGCACCACCATGCTCCGGTCGGCCAGCCGCAGCCGGTCGCCCTGGGTCACCTTCCGCCCGGTGCCCGCCGGCACGCCCTCCGGCCGCTGTGTGTCCACGACGACCTGCCACTCCTTGCCGTGGTTGACCGGCACCACGAAGTCCAGCGGCTCGTGCCAGGCGTTGCACATCAGCAGGAAGGAGTCGTCGGCGATGCGCTCGCCGCGGTCGCCCGGCTCGGAGATCGCGCTGCCGTTGAGGAAGACCACCAGGGCGTTGGCCTGGGCATCCCAGTCGTCCTGGGTCATCTCGTCACCCTCAGGGGTGAACCAGGCGATGTCCGAGAGCTCGTCGTGCGTGCCCTCCATCGGCCGCCCGTGGAAGAACCGGCGGCGGCGGAAGACCGGGTGGTCGCGGCGGAGCCACACCATCTGCCGGGTGAACTCGTGCAGCTGCTCGGCCCCGGTGTCGCCCTCCTTGGGCCAGGGCACCCAGGCCAGCTCGTTGTCCTGGCAGTAGGCGTTGTTGTTGCCCTGCTGGCTGCGGCCGAACTCGTCGCCGTGGGCGATCATCGGTACGCCCTGGGAGAGCATCAGGGTGGCGATGAAGTTGCGCATCTGGCGCTCGCGCAGGGCGAGCACGTCCTCGTCCTCGGTGTCGCCCTCGGCGCCGCAGTTCCAGGAGCGGTTGTGGCTCTCGCCGTCGCGGTTGCTCTCGCCGTTGGCCTCGTTGTGCTTCTCGTTGTACGACACCAGGTCGCGCAGGGTGAAGCCGTCGTGGCAGGTCACGAAGTTGATGGAGGCGAGCGGGCGGCGGCCGTCGTCCTGGTAGAGGTCGGACGACCCGGTCAGCCGGGAGCCGAACTCGGCGAGCGTGGCGGGCTCCCCGCGCCACAGGTCGCGCACCGTGTCACGGAACTTGCCGTTCCACTCGGTCCACAGCGGGGGGAAGTTGCCCACCTGGTAGCCGCCCTCGCCGACGTCCCACGGCTCGGCGATCAGCTTCACCTGGCTGACCACCGGGTCCTGCTGCACCAGGTCGAAGAACGACGACAGCCGGTCGACCTCGTGGAACTGCCGGGCGAGCGTCGCGGCGAGGTCGAAGCGGAAGCCGTCGACGTGCATCTCGGTGACCCAGTAGCGCAGCGAGTCCATGATCAACTGGAGCACGTGGGGGCTGCGCATCAGCAGCGAGTTCCCGGTGCCGGTGGTGTCCATGTAGTAGCGCGGGTCGTCGGCGAGCCGGTAGTACGAGGCGTTGTCGATGCCCCGGAAGCACAGTGTCGGCCCCAGGTGGCTGCCCTCGGCTGTGTGGTTGTAGACCACGTCGAGGATCACCTCGATGCCCGCCTTGTGCAGCGCCCGCACCGCGGTCTTGAACTCCAGCACCTGCTGCCCGCGGTCGCCCATCGAGGAGTACGCGTTGTGCGGGGCGAAGAAGCCGAGCGTGTTGTAGCCCCAGTAATTGTGCAGGCCCTCGTCCACCAGACGGTGGTCGTGGACGAACTGGTGCACCGGCATCAGTTCCAGCGTGGTGACGCCGAGCTCCACCAGGTGGGAGATGACCGCCGGATGGGCGAGCGCCGCATAGGTGCCGCGGATCTCCTCCGGCAGCTCCGGGTGCTGCATCGTCAAGCCGCGCACATGGGCCTCGTAGATGACGGTGCGGTGGTAGTCGATGCGCGGGCTGCGGTCGTCGGTCCAGTCGAAGTAGGGGTTCACCACCACGGAGGACATCGTGTGCGGCGCCGAGTCCAGGTCGTTGCGGGACTCCGGCTGCCCGAACCGGTAGCCGTACACCGCCTCGTCCCAGTCGATCGAGCCGCTTATCGCCTTCGCGTACGGGTCCAGGAGCAGCTTCGCCGAGTTGCAGCGGTGCCCCTGGGTGGGCTCGTGGGGTCCGTGGACCCGGAAGCCGTACCGCTGACCGGGCATGATGCCCGGCACATAGGCGTGGCGGACGAAGGCGTCGGCTTCACGCAGCTCGACGGCGGTCTCCGACCCGTCGTCGTGCAGCAGACACAGCTCGATCCGCTCCGCCGCCTCCGAGAAGACCGCGAAATTGGTGCCGGCGCCGTCGTACGTGGCGCCGAGGGGGTATGCCTGACCCGGCCAGACCTGCATGTCGTCGACTCTTCCACTTCACTGCCGGGCGCCGGTAGGCCGCACCCCCGGTCACAACGTGCCGAAAGGGCATCGTCACGCACCCGCACCCGCGATGGCACGCTATTGCCGAGATCTTCCCCGGTACGAGTGTTCCAATTCCCCTGCCTGCCGCAAGAATCCGCTCGCCGCGGGCAACCTGGGTCGCCGCGCCGTCATCTGAACAGGTGACAGTACGACACAGGAGGGACTTCCGTGACAGATCAGGGGGAAAGCCGTCCCACGGGGAAACCGGGGACGGCCGGACGTGGCGTCAGGCGCGTCTTATGGGGAGCCGGCACAGCCGTCGCCGCCACCGCGGTGATGGTCGGCATCACCCTTCCGCGCGCCGCTTCCGCGGGCGACGACCACTCCACGACGGCCGGCTCCGCCGCACCGTCGGGAGCGCCCGGGCAGCAGGGAGCCGGTACCGACAGCGGGAGCGGCACGGGCAGTGATGCCGTGACGGAGGATCAGGCGCCCCAGGGCGGACAGCAGACCGGACGAGGGCCCCTGACCGAGGCCGAGGTCGACCGGGCGAAGTCCATAGCCCTGCAGCGCGACGGCCTGCGCAGCGCGCAGGACGTGAACGGCGGGCGCGGGCCGGAGTACCTCGACACCGACCTCGCGGACCCGGCGGACACCGCGGACGCCGTGGGGACCGAGGAGGACCGCCGGGTCGAGGTGCTGTTCTACGACTACGGGCACGACCGGCTCGTGAAGAAGACCGTCGACCTCACCCGTGGCACCGTCGAGCGCACCGACACCGCCTCCGGCCTGCAGCCGCCTCCCTCGTCCGACGAGACCGCCGAGGCGGCCGAACTGCTCATCAAGGACCCGCTCGGCCAGGGACTGCGGACCGACTTCGCGGCGGCCACCAAGGGAACCGGGCTCACCTCGCCCGATCAGCTGCGGCTGCGCGGCATCTCCTTCAACACCGCGGAGCAGTCCGCACCGGCCGCCTTGCGCAAGTGCGGCGAGCACCGGTGCGTACGCCTGTTCACGCAGGTGAAGGACGGGCCGTGGATCGACACGACCCGGTTCGTCGTCGACCTCAGCGACCGCACCGTCGGCCGGATCCACTAAGAGCGGAGACCCAGCAACCATGCGCACCGCACTCGTGCGCCGGGCCGTCGGTACGGCCTCGGCGCTCCTGCTCCTGCCCGCGCTCGTCGCGGGGACCACATCCACCACGGCCGCCGCGGCGCCACGGGCCGCCCAGGCGGCCGCCGGCTGCGGCACCGCCGCCGCCCTCACCAAGAAGCTGCCGGGCGGGACCACCTGGACCATGTGCTGGCGCATCAGCGGCACCAGGGGCCTGGTCCTGGAGAAGATCGCCTACCAGCCGCGCAAGGAACCGCATCCGATCAAGGTGCTGGACTCCGCGGCGCTCGCCCAGGTCAACGTGCCCTACGACTCCGGCCTGACCGAGTACAACGACCTGTCCGACATCGGCTTCGGCAACACGGCCGTCGACATCGGCCGCGAGGAGTGCCCCGGCGGCACCATCGGCTCCGCCTACGTCCCGCAGCAGGAACGCACCGTCAAGGCGCTGTGCGCCACCACCGCGCCGCACGGCTACGCCTACCGCAGCGATGTCTACGACGAGCGGGGCAACGCCAAGAAGTACACCGAGCAGGGCAGCGACCTGGTGGTCTTCTCCGTCTCGCAGCTCGGCTGGTACGAGTACGTCACCCAGTGGAACTTCTCCGACGACGGCACCGTCACCGCCAAGGTCGGCGCCACCGGCGACCTGTCGCCCTCCGACTACAGCGGCGAGGGCACCGGCTGGCCCATCGGCAAGGGCGGTCACGACCACGCCACCAGCCACTACCACTCCGTTTTCTGGCGGCTGGACTTCGCGGCCGACGGCTCCGCCCGCTCCAAGGTCGAGCAGTACGACACCAAGAAGGCCGGGCGGGGCAGCGGCTCCGCCGTCCTCAGGACCACCCGGACCCCGGTCACCAAGGAACTGGCCGCCGGCTCCGCACTGCGCCGCTGGTGGCGCGTGGTCTCCCCGACGGCCAGGAACGCCGACCAGCACCCGCGCTCCTGGGAGCTGGTCCAGCAGCACTCCGACCACTACGACGCCCACGCCTACACCTCCAAGGACGTGTACGTCACCCAGTACCGCTCCTGCGAGCAGCTGGCCAGCGGCAACAGCGACCCGGCCTGCAACGGCCGGGGCACCTCGGTGGACAAGTGGGCGAACGCCGAGACCCTCACCCACCCCGTGGTGTGGGTGAACGTCGGCTTCCACCACATCCCCCGCGACGAGGACCAGACGCCCATGCCGATCCACTGGCAGGGTTTCCAGCTCGTCCCCCGGGACGTCACGGCGATGAGCCCGCTCACCCCGGACGACCTCGCGGGCCACAACGGCCAGGCTCATTGAGGGTGTTGGCCGGTGAAGCGAGTAAGCATGTGGTGAAGTAGCGTCGTTACGGCTGCACCGCCCCCCGCCCCGCAGTACCCTTCCTTGATCGTGTACGGGGGCGGGAAGGCGGGTGCAGTCGTGATGTCGGGAGGTCTGGTGCTCCCTGGTGGTGGTGATCAGGGGGACCAGGGCGGCATCGGCGAGGGGAACGGCACCGGAACCGCCTCCCTGGCACTGCCGCTGGAGATCGGAGCGGAACTGGACTGGGGCGCCGACGAGTGGGCCGAGGTGCGCACCCGCGCCCGCCGCGCCGGGCGGGCCTACGTGTGGCTCAATCTCGTCGAGCAGCGGCTCCGCGCCGTGGTGAACGCCGTCCTGCGCCCCATCTACGAGCCCGTGCACGGCGAGGAGTGGGTGGTCGCCGCGGCGGGCCCGGCCGGGCACGAATGGGTCCAGCGCGCCGCCGCCGTGCGCGAGGTCAGCCGCCGCAAGGGTTTCCTGCTCGACCCGGCGGACGACAACATCCTCAGCTTCCTGACGCTGCCGCAACTGCGCGAGCTGGTGGTCCAGCACTGGCCGTGCTTCGAGCCCTACCTCGACGACCGCCGCGAACTCGAGCTCGCCCTGGACGAGCTGGAGGTGGCCCGGCACGTCGTCTCCCGCAACCGCGCGCTGTCCCGGACCGTGCTGGACCAGGCCGAGCGGGCTGCCGCCCGGCTGCTCGACATGCTCGGCTCCGGGCCCGGCTACCCCTCCGCCGACCGGCTGCCCGTCGACGCCGTCGAGGAACTGGTGGCCGACCGCTACGCCGACGTCGTCGGGGTCTACCCGGACCGGGTGCGGCTCCAGCGGCAGCTGCCGGCCGAGGACCTGTTCGGCGGCGCCCGGCGGCTGGACGCCGTCGGCATCGGGCTCAACCTGCTCGTGCAGAACTACTCCGGCAAGCGGCTGGTGCGGCTGGCGGAGTCCGGCTGCCGGATGCGGCTGCTCTTCCTGAACCCGGCCAGCAGCGCGGTCCGCCGCCGCGAACGCGAACTCGGCCTCGGACGGGGAGAGCTGAGCCGCGCCGTCGAGATGAACATCATGCACATGCGCCGGGTCAGGGCACGGCTGCGCGACCCCGCCGCCTTCGAGATCCGGGTCTTCGACGAGACCCCCCGCTTCACCGCGTACTTGGTGGACGGCGACACCGCGAACGGTGTCGCCGTCGTTCAGTCCTACCTGCGCAAGGCCCGGGGCATGGAGTCCCCGGTGATCATCCTGCGCGGCGGGCCCCGCGACCTCGTGCAGACCAAGGACGGCGAGGCGGCCGAGGCGGAGCAGGGACTCTTCGGTATCTACCGCGAGGAGTTCGAGGGCGTGTGGGCGGACTCCCGGCCGGTGTCCTGACGCGGGCGGCCGCCCGGCGGCGGGACTGTCAGTGGCGCACGGGATGATGGCAGAGCACACGGGGGAACCGCGGGAAGGACGTACGCCAATGGCCATGGGATGGCACCGGGAACTGCTGGTCGGCTTCGACCTGGAGACGACGGGCACGGATCCGCTCCGAGCGAGGATCGTCACGGCGGCCGTCACCGAGGTCAGGGACGGGGAGCCGATACGCCACCTGGGATGGCTCGTCGACCCGGGCGTCCCCATCCCCGCGGAGGCCACCGCCGTGCACGGCATCAGCAGCGAGCACGCGGCCGAGCAGGGCCGGCCGGCGGCCGAGGCGGTGGACGAGATCGCCGACGCGCTCGTCGCCCACTGGGCGGCCGGCGTCCCCGTCGTCGTCTACAACGCGCCCTTCGACCTCAGCCTGCTCGCGGCCGAGCTGCGCAGGCATCAGCTGCCGTCCCTGGAGGACCGGCTGGGCGGCGAGGTCGGCCCCGTCGTCGATCCGCTCGTCATGGACCGCACGCTCGACCGCTACCGCAAGGGCAAGCGGAACCTGGAGGCCGCCTGCCGCGAGTACGGCGTCACCCTGGAGGACGCGCACGAGGCGAGCGCGGACGCGCTGGCGGCGGTCCGGGTCGCCTGCGCCATCGCCGAGCGCCACCCGCGCGCCGCCGGCGGTCTGCGCGAACTGCACCGGTCCCAGATCGGCTGGTACGCCGACTGGGCCGAGGGCTACCAGCGCTGGCTGGTCCGCCAGGGCAGCGCCCCCGAGGTCGAGATCGACACCCGCTGGCCGCTGCGCGAACCGGTCTGACGGTCCGGCACGCGATCGGCCCCGGATGCCGGACTAGAACGCGTGCCAGCGCACCGTCGGGTCGTCGTCGCGCAGGGACGCCACCCGGCGCCGGAACTCGGCGAGAGCCGCCGGGTTGCCGGGCGCGTGCTGGGCGACCCAGGCGCAGCTGGCGGTCTCCCGGGCCCCGCGCAGGACGGCGCAGCCCTCCCAGTCGCGGACGTCCCAGCCGTAGGCGGCGGTGAAGGAGGCGTAGGCCGCCGGGTCGAGGCCGTAGCGGTCCCGGCTGAGCGCCATCACGACGAGGTCGTGTTCGCGCAGATCGCTGGAGACGGTCTCCAGATCGACCAGCACGGGCCCCTGCGGACCGACGTGGACGTTGCGCGGCAGCGCGTCGCCGTGGATCGGACCCGGCGTGATGTGCGGCGTGAGGGCGGCGGCCGCGGCGGCGAACCCGTCGCGCCGCTCGCGCAGATACGCGGCGTCGGCCGGGTCGACCGCCGTGCCCGCGAGCCGCAGCCAGCGCTCGACCCCGTCCAGCAGATCCCGGCGGGGCAGCGCGAAGTCCGGCTCCGGCAGGGCGTGCACGAGCCGCAGCAGCGCGGCCAGGTCGGCCGGCTCCGCGGGGCGCACGGTGTCCGGCAGGCGCTCCCAGTACGTCACCGGGTGGCCGTCCACGAGCCGGGCCTCCGGCTCCGCCGCCCGCACCGCGGGCACCCCGTGCGCGGCGAGCCAGGTCGCCGTGCGCAGCTCGCGGGCCGCCCGCTCCAGCAGCTCGGGACCGCGGCCGACCTTCGCGACGGCCGCGCCGTCGGAGAGTTCGAAGACCGCGTTCTCGCCGAGTGCGATCAGCTTCGCCTGGTGGTGCCCGTCCGCCGCGAGCACGGCCCGCGCGAGCTCTTCGGTGAACGCCATACGGCAATGATCGCAGATCAGTACGCTGGGCCGGTGGACGAGGCCGCGGTGATGACGTTCTGTGAGGCGCTGCCGGAGCTGCGGCGCACCGCGCGCGCCGACCCGGACGAGGCGGCCGAGGTCGAGGCGGTCGCGGAGGCCGTCCGTGAGGGCCGCGGCGACCTGATCGTGGTGGGCGACCTGGCCACGCGGCTCGGCGTCCGGCTGGACGGCCGGCGCGGCGACGGCGGGACGTACGTCACGGTGCCCGGCCTGGCAGGGGGAGGCGGCGGCATCCTCCGCTACCGCTGCCCGCGCGGGATGTGCGCGCGCAGCGAGGACCCCACGGCGTCCGTCAGCGCGCCGCGCTGCGCGGTGTGGGGCGCCGAACTGCGACGCGTGCGGTACTGAGGTGACCGGCCTGCTGGACGCGATAGGCGGCAAGCTCGCCGAGCGCTGGGTCGCCCTGCTCGCCCTGCCCGGCACCCTCTTCCTCGGCACCGCGTGGGCCGCCCATGTGCTCGGCGCACGGCGGCCGTTCGACGCCGCACGGCTGCTGCGGGAGGTCGGACGCCCGGCCCGCTGGGCCGACGCCCACGGGGCGGCCGGGCTCGTCCTCGTACTGGTCGGCCTGCTCCTCCTCGCCGTCGTCCCCGGGCTCGTCGTGCAGCTGCTCGCGCGCGGCGTCCAGCTCCTGTGGCTCGGGCCGTGGCCGGCCGGCGCCGGTGAACCGCTCGTCCGCCGGCGGCGTGAGCGGCGCGTCCGCGCCGACGCGCGGGTGGCGGAGCACATCCGGCGCCACGAGACCGACGGCGACCCTGCCGAACTCGCCGCCGCCCACGCGGCGGAGGCGCGCCGGGACCGCATCTCCCCGGTGCCGCCCGCCCGTCCCACCCGCATGGGGGACCGCGTCCACGCCCTGGAGCACCGCGTCGGGGAGTACTACGCCGTGCCCTTCGCGGTGCTCTGGCCGAGGCTGTGGCTGGCCGCGTCCGAGGCGGACCGCGCGGAGATCCGCGCCGCCGCCGCCTCCTTCGACGCGGCGGCCCGGCTGTCCGCCTGGGGCCTGCTCTACGTGCTGCTCGCGGCGGGCACCTTCTGGTGGCCCGCCCTGGTCGCCGGGGCCGTCGTCATGGCCGCGGCGTGGTGGACCGGGCGCGAACGCCTCTTCGTCCTCGCGGACCTGGCCGACGCCCTGGTCGACCTGCGCATGCGGTCCCTCGCCCGCGCGGCGGGCCTCCCGGTGCCTCCGGGGCCGGTGGCACCGGCCACCTGGCGGGAACTCGATCTGCTGCTGCGCCGGATGCGGTGACGCGCGGCGGCCGCGGAACTGCCGGGTCTCAGCGGCCGATGTGGACGAAGGGGGCCCAGGCCTCGGGGGAGCGGGCGTAGCGGGTGCGCAGGGCGTGGGTGATGTGGTTGAGGGCGCGGCCGGCGTCCAGGGAGGCGACGGCGCCCGGGGCGGGTGCCCGCAGCGCGGCGTAGAGGTGGCCGGCGAGGACGGCGGAGGCGGTGTCGCCGGCTTCCCAGAGGGCGCCGACGACCTGCGGGTATCCCGCGACCTGGAAGGCGGAGGCCAGATGGACCGCCTCGTCGGGCAGCGGGCCGGTGTGGGCGGTGTGGCAGGCCAGGAGCACCGCGAGTTCGGCGTAGCGCAGCTCCTGCCGGGAGACCTCGCCGACGCTGAGCGCCCCACCGTGCAGCGCGAGATGGCTGTCGGAGGGGTCGGCCGCGTCGCTGACGCCGTGGCAGGCGAAGTGCACCCAGCGCGCGGTGCGCAGTGCCTCCCGTACCCGCCCGGGCGTCGCGGCGTCGCCCTCCAGGGCCCGTACACCGCCCAGGGCGTCGGATATCGCGGCGATCTCGCGGGCGGAGGCACCGGCGGAACCGCCGGGCCCGGTCGGCCGGCCGACCGCGAGCAGCCGGCCCCCGGTGCGGCCCGAGGGGGCCCGGCGGGCGTGCCGCAGGGCGCGCAGGGTGGGAGTGTAGGACGAGGCGACGCGGTCCAGGACGGTGCGGCGCTCCGGGAGCTCGTGCTTGCGCTGCAACCCGGCCGCGTGCAGCGGCAGGTACGCGAGCGGGCCGGAGGCGGACCACCACAGCCGCGGCATGTCCGCCGCGGGCGCGTCCGGCGGCAGCGGCCGCGTGAGACCGAGCGCGCGCAGCACCGGTTCCGTGGTCGTGTGCCAGAGCCAGGCGAGGGTGTCCAGCACCGTCTCGCGGGCGCGTTCGTGCTCCTCGCGGGAGGCGTCCCGGCGCAGGTTCACCGCCGCCAGGAACGCCTGGGCACGCAGGGCGAGCTGACCTTCCGTCATCTCCAGCAGCGGGACGGCGGTGATCCGCTCCTCGGTGACCACAAGCGCGTCGCAGCGCAACCGGTCCACGTTGACCACGACGACGGGGCCCTCGGCGGCGACGGCCCGCATCTCCTCCTCGGTCGGCGGCAGCAGGAAGCGCTCGAAGCCCGGGCGGGCGCGCACCCGCATCAGCAGCGCCTCCCACTCGGCCGCCGCGACGTGCCGTTCCAGGTGGCGCTCGCTGCCTGCGTCCGCCGTGCCCGCCTCGTCCGGCGTCTCGGCCCGCCGCAGGCGTGCCGCGAGGGTCCGGAACTCCGAGGCCAGCGCCGGGTGCGCGGCGGCGAGGCCGCCGAGGTCGGTGCGGCCCTCCAGGTCCTGGTTCATCAGGACCGCGCGGCCCTGTTCCAGCAGGGCGAGCCCCTGTGCGGGGCGTCCGGCGGCGATCGCCGCCGCGCACCCCGTGCGGCTGAGGCTGGTGCCGGTCAGCGGATCCGGGCGTCCGGCGGCGTCCGTGCCGGGGCCGGCGATCGGGTAGCGGCGTCCGAGCAGCGCGTGGTCGAGCAGGGTCCGCCGGTCGACGCGGCCCACGGCACGTGAGGCGATCAGCGGCAGGATCTCCAGGGCGCGTTCGGCGGCGTCGGCGGCCTCGCCCCAGGCGTGGCGTTCCAGGGCGTCACCCATCGCGTTCCGGGCGGACTCGAAGCGCACCAGCGGTACTTCGGCGCCGAACCCCCCGGCGAGGGCGGCCTCCGCCGCCCGGATCTCGGCGGGGTCGCCGCGTACGACCGCGTCGGTGTAATCCGCCCAGATGCCGTACGAGGCGGCCACGTCGCCCAGCACGTCCGCCAGGACCGGGGTCTCCCGTACGCGCCGGGTGGCCTGCTCGCTCAGCCGGCGGGCCTCGGCGGCCTGTGCGGCGTTCTGGGTGAGGCCCGCGAGGTTGGTGAGGCCGTTGGCGTACTCGACCTCGCCGGCGACGCGCCCCGGGCTGTCCTCGGGCAGCCGGTCGAGGGCGGCGCGCAGGTCCTCGCAGCAGACGCGCAGGGCGGTGACGTCCATGGCGAGCAGGGCCCTCATGTGATGCCACGGCGCGGCCAGGAGAACGAGGTCGGTGTGGGCGGGGGACCCGAAGGGCAGCTCGGCGAGGACACGGTCGCCGATGGCGGTGGCCTCGTCGACGGCCGCGGCGTCCTGGTCCTTCATGTACCCCATGCCGACGGCGGACATCAGCGCGCCCGCCACCTGGGCGCGTTCGGGACTGCCGGGCGCGGTCTCGTCCAGAGCCGCCCGCAACCTCCTTTCGGCGTCGGCGACGAAGGCCGGGTCGAAGCCCGTTCCGGCGCCGGGGCCCTTCGTCAGCGCCTCGGCCAAGGACGCCAGTTCGGGCGGTACGGGGATCGCGAACGGCGGGGGCGCGACCGGTGGGGACTCCGGTTCCGGCGTGGGCGCGGGCTCCGGTGGGGCATCGACGGGCGCGCCGGGCGACGGAGCCGCCGTCCGCACCTGCAGCGGCGGCAGCGGCGGCACCGCGGGCGCGACGCGCATCATCATCGGCAGGAACTTCGCGGCCATCGATCCCAGCGCGCGCGGGAACAGCGGCATCGCGGACCGCAGTTGGCCCACCCGGGCCGCCTTGTCCGCGACGTGCGGCAGCAGCGGGTGCCCCGGCGGCAGCCGCCGCAGGACCTCCCCGAGCATCCGCGCGGCCTCGTCGGCGTCCGCCACGTCCCAGGCCACGACGGCGCGGGCGGTCAGCAGCGAGGCCATGTTGATCTCGTACGCGGCATGGTCGTCCGGCAGGCCCTCGGCGCGGTAGGCCTCCAGGTGCTCCATCGCCTCGTCGACGGTCTCGCGCCTCGGTGCCCACGGCAGCGTGCACATCAAGGCGACCGCCAGCGCAAAGTGCACGGTGCGGACTTCGTGCCGGTCGCGGACCCCGCCCGAGGCCGTCTGCTCCCGTGTCGCGGCCAGGGCCAGCCGGCCGCCCCGCACGGCGACGTCCACGGCGTCCCGGTCGTGGGGATGGGCCCGCATCCAGGTGACGCCCGCGAGCGCCGCGACCCGGCCCGCGTCGGGGGCGTCGACATGCCGCGGGGACAGTCCCTCGAACGCGGCGCGGGCCCGCGGCCAGAGCGCGGGCAACTCGTCGGTGGCCCCGTACTCGTACCGGATCAGCGCCGCGTGCGCGAGCCCCGCCAGCAGCCCCGGGCGGCTGAGGTCGTCCGGCGGCAGCGTGGCCAGCAGCGCGTCCACCCGCGCCTCGATCGGGTCGGCCGGCGCGCCGGGCTGCTGCGCGGGCCGGCCCGGACAGCGGGCGGCGACGGACACCAGGTCGTCAGGGGAGCGGTGCTGGGTCTGCGCGGCAAGGTGGTGGCGCACCTCGGCGGACACCCGGACGTCCCCGTACATCGCCAAGGTGCGCTGGGCCAGTTGCAGATGCAGGACGAGCCGGGCGCGCAGCGGGTGGTCCCGGGGCGCGGTGTCCAGCGCCAGCACGAGCAGCGCGAGCGCGGCGGCGGCCGCGGGCTTGCGCTCGCCGCCCCATGCGGCGCGCAGCAACGCGATGGCCGCCCGCAGCAGGCTCCCTGGGGTCGTACCGGCATCCGCGACGATCCGGTCGGTCCGGGGCGGCGCGGACAGCCCGAACCGCGTCAGCATCCGGTCCACCGCCGCGCGCGCGTCGCTCATGCACCGTCCCCCGGTCCGTGCGAGTGCCGCGTGCGCCGTATGTGCCTGCGCCCCGCACGCGTCCCCGGGACGATACCGCGCCCCGCGTGCTCGCCGTGACGGTACGATCACGCCCGGCTGCGGGCACACCTGCCGCGGAGCGCGAGCCGGTCGACCTCGGCGTGCCCGGCGTGCGGCGCCCCTGCACCCGCCAATGGCCTCCCGGACGACCCGCGCTCCCGGTGCCCACGGTGTGCACAGATCACCCGAGGGCGGCTGCCGGTCACGCCCCGGTGCGGATGACCGCTGCGCGGACGACCGGGCCGCGTCGCCGGGCTCTGTCGCCGCAGGGCGTCGATGGCCTCCGGGACGACCGTCGTCGTACAGGCCACGGGGACGGCGTCTTCGTCACGGCCGGGTGTGAGTGGCGGTTCCCGGACGAGCGACTTGGTTGTGTCGCGCCGCGTTGCCGGCCGGTGCCGTCGCACGCCGCCGGGTGGGCGGCGCCCGTGCACCGGCACCCGGTTCGCGGCGCGCCGGGCGCGCCGGCGATGGGCTCCCGGACCACCGTCGTCCTACGGATCACCGGAGGCCCGCCTCCCGGTCACGCCCGGGTACGGGGCGGCCCCGGTCCGCCGCCGGGTGCGTGGCGGACGTTCGGGCCGAACGGTCACGCCCGCGTGCGGGCGACCGCTTCGCGGACGACCGCGACCGGGCCGCCGCGTGCGTACGTCTCGCGCTGCCGGTGGGCGCCGGTGCCCTGGGACGTGAGGCGGTCGAGGCCGGCGCGGACGGTGTACAGGTCGCCGGAGTCCTTCAGTGCGCCCTCGACGTGGGAGACCAGCGCCTCGACCACGTCGTGCGCACCCGCCGGGCGGTGCGTGTCCGGGTGGAGGAGGGCGCCGTCGAGTCCGGAGCGGCTGGCCCGCCAGCACGCGAGGCGGAGCACGTCGAGGCCGGGGCCGGGGGCCGGGCGGCCGTCCGCCCAGTCGCGGGCCGCGGTCTCGACCAGACCCCGCACGAGTGCGGCCAGCATCACGGATTCCTGGTAGTCCGCGCAGACGTCGCAGATCCGCACCTCCACCGTCGGGAACTTCGCCGACAGCCGGACGTCGAAGTAGACCATGCCCTGGTCCTGCAGGATGCCGGTGGAGAGCAGTCGCGAGACCGACCGGTGGTACTCCGCGGCGGACCCGAAGCCCGCGGTCGGCCCGGCGGTCGGCCAGCGGCCGAAGACCTGGTAGCGGTAGCTGGCATAGCCGGTATCGGTGCCCTGCCACAGCGGGGAGTTCGAGCTCAGGGCCAGCAGCGGCGGCAGCCAGGGCCGGATGCGGTCGATGACCGCGACGCCCTCCTCGTCGGAGGCGACGCCCACATGGACATGGCAGCCGCAGGTCAGCGTCTCCTGCACGGTGAGGCCGAAGTTCTGCACCATCCTGCGGTAGCGGCCCTGCGGCGTCAGGCTCGGGGAGAAGGGCAGCGGCGAGGTGCCGAGGGCCGCGATGTCGACGCCCTCGGATGCGGCGACCCGCGCCGCCCGTCGGCGCCAGGTGCGCAGTTCCCCGCGCAGCTGGTCCAGCGTGACGCACGGTGACGTGTTGAGTTCGAGCTGCTCCTGCTGGAGCTCCACCACGAGTTCGCGGGCCCACTGGCCCCCGTCCAGCACGGCGTCGGCGACGGCCCGCGGCTCTGCGGTCCGCGCGTCCACCAGGAGGAGTTCTTCCTCGACCCCGACGGTGCGTGCCACGAGTGTTCAGTACCCGCTGAGGGCGCCGGTACCCGTCGGGGACCGCTCAGTCCCCGGTCCCGCCGTCCGTCAGGTGCTCCATGGCGCGCCGGCACAGGTCCGCGGAGGCTTCCCCGTCGGTGGAGGTCACGCTGCAGAACAGCCGGCCGCCGAAGCCGATGACGATGACCAGCGGGGCACCGGACAGGCTGGTGTGCGCCGCGCCGTGCACCGCGTACAGCCGCAGCGGCCCGTACTCCTCCGGGATGGGCATCCGGGCGTTGCTGACGGAGACGTCGAAGCGGGGCCCGCGCTCCTCGCCGCGGCGCAGCAGCGCGCCGATCGCGCGGTGCGGGACGGCGGAGGCCAGCCGGAAGACGCGGACCAGGGGCCGCAGCGCGTCCGGGGTCAGCCGGGCGTGGATGTCGGTCCGCGCGTCCCTGGCCGCGGTCCACAGGTCGTCCCCGCCGTCCGCGGAGATCACGAAGCTGGCAGCGTACAGGCCGACCGCCTCGCCCGGCGGCGGGTCCAGCACCCGGCGCAGGTCCGCCGCGACCGCGATGCGCGCGGGGCGGCCCGGTGTGGCCGCCCGGGCGAAGGCCGCGCACAGCGCGGACTGCAGCGTCGTCCCCTCGGCCCGGCACCGCTTGAGCAGCAGCGCGGTCTCCTCCCGGTCCAGCGCCCATGGGTGGAACGCCAGCGGCCCGCCGCGCGGGCGCGGCACGGGCACCGGCCCGCCCAGCGCGCGGGCGGTCCTCAGCAGGTCGGCGGGGTTGGCCCGCGGGCCGGGGACGAGGTGGTCGGCCGGCGGGGCCAGGACGGGGGCGGTGCCGGCCGGCGGGGCGGCGGCCAGGTGCGTGAGGAGGTCCCGTACGACCACGCCCGCCGAGACCGCGTCCGCGACGAGGTGGTGGAAGACGGCGACCAGGTCGAAGGCCTCGCCCGCGTCGACCAGCACGAAGCGCGCCAGGGGTCCGGTGGCCGTGTCGAACGGACGCTGGAGTTCCTGCTCCACCACCCGGGGCCAGTCGTCGGCCGTTCCGGTCCCGGTGGCCCGCACCACGCGCACCGGCGGGTCCTCGGCGCCCGCCGTCGTCAGCCGGGCCTGCCACCAGCCGGGGTCCGCCACCCGCACCCCGAGCAGCGGATGCCGTTCCCGCGCGAAGGCGACGGCCTTCCGTACCTGCCCGGCGGTCGTCCGGCCCGTCACCCGGGCCACGGCGGCGATGTTGACCGGGAGGCGTTCGCCCGCCGCCCAGATCACGCGTTCGTACGGCGACAGTCGACGGCGCATGACGGTCTCACCTTCCTCGGGGTGTGTGCATGCCGGGTCCGGGTCAGCCCGTGAGGGAGGCGCGGAGGCCTTCGGCGAGCGGGGTGGCGGGGCCGAAGGGCAGGGTGTCGCTGGGTGCGCAGGTCCAGGCGGGGTGGCGGGCCTCGGCCACCTTGTCGGGGTTGAGCATGGAGGAGCGGCCGGCGAGGCGCGCGGCCGCCGCGGCCAGCGGCGCGGGGATGTGGACGACGCGGGGGGCGCGGCGGCGCAGGACGGTGGCGACGGCGGCCCCGATGTCGTCCCAGCGGTGCTCGGTGCCGTCGCAGACGTGGTGCGTACCGGGGGCCGTCGCCGGGTCGGCCGCGGCGATGAGCGCGCGGCACAGGTCGTCGACGTGGATGAGGCAGTAGTGCCGGGGTCCGGGCCGTCCGACGGCCGGGAGCAGTCCGGTGCGCACCGCGCCCACCAGCCGGGGCAGGAACTCCCGGTCGCCCGGGCCGTAGACGATGGGCGGCCGGACGGTGACGGCGGGCACCTGGCCGGCCGCCTCGCGGAGCGCCAGTTCGCCGCCGAGCTTGCTGCGCCCGTACAGGGAGACGGGCACGGGGGGTTCCTCGGCGCGGCGCCGGCGTCCCGGACCGGAGGCGGCCAGGGAGGAGCAGTAGACCAGCCGCGGCGGCACGGGGAGTCCCGCGACAGCGTCGCGCAGCCGTCGCGTGCCGTCGGTGTTGACGTCGGTGTACGCGCGCGGGTCGGCCGACTTGGTGATCCCCGCGAGGTGAATGACCCGGTCGACGTCGCGCAGCGCGTCGTCGAGTCCCTCGCCGGTGCGCAGGTCGCCGGGGGCGAGCCGGGCCCCGGGCACCCGGCGGCCGTCGCGCACCAGGGCGGTGATCCGGTCGCCGCGTTCCGCGAGATGGCGGACGAGGTGACCGCCGACGAAACCGGTCGCGCCGGTGACCAGGTACCTCATCGGGGGCCGCCGTCGCGCACGTACAGCCGGTGGGTGCGGAAGTGGACGCCGCCCATGGCCTGGGCGTGCCGGTTGGAGCCCCGGTTGTCCTCCAGGATCCAGGACAGGTCGGTCTCGGTGTAGCCGAGCCGGTGCGCGGCGCGCTGCGCGTCCGCGAGCAGCACCGCCACCAGTCCGCGGCTGCGGTGTTCCTTGCGTACGCCCGAAGTGCCACCCCGCACCCGGGTGATGCGGCCCATGCCGAGGGTGACGCGCAGCAGCCCCACCGGCAGCCCCCAGGTGGTGAGCCGGCCGCGTGCGGGGCGCAGCGCCTGGTTGACGTCGGGCAGCCACATGGTGAAGGCGGCGGGTTCGCCGTCGACCTCGGCGATCCGCACGAGTTCTGGCTTGAGCACGGCCTTCAGCTGGGCCGCCATGTGCCGGAACTCCTGGTCCGTCAACGGGACGGAGGCGTAGTTCTCGGCCCAGGCGTCGTTGTAGATGTCCTTGATGACGGCCATCTCGTCGTCCCAGCGGCCCGGGTCCAGCGGCCGCACCGTGACCGCCGGGTCGGACAGGGTGCGTTCTGCGACCCGGCGGATGCCGGCCGGCGGCTCGCCGTCGGGCGGCATCGGCACCAGCCAGGACAGCAGGTCCTTGGCCTTGCCGAAGCCGCACTCGGTCAGCAGCCGCGCGTAGTACGGCGGGTTGTACGGGATGCCGACGCTGGGCGGTCCGTCGAAGCCGTCCACGAGCAGCCCGCACTCGTCGTTGACGGAGAAGCTGAGCGGGCCGAGCATCCGGGTCAGGCCCCGCTCGGCCAGCCAGGCGGCGGCCGCGTCGAAGAGCGCGGCGGCGGCCCCAGTGTCGTCGGCGCACTCGAAGAGGCCGAAGTGGCCGCAGGTGAAGTCGTGCCGCTCCTGGTAGCGCGGTTCGGAGACGACCGCGATCCTGCCGACGACGGTCTTGCCCCGCCGGGCCAGCAGCAGCCGGATCTCGGCGGTGTCGAAGGTGGGATTGCGGCGCGGGTCGAGGAAGGCGCGCATCTCCCGCTCCAGGGGCGCGACCCAGTGCTGGTCGTCGCGGTAGAGCGCGTACGGCAGGCGGATGAAGGCGTTGGTGTCGGCCCGGCCCTCGACGGGGGAGACCGTGACGGGGGCGTCGGTTCCCACGTGTGCGGCGGTCGCGGAGTCGGTGGCGCTCATCGGGTGGCCGCCTGACGGGGGAGCGCGGGCAGCAGGCCGACGCGGCGGCCGGCCGCCTCGAAGGCGTCGAGGATCCGGCCGAGGTGACCGTCGGAGTGCGTGGCCTGCACGGTCACCCGGATGACGCAGCGCCCCTCGGGCACGGCCGGGGCGCCCACGGCGTTGGTGAACACGCCCTCGTCGAGCAGGGCCTGCCACATCCGGGCGCAGTCGGCGGCGTCGCCGATCAGGACGGGCACGACGGGCGTGACGGAGTTCCCGGTGTCGTAGCCGAGTTCGCGGAGTCCCGCGCGGAGCCGGTCGGCGAGCGACAGGACCCGCATGCGGCGCCAGGGTTCGGCCTCGGCGATGTCGAACGCGGCCAGTCCCGCGGCCAGTGCGGCCGGCGGCATGGAGGCGGAGAACAGCACGGAACGGGCGGTGTAGCGCAGGTAGTCGATCACCCGGGCGGGTCCGGCGAGGAAGCCGCCGGTGGAGCCGAAGCACTTCGACAGCGTCCCGGTGAACAGGTCCACCCGGTCCAGCAGCCCGAAGTGCTCGGCGACACCGCGGCCGCCCGCGCCGAGCAGCCCGATGTCGTGCGCGCCGTCGACGATCAGGCGTGCGCGGTGCCGGGAGGCGAGTGCGGTGAGGTCGGGCAGCCGGCACAGGTCGCCGTCCATGGAGAACATGCCGTCCGTGACGATGACCTTGCCCGCGGCCGGCTCGGCGGCCGTCGCCTGCTCCAGCAGGGTGTCCAGGTGGCCGGTGTCGGAGTGCGGGTACAGGGCGCGGCGGGCGGCGCCCAGCCGGATGCCGTCGACGAGCGAGGCGTGGTTGGCCATGTCGCTGAAGACGATGTCGCCCTTGCCGAAGAGGGCGGCGATGGCGAGGTTGGCCTGGAAGCCGGTGGTGACGACGGCGGCCGCCTCGGTGCCGAGGAAGTCGGCGACGCGGCGTTCGAGTTCGCCGTGCAGCGGCAGGGTGCCGTTGAGGGTGCGGGCCCCGGAGCAGGAGGCGCCGTAGCGGGTCAGCGCCTGCGCGGCGGCCGTGGTGACCCGCGGGTCGGTGGACAGGCCGAGGTAGTCGTTGCAGCCGGCCATCACCACCGGGCGGCCCTCGACCAGGGCCTCGCCGTCGGCCGAGGCGTGCATCGGCCGGTAGAAGGGCCGGATGCCGGTCGTCTCCATGGCCCGGACGAACGTCGACGAGGACAGGTCCTTGTCGAACACGTCCGTGGCGTCCTGGATGTCGGTCACTGGCTCGGTCTCCCTTGACTGAGGGGCGAGTGGATGGGAAGACGGGCGATGTCGGCCATGCTGGGGCCGGCGTGGCGCTCCGGCGGAGCCGCGGCGCGGGCCCCGGGCAGCGCGCGGGCGAAGCCCCGCGCGAAGGCGACCGCCTGAGTACGGGCCAGGTGGGACCCGAGGCAGTAGTGCAGGCCGGCACCGAAGGCGAGCAGCCGCCGCGGGGGCCGGTCGGGGTCGAAGGCGTGCGGGTCGGGGAAGAACAGCGGGTCGCGGTGGGCGGCACCGATGAGGGCGTGGACGACCTGCCCGGCGGGCAGGGTGCGGCCCGCGAGCTCGGTGTCCGCCGCGGCCACCCGGGTCACGACGCGTCCGGGCGGGTCCCAGCGCAGCACTTCGTCGGTGAGCCGCTCGGCGAATCCGGGGTCCTGGCGGATCCTTTCGGCAAGCAGCGGCCGGGTGGTCAGCGCCAGGGCCACGGCGGCCAGCAGGGCCGCGGTGGTCGGCACCCCCGCGGAGAACAGCGTGAGCAGCAGATAGCGGGCCCCGTGCGGGTCCTCGGCCGCCCACTGCGACAGCAGGTCGCCCGCGGGGCGCCGGACGCGTTCGGCCAGGACGCGGTCGTAGCAGTCCAGCAGCGCCACGGCGGCGGCGTCCGCGCGCCGCACCACGCTGGGGGGTGCGGCCAGTTCCTCCACGCGCACCATCGCGGCGCTCTCGGCGGCCAGCCAGGCCCGGTCGACCTCGGGCGGCAGCCCGGTCAGTCCCGCCAGCACGGCGGTCGGCAGCGGGCGGCACACCTCGGCGACCACGTCGGCGCTGCCGCCGCGCCGCACGGCCGCGGCGAACCGGTCGACGTACGTGGCGACGAGGGGCTCCACGAGGTTCTCCGCGGCCTCGCGCATCGCGCGCGGGGCCAGCGCGGAGTTCAACGGGCGGCGGCGCGCGGTGTGTTCCGGCGGGTCCTGCTGCAGCGGGGTCTCGCACAGGCCCACCGTGCTCGGGCTGCTCCGCCATCCCGGGCGGTGGGCGTCGCGCCAGCGGGCGCCGAGAGTGCGCCAGACCCGGTCGGCGAGCACCTGCCGGCAGTCCTCGTGGCCGGTGACCAGAAGAGCGCCCCAGGGGGTCGGCACGAGCGGGCCGGCTTCGACCAACGCGTCGTAGGCACGGGCGAGTTCGTCCGGCTCCACCGCCTTGCGCCACCGCCGTACGAGGCCCGCCGCGGAGCGCGCGTCGAGGGCGGGGGAGAGCGGGGGCGAGGTCAGATGGATCACGAGGGGATACGGACTCCGGCATCGGGGGCGGGGCGGGGCGCGCCGGGGAGGGGCACTCCGGAAGGCGGGGCGATTGGCACGTGCCCAGCAGAGTGCTCCGGCGAATGCGTCCGGAGCCAGCCTGGACGGCACATTTCACCCACCCGTGAACGTAATTGGCGCTTGTGCAGGTCGGTCCGCTACCGTCGCCCGTTCACCTCCATCGGTCTCTGCGGTACTTCCACGCCCCCCACGTCTGTAGAACACGCACTGTTCACATTTTCATCACTTGTGAACGCCTCTCGCGACATGCGCCCCCCATTGAATCTGCCGGGAACTACGCCCGTAGATGGCGTAATCGAGGGAGGGGCGCAGCAATGTCAACCGCATCGGCGGGAGTGGAGCCGGTCAGACCGGAGCCGGAGAGCGCGCCACCGCGCCCGAAGGACTCGGCCCGCGGGACCGGCGACCGCGTCTTCCGCTGGCAGCTGACGGCAGCCGGCACGACCGTCCTCGCGATCATGGCCGCGGTCGGCATCTTCCTGCTCCTGAGGGCAGGGTCGGCGCTCAAGGCCACCGGCCTGTCGTTCCTCACCACGTCCGCCTGGCAGCCCGACGTCCACCACTTCGGCATCGCGGCGGTCCTCACCGGAACGCTGCTGATCGCCGCCGTGGCCGTGGTCTTCTCGCTCCCGCTGGCCCTCGGCACCGCGCTGTTCATCTCCGACGTCGCGCCCCGCCGGCTGCGCCGCACGCTGATCGCGATGGTCGACCTGATGGCCGCCGTCCCGTCCGTGGTCTACGGCCTGTGGGGCCTGTTCTTCCTGCAGGGCCACGTCATCGGCGTGTCCCGCTGGGTGTCCGACTGGTTCGGCTGGATCCCCTTCCTGCACGTGGACGGCACGCAGCCGGGCGAGCCGCTGGCCTCCAGCAGCGTCTACACCGCCTCGTCCTTCGTGGCCGGACTCGTGGTCGCCCTGATGGTGGCGCCGATCCAGTGCTCCGTGATGCGCGAGGTCTTCGCCCAGGCCCCGGCCGGTGAACGCGAGGGCGCCTACGCGCTCGGTGCCACGCGCTGGGGCGTGATCCGCACCGTCGTGCTGCCGTACGGGCGCGGCGGCATCATCGGCGGCACCATGCTCGGCCTCGGCCGGGCGCTCGGCGAGACCATCGCGGTCTACCTGATCATCTCGCCGGTCTTCGTCATTCAGCCGCACATCCTCCAGACCGGTGCCAACTCCGTCTCGTCGCTGATCGCGCTCCACTACGGAGACGCCTCCGACTTCGGCATGTCGGCGCTGATGGCGGCCGGTCTCGCGCTGTTCCTGCTCACGCTGGTGGTCAACTTCACCGCCTCCTCCGTCGTGGCCCGTTCCCGTTCCGGCTCGCAGAGCGAGGCATGACATGACCGTCGTCGAAGAGACCCCCGCGGCCGCCGTGCAGGACGCCGCCCCCGCGACGCCCGCGCCCGCCCCGGCCGCGCCCGACGCACCCGAACTCCCCGACCGCCCCCGCCGGATCGGCGGCGCGGACCGCAACGCGGTGCTGGCCCTCACCGGTGCCGCCGCGTCCGGCCTGTGCCTGGCGGTGCTGCTGTTCGGCGAACTCGCGCCGCTGTCCGGCGCGCTGGGCTTCACCGTGACCGCGTACCTGGCCTTCCTGGCCGCCTACGCCATCCTGACCGGCCTGGAGGACGACGGTCCCGCCGTCCGCGACCGGGTGATGACGGTCGTGCTGTGGTCGGCCGCCACCGTGCTGTTCTCCGCGCTCGTCCTCGTCGTCGGCTTCACGCTGTGGCGCGGCCGCTCGGCCCTGCCGCACGGCAACTTCTTCACCCAGGACATGCAGGCCGCCGGCCCCCTGGACCCGCTGAGCGCGGGCGGCATCGCGCACGCCATGCTCGGCACCCTGATCATGATCAGCATCGCGCTGGCCATCACCGTGCCGCTCGGCCTGGCCTGCGCGGTCTACCTCAACCAGATCCCCGGCCGCTTCTCCCGCTTCGTGCGCACCATCGTCGAGGCCATGACGGCGCTCCCGTCGATCGTGGCCGGCCTGATGGTCTACGCGACCTGGATCCTCGGCCTGGGCATGCAGAAGTCGGGCCTGGCGGCGGCCTTCGCGATCAGCGTGATGATGCTGCCGATCGTGATCCGCGCCTCCGACGTCGTGCTGCGGCTGGTCCCCGGCACGCTGACCGAGGCCTCCGAGGCGCTGGGCGCGCCGCGCTGGCGGACCGTGTGGCACGTCGTGCTGCCCACCGCGCGCTCGGGCCTGGCCACCGCCGTCATCCTCGGCACCGCCCGCGGTGTCGGCGAGACCTCGCCGGTGCTGCTCACCGCCGGTTTCACCGCGGCGCTGAACGCCGACCCGCTGCAGGGCCCGATGATCTCCCTGCCGCTGGCCGTCTTCAACTTCGTCAAGTCCCCGGAACCCACCATGATCTCCCGAGGCTTCGGCGCCGCTGCCGTGCTGATGGCCCTGGTCCTGGTGCTCTTCGCGATCGCCCGTGTGCTCGGCGGTCGCGGACCGGGTCAGCAGACCAAGCGCCAGGCGCGCCGCGCGGAGCGGGCCTCCCGCCGCGACGCCGAGCGCTTCGCCCAGCTCCACGCCCCCGCCCTTTCCGTGCTCGGCGCCGCCACCGCCACCGCTCCTGGAGACAACGACTGATGCGCAATCCCCTCACCGGACGGCACACGGCCGTCCGGGCCAGATGGCGTGCCCTGAGCGCGCTCGCCGCGTTCTTCGGCGTGCTGGCCGCCGTGGTCGTGCCGGCCGCGCAGCCCGCGGTCGCCGACGCCGGCTACACCCCGATCTCGGGCGCCGGTTCCACCTGGGCCGAGAACGCGGTCGACGAGTGGCGCCGCGGCGTCAACCAGTACGGCATGCGAGTCAGTTACTCCGGTACGGGCAGCTCCGACGGCCGGCGTCAGTTCCTGAACGGCCAGGTGGACTTCGCGGTCTCCGACATCCCGTTCCAGACCAAGCCCACCGACGGCTCCGCCGCCGAGAACCCGGCCAAGGGCACGTACGCGTACATGCCGATCGTGGCCGGCGGCACCGTGTTCATGTACCACCTCACGATCAACGGCAAGCGGGTCACCAACCTGCGGCTCTCCGGCGACGTGGTCACCAAGATCTTCACGCGTGCCGTCAGCTACTGGGACGACACGTCGATCGCGGCGGACAACCCCGGCGTCAAGCTGCCGCACCGCTCGATCATCCCGGTCGTGCGCTCCGACGGCTCCGGCTCCACCGCGCAGTTCACGATGTGGATGGCCAACCAGCACAAGGCGCTGTGGCAGACCTACTGCGGCAAGGTCGGACGCTCCGGCGCCTGCGGCCAGACCTCGTACTACCCGACCCTCCCCGGCATGATCGCCCAGTCCGGCGACCTCGGGGTGGCGGGCTACGTCGCCCAGGGCTACGGCGAGGGCGCGATCGGGTACGTCAACTACTCGTACGCGCTGAACGCGCACTTCCCGGTCGCCAAGGTCCTCAACCACGCGGGCTACTACACCGAGCCCACGGCGCAGAACGTCGCGGTGTCGCTGCTGAAGGCGCGGATCAACACCGACAAGAGCTCCCCGGACTACCTCACCCAGAAGCTCGAGGGCGTCTACAACGACACCGACCGGCGCAACTACCCGCTGTCCAGCTACTCGTACATGATCCTGCCGCTGAAGGAGCAGGGCACCTTCACCCAGGCCAAGGGCAAGACGCTGGGCGCCTTCTCGTACTACTTCATGTGCCAGGGCCAGCAGCAGGCGCCCGAACTGGGCTACTCGCCACTGCCGATCAACCTGGTGCAGGCCGGCTTCGACCAGATCCGCCGCATCCCCGGGGTGAAGACGCAGTCCATCAACATCAAGGGCTGCAACAACCCGACCTTCAGCGCGGACGGCCACAACCGGCTCGCCGAGTCCGCCCCGTTCCCGAAGGCCTGTGACAGGAAGGGCGCACAGCCCTGCACCTCCGGCAGCGGCGGCGCCAAGGGCGGCACCAGCACCACCTCCGGCGGATCGGGTTCCACCGGCGGCACCACCACCGGCGGTACCACCGGCGGCACCGGCACCGACGGCTCCACGGGCGGTGCGGGCACCGCCGGCGGCACCGGCGGCACCCCCTCCGTGGACCCCGACACCGGCCAGAACGTCTCCGCCGACGGCGGTGCCACGGGCGGCACCGGCACCTCCGGGGGCGCCGGCGGCACCGTCGCGCTGGCGCAGCCGGTCACCGTCGCGGCCCAGAGCGGCTGGGGCGGCGCGCAGACGCTGATGCTGCTGGCCGTGATCACCCTGCTCGGCCTGGTCCTGCTGCCCGCCGCCGTCTCCCAGCTGCTGCGGAGGAGATCCCGATGAAGCGCCCCGTCACCCGTGGGAGCCGCGTGCGCCGGCTCCTCGCGCGCCTCGCCGCGGGCGCGGCCGTCGGCGCCCTGCTGGGCGGCCTGGTCGCGCAGACCGCGCAGCCCGCCGTCGCGGCGGATCCGCAGAACTCCTCCGTCAGCGTCAAGGGGCGCGGCGAGTTCAAGGACATGACGTTCACGGTCAGCCAGACCAAGGCACTCACCAGCCAGGCCGTCACGGTCTCCTGGAAGGGCGGCACGCCGACCGCGTTCGCCGGCACGCAGTTCAACACCGACTTCGTGCAGATCATGCAGTGCTGGGGCGACGACGACGGCACCGTCCCCGGCAACCCCGGGCCCTCCCGTACCCAGTGCCAGTACGGCGCCTCGCCGACCACCGGCCGGGGCACCTGGCCGGGCAACGACATCGACGACAGCCGCAAGGTCTTCTACAGCGCCGACCCCACCAACTACGGGCAGGACAGCCAGTACGGGGCGGCCAATCCCAATGCCCCGGGCGAGGTGCCGTTCAAGTCGGTCGACGGCACGCTGATCACCAGCAACCTGCAGAACAACCGGCTGTACAACTACAACACCACCAACGAGATCGACTTCGCCCGCACCAGCGCCGGCGGCACGGGCAAGGAGTTCTTCGAGGTCCAGACCGCCTACGAGGCCCCGCACCTGGGCTGCGGCATGCTGGTGACGAGGAACGGGCACACCGCCCCGCGCTCCTGCTGGCTGGTCATCGTCCCGCAGGGCCACCTCGACCTGGACGGCAAGCCCTACGCCGACCACACCCAGGTCAACGCCGGCTCGCCGGTCTCCTCCACCAACTGGAAGAACCGCATCGCCGTCAAGCTCGACTTCAACAAGGTCGGCGCGACCTGCGCGCTGGGCTCCAAGGAGCGCCCGACCAGCGGCAGCGAACTCGCCGCGGACGCCATCACCAGCTGGCAGACCGCGCTCTGCGCGAGCGGCTCGGTCTACGGCTACACCGAGCTCGGCGAGCCCGACGCCCGCGCCCGCCTGGAGAACAAGGGCGACAGCGGCCTGGTCTTCACCACCCGCGGGCTGAACGCCACCGACGACGCCTCGTACGCACCCGTGGCGCTCTCCGGTGTGGTCATCGGCTTCACCATCGAACGCCGCGCCAGGGCGGGCGCCCCCGAATCAGTGCGCAAGCTCACCGGAACGAAGGTGGAGTCGATCGACCTCACCCCGCGCCTGGTGGCGAAACTGCTCACCGAGTCGTATCGCAACTCACCCTGGGGAGCGGTCATTTCGTCGACCCCCGCGAAGGGGTACGAGTGGGCCGCGAAGAACCCGGCCGGCCTGGTGAGCGACCCGGAGTTCCTCAAGTACAACCCGGAGTTCGCGCAGCTGTCGGTCTCCGAGACACCGGCCACGGACACGGACCTGATGACCGCCATCGGCCATTCCGACTCCGCCCGCGCGGTGTGGAAGTGGATCGACTCGGACCGGGACGCGCGGCGCTTCCTCGCCGGCATCGCCGACGAGTGGGGCATGACCGTCAACCCGAGCTACAGCACCAACGCGGACCTGAACACCACGGGCACGTTCGACCCGAACCGTGACGACTACCCGAAGAGCGACCCCTGGTGCACGGTGCCGCCCGGTGCCGACACCGATCAGACGCAGTGCATGACGGACTTCCACCCCTACGTGGACGACATGCACGCCGGCGCCCTGCACACGCGCCGTGCCGACACTCTGTGGAAGTCCACCTGGGACACGCTCTCCATCCCGCCCGCGTACAAGAGCCCCGGCCCGCAGACCGTCGGCTCACGTTTCGTGCTGACCATCACCGACGCCGCGTCGGCCGACAGGTACAGCCTGCAGACCGCCCACCTCCTCAACGCGGCGGGGAAGTTCACCGCGCCGACGGCCGGGTCGCTGACCGCGGCCGCCGCGAGTGCGTCCGGCACCCCCGTCCGCGAGGTCGACCCGGCCGCGGCCAAGGCGAAGGACGCCTACCCGCTGACCCAGCTCGTCCACGCCGTCGTGCGCCCGGCGTCGCTGGACGCCGCCGCCCGTCAGGACTACGCCAAGCTGCTCCGGTACGCCGCCGGCTCCGGACAGACCACGGGCACCGGCCCCGGTGAACTGCCGCCCGGCTACGCCCCGCTGACCTCCGCGCTGCGCAGTCAGACCGACAAGGCCGCCGACGCGCTCGCCGCCTTCAAACCTGCCCACTCGGCAGGTGGCGGGAACGACGACCCCTCCGGCGACATCGACGGCGGCTCGGGAACGGCGGGCGGAGCCGGCGACATCGGCGGCGGCGCGACCGGCGGAGCCGGCGACCCGTCGGTCCCCGCGACCGTGAGCCCCACGCCGAGCGGCAAGCCGTCCTTCGACGGTGGCGACGCGGTCCAGGTCACCGCCAACGGCACCACCCCCGCCGACCCGTCCAACGCCCTGCGCTGGGCCGTCCCGGTCGGAGCGGCGCTGGGCGCCGTCGCCGCGGCGGGCGCGCCCTTCGCGGGCGGGGCGAAGCCCCGGCTGCCGCTGCGCGTCCCGCTTCCCGGCGGTCGCGGGCTGACGCTGCTGCCGGAGGAGGCGGTTTTGCGGGACATGTTCGGGCGGCTGCGCCGCCGCATCGGACGGTGACCCGCACGGGCGGCTGAGCCGCCCCCACGAACGGCCGTCCGCCCCGAAAGGCAGTCGGGGCGGACGGTTGGCACCACCCTGCCAGATTCCTGGCAATGACCGGTTTCACGTTCATGAGCAGGAGACCTTTCATGCGCTCTACGCGCCTTACGTCGGTGGCCCTCGTGGCCGCCGTCGTGGCCGGCGGCCTGGCTCTCGCGAGCCCGGCCCAGGCCGACCCGGATGCCGGTGCCTTCCGCCAGCTGGTCGGCGTCGGCTCCGACACCACGCAGGACGTGCTCAACGCGCTGGCGGGCGACACCGTCAACGGCAAGAGCTACGCCGACTCGGCGGTCTCCGCCGGTGGCGTCCGCGTCGCCTCGTACGACGCGATCGACCCGAAGACCGGCTCGGTCATCTCCACGATCACCACGCGCTCGGGCGGAGCCCCCTTCTGGCGGCCCAACGGCTCGGGTTCGGGTCGCAGCGCGCTGAGCGCCTCGCTCAGCGGCAACAAGTTCAACTCGCCCAGCAACGGGTCCTTCACCATCAAGGGCCAGGTCGACTTCGCCCGTTCCTCGGGTGGTCCGAGCACCAGTGGCACCGCGCTGACCTACGTCCCGATGGCCCGGGACGCCGTGGGTGTCGCCGTCCGCGGCTCCGCGCTGCAGAACCTGACGGTCGACCAGCTGCACGACATCTACAACGGCACGCTGGACGAGGTGAACGGGCAGCACGTCACCCCCTTCATCCCGCAGGCCGGCTCCGGCACCCGGAAGTTCTTCCTCGCCGCGATCGGCCTCAACGACGGCGACCTCTCGGGCGTCGCCACCGTTCAGGAGAACCAGGCCAACGACGCCCTCACGGTGGACGGCGCCCTGGTGCCGTTCTCCGTGGCGAGCTGGATCGCCCAGAACAACGGCATCGCGCCCGACCACAGCAAGGACGCGGTCGCCGCTGGTGCCTACATGGCCAACATCCAGCTGCCGGGCGACACCGACGGCACCACCTCGCCGGTGACGAAGGTCAACGGCAAGCTCGCCCCGGTCGCCGGCTACTACGAGAACGCGACCTTCGGCCGCGACGTGTACAACGTCGTGCCGACCCGGGCGATCGACCCGACCAGCGTCTTCTTCGACAAGGCGCTGTACGACATCTTCGTCACCAGCGGCAGCCACATCGCCGCCCTGGCGTCGGACAAGTCCGAGGACGTCATCGACGACTTCGGCTTCCTGAACGAGTCCTACAACGGCTCGATCAGCCTGGCCAAGCACGCCAAGCAGGGTGGCCTGGAGGACGGCACCACCGTCAGCGTCCCGGCGACCCCGGTGCTCAGGACCACCGTGGGCAGCGGCAGCCTGAAGCTGAGCTGGACCGCCGCCACCACCGGTGCCGCGGCGACCGACTACCGCGTCCTGATCACCCGCGCCGACGGCTCGGTCGTGGTCAACAAGGACCTGGCGGCGACCACCACGTCGTACACCGTGAGCGGCCTGGCGGTCGGTACCTACAAGGCCACCGTCACCGCGAACAACCTCACGGGCGCGAGCGAGAAGCCGGCCTCCTGGACCGGCGCGGTCCGGTACTCCAGCAGGACCGTCGCCGCGGCCGCCGCGACCGCCTACGGTCGCACGCCGCGGATCGCCGTCACCGTCACCGGCAGCAACTCGGTCAAGCCGAGCGGCAAGGTCACGGTGAAGGAGGGCAGCAGCACCCGCGGTACGGCCGTCCTCGACAGCCACGGCAAGGCGTCCGTCGCGGTCTCCAGCCACCTCCCGGTCGGCACGCACACCCTGACGGTGTCCTACTCCGGCAACGGCGGCCTGAACACCTCCACCGCCACGGTGCGCCTGACGGTCACCAAGGCCACCCCCGCGGTGTCCGCCTCCCACCCGGTCTCGGTCAGCCACACCAAGCAGGCCAAGGTCTCGGTGAAGGTCACCGCCACGGGCACCGTCCCGAGCGGCAAGGTGCAGATCTTCGACGGCTCCAAGGTCATCGCGACCCGCACGCTGAGCGCCGGCAAGACGACGGTCACCCTGCCGAAGCTCAAGAAGGGCAAGCACACGCTGCACGTGCGCTACCTGGGTTCCTCGACGGTGAACGCCCGCAACGGCGCGAACTTCACCATCAAGTCCACCTGATCCACCCGCCGGGGAGGCCGCGTCCGCGCGGCCTCCCCGGCGCCCCCCGACCGCATCCGCAGGAGGCAGACCGCCGTGACGGTCGTCGCACCGAATCCGCCCCGTATCCGTGAACGGGGCGCCACCGTAACGCTGTCCCTCGCACGGATACCCACCACGCAGCACCTCGCCCGGGGCGCGCTGCTGACCCTGGCCGCGCTGCTCCTGGGACTGACCGCGCAACTGGTGGTCGTGAGCCACCTGGAGTACCGGGCCGCGCAGCACGGGGCGTTCGACGCACTGCGCGCGAACCTGGCGCTGGGCACCGCTCCGGTCGCGCAGACCGACCAGGACGGCAAGCTGCTCGCCCCGGGGACCCCGCTCGCGCTCATCGACATCCCGTCGCTGCACGTGCGCGAGGTCGTCCTGGAGGGGACCGACTCGCGCGTGCTCGCCGACGGTCCCGGCCACCGCCGGGACACCCCGATGCCCGGCCAGGCCGGTACGAGCGTGCTGATGGGCCGCGCGGCCGCGTACGGCGGTCCGTTCGGGCACCTGGCGCAGCTGCGGGCCGGCGACCCCCTCACGGTCACCACCGGACAGGGCAAGGTCTCGTACCGCGTCACGGACGTCCGCCGCGCCGGCGACCCGGCGCCCGCCACCCTCGCCGCGGGCAAGGGGCGGCTCGTGCTGGTGACCGCCACCGGCGCGTCCTATCTGCCCGCCGGTGTGCTGCGCGTCGACGCCGAGCAGGTGTCCGCCACCGTCGAGAGCCCGCCCGCCGTCATCCAGTCCGGCACCCTGCCCGACTCCGAGCAGCCGATGGCGGCCGGCACGGGCGTGCCCTGGCCGCTGGTGATGTGGCTGCAGGCGCTCGCCCTCGTCTCCATCGCCGCCGTGTGGGCCTGGCACCGCTGGGGCCGCCACCAGACCTGGATCGTCTTCCTGCCGGTGGTGGCCGTCGTCGGCCTCCAGGTCGGCGGCCAGGTCACCCAGCTGCTCCCGAACCTGCTGTAGAGGAAACCAACCATGACCGACATCGCCGAGTCCGCAGAGCCCGTCCGCGCCTCCGAAGCCCCCGATGCCTCTGACGTCTCCGAGGCGCCTGTCGCGCCTGTCGCGCTGGTGAAGCCCGCCGACACCGCCGCCGACACCGCCGTCCTGCCCGTCGTGACCGCCGCGTCCCCGGCCCAGCTCGAGGCGCGTGCCGTCTCCGCCTGGTTCGGTGACCACAAGGTGCTGGAGCGGGTCTCGCTGACCATGCCGGCCGGCGAGGTGACCGCCCTCATCGGTCCGTCCGGCTGCGGCAAGTCGACGTTCCTGCGGACCCTCAACCGGATGCACGAGATGATCCCGTCCGCCGCCCTGGCAGGCGAGGTGCTCTTCGAGGGCGAGGACATCTACTCGCCCGGCCGCCGCCTCACCGACGCGCGCCGCCGGATCGGCATGGTCTTCCAGAAGCCGAACCCGTTCCCGGCGATGTCCATCTACGACAACGTCGTCGCGGGGCTGAAGCTCACCGGCACCCGTGCCACGCGCCGGGAGAAGGACGAGCTGGTCGAGGAGTGCCTGAGCCGCGCCGGCCTGTGGAAGGAGGTCCGCGACCGGCTGCGCAAGCCCGGTGGCGCCCTGTCCGGTGGCCAGCAGCAGCGGCTGTGCATCGCCCGCTCGCTCGCGGTCCGCCCGCGCGTGCTGCTGATGGACGAACCGTGCTCCGCCCTGGACCCCACCTCGACCCGGCGCGTCGAGGAGACGATCACGGAGCTGGCCGGTGAGGTGACGGTCGTCATCGTGACGCACAACATGCAGCAGGCCGCCCGTGTCTCCGCGCAGTGCGCGTTCTTCCTCGCCGAGCAGGGCACGCCCGGCCGGATCGTCGAGCACGGCGCCACCGAGGAGATCTTCGGCAACCCCTCCGACCAGCGCACGGCCGACTACGTGGCGGGCCGCTTCGGCTGACCGCGCCGCCCTGTCCGCGGCAGTACGCGCGGTACAGGCGGAATAGGGGGGTGGGTGTTCTCGTTCGAGGAGGTGGTTGAATAGTCAACAAGCTAGTCGAGGCGATGGAGGAGGGCGAGGCCGGTGCAGTTCGGGATCTTCACAGTGGGTGATGTCACCACCGACCCCACGACGGGCAGGACGCCGAGCGAGCACGAGCGGATCAAGGCGATGACCGCGATCGCGCTCAAGGCCGAGGAAGTGGGGCTGGACGTCTTCGCGACCGGCGAGCACCACAACCCGCCCTTCGTGCCGTCGTCGCCGACGACGATGCTGGGCTGGATCGCGGCCCGCACCGAGAAGCTGATCCTGTCCACCTCCACCACGCTGATCACCACGAACGACCCGGTGAAGATCGCCGAGGACTTCGCGATGCTCCAGCACCTGGCGGGCGGCCGCGTCGACGTGATGATGGGACGCGGCAACACCGGACCGGTCTATCCCTGGTTCGGCCAGGACATCCGGCAGGGCATCCCGCTCGCCGTGGAGAACTACGCGCTGCTGCACCGGCTGTGGCGCGAGGACGTGGTGGACTGGGAAGGCCGCTTCCGCACCGCGCTGCAGGGCTTCACCTCCACACCGCGGCCGCTGGACGGCGTCCCGCCGTTCGTCTGGCACGGCTCCATCCGCTCGCCGGAGATCGCCGAGCAGGCCGCGTACTACGGTGACGGCTTCTTCCACAACAACATCTTCTGGCCGTCGGACCACACCAAGCGGATGGTCGAGCTCTACCGCGCACGCTTCGCGCACTACGGGCACGGCACGCCGGAGCAGGCGATCGTCGGGCTCGGCGGGCAGGTGTTCATGCGGAAGAACTCGCAGGACGCGGTGCGCGAGTTCCGCCCGTACTTCGACAACGCACCGGTCTACGGCCACGGGCCGTCGATGGAGGACTTCACCGAGCAGACCCCGCTGACCGTGGGCTCGCCGCAGCAGGTGATCGAGAAGACGCTGTCCTTCCGGGAGTACGCCGGGGACTACCAGCGCCAGCTGTTCCTGGTGGACCACGCGGGACTGCCGCTGAAGACGGTCCTGGAGCAGCTCGACATGCTCGGCGAGGAGGTCGTGCCGGTGCTGCGCGAGGAGTTCGCCAAGGGCCGCCCGGCCGGTGTGCCGGACGCGCCGGACCACGCCTCGCTGGTCGCCCGCCGCGACGCGCAGCGGACGGAGGTCGCGCGGTGAACCCTGAACCGGTCAAGCTCGTGGTCGTCTCCGCCGGGCTGAGCGTCCCGTCCTCCACCCGGCTGCTCGGCGACCGGCTCGCCGAGGCCGTGCGGCAGTCCGCGGCCGACGACGGCCGTCCGGTCGAGGTGCGCGTGGTCGAACTGCGCGACCTGGCCGTGGACATCGCCAACAACCTGGTCACCGGCTTCGCCGGGCGCACCCTGGCGGAGGCGGTCGCCGCGGTCACGGAGGCCGACGGGCTCATCGCCGTCACCCCGGTGTTCAGCGCCTCGTACAGCGGGCTGTTCAAGTCCTTCTTCGACGTGATCGACCACGACGCGCTCACCGGCAAACCGGTGCTGATCGCCGCCACCGGCGGCACCGCCCGGCACTCGCTGGCGCTGGAGCACGCCCTGCGGCCGCTCTTCGCCTACCTGCGCGCGGTGGTCGTGCCGACCGCCGTCTACGCCGCCTCCGAGGACTGGGGCGGCAGCGGCGACCCGCTGACCGACACCCTGCCGACCCGGATCGCGCGCGCCGCGGGCGAGCTGGCCGGGCTGCTGGTGGCACGGCCGCCCGCGTCCCGGCTGCCGGCCGATACGGTCGTCCCGTTCGAGCAGCAACTGGCCGCCCTGCGGCCCGAGTAGGAAGAGGGCCGCACCATGGCAGCACGTGTCACCGAGAACCCGGACAAGTCGCGCTTCGAGGTCTTCGACGCGGTGGACGAGGGAGGCCAGGAGGAGCGCGCCGGGTTCGCCGAGTACCACCTGTACGGCAAGGAGATCGCGTTCATCCACACCGAGGTGGACCCCAGCTTCGGCGGCCGGGGCCTCGGCGGGGTCCTCGCCCGCGCCGCGCTGGACGCGGCGCGCGACCGGGGGCTGGAGGTCCTGCCCTACTGCCCCTTCATCCGGAGCTGGATCGGCAAGCACCCGGAGTACGTGGAGCTGGTCCCGGAGGGGCAGCGCGCGCGCTTCGGCTTCTGAGTCGCGACCCCGGCCCGGCGGGACGGCGGGCCGGGCGGGCAGGCGGGGCGGGCGTGGAGGGCCGGAATGAATCGAGTTGGTTGAAGGTTAAACCAGCCGACGGAGGTCCGGCCCGGACCCCCGGACGAGTTTCGAAGAGCGAGGAGCGTCCCATGCCCGCCGTGACCGTGGAGAACACGCTGCTCCTGCCCCGCGTCACCGAGCCCGACCCGGTGAGCTCCGAGCAGCGCCCCGTACGCACCGTGACCACCGCCCCCCGCGGCTACGAGGGCGAGGGCTTCCCCGTGCACCGGGCCTTCGCCGAGGTCTCCCCGCGGCTGCTCGACCCGTTCGTCCACATGGACCAGATGGGCGAGGTCGAGTACGCCCCGGGCGAGCCCAGGGGCACCGCGTGGCACCCGCACCGCGGCTTCGAGACCGTCACGTACATGATCGACGGACGCATGGAGCACCAGGACTCGCACGGCGGCGGGGGCACCATCGCCGACGGCGCCACGCAGTGGATGACGGCCGGCAGCGGCATCCTCCACATCGAGACGCCGCCGGAGGAACTGGTCGTCTCCGGCGGGCTGTTCCACGGCATACAGCTGTGGGTCAACCTGCCCCGCGCCCACAAGTGGAACCCGCCGCGGTACCAGAGCATCGAGGGCCCCGAGGCGGCGCTGCTGTCCTCCCCGGACGGCGGCGCACTGGTGCGCGTCATCGCCGGCGAGGTCGCCGGGCACCGCGGGCCGGGGAGCACCTTCACCCCGATCACCCTGGTGCACGCGACCCTGAGCCCCGGCGCCCGGCTGGTCCTGCCCTGGCGGCCCGACTTCAGCGCCCTGGCGTACGCGCTGTCGGGGCGCGGCACGGCCGGCGCCGAGCAGCGCCCGCTGGACGCGCACCAGCTCGCGGTCTTCGGGGCGGGCGACACCCTGACGCTGGAGGCCACCGCCCGTCCCGACAGCCGGACCCCCGACCTGGACGTCCTCGTCCTCGGCGGGCGCCCGATCCGCGAACCGGTCGCGCACTTCGGACCGTTCGTGATGAACACCAAGGCCGAGGTCCTGCAGGCCATCGAGGACTTCGACAAGGGCCGGCTCGGCTTCGAGCAGGCGGCCCGCATGCCGCACACCGCACCCGGAGAGGAGCTCACATGAACCCCATCGGCTTCGAGTCCTTCGAGGCCGCCGAGGAGACCACGGCGGAGCGCTGGGAGCGCGCCGGGCTCTTCTTCGAGGCGAAGGAGTACACGGAGGCCGCCCGTCTGCTGGCGGACGTCGTCGACGAGGTCCCTGAGCAGGTCGCACCGCGCCTGCTGCTCGCCCGCGCCTACTACCACTCCGCCCAGCTCGGCCGCGCCGAGGAGCAGTTGCGGGTGGTGATCGACCGCGACCCCGTCGAGCACTACGCGCACCTGATGCTGGGCCGCACCCTCCAGCGGCAGGGGCGCGCCGACGAGGCCGCCCCCTGGCTGCGGATGGCCGCGGCCTTCGCCGGGGAACTGCCGCCGGAGAACTGACTCCGCCCGGCGGCGCCGGGCCGCCGTCCTAAAGGCCGGGTAAAGTCCCGGCCGGGGCGGTGGCCCGGCACATAGGTTCCCCCGGACATCGGACTGCGACGGGGGAAGCCATGTCCGGACACTCACGGGTGTCGTCAGCGCTCGGCTGGGCGCTCACCATTGTCTGCAACATCGTCCTGCCCGTCCTGACGTACAACCGGCTCACCGCCGCCGGCTGGGGCGAGTTCTCGGCCCTGCTGGTCTCCGGTGTCTGGCCGGTGCTGGAGACGGGCGTCTCGCTGGCCTGGCGGCGCAAGGTGGACGAGTTCGCGATCATGACTCTGATCTTCCTGGCCATTTCCGTGCTGGTCACCGTCGTGGGGCCGCACTCGACCCGGCTGCTCCTGGTCAAGGACTCGGCCGTGACGGGACTGTTCGGCGTGGTCTGCCTGGCCAGCCTGCTCGCGCCGCGGCCGCTGATGTTCTACTTCGGCCGCAAATTCGGCACCGACGGCACCAAGGAGGGCGCCGAGCGCTTCGACGGCCTCTGGCAGTACGCGGGCTTCCGGCAGGTGATGCGCACCATGACCGTCGTCTGGGGGGCGGGCTACGTCCTGGAGGCCCTGGCCCGCGTCGGCCTGTCGTACCGGCTGTCCACCGCGACCATGGTGACGGTCAACTCGGTGCTTTCGTACGCCGTCACCGGCGTCCTCATCGCCTGGACCATCCTCTACGGCCGCCGCTCGGCCGCCCGCGGCCAGGAGCGGGCGCGGCAGGCGGCAGCCGCCTCGGAGGCGGCGGCACCGGGCGAGGCGGCCGCGTCCGCCGGGTCCGGGGCGGCCTGACCACGCCCCGCGGACCCGTGGGCATTCGGCAGTCCGGGCGTCTTCACGGGCCTCCGGGCGCGCCACGGGGTCGCCGGCGCGCGTCTGCCATGACGGCACGGTAGACCGGCAGTCATGGATACCAGGCACGAACACCGCAGGCCGGTGGTGGTCACGGAGCGCGGCTCCGTGCGCGGGGTGACCGAGGAGGGCGGGGTGGCGGCCTTCCGCGGGATCCCGTACGCCGCGTCGCCGGTGGGCGACCTGCGGTTCTCCGCGCCGCGCCCGCACCCGGGGTGGAACGGCGTACGGGACGCGGCGCGTTCCGGTCCCGAGGCCCCGCAGGGGCACAGTCGCCTGGAGGCGATCATGGGCCCGCGGGAGCTGCACGGCGACGAGGCCGGGTGCCTCACCCTCAACGTGTGGGTGCCCGAGGGCGCCCTGGACGCCGGGGCGCCGCCCCGCCCGGTGCTGATGTGGATCCACGGCGGCGGCTACACCACCGGCTCGGGCGGCTGGGACCTCTACGACGGCGGCCGGCTGGCGGCACTCGGCGGGATCATCGTCGTCACCGTCAACTACCGCCTCGGACCCCTGGGTTACCTGCAGCTGCCGGAACTCGGCGCCGACAACCTCGGCAGCCAGGACCAGGCCGCCGCGCTGCGCTGGGTGCGGGAGTCCGTCGCGGCCTTCGGCGGCGACCCCGAGGCGATCACGGTCGGCGGCCAGTCCGCCGGCGCGTATTCCGCGCTCGCCCTTGCGCTCGACGCGGGGACGCGCGGGCTCGTCCGGCGGGTGATCGGCGAGAGCGGTCCGTGGGGGCTGGAGCCGCAGGAGCCCGCGGAGGCCGCCGACGCCGCCGCGCACTACCTGCGCCTGCTCGATCTCCCGGGAGCCGGCGCCCTGCGCGGTCTGCCCGTCGAACGCCTGCTGGAGGCGTACGGGCGGCTGGTCGTGGAACGCGCCCGGCCGGGCAACACCGCGCCGCCGACCTATCCGGTGCGCGGTGGTGCGCTCACCGCGACGGGATGGCGGGAGGCGGTGGCCGGCGGTGCCCTGAGGGGTACGGACGTCCTGCTGGGCGGTACGCAGGACGAGATGACCGCCTTCCTGACCGTCACGTCCTTCGACGAGCCCCTGGACGTCGTCGCCGAGCAGCTCTTCCGGGCGGGCATCACCGAGATCGCGGGGCAGTGCGCCCGAGACGGGTCGCCCGCGTACGTGTACCGCTTCACGCGGCGGCCGCCCGGGGAGGACGACGGCGGCGGCATCGCCCTGGGTGCCACGCACTGCGCGGAACTGCCGTTCCTCTTCGGCACCTTCGACGCCTTCCGCGATGCGCCGATGCTCGGCCGGGTGGACGCGGCCGACCGAGCCCTGGGGCGCGCCTTCGGCGGGGCGCTCGCGGCTTTCACGGCGACGGGCAGCCCCAATGGGGAGGGGCTGGGGCCGTGGGGGCCGTGGCTGCCCTCGCTGACGGGGGTTCCGGAGCCGGAGCCCGGGGCGGCTACGGCGTCCGGGCCGGGGCCGGAGGTCATGCGGTTCGGGCCCGCGACTCGATAACTCTTTTGGGGGATCGCACAGATATTCGAACACCGGATAGTCTGCTGGACATGTCGACCTCACACGAGGAGCCAGCGCTCTTCTCCGATCCCGACCTGACCGCTCCCGCCCCGGTCCGCGGTCCCGCGCCGGTGCTCGATCCCTTCCACGCCCCGGCGCCCGCCGGGCCGGTGACCGGACCCAGGGCGGGGGAAGGGCTGGACCCGATACGCCCGCGCCCCCCGGTGTCCGACTGACGGGCGTGCCGGTTCAGCGTCCGGCGCGACAGGGGTGAGGACGTCGGGGTGATCCCCCGTCACCACCCAGCCGTCCGCCTCGCCGACGTCGATCACCGAGGAGTCCGCCGCCGGGCTGCCGACGTGCACCGGCCCGAACTCCCACAGGACCGTGACGGCCTGGCCGGCCAGGCCGTCCGCCGAGGGATCCGTCAGAACGACGCGTGTCCCGTGCTCGAAGAGTACCCAGCACGTGCGGGGTCGTCGAGGAGCCGTCGCCAGGTGTCGATCCGTGCCTGAGTGTCCACGGCGCCATGATGGCGCGGGGCACCGACAGCCGGCCCGGCTCCCGCGATGCGGGGGCCGGGCC
This sequence comes from Streptomyces sp. NPDC002574, assembly GCF_042889545.1. NCBI lineage: Bacteria > Bacillati > Actinomycetota > Actinomycetes > Kitasatosporales > Streptomycetaceae > Streptomyces > Streptomyces sp. NPDC002574. Next base: position 356,901 of record NZ_JBIARB010000004.1, read on the forward strand.
GGGGGGTCGTGCCGTGGGCGGAGGGATCAGCGGCCCACGCCCGTGGGTTCGGCCGGGGCCGGCACGGCGTCCGGGCGGACCGGCGTCGGGGCGATCGCCGTCTCGTCGTGGGTCAGGTCGGGCAGCCACCGGAGCCACGTCGGGAAGTACCAGTTGCGCTCGCCGAGCAGCGCCATCACCGCGGGGAGCAGGATTCCGCGGATGACGGTGGCGTCGATCAGCACCGCGGCGGCGAGGCCCACGCCCATCTGCTTCATGCTCTGCATGGACAGCGTTCCGAAGATCGCGAACACCGCGACCATGATGAGCGCCGCACTGGTCACCACTCCCGCCGTGGTGGTGATCCCGTGACGGATCGCGCCCTGGGTGCTCAGACCCCGCATGCGGGCCTCGCGGATCCGGGAGACCACGAACACGTGGTAGTCCATGCTCAGCCCGAAGAGGATCACGAACAGGAACAGCGGCAGCCAGGCCACGATCGCGCCGACGCCCTCGGCACCCACCAGGCTCGCGCCCCAGCCGTGCTGGAAGACCACGGTGAGGATGCCGTACGCGGCGCCCACCGAGAGCAGGTTGAGCACGATCGAGGTCAGGGCGATGGTCAGCGACCGGAAGGAGAGCAGCATCAGGAGGAAGGCGAAGGCGACGACGAAGGCGAACACCGGGGGCACGGCGTCCCCGATCTTGTCGGTGAAGTCCATCGACGCGGCCGTCGACCCGGCCATCGGCGCGGTGACGCCGGCGACCTTGCCGAGGGTGTCGGGGCGCACCTGGTCCCGCAGGATCCGCAGTGAGGCCTCCGCCTTGTTCTCGTCCGTGCCGCCGGTCAGCGGCACCTCGAGGACGGCGACATTCGCCTTCGGGTGCGTCTCGGTCTCGATCGGGCCGGGGCTGGCGCCCTTGGTCACCGCCTCGTGGGAGAAGGCGTCGATGGCCCGGCGCACCTCGGGTGCCGAGATGTCGGAGGCCTTGACGACGACCTGCGCCGGCTCAGGGCCGCCGGGGAAGGCCGCACTGATCTCCTCGTAGGCGCGGACGACCGGCAGCTTGTCGCCCAGCTCCTGGCTGAGTGTCAGGTTGGCGGTGTTCAGGCCGACCGCCGGCAGTGCGAGAGCGATCAGCGCTCCGCCGGCGACCGCGGCGGACACGGCGGGGCGGCGCAGGACACCGCCGAGCACGGTGCCCCAGAAGCGGGACTCGCCGCTGCGGGTCCGGCCGCGCCGGCGCAGGAAGGGCACCCGGCCCTTCTCGACCCGCTCGCCCAGCAGGGACAGCAGCGCCGGGAGCACGGTGACCGACCCGAACATCGCGACGGCCACCACCATCATCGTGGCCAGGCCCATGGCCTTGAAGTCGCCGATGCCGGTGAACAGAAGGCCCGCCATCGCCACGATCACGGTCACGCCGGAGACCAGGATCGCCCGTCCACTGGTCGCGGCCGCGATGCGCAGCGCGGTCTGCTGGTCGTGCCCGGCCTCCCGCTCCTCGCGTTCACGGCGCAGGTAGAACAGGCAGTAGTCGACGCCGACGGCCAGACCGACCAGCAGCATCACGGAGTTGGCGGTGTCGCTCATGTGCACCGTGTGGCTCACGACCGCGACCAGGCCGGATGTCGCCAGGAAGGCCGTCATGGCGAGCGCGACCGGCAGCAGCGCGGCCACCAGGGCGCCGAAGGCGATCAGCAGGATGCCGAGCGCGACCGGAAGGGCCGAGTACTCGGCCCGCTGGAAGTCGCTGCCGAAGGCCTCGTCGAACACCTTCTGGGAGCTGGCCTCGCCGAACTGCTCGACGGCGAAGCCGGTGTGCCGGTCCTGGACGCCCTGTACGGCGTCGATTACCGGCTGCACACGGTCGGGCGCGGTGTCCGGGTCGCCGCGCATGTCGAACTTCACCAGGGCCGAACGGCCGTCCTCGGAGACGGCCTTGATGTCGTACGGCGACTGCACCGAGGTGACCTCGCCGGTGCCCTTCACCGCGCTGATGACGTCGTCGACGGTGGAGCGGAAGGCCGGGTCGGTCGCCTTGACCGTGCCCGAACCCGAGCCCGCCCCCCGGACGAGCACCATCTCGCCCGCCGGACCGTTGCTCAGCCCGGCGTCGTCCAGGATCCGTACGGCCTGGCCGAACTCGCCGGGCACTTCCTCGCTGTCGGTCACGTCGACGCGGCCGGCCATGGAACCGATGGCCAGCGCGAGGACGACGAAGAGCAGCCAGCCGCCCACCGCCGTCCACCGGTGCCGGGCGCTCCAGCCGCCCATGGCGGCGGCGATGCCTTGCTTGCCGTGTGCCGTACCCGCGGTACGGGCGCGGCCGTGTGCGCTTGCCACGGTGTCGAAACCCCCTCGGAGCCGGGCGGTGGCACCTCACCACCGCCTCGGCAACGACGCTATGGGCCCCGCGGCCGGCGCCCCATCCGGCTGACTGGTGACTCCGCGGCGGGTTTCTCCTCCCCACGACGTGGGGAAAACCCCCGCCCCGGACGTCGGTGGCCCCTACACGCGCCCCCTGCCCATGGGCGATCCGGCATGTCGCGGTGGTGGGGTCAGCCCCCGGACGTCCGTGCGTCGCCGGGGGGCCGGGTCACTGGCGGTAGCCCGCGAGGAAGCGGCCGATGCGGCTGATGGCCGCGTCCAGGTCGTCGGCCCGGGGGAGGGTGAGGATGCGGAAGTGGTCCGGGCGCGGCCAGCTGAAGCCGGTGCCCTGGACCACCTGGATCTTCTCGCGCAGCAGCAGGTCCAGCACGAACTTCTCGTCGTCGTGGATGCGGTGCACCTTCGGGTCCAGGCGCGGGAAGGCGTAGAGGGCGCCCTTGGGCTTCACGCAGGAGACGCCGGGGATCTCGTTGAGCTTCTCCCACGCCTTGTCGCGCTGTTCGTGCAGCCGGCCACCGGGCAGCACCAGGTCCTTGATGCTCTGGCGTCCACCGAGGGCGGCCTGGATCGCCTGCTGGGCGGGGACGTTGGGGCACAGCCGCATGGAGGCCAGCATCGTCAGGCCCTCCAGATAGCTCTTGGCGTGCTGCCGCGGTCCGGTGACGACCAGCCAGCCGGAACGGAAGCCGGCGACGCGGTAGGCCTTGGACAGCCCGCTGAAGGTCAGGCACAGCACGTCGGGGGCGAGCAGCGCGGCCGTGTGGTGCACGGCGTCGTCGTAGAGGATCTTGTCGTAGACCTCGTCGGCGAAGACGACCAGGTGGTGGCGGCGGGCCAGGTCGAGCATGCCCTCCAGCAGCTCGCGCGGGTACACCGCGCCCGTGGGGTTGTTGGGGTTGATGATCACCAGGGCCCGGGTGCGGCTGGTGATCTTCGAGGCGATGTCGTCGAGGTCGGGGAACCAGTCGGCGGACTCGTCGCAGATGTAGTGCACGGCCTTGCCGCCCGCCAGGTTGGTCACGGCCGTCCACAGCGGGAAGTCGGGGGCCGGGATCAGCACCTCGTCGCCGTCGTCGACCAGGGCCTGCACGGCCATCTGCACCAGTTCGGAGACTCCGTTGCCCAGGAAGACGTCGTCCACGCCCACGTCGGCGAGGCCGCGTTCCTGGTAGTGCTGGGCGACCGCGCGGCGGGCCGAGAGGATGCCGCGCGAGTCGCTGTAGCCGTGCGAGGACGGGAGGGTGCGGATGATGTCCTGGAGCAGTTCCTCGGGGGCCTCGAAGCCGAACAGCGCCGGATTGCCGGTGTTGAGCCGCAGGACGCTGTGCCCGGCCTCCTCCAGTGCGTTGGCGTGCTCGATGACCGGACCGCGGATCTCGTAGCAGACCTCGGCCAGCTTGCTCGACTGCTTGTACTCCATGCGACGGCCTCCCGGTCCGGTCCCGCGCCCTGCTGCACAGGCACAGGCTACTGCTTGGTTTTACCAAGTACGAGCTTGGAAAGTCCAACTCTTTGTCTACACTGGGATCATGCCGCGCCGAAGTTACGACCAGTACTGCGCCGTCGCCCGTGCCCTCGACACGGTCGGCGAGCGCTGGACGCTCCTGATCGTCCGTGAGCTGCTGGCGGGCCCCCGCCGGTACACCGATCTCCACGCCGACCTGCCCGGCGTCAGCACCGATGTGCTCGCCTCCCGGCTGAAGGAGATGGAGCGCGACCGACTGGTCACCCGCCGCCGCCTGCCGCCCCCCGGCGCCGCGTACGTCTACGAACTCACCCCCCGCGGCCGGGACCTGCTGACCGTGCTCGGCGCGCTCGCCGCCTGGGGCACCGCGGACCTGGGCGAGCCCCGCCCCACCGACGCCGTCCGCGCGCACTGGGCCGCCGTCCCCCTGATGCGGCGGCTGGCCGCTGTGCCCGGACTGCCCGGCGGCGTGGTCGAGGTCCGCCTCGACGAGGGCGCCTTCCACATCGAACTGGGCGGCACGGCCCCGTCGTACGCGGACGGCCCCGCCAAGAGCCCCGACGCGGTCCTCGCCCTGCCGGCCGGTGCCCGCGCCCTCCCCGACGCGCTGGGGGACGGCGTCGCCGAGGTGACCGGGGAGGGGCCCCTCGCCGACGCCCTGCGGGGGGCCGGAGCCCGAAGCGGCGGGATACGGTGACCGCATGGGACGTCAGCGCGTGGAACTCGGCCGTGTCCAGGAGACCCTGCTCATCCCGCTGCACGCCCGCGCGGTCGAGACGGCCAGGAGGCGGCCGCTGACCCGCGACCCCAAGGCCGTGGAGCTGGTGGAGGCCCTGGACTACGACTTCTCCCGTATCGGGGGCGGCCCGAAGCTCCTCGGGGCGGTGCTGCGCGGCGTCATCCTCGACGCCTGGGTGCGCGAGTTCCTCGACGCCCATCCCGCGGGGACGGTCGTCGAACTCGGCGCCGGCCTCGGCACCCGGTACGAGCGGCTGGACAACTCCACCGCGACCTGGGTCGACATCGACCTGCCCGACGTCATCGCGCTCCGCCGCCACCTGCTGGAGGAGAGTGGGCGGCGGCGCATGGTGGCAGGCTCCGTCACCGAGCCCGGCTGGACCGCCGCCGTGGAGGCCGCCCCGGGCCCGTACCTCTTCGTCTCCGAAGCCGTGCTCGTCTACCTCACCGAGGCGGAGGTCCGGACGGCGATCGGCCTGATCGCTGGGCATTTCCCCGGGTCCACCCTGCTCATGGACACCGTCTCCGCCGCCGTCGCCGGCCGCGAGCGCGCCGTCAACGTGGCCTGGAGCTGCGACGACCCGCGCGAACTCGCCGACTGGGGACTGCGGTTGCGTGACTCGCGGGCCCTGTGGGAGCTGCCGCCCGAGGCCCGCGCCCGCCTCACCCCGGGGCGCCGGGTGCTGACCGGGGTCCTCAATCGCCTCTCGGCAAAGGGCGGTTCACGCTTCAGCCGGTTCGACGTCGGCTGACCCCGGCCCATGGATCCCGGCGCGGCACGCCGGTACCGTCGTCCCGGGGGTGGGGAATGACATTGACGATCGAGCGGCCCGCGGTGGTGGCCTTCGCCACGCGACCGGTCGCGGTGGTGGCCCTGGCGCTGGCGGCGGTCCTGACCGCGCTGTCGGGACGGTACGGCTTCCACCGTGACGAGTTGTACTTCCTGGTCGCCGGCGACCACCCCGCCTGGGGGTACGTGGACCAGCCGCCGCTGACCCCGCTCGCCGCGCGGCTGTCCACCGCCGTCTTCGGCGACAGCCCGGCCGGCCTGCGCGTGGTGGCGACCGTGGCGTGCGCGGCGATCGTCGCCCTGGCCGCCGCCGTCTGCCGCGAACTGGGCGGGAGCCGCCGGGCGCAGGTGCTCGCCGCGGTCTTCACGGCCGTGTCCGGATTCGTCCTCGCCGTCGGCCACATGGTCTCCACGGCCACCCTTGACGTGCTCGCCTGGCTCGCCGTCTGCTGGTTCGTCCTGCGGCTGCTGCGCACCGGGGACGGCCGCTGGTGGCTGGGCGTCGGCGCCGCTGTCGGCGTCGGCCTGGAGAACAAGTACCTGGTGGCGCTGCTGGTCCTCGCCCTTCTCGGCGGACTCCTGCTCACGGGGCAGCGCCGGGTGCTGCGCGGCTGGTGGCCGGTCGCGGGCGCCGCGCTCGCGCTCGCGCTGGTCCTGCCCAACCTGTGGTGGCAGGCCCGGCACGGCTGGCCGCAGTTCACCGTCGCGGGCGGCATCAGCGCTGACGACGGCGTCGAGAACCGCCTGCTGTTCGTGCCGGAGCAACTCCTCTACCTGTCGCCGGTGTTCGTCCCGGTCTGGATCGCCGGCGGCCTGCGGCTGTGGCGCGACCCGGAACTGCGCTGGGCCCGCGCCTTCGCCCCGGCCTACCTGATCCTGTGCGTCCTGGTGCTCGCGAGCGGCGGCAAGCCGTACTACGCGCTCCCGCTGCTCGTCGTCCTGCTCGCCGCGGGTTGCGAGCGCTACGCCGCCAGACCCCGCGACACGATCGTCCCGGTCGCGCTGACGGTCGTACTGACCGCCCTGCTGTCGCTGCCCGTGCTGCCGCCGGGCGCGGTCTCCGTCGTGAACGCCGTCAACGCCGAGCAGGGCGAGCAGATCGGCTGGCCCCGCCTGGCCGACGCCACCGCCGAGGCGTGGGCCCGCATACCGGAGGCCGACCGCGGACGCGCGGTCCTCCTCGCCCAGAACTACGGCGAGGCCGGCGCCCTCGCCCACTACGGCCCCTCCCGCGGTCTGCCCGCGCCCTACTCCGGCCACATGAGCTTCTACGACTGGGGCCCACCCCCCGACTCCGCCGACGGTCCCGTCCTGCTGGTCCGCCAGCGGGAGGCCGACGGCATCGAGGCCCACTTCACCGGCTGCCGCCAGGTCGGCACCGTCGACAACGGCCACGGCCTCGACAACGAGGAACAACAGGCGGCCATCGTCCTCTGCACGGGCCCCGCCGCCCCCTGGTCGACCCTCTGGCCGTCGCTCCGGCACTTCTACTAGGCCGTTGCGGCGGGTCCGCCGCGGAGCCCGTTGGCCTTCCGACGTGGGTGCCGACCTCGACCCGGTGCCGCTGCTGGGTGACGCACGCGACGTGTTCCGCGGACAGTGGGCGGACCGGCTGTGGCTGAACGTGCCGGGACCGTTCTACGGTGCCGGCACCGACAACTGCGCAACCGGCCGCATACACGCCCCGGGGCTCGTGCTCTCCGAGGGCGAGCACTTCACCGAGTACGTCTACCGGCGGCCCCGGACGAGGCGGGACGTCCGGCAACTGGTCGACGCCGCCGAGGCGGCTTCCTTCGCGGGCTACGGATGTGACGGCGGCCTCCTCGGCGAGGGCGACCACCGGGGTGCCGCGCAGACCCGGGTCGGCCCAGCCGCACACCCAGGACCGCTCGTGCTCGTCGTAGGTGCCCGGCACGGCGACCCGCGACTCCCGGTCCCCCTGCCGGCAGACGCAGGAGGGCAGGTCCGCCGTCCACGGTCCTTCGGGCAGGAAGGCGCCCAGGATCCCGAGTTGTTCGGCACCCCACGCGGCGTGCCGCTCGGCCTCGTCGAGGAACGCTTCGCCGAACTGCGCCGTCATGGGCCGGGACTCCACGCGGCGGACCCGCGCGGCGAGCCACCGGGGCGGGACGCCGTGCCTCAGGCCAGCGCCAGCGACAGGCGGGGCAGCAGGGCCTCGTCGAAGCGGCGCAGCAGGAGCCGCGCCATCTCCGGGGCGTCGCCCAGGACGTCGGCCAGGACGTTCGCGCCCGCCTCCCGTGCACCGCGCGCGATGCGGTCGGGGAGGAAGCCGGGAGCGACGACGTAGGGGGCGACCGCGATGTGGCGCACGCCCTCGGCGCGCAGCGCGTGCACCGCGTCGGCGGTGGTGGGCAAGGACCCGGAGACCGTCGCGGCGAAGGCGGGACGCACGGCGTGCCAGTCGGTGCGCCGCCATTCCCGCGCGATGCGCGCGATCACCGCGATCGCCTCCGGGTCCGAGGAGCCCGCCGAGGCCAGCACGATCCCGGTCCTGCCGCGGTCCCCACGGCCGCCGGCGTCGGCGGAGGCGAGCCCGGCCTCGGCGAGCCGCCGCTCCAGGGCGTCGACGAGCAGTGGCGAGGGCCCGAGCACCCCGGCTTGGTGCACCCGCAGCCGCGGGTACCGGGCGGTCGCCTCGCGCAGCGCGGCCGGGATGTCGGCCTTGGCGTGGAAGGCGCGGGTCAGCAGCAGTGGCAGCGCCACCACGTCGCGCACGCCGTCCGCGGCGAGGCGGTCCAGGACCCGCGGCACGCCCGGCGCGCAGTGGTCGAGGAAGGCGGTCTCGACGCGCAGGCCCGGACGGGCCGCGCGGACCCGTCCGGTGAGCGCGTGGACGGTCGCGGCGTGCCGCGGGTCGCGGCTGCCGTGGGCGATGACGAGCAGGACGGGGGCTGCCGGGGACGGGATCATCGCGTCACCCCCGCGCGAACAGGCCGCGGCTGCGCAGCACCGACCGTTCCAGCGGGGCGAACACGAGCAGTTCGATGCCGATGCCCACGATGAGGATGAGCAGGATCGCGGCCAGGACGGTGGGCATGTCGGACAGCTCCCGGCCCTGTTCGAGCAACTGGCCGAGGCCGATGCCGAGATCGGGCGAGGTGGCGATGAGCTCGGCGGCCATCAGGGAGCGCCAGGAGAAGGCCCAGCCCTGCTTCAGGCCGGCGAGGTAGCCGGGCAGGGCCGCGGGCAGCAGGACGTGCCGTACGGAGTGCAGGCCGCCGGCGCCCATCGTCCGCCCCGCCCGCAGGAACAGCGGCGGGATCTGGTCGACGCCCGCGACCAGGCCGTTGGCGATCGAGGGCACCGCGCCGAGCAGCACCACGCAGTAGATGGTGGCGTCGGTCAGCCCGAACCAGATGATGGCCGCGGGCACCCAGGCCACCGACGGCAGTGACTGGAGCCCGGACAGGATCGGCCCGATCGCCGCGCGCACGGGCCTGACCCGCGCCACGAGCAGGCCGAGCGGCGTGCCGATGACGACGGAGGCGAGGAAGCCCAGGGCGCCGCGCGACAGGCTCGTCCACACGTAGCCGAGCAGGGTGCCGTCCAGCCACTTGTCCCGCAGGGCGCGGCCGACGTCCGCCGGGCTGGGCAGCTGGTAGTGCGGCTTGACCTCGAAGTGGTAGGCGAGCTGCCAGACCACGAGCACGAGGACCACGGCCAGCAGGGGCGGCAGGGCCTTCTCGCGCAGCAGGCGGCCGAGCGGGACCCGGGGCTCGGAGGGCGTCTCGAGCGCGTCGAGTCCCGCCCCGAGGCCGGCCAGGTCCGCCGCGGACCGAGCGGGACCGGCGGGACCGCCTTCTGCCTTGGTCTCAGTGCTGGCCATGACGGCGAATCTCCCCACGCAGGTGCTCAGTGATCTCGACGGACAGTTCGGCGACGGCGGCGTCCTCGATGCGCCGCGGCTGCGGGATGTCGATCCGCCACTCGCGGGCGATCCGTCCGGGCCGCGACGACATCAGCACGACGCGCTGCGCGAGCCGCACCGCCTCCCGCACGTTGTGGGTCACGAACAGCACGGACAGCGAGGTCTCCGTCCAGATGCGGGTGAGCTCCTCGTGCAGGACGTCCCGGGTGATGGCGTCGAGTGCCGCGAACGGCTCGTCCATCAGCAGCAGTTGGCTGTCCTGCGCCAGTGCGCGGGCGAGCGCGACGCGCTGCCGCATGCCGCCGGACAGTTCGTGCACCCGCTTGCCGTGGGCGCCCTTGAGGCGGACCAGCTCCAGCAGCCGCTCGGCCTCCGGGCGCCGTTCGGCGCGCGGCACCCCGCGCATGCGCAGGGCGAGTTCGATGTTCTTGCCCGCGGTCAGCCACGGGAACAGCGCGTGCTCCTGGAACATCAGGGCCGGGCGCCCGCCGGGGGTGTCGATGCCCCCGGCGGACGGCAGGTCGAGCCCGGCGACCAGGTTGAGCAGGGTGGACTTTCCGCAGCCCGAGGCCCCCAGGAGGCAGACGAACTCACCGGGCGCGACATCGATGCTGATGTCGTCCAGCACCTGCGCCTGCGCGCCGGGGCGGCCGAAGGACTTCGAGACATGCGCGAGCCGGGCGGCGTAGGACGCCGCCTCGTCCGTCACGGCGGGCTGGGTGCTGAGTGCGGTGGCCATGGAACGTCACCTCCTGGGGGCTGGGCGTGCGGACGGGTCAGCTGCCGAGACCGGCGTTGCCGAACTCGGTCTTTCCTTCGGCGGTGAGGATCTTGTTGAGGATCGTGAGGTCGTAGATGCCCTTCAGGTCGGGCTTCTCCAGCAGGCCGGCGGTGACGGCGTGGTCGGCCTCGGTCTGCAGCGTCGACGCCAGCGGGTCGTCGGTGACCTGGATGCTCTTCCACGCCGGGTCGATGACGTCGTCGGGCAGCGGCTTGCCGGACAGCTTCTCCAGCTGGGCGTTGGCGTCGGCCTCGGCCTTGTCCGGGTTCGCGGTGATCCACGCGTTGGTCTTCACCGAGCCGCGCAGCACGGCCTCCACGACGTCCGGGTGCTCGGTGAGGAACTTCTGGGAGACGATCACGTTCGTGATGACGAACTTGCCGTCCTTCCACAGGCTGCTCTCGTCCAGCAGCACCTTGGCGCCCTCGGCGACCAGCTTGGACGCGGTGGGCTCGGGGACCCAGGCGCCGTCGATGGAACCGGACTTGTAGGCGTCCGGGGTGATCTTGTTGTCCGTGCGGACGACGGAGACATCACCCTTGCCGCTGGTCGCGTCGACCTTCCAGCCCTGCTCGGATATCCAGTTGAGCAGCGCCACGTCCTGGGTGTTGCCGAGCTGCGGGGTGGCGATCCGCTTGCCCTTGACGTCCTTCAGGCTCTTGATCTTCTCGGGATTGACGACCAGCTTCACGCCGCCGGAGGCCGAGCCGGAGATGATCTTCAGGCTCTTGCCGCCCGACTTGGTCCAGCCGTTGACGGCGGGGGAGGGGCCGATCCAGCCGATGTCGATGGAACCGGCGTTGAGGGCCTCGATCTCGGCGGGGCCGGCGTTGAACACCGACTCCTTGATCGTGGTGCCGGAGCCGAGCTCCTGGGCGAAGAAGCCCTCCTTGAGGCCCACCAGCGGTGTGGCGTGCGTGAGGTTCGCGAAGTAGCCGATCTTCACCGCGGATGCGGACAGCTTCTTGCTGGTGCCGCTGCTGGCGCCGCTGCTCGCGGCCGCGTTGGTGGTGTCGTCCTTCTTGTCGGAGCCGTAGCCGCAGGCGGCCAGGGCCAGCAGCGGCGCAAGGGCGGCGCCGGCGACGATGCGGCGGCGGGTGGCCGTTCTCGGGGCGGTGGTGCGATCGGCAGTCACGGGAGGTGGTCCTCTCGAAGGCCCCGGGTCGCGCTCTCTAGGGCGCGCCGGAGTGGTGGCTGTCTGGTTCTCGGTGGTGCCGTGCCGCGTGCGCGGCCGTGGTGCGGTGCCCGGGGGACGTCAGCGCGCACATCGCGTCACACCGCCGGTGCCGCTGCCCAGACAGCCGCTGCCGACGCGGCCGCCCTCCTTGGCGAACCCGGAGAAGGCGTCGAAGCCACTCAGGCCTGTCATCAGAAGTCCCACCCCTCGTCACCGGCCGCGGTGCCCGCGGCCGTGGCGCTGCGGGCCGCGAAGGCCTCGCCCGCCATGCCGGCGGTCAGCGTGGTGCCGTCCGCCGGGTCGATCAGCAGGAAGGAGCCGGTGAGCCGGGAGTCCGCGTAGGCGTCCAGCGGCAGCGGCTCGGAGGTGCGCAGTACCACCGTGCCGATGTCGTTGACACCCAACTCGCCGGGCTCGTCCCGGTGTTCCAGACCGTGCGTCAGGTCGATCTTGTAGGGCAGCCGCTTGACGACCGCCTTCACCGTGCGCGTGGTGTGCTTCAGCAGCACGCGGGCGCCGACGGTCAGCGGACGCTCGTGCAAATGGCACACGGTCGCCTCGACGTCCTGCGTGGTCGCAGGGACGGCCGCGCTCGGCGCGATCAGGTCGCCGCGGGAGATGTCCAGGTCGTCGCCGAGCAGCAGCGTCACCGACTGCGGCGCCCATGCCACGCCGACCGCCGTGCCCAGCGCGTCGATGCCGGTGATCGTGCTGGTCAGGCCGGACGGCAGCACCGTGACATGGTCGCCGACGCGCAGCACGCCGGACGAGATCTGCCCGGCGTAGCCGCGGTAGTCGGGGTGCTCGGCGGTCTGCGGGCGGATGACGTACTGGACCGGGAAGCGCGCCGGGTGCGCGGACGGGTCGGTGCCGACCGCGACGGTCTCCAGGTGCTCCAGCACCGTCGGGCCGCCGTACCAGTCCATGGCGGCCGAGGCGGTCACCACGTTGTCCCCGGTCAGCGCCGAGATCGGGATGGCGGTGACCTCCGGCACGCCGATCGAGGCGGCGTACCCGGTGAACTCCTCGGCGATGGCCGCGAAGACCGGCTCCGACCAGTCCACCAGGTCCATCTTGTTGACCGCCAGCACGACGTGCGGGACGCGCAGCAGGGCCGCGACCGCCGCGTGCCGGCGGGTCTGCTCGACCACGCCGTTGCGCGCGTCCACCAGGATCACGGTCAGCTCGGCGGTCGAGGCGCCGGTGACCATGTTGCGGGTGTACTGCACGTGCCCGGGGGTGTCGGCCAGGATGAACCGGCGCCGGGGCGTGGCGAAGTAGCGGTACGCCACGTCGATCGTGATGCCCTGCTCACGCTCGGCCCGCAGACCGTCGGTCAGCAGCGCCAGGTCGGGCGCGTCCTGGCCGCGGCGGGCGGAGGCGAGCTCCACGGCCTCCAACTGGTCGGCGAGGACCGACTTGGAGTCGTGCAGCAGCCGCCCGACGAGGGTGGACTTGCCGTCGTCCACGGAGCCCGCGGTGGCGAAACGCAGCAGGGCGGTGGCCGCGAGGTGCTCGGCGGCGGTGATGCCGGCGGTCATGGTTAGAAGTACCCCTCGCGCTTGCGGTCTTCCATCGCGGCCTCGGAGAGCTTGTCGTCGGCCCGGGTGGCCCCGCGCTCGGTGAGCCGGGAGGCGGCGATCTCGGTGATCACCGCGTCGATGGTGGCGGCGTCGGAGTCCACCGCGCCGGTGCAGGACATGTCGCCCACCGTGCGATAGCGGATCAGCCGCGTCTCGACGGTCTCGCCGTCCTTGGGCCCGCCCCAGTCGCCCGCGGTCAGCCACATGCCCGCGCGGCGGAACACCTCGCGCTCGTGGGCGTAGTAGATCTGCGGCAGCTCGATGCCCTCGCGGGCGATGTACTGCCAGACGTCCAGCTCGGTCCAGTTGGACAGCGGGAAGACCCGCACGTGCTCGCCGGGGGCGTGCCGGCCGTTGTACAGCTGCCACAGCTCGGGGCGCTGGCGGCGCGGGTCCCACTGCGAGAACTCGTCGCGCAGCGAGAAGACGCGCTCCTTGGCGCGGGCCTTCTCCTCGTCCCGGCGGCCGCCGCCGAAGACCGCGTCGAAGCGGTGCTCCTGGATGGCCTCGGTCAACGGCACGGTCTGCAGCGGGTTGCGGGTGCCGTCGGGGCGCTCGCGCAGCCGCCCGTCGTCGATGTAGTCCTGCACGGACGCGACGTGCAGCCGCAGCCCGTGCCGGGCGACCGTGCGGTCGCGGTACTCCAGCACCTCGGGGAAGTTGTGCCCGGTGTCGACGTGCAGCAGCGAGAAGGGCACCGAGGCGGGGGCGAACGCCTTCAGCGCCAGATGCAGCATGACGATGGAGTCCTTGCCGCCCGAGAAGAGGATCACCGGACGCTCGAACTCCCCCGCCACCTCACGGAAGATGTGCACCGCCTCCGACTCCAGCGCGTCCAGGTGCGACAGCGCGAAGGGGTTCTCGGTGCTCTCGTCGATCGCGACGACGGTCGTCACGCTGCGTCCCCCTTGTGAGCTTCTCCGCCCGCGCGGCGAACGCGCGGGTCGTGGGTCGACTGCGGCCGCGTGGCCGCGCGCACTCCCCCAGCTACCGCTGGGCGGTACCCCCACCTCACGAGAGCCCCCTCTCCACCAGCAGCGCCGTCAAGAGCGCCGCCGAGTCGTCCACGGTGTGGTGCTGGGTCTCGATGCGCAGGTCCGGGGTCGCGGGTGCCTCGTACGGGTCGTCGACACCGGTCAGGCCCGATATCTCGCCCGCGGCCTGACGGGCGTACAGGCCCTTCACGTCCCGCGCCGAGCAGACGTCCAGCGGCGTGGCCACGTGCACCTCCAGGTACGCGGTGCCCCGGGCGTCGTGCCGCTTGCGGACCGCCTCGCGGCTGTCGGCGTACGGCGCGATGACCGGGACCAGGACCTTGACGCCGTGCGAGGCCAGGAGTTCGGCGACGAAGCCGATGCGCTGCACATTGGTGTGCCGGTCCTCGCGGCTGAAGCCGAGCCCCGCGGAGAGGAACTCGCGGATCTCGTCGCCGTCGAGCACCTCCACCCGGTGCCCGTCGCCGCGCAGCCGGTCCGCCAACGCGCGGGCGATCGTGGTCTTGCCCGCGCTCGGCAGGCCCGTGAGCCACACCGTGGCCCCTGCGTCCGTGACGCCCATCCGCCCCTCCCGGTAGGTCCGTTCCGTCGTCGTCATCAGCCGTGCAGCCCGCACTCGGTCTTGCCGCGGCCCGCCCAGCGGCCGGCCCGCGCGTCCTCGCCCTCCAGCACCCGCCGGGTGCAGGGGGCGCAGCCGACCGAGGCGTAGCCGTCCATGAGCAGCGGATTGGTGAGCACGCCCTGCTCGCTGACATAGGCGTCCACGTCGGCCTGCGTCCAGCGCGCGATGGGGGAGACCTTGACCTTCGCGCGGCGGGCATCCCAGCCGACGACGGGGGTGTTGGCCCGGGTCGGGGACTCGTCGCGGCGCAGTCCGGTCGCCCAGGCGTCGTACGCCGTCAGGCCCTCCTCCAGCGGGTTGACCTTCCGCAGCGCGCAGCACAGGTCGGGGTCGCGGTCGTGCAGCCGCGGCCCGTACTCGGCGTCCTGCTCGGCGACGGTCCGGCGCGGTGTCAGGGTGATGACGTTGACGTCCATCACGGCGGCGACGGCGTCGCGGGTGCCGATGGTCTCCGGGAAGTGGTAGCCGGTGTCCAGGAAGACCACGTCGACACCGGGCGCCACGCGGGAGGCCAGGTGGGCCACGACGGCGTCCTCCATGGAGGAGGTCACGCAGAAGCGCGGCCCGAAGGAGTCGACGGCCCAGCGCAGGATGTCCGCGGCCGGGGCGTCCTCCAGGTCGCGCCCCGCACGCTCGGCCAGGAGCTGGAACTCGTCCGCGGAGTGCTGCTGCGCGGTGGTCACGAACTGCCTCCTTCGGGGGGTCCGGTCTGCAGGCCGCGGGCCAGCAGACCCAGGAACTTGAGCTGGAAGGCGCGGTTGCAGGCGCGGCACTCCCAGGCGCCGTGGCCCTGCTCCGCCGGGTGCAGGTCCTCGTCGCCGCAGTACGGGCAGTAGAACGGTGCGGCACGCTCGCTCACGACAGCTCCTCCTCCGACGCGCGCGTGACCCACTGGGCGAACCGCTCGCCGTCCGTGCGCCCGGCCTGGAAGCGCCTCAGGACCCGCTCCACGTAGTCGGGCAGCTCGTCCGAGGTCACCTTCAGGCCGCGGACCTTGCGGCCGAAACCGGCCTCCAGGCCCAGCGCGCCGCCCAGGTGCACCTGGAAGCCTTCGACCTGGTTGCCGTCGTCGTCGAGGACCAGCTGGCCCTTCAGGCCGATGTCGGCGACCTGGATGCGGGCGCACGCGTTGGGGCAGCCGTTGACGTTGATGGTGATCGGTTCCTCGAACTCCGGCAGCCTGCGCTCCAGTTCGTCGATGAGGGAGGCGCCGCGCGCCTTGGTCTCGACGATGGCCAGCTTGCAGAACTCGATGCCGGTGCACGCCATCGTGCCGCGCCGGAAGGTGGAGGGCCTCACCTGGAGATCGAGCGCCTCCAGACCCGCGACGAGGGAGTCGACGCGGTCCTGCTCGACGTCGAGCACGATCATCTTCTGCTCGACGGTGGTCCGCAGCCGGCCCGAGCCGTGTGCCTCCGCCAGTTCCGCGATCTTGCTGAGCGTGGTGCCGTCCACCCGGCCGACGCGGGGCGCGAAGCCGACGTAGAAGCGGCCGTCCTGCTGCCGGTGCACCCCGACGTGGTCGCGCCACTGCTGGACTGGCTGGTCGGGGGCGGGGCCGTCGACCAGCTTGCGCAGCAGGTACTCGTCCTCCAGCACCTGGCGGAACTTCTCCGCGCCCCAGTCGGCGACCAGGAACTTCAGCCGGGCCCGGGTGCGCAGCCGCCGGTAGCCGTAGTCGCGGAAGATCGAGAGGACGCCCTCGAAGACGTCGGGGACCTCCTCCAGTGGCACCCACGCGCCCAGCCGGACACCGATCTTGGGGTTGGTGGACAGACCGCCGCCGACCCACACGTCGAAGCCGGGGCCGCGCTCGGGGTGGCGGACGCCGACGAAGGCGACGTCGTTGATCTCGTGGGCCACGTCCAGCAGCGGGGAGCCGGAGATCGCCGACTTGAACTTGCGGGGGAGGTTGGAGAACTCCTTGTTGCCGATGATCCGGCGGTGGGCCTCGTCCACGGACCAGGTGCCGTCGACGATCTCGTCCTCGGCGATGCCGGCCACCGGCGAGCCGAGGATGACGCGCGGGGTGTCGCCGCACGCCTCGGTGGTGGACAGCCCGACGCCCTCCAGCCGGCGCCAGATCTCCGGCACGTCCTCGATGCGGATCCAGTGCAGCTGGATGTTCTGCCGGTCGGTGATGTCGGCGGTGCCGCGGGCGAACTCCTGGGAGACCTCGCCGATCACGCGCAGCTGCTGGGTGGTGAGCCGGCCGCCGTCGATCCGGACCCGCAGCATGAAGTACTTGTCGTCCAGCTCCTCCGGCTCCAGGATCGCGGTCTTGCCGCCGTCGATTCCGGGCTTGCGCTGGGTGTACAGCCCCCACCAGCGCATACGGCCGCGCAGGTCGGCCCCGTCGATCGAGTCGAAACCGCGGTACTGGTAGATCGTCTCAATGCGCGTCCGCACATTGAGACCGTCGTCGTCGCGCTTGAACTGCTCGTTGGCGTTGAGCGGCGTCATGTGGCCGACCGCCCACTGGCCCTCGCCGCGGTGACGGCTCACCTTGCGGCGTGCGGCGGCGCCCTGCTGGTCGGGGGTGGAAGCCATGGCGATGCAGTCCTTACGGCAGGCTGAGGAGGTTCGGCAGGAGGGGATCGTACGGCGAAGGACCCCTGCGGCCTGCGGAAACACATCGCGCATTGCGGCGTTCCGGGTTGCGGGGGTCGGTGCGCGTCCGCGACGTCGGGGACGGCGGGGTCAGTCCGGGGCGTGACGGCGTGCGGGCTCAGTACGCCCGACAGATGGCGCTGGACATACGTCCGAGGTCGACGTGCAGTCGACCTACCAAGGCGATTCCAGTGCGAGACATGTCGAAAGCGTGTCACGCGGGTCTCGGGCCAGTCCACCGTTATCCGCTATGTGGACCCGATCATCCCACATCCTGATACGGATGCGGTGTCCGGGGCGGGACGGACCGGACAGATCACCGCACCCTGCTCGGATGCCGCAGGAAATCACCCGTGATCGCCCGGAACCCGTCGTGTCCTCGGGTCCCGACGTGCCGCAGCTTGTGGGCCGCCAGCGCGGTGCCGAGCCGCACCCCCGCGCCCAGCAGCGCCCGGTCGGCGGCGAGGGCCGCGAGCACCCCGGCCGCGAAGACGTCCCCGGCCCCCGTCGCGTCCTCGATCTCGCCGTCCGGGAGCGGACGGTGGGCGTAGCGCTCCACCGAACCCGGCCGGCGCACTTCCACCCGGTCCGGGTACTTCACCACCGCCGTGCCGCGCAGTCCGGGCAGCAGCGGTACCAGATCGGTGAACTCGCGCCCGTTGAGCAGCAGGTAGTCGCTCGCCGCGGCCATTGCCAGTACGTCGTCGCTCGGCGCGGTGGACCACGCGTGGCCCGGGTCGAAGGTGACGATCGTGCGCGGCGACCGCTCCCGGACCGCCGTCAGCAGCCCGCGCAGCGCCGCACCTCCGTCGGGGTCCAGGAAGGACGTCACGTGCACCACACGGGCCCGCGCCAGAGTGCCCGCGATCTCGTCGAAGTGCCGCCGCACATGCCCGGCGATGCCCGTGTTGGCGCCGGTGTGGGTGAGCAGCGTGCGCTCCCCCTCGTCGTACACCGACAGGCAGATGCCGCACAGCCGCTCGGGGTCCGGCAGCACCAGGGAGCGGTCGATGCCGAGCCCGTCGAGGAGGGCGAGCGGATCGACCGCGTCCAGCGGGCTGCGGCCGGCGACGCTCACGTACCCCAGCCGCAGCCCACGGCCGAGCCGTGCGAGGGCGTGCAGCGCGTTGAAGGCCGAGCCGCCGAGCTCGGGCGTGAGCGGCACCCCTTCGGTGCGCAGGCACTCCAGGGCGGCGCGGACGGCGGGTTCCTCCACCAGCCGCTCGGAACCGCTCTCGAGCGGCGGACGCAGCCCCATGTGCGCGTCGAGCCGGGCCAGCACCGGGCTGCCGCCCACGGCCGACGCCCCCGTGATCAGGTCCAGATTGAGCGCCCCGACCCCGACGACGTCCATGCCCTCCCCTTCCACGGCGTTCTCGCTCCGCCGGCCGCCCGGCCCGCGCGGTGCGGCCGCCGTCAGGCCCCGGGCCAGGGACCGTCGATCGGCCTCTTCTCCTCTTCCCCCGTCTCGGTACGGAAGATGCGGAAGCCGCGCTTCTCGTAGTTGGCCAGCGCGTGCGGGCCGTCCAGGCTGCAGGTGTGCACCCACACCCGCTTGGTCGGCGTCCGGTCCGGCCACCGTTCGGCCAGGTCCCAGGCCCGTGCGATGCCGAACGACAGCAACTGCGCACCGATCCGGCGTCCCCGGAAGGCGGGCAGCAGCCCGAAGTACGCGATCTCGACCTGGGCCTCGTCCTGCGCGTCCAGCTCGATGTAGCCGGCGGGCGTGCCCTGGTCCCAGGCGACCCAGGTCTCCACGCCGGGGCGGTCCAGACAGGCGCGCCACTGCGCGTACGTCCAGGGCAGCCGGTCGGTCCACGCGCAGTCCGCGCCGACCGAGGTGTAGAGGAAGCGGCTGAACTCCGGGGACGGCACCTCCGCCCGGACGATCCTGATTCCGGCGGTCGCGGGATCGGGCTCCATGGCCGGCGCCGACGGCCGCAGATCGGCCGGTGAGGTCTGTTCCAGCGACCAGGTGGTCACGGTGACGGTGTTGCTCATGGGCCCCAGCCAACCACGCCGGCGGCCACCGGGGCGGGGTGCCCCGCGGTCCGCGTGACCGCGGGCGGAGCGGTACCTCCCCGAGCGCGCCTGAGGAGGCGGCAGGCGCAGCCGGCGCCCGGGATGCCGGGGCACCCCTCGGCGGGGCGTGGGTGCGCCGGGGCGGGGTGGGACGCTTGTCCGGGCGGTCGGGCGGTCGGGCGGTCGGGCGGTCGGGCGGTCGGGCGGTCGGGCGGCACAGGCTCTGCGGACCGCTGGGGCCGCCCGGGGGTGCGGGTCGTGCGTGTACGGGGGGCCGGGGCGTCGCGGGGTGGGTCGGTCGCCCCGCGGTCACGCGGAACGCGCCCCGCGGACCGCCGGGGCCGCCGAGTGCGGCAGCAGGTCGGCGGGGTGCGCCGGGCGCAGGAGTTCGACCTCGACACCGTCGGCGAAACGGTACGGCCGGTGGTCGAGGACGCCGGAGAGCGTACGGCGCAGCCGGGACATCTCGGCGCGGACGGTGACCGTGCGGGTGGGGTCGCCGAACAGGTCGCCCGCCAGTTCGGCGGCACTGCGCCCGGCCCGGTGCAGGGCGAGGACGAACAGCAGCTCGGCATGGCGCGGGCTGAGCTCCTGCGACCAGCCGCCCGCGCCGCCGGAGACCGTGATGCTCCAGGTGCGCGGGCGGCTCACGTCCAGCACCACCCGGCCCGCCGGGGTCCGGTCCTCCGCCTCGTCGCGGACCCGCACCAGCCAGCCGCCGGGCAGCGGTTCCAGCGTGCACAGGCCGAGCGAGGGCACCCAGGTGGGCCCGGCGCCCGGCGCGGCGGGCAGGGTGACCCGCTCGACCGCCGGCATGCCGGTGACGGCAGCGGTCCAGCCGTTGGGGTCCACGACCGCGGCCCGGCCGGACATCCGGGCCAGCAGCGGGGCCGCGACCGAGCGCAGCCGGTCGACCGCCGCCCAGTGCCGGGAGCGCAGTTCGCCCTCGGCGACCTTGGTCACCGCCGTGACCAGCGACAGCATCGCCGGGTGCACGGTGGCCGCCGGTCCGCTGACGTCGACCGCGCCGAGCAGCCGTCCGTCACGCGGGTCGTGCAGCGGCGCCGCCGCGCAGGTCCACTGGTGCAGCTCCCGCACGAAGTGCTCGGCCTGGTGCACCTGCACCGGGCGCCCGGCCACCAGGGCGGTGCCGATCGCGTTGGTGCCCACCGTGTCCTCGGCCCACGAGGCGCCCTCGGCGAAGCCCAGCCGGTCCGCGCTCTTGCGGACGGCGACGCTGCCGTCGCGCCACAGCACCCGGCCCTCGGGATCGGTGACGACCATGATGTGCCGGGCCTCGTCGGCCACCGAGACCAGCCCGTCGCGCAGCGCGGGCATCACCGCGACCAGCGGGGTGAGGCGCCGGCGCTGCTCGATCTCGTCCGCCGTCAGCATCGCGTTGTGGCTGCCGTTGTCGGGGTCGACGCCGAGGTCCAGGGCACGCCGCCAGGAGTCCTGGATGATCTGCCGGGGGACCGTGGCGGCGGCCTTCCCGCCACCGCCCAGGGCGGCCTCCCGCATCCCGCCCAGCATCCGCGCCGACCGGCGCGTCTCCTGGGCCGACTGTGCCGACAACGACCGGGAGTCGAACGGAACCTGGCTCATGGTGCTCCCCGCGTGCGTGTGCGCTGGTCTGCGCTGTGCGCCCGGCAGTGATCGCGACGGCGCATTGGCGACCACACCCTGTGCATATGGTGCCGCCGTCGGTGGTGCTCCGGCGGCATATCCGGCCAATAGCTTGCAACGGTCTGCAACGGTTGCGAATATGCACGCGCCCGACGGACAGTGACGGCGCATCACGCTACTCGTACGGAACACCATCCGTGCGACGGTGAGGTTGGAGACCGGGGGTGGTGCCGAGTCGGCGCGGCACCACCTTCCGCGCGGCGCGGCGGCGGATCGTTTCTCCCGTCATCCCGGACCTTCCACCGGGAACGGGGGACCGCCGCCGCGCCTGCGCTTCACGCCACCGGGCGGGCCCGTTCCACCACGGCCTCCAGGTCCAGCCCGCGCGGAAGCGTCCCGAAGGTCGCCCCCCAGTCGCCGCCGAGCCGGGAGGCGCAGAAGGCGTCCGAGACCTCCGCCGGCGCGAAGCGCACCAGCAGGGAGCCCTGCAGCACCAGCGCCATCCGCTCCACGACCCGTCGCGCCCGCCCCTCGATGCCCTCCAGGTCGGCGAGTTCGGTCAGCAGCGACTTGATCGCCCCGTCCAGCCGGTGGTCCGCGCCCCGCGCCAGCCCGATCTCCCCGAGGAACGCGTTCAGCGCCTGCGGCTCCCGCTGCAGGGCCCGCAGCACGTCCAGCGCCTGGACGTTGCCGGAGCCCTCCCACACCGAGTTCAGCGGCGACTCGCGGAACAGCCGCGGCATGCCGGACTCCTCCACATAACCGTTGCCGCCCAGGCACTCCAGCGCCTCGGCCGCCACCACGGGGCAGCGCTTGGTGATCCAGAACTTGGACACGGCCACCGCCAGCCGCCGGAAGTGCCGCTCCTGCTCGGTGTCCGCGTCGTACGCCGCCGCCAGTCGCAGCACGGTCGTCGTCGCGGCCTCCGACTCCAGCGCCAGGTCCGCCAGGACGTTGCGCATCAGCGGCTTGTCGATCAGCGGACCGCCGAAGGCGCTGCGGTGCGCGGTGTGGTGGACCGCCTGCGCCACCGCCTGCCGCATGACCGCCGCCGAACCGATCGCGCAGTCCAGCCGGGTGGCCGCCACCATCTCGATGATGGTCGCCACCCCCCGCCCCTCCTCGCCGACCCGGCGCGCCCAGGTGCCGTCGAACTCGACCTCCGACGAGGCGTTGGAGCGGTTGCCCAGCTTGTCCTTCAGCCGCTGGATGCGGAACACGTTGCGCGTGCCGTCCGGCAGGACGCGGGGCAGCAGGAAGCAGGTCAGGCCCCCGTCGCCGGCGGACCCGGTCGCCTGGGCGAGCACGAGGAAGCCGTCCGACATCGGCGCCGAGCAGAACCACTTGTGCCCGGTGAGCAGATAGGTGCCCTCCTCGGCGAGCGGCTCCGCCCGCGTGGTGTTCGCGCGCACGTCCGAGCCGCCCTGCTTCTCGGTCATGCCCATCCCGAACAGCGCGCCCGGCTTCTGCCCGGGCGCCACCAGCTGCGGGTCGTAGACGCGCGACCCCAGGCGGGGCTCCCACTCCGCCGCCAGCGCCGGATCGGCCCGCAGGGCCGGCACCGCCGCGTGCGTCATCGAGACCGGGCAGCCGTGCCCCTGCTCGACCTGCGACCACACGAGGAAGCCCGCCGCGCGCCGCAGGTGGCCGTCCGGACGCGACCAGGCGTCGGTCAGCCCCGACGAGACCGCCCGGCCCAGCAGCCGGTGGTAGGACGGATGGAAGTCCACCTCGTCGAGGCGGTTGCCGTAGCGGTCGTGGGTGCGCAGCACGGGGGAGTGCGTGTTCGCCTCCTGCCCCCACGCCTGTGCCTGGACCGAGCCGGCCGACCGGCCGATCTCGCCCAGCTCCTGGTCGATCTCCTGCCGGCGCTCGGGCGCGGCGTGCCGGGCGACCCCCTCCACGAGGGCGTCGTCGGCGGCGTACACGTCATACCCGACCAGCGGCGGGGGCTGGTTGGTCACGGTGTGTGTGGGGGCACTCATGACAGCTACCGTAGGCGCGTGCAGGCAGCAGATGAAACACCCGAGCGGCCCCGGAAGGGCCGGCTTCTCCAGGCGCGGTCCCTCTACCGGAACGTCTCCAAGCGCAAGGTCGGCTGGCTGCTGCTCAAGGACACGGTCAACTCCTGCCTGGAGTACCGCGTCACGGGCCTGGCCGCCGAGGCCGCCTTCTTCGTGCTGCTGTCCCTGCCGCCCCTGCTGCTCGGCCTCGTCGGCGCCATCGGGTACGTGGACGAGGTCATCGGCACCGACACCATCGACAACATCCGCCGCAACATCCTCACCGCGGCGGCCACCGTCCTGTCGGACAAGGGCGTCGACCAGTTGATGCGCCCGCTGGTGGACGACGTTTTCGGCGGCGGCCGGCCCGACGTGATCTCCATCGGCTTCGTCATCGCCCTGTGGTCGGGCTCGCGGGCCCTGAACGTCTTCGTCGACACCATCACGATCATGTACGGCCTGGAGGGCATACGGGGCATCGTCAAGACCCGGCTGCTGGCCCTGCTGCTCTACGTCGTCGCCCTGGTCATCGGCGCCGTCGTGATGCCGCTGCTGGTCGTCGGCCCGGACGCGGTGGTGGCGTTCCTGCCGTGGAGCGAGTGGGTCATCCGGATCCTGTACTGGCCGGTGGTGCTGCTGCTGTCGATCACCTTCCTCACCACGCTCTACCACGTGTCCGTGCCGGTGCGGTCGCCCTGGTACGAGGACATGCCCGGGGCCGCCGTCGCCCTGCTGATGTGGGTCCTCGGCAGCTTCGTGCTGCGCATCTACCTCACCCACACGGTGGAGGGCCCGACCATCTACGGATCACTGGCCGCGCCCGTCGCCGTCCTGTTGTGGATCTTCGTCTCGGCCTTCGCGGTGCTGGTCGGCGCGGCCGTCAACGCCGCGATCGACCGGGTCTGGCCGTCCATCGAGACCGCCGCGGCACGGGAGAAGAACGCCCGCGTGCGCCAGCGCCAGGCCGCCGACCGGCTCGCCGAGGCCGCCGCCCGCCGGGCCGCCTTCGACGACGGCCCCGACGACGAGGTGGGCCCCGAGGACCCGCCCGCCGAATTC
Source organism: Streptomyces sp. NPDC002574 (assembly GCF_042889545.1). Taxonomy (NCBI): domain Bacteria; kingdom Bacillati; phylum Actinomycetota; class Actinomycetes; order Kitasatosporales; family Streptomycetaceae; genus Streptomyces; species Streptomyces sp. NPDC002574. Next base: position 380,633 of record NZ_JBIARB010000004.1, read on the forward strand.
CCCGAGCGCTGGGCGGGCTTCCTGCCGCCCGACGACGTCCGCGGCCGGCTGCGGGGCCGCCGCCCGCACGGTAAGGGCGGGCCGCCGCCCGGGGAGTGAGCCCCCGCTGTCACCGGGCGGTGCCATCCTGGAGGGCATGTACCGGGAACGCGGCTCCGCCGTCCCCGGCGCCGTGCTGTGGACCAGGACAGCGGACGCCGAGGCGGCCCGGGTGCTGCCCGACGGCTGCATCGACCTCATCTGGGGAGAGGACACCGGGCTCTTCGCCGCCGGGCCCGACACCCGCGCCCACCTCTCCGCGAGCCCGCCCGGCACCCGCTACGCCGGGCTGCGCTTCGCGCCCGGTGTCGGCCCGGCCGTGCTCGGCGCCCCCGCGCACGAACTGCGGGACCGCCGCGTGCCGCTGGACGCGCTCTGGCCCGGCGCGGAAGCGCGTCGCCTGACCGAGCGCGTGGCGGCGGCGGCCGACCCCGGCGCGGCGCTGGAGGCTGTGGTCCTGGGCCGCCCGTCGCGGGACCCGGTCCCGTACGCGCCCGAGACGGCCGCGGGTCTTGCCGCCGGCGCCCGGGTGCTCGACGTCGCCGCGGCCCTCGGCGTCAGCGAGCGGCAACTGCACCGCCGCTGCCTGGACGCCTTCGGCTACGGCCCCAAGACCCTCGCCCGCATCCTGCGCCTCCAGCGCGCCCTGCGCCTGGCCCGCCACGGCCTTCCGTTCGCCGAGCTCGCCGGCCGCGCCGGCTACGCCGACCAGGCCCACCTCGCCCGGGACGTCCGCGCCCTCACGGGCGTTCCGCTGGGCCGGCTCCTGGCGCGGTAGTCCCGGAAGCTAGGACAGCGGCGCGTACAGGTCCACCGCGTTGCCGTCAGGGTCGCGCACGGTCGCGTACCGCATCCCCCACACGGCGTCGAACGGCTTCAGGTGCCCCTCGTACCCGGCCCCCGTCAGCTCCGCGAACACCGCGTCCACCTCCGCCGGTCCGTCGCACGCGAACGCCAGCGCCATGCCGTGCCCGCCCCGCTCCGGCGCCGTCCACCCCGGGTCGAACGACCGGACCGTCTCCTGGGTGTCCCAGGCGATCCGCAGCCCCCCGGGCAACTCCGCCTCCACATGCGGCTCCCCTTCCACCCCCTCCGCGATCTCCAGCCCCAGGCGCCGGTAGAACGCCAGCGACGCCCCCATGTCGGCCACCACGATCTCGATCACTCCGATACGCACGGTCATGCCGCCACCGTACGCAGCCCTCCCACCCGCCGTCTTGAACGAATCGGACGCCGGTGTCGTGGGCCGAAACCCATCGGACAGGGGCGCGAGGGTGAACGGCCGGGGGCCGGGGAGCGGCAGCGCGGCGGCGTTGTCCCGTGGGCGTCACGGTTGGGCAACCAGCGGGTCGGTGGGGCTGGGAGCCGGGCGGACGGGGACGCATCATGGGTGCCGGGCGGGGATGACAAGGGGGGTACGGAGCAATGGAATTCACGGTGGAGCGGACGCTGAGACGGCGCGGCCGGCGGTGGCTCATGGGAGGGGGCGCCGTGGCGGCGGGCGCCCTGGTGTGGCTGGTCGCCACGCTGGGCGGCAATGTGACGGCGCCGTTGACGGTGTTCTTGCTCTCGGGGTTGGCCTTCTACGGCGGCTGGAGGGACCTGCGCAAGGCGGAGCAGCCGTTCCGGCTGCGGATCGACGGCTTCGGGATCACGCTGCACGACGCCGAGCTCGCCTGGGAGCAGATCGAGGCGGTCGCCCTGTGGCACGTCCCGAACACCGGTGAGGACAGCGAGCAGACGACGCCGCCCAAGCCGCGGCTGACGCTGTGGACCGCGCCGGGCGTGACGCTCCCGCGGAAGGCGGACCGCACCTGGGACGGCCGGACCCGTTACACCCTCGTGGACTGCGAGGACCTGGACCAGGGCGTCAGCGATCTGACGAACGTCCTCGCCGCGCACGCCGGTGCCCGCTTCGAGACGGCGCCCCGCGCGGTGCGCCCGCCGATCCCGGTGAGCGTGTCGGGGCCCGAACTGAGCGTGCCGGGAGGGGAGCAGGTCTTCATCGACGGGCGGCAGGCCGGTACCTGGACGCTGGTCTGGGCGGCCGCGGCCGTCGTGTTCAGCTACTCGTTCTGGGAACTGGTCCACGGCCGCGTCGTGGGCCCCGAGCCCTTCACCGCGTTCGGGCCGCTGGGCGCCATCGGCTGCTGGTACCTCACCGGCCGCTCCTACCGCCGCTGGCGCAAGCCGCTGCGGCTGCGGATCGGGTCCACCGGGATCGGCATGCGCGAGGTCACCCAGGACGAACAGCACTTCGCCTGGTCGGAGATCGCGGCCGTCACCGTCGGCAGGTCGCAGGCGACGACCGACAAGCGGCCCTGGCTCGTGGTGTGGCCGCTGCCGGGCACCAGGCCGGACTCCAACCCCAGTTACCTGGTCGACGGCCACAAGGCCTACGCCCTGGTCCGTCTGGACCGCCTGCCCGGCGGCGCGGAGGCGGTCGTCCCGGTGGTCCGGGCGTACGCGGGGGAGCGGTACGCCGAGACGGCCTGAGGAGCGGGAGCCGCGGAAAACGGGTTGCGCGCCCCTCGGGGCGCCGGGCTAAGGTTTCGCCGTCGGACCGCGAGCGATCGAGGAGGTGTTGGAGCGATGACTGTCACTGCGCCGGGCGCTGCCCGCATCCAGAAGACCATCAACCCCACCTCGGCGGTCCTCGGCTGACCGCGTCCGTCCCGACGTCCCGTACGCCCTGACGGCGCAGCCGCGCGCGACCGCCCTCCCGAAGGGCTCTCCCCGTTGAAGAACGGAACCGTCCCGCAGCCGTCCACCGCGCTCGCCGCCTACGGCTGGGACTCCCTGCTCGACTCCGCCTTCGCGGCCCACGCGGAGCGGGGCCTCGTCCCCGGGCGCGTGGTCCGCGTCGACCGCGGACTGTGCGACGTCGTCGTGCCCGCCGGCGCCGACGGCTCCGGCGGCACCACGACCGTACGGGCCGACACCGAGGACGTCTTCACCCGCGACCCGATGCGGGTCGCGTGCACCGGCGACTGGGCCGCCGTCGACCTCACGCCGGTCACCGGACCGGCAGTACGCGCCCTGCTGCCGCGCCGCACCACCTTCGTCCGCTCCACCTCCTCCAAGCGGTCCGAGGGCCAGGTGCTGGCCGCCAATGTCGACTTCGCGGTCATCGCGGTGTCGATCGCCGCGGAACTGGACCTCGGCCGGCTGGAGCGCTTCGTGTCGCTGGCGTGGACCAGCGGTGCCCAGCCGATGGTCGTCCTCACCAAGGCCGACCTCGTCCCCGACTCGACCTATCTGCTGGACGACGCGAGGTCCGCCGCGCCGGGCGTGGACGTGCGCGTCGTGAGCGCCGCGACCGGCGACGGCGTGGCGGAGATGGCCGAGGCGCTGGCCGGCGCCACGTCCGTGCTGCTCGGGCAGTCGGGCGCGGGCAAGTCCACGCTGACCAACGCGCTGCTGGGCCGTGAGGTCCAGGAGGTGCAGGCCATCCGTGACAGCGACGGCAAGGGGCGGCACACCACGACCACCCGCGACCTGCTGCCGCTGCCCGGCGGCGGGGTGGTCATCGACACCCCGGGACTGCGCGGGGTCGGGTTGTGGGACGCCGACGCCGGGCTCACCCAGGCCTTCTCCGACATCGAGGACCTGGCAGGGCGGTGCCGTTTCCAGGACTGCTCGCACACCGCGGAACCCGGCTGCGCGGTCCTCGCCGCGCTGGAGGACGGCTCCCTGGCGCACCGACGGCTCGACAGCTACCGCAAGTTGCTGCGCGAGAACGCGTGGATCGCCTCCCGCACCGACGCGCGGATGCGCGCGGAGATGCGCCGCGAGTGGAAGCAACGCTCCGCGGCGGGGCGGGAGATGTACGAACGCAAGCGTGGCGGCGGGCACCGCAAGGTGTACTGACCGCGGTGTGCCGACGTGCCGGCCCGGCTCCCCCTGGGGGCCGGGCCGGTGGTCATCCGGCGCCGTTGTGCCGCTGCCGGCGGCGCAGGGTCAGCGGACTGCCCTCGTGCCAGAAGGTGTAGACGATGCTGCCGAGGCCGAGCGCGACGATCACGACGCCGAGGACGATCGAGTAGACCATGGCTCCTCCAGCCCGTTCGGGACGCGTTTGCCGCGTCTTTGCCTTCGCTGTCTGCCCGTGACCTTCCCGTGACCGGACCCTCCCACACGCGATGCGTGTCAACTCACAGAACTCATGGGCCTCTTGACCTTCGGGACCGGAGGTGGGCCGCTCCGCGCACATGCCACAGGAACGGTCGCAGATGGGCACGATAGGGGCAGCGAAAATACTCAAATACTCTTCCGTGGCCATCTCCCGGGAATGCCCGAGGGGTCCCGCCGGGCGCTGATAGGAATTACCCCCAGGCGTGATTGATCGTGCACGCGTACGGCATTTCGGCGCCCTGTCGGAATGCCCGCATGCGCGCAGCAAGGGGAGCGATGACCTCGGCACCGACCGGTTCCGTGCCCACCCGGAATGCCGCCCACGATCTGCTCGGCCGTGCGCTCGCCAGGTGCCGGGACGAGAGGGCCAGCGGCGTGCTGAGAGTGCAGGGCAGTCCCGGCGGCGCCTTCCATCTGCTCGACGGCGCGGTCGTCGCCGTGGAGAGCCCCGGCTCCCCGGGGGTGGGCACGCTGCTGCTGCGATCCGGGCGCATCGACGAGGCCGAGTGGGGCGCCGCGCACGACGCGGCGGCCACCGGAGCCTGGCCCGGGGTCGCCTTCGCCGGTGCCGGACGGCTCGGCAACGCCGAGTTCCAGGTGATCCACATGATGGCGGCGCAGGACGCCGTCTTCGCCGTCCTGGCCGGACGTCTGGAGAACTGCGTCCTGGACCCGGCGCGGCCCGACGATCCGGTGCCCGCCCTCGCGCCGGCCGTCGGACGCGGCGTCGAACCCGAGGAACTGCTGGTCGAGGCGGGCCGGCGGATCGCCGCGCTGGCCTCCCTGCCCCGCCCGGTCTCCCCGGACCGCGACCGGGTGGTCGCCCTCGTCGGTCCCGGGGACGAGGAGACGCTGCCCGCCACCCGGCGGGACATCCTGGAGTGCGCCAACGGCCGCCGCAGTCCCCGGGACATCGCCTTCCACCTGGGCCGCGGGGTCTACACCGTCACCGTCGAGATCTCCCGGATGCTCGCCGAGGGCCTGGTGGAGACCGTTTCCGCGCCCGTTGCCCCCTCGGTGCCCGCCCCCAGGTCCGCCGTGCCCGACCCGGACCCGGACCCGGACCCGGTACCCGAACCGGTTTCCCTCGCCGGTCCCGACCTCGGCCTCGACCCCGATTCCGACTCCGACCCGGACTTCGACCTCGGCCTCGACCCGCCTCCGCCCCTGCCGCCGTATCCGCCGGGGCCCCCGGCCGCGCGCGGTCCCGTGCCGGGACCGACGGCCGTCACCGAGGAGGGACTGCCGCGTCGCCTCCCGGGGGCCAGCGGCATCCACGAAGCGCTGGAGGCCTCCCGCCCGCCTTCGGGCTGGAAGGGATTTCTCCGGCCGCGGGGACGGGGCCGGCCGGATTCCCCCTGACGTCAATTCACGCGGCACTGACGGCACATCATCCATTCCGCAATGAATTCAAGGAGGTGCACGTGCATGAATCATGACGCCCTGGTCGCCGAGATGCGTGCTCTGCGGGACCAGGTGGTCGGTATCACCGACACCGTCGTGGCGGCGGTCGACGGCCTGCTGATCGCCGCGGACACCGAGGACGCCATCGATCCCAACGGTCTGGCCGCGCTGGCCGCCGCCAGCCTCGGTCTCTCCCAGCGGATCGCGTCCGCGGCCCTGCGCGGCTCCCTGCGCAGGACCGTGACCTGCAGCAGCGGCGGCTACACCGCCGTCTACGCGGTCGACGACACCGCCCTGTTGATCGTCGTGGGCGACGAGGGGATGAACGTCCCCCAGCTCCACGTGGAGGCCCGCACCGCGATCGAGCGGATCGCGTCCATCCTCCTCCAGCCCGAACCGGACCCCGAGTCGGCGGTCGAGCCCGTGCCCGACCCCGAAGGAGTCCTCGGATGACCCCCGAAGAAGGAGTGCTGTGAGCACCACCGGAAAGCGCCCGAGTGCGAACATGGCCGACCAGATCATGATGCTGGTGAAGAACCTGCGGCAGGAGGTCCCCGAGTGCCTCGCCGCCGGCGTGGTCGACATGGCGACCGGCATGCTGTTGTCCGTCGACACCGTCGACAGCCATCCCCCGGAGGTACTGGACCTGCTGGCCGCCGCGACCCTCGACCTGTTCCAGGGCCGCACGGTGGTGATGATCGAGGACGTCTTCAAGGAGCGCCGCGGAGTCACCAGCGACCAGCACTACTTCCAGGAGGTACTCGTCAACAGCGAGAACCTCACCCACCTGTTCCTGCGCAACACCGTCAACGAGGACGTCGTCGCGGTTGTCGTCTGCCGTCGCTCGGTCAACGTCGGCATGCTCTTCGCCCAGGCCCGCCGTGTCATGAAGGAGCACGGGGAGCTCTGACCCCGGCCCGGCCGGTGCGGCGGGTCAGGCGGTGGCCCGCCGCACCAGCCGGGTCGGCGTGACGACGGAGGACAGCGGACGGCCGCCGCTGCCCTCCTCCGAGCGCTGGACCAGACCGCGCAGCAGCAAACGCACCATCAGCCGGCCCATCTCCTCGATCTCCTGACGGACCGTCGTCAGCGGGGGGTCGGCGGGTTCGGCAACCGAGGCCATGTCGTCGAAGCCGACGACCGCCACGTCCTCCGGCACCCGGCGGCCGTGGTCGCGCAGCACGCGCAGCGCGCCGGTGGCCATGAGGTCGGAGGCGACGAAGACGGCGTCCAGGTCGGGTGCGTAATCCAGGAGTTCGGACATGGCCCGCGCGCCGCCGCCCGCGGAGAAGTCACCCACCGCGACCAGTCGCGGGTCGGCGGCCGGCAGGACGTCACGGTAGCCGTCGAGCCGGTCGACGGACGCGGTCTGGTCGAGCGGTCCGGTGATGGTCGCGATGCGCTCGCGCCCCAGGGAGACCAGATGGCGGACGGCCTCCCGCGCGCCGCCGCGGTTGTCGGAGTCGACGTAGAGGATCCCGCGGTCGCCGTCCGCCCCCGGCCAGCCGGGACGGCCGCCGAAGACCGTGGGCAGGCCGATCCGCCGGATGATCCCCGGCAGCGGGTCCTCGGCGTGCAGGGAGAAGACCAGGGCGCCGTCGACGTGACCGCCCGAGAGATAGCGGCCGACCCGGTCGTAGTCGGCCGTCCCCTCCACCAGCAGCAGGACGAGCTGCGAGTCGTGGACGGCGAGTTCCCGGCTGATGCCGAGCAACTGCTCGGCGAAGAAGGGGTCCGCGAAGACCCGGGCCTCCGGCTCGGCCACGATCACGGCGACCGCCCCCGTCCGCCGGGTGACCAGGGAACGGGCCGCCTGGTTGGGCACGTAGCCCAGTTCCTCGACGGCCCGGCGGACCTTCTCGACCAGGACCTCGCGCACCCCGTTCCCGCCGTTCACCACCCGCGAGACCGTGGCCCGGGAGACACCGGCCCGCTCGGCGACGGCTTCCAGCGTGGGGCGCGGCGTGGAGATCTGGTCGGGCAACGGGAGCTCCTCTCGGGACGGCACCAGCGTAGCCCCGACCTGCGCGGGTGAACGTCGTGCTGACGAACCGTCAGCGCACGGGGAAGCCGAAGGAGTACCCCTGCTGCTTCAGCCACGGCAGGATCTGGCGCAGCGCCTCCACGGTCTGGCCGCGGTCGCCGCCCGCGTCGTGGAAGAGCACGGTCGGGCCGTTGGCGATCTCGTTCTTGACGGTGCCCACCACGGCGGCCGTGCCCGGCTGCTTGAAGTCCTCGGAGTCCACGTTCCAGCCCAGCGGGCGCATGCCGTGCGACGCGGCGAGCTGACGGCTGTACGGGGTGAAGGCGCCGCCCGGGGCGCGGTAGTAGAGCGGCTTGACGCCCCCCGACGCCTCGGTGATCATGCGCTCGGCGTCCAGGATCTCCTTGGCCTGGTAGGCCCGGGACTTGGTGTTCATCGTCGTGTCGTGGGATACGGAGTGGTCGCACAGCCGGTGCCCGGCGGCGACCACGGCCTTCACCAGGTCGGGATGCGCCTGGGCCTGCGTGCCGACCATGCAGAAGGTCGCCTTCACGCCGTAGTCCTCGAGCACCTGGAGGACCTGAGGGGTCCAGGCGGGGTCGGGGCCGTCGTCGATGGTGATGTTCACGCCCCGCGGGCCCTTGTCCGAGGCGTGCGCGATGTCCATGTTGACCAGCGGGGCCGGGAGTTGCGCGTCCGGTACGGAGGTCTGCCCCGGTATGGGGCGGGGCGTGGGCCTGGCCGTCGCGGAGGGCTTCGCGGACCCGTGGGGCGCGGCGACCGCCGCCCGGTCACCGGAGGGCCCCGCCTGTGCGGTCCACGCCGACACCGCCGCCGTCACGGCCGCCACACCGACGGCCGCCCCCAGCAGGCGCCCGTTCGTCCCCCGTATACCGCTCCACACCATGTCCGCCCCGCTCCCTGAGTGCTCCGTATCGCCGTGCACAGGGGAGGACGGAGTACGGGCGCTCCGGGATCCCTCTGTTACCGATCCCGGACGATTCCGCCGGGAGACGGCAACGCTCCGCGCCGGCGCCCTCGGCTCCGGCCCCTCGGGTCGGGCGGCCGGATGCGCCGGATCCGGGTGCCCCTGGTCCGATTGGCGCCCGGCCCAGGGAGGCTACCGATGGCCCGCGGCGCGGGCGGATGCGCTGCCGGCCGGGGGCGGTGGCGGGCGGGGGCGCGTGTCCGGGTCACCGCGACGGCGGCGCTTGGCCACCGGCGCTCGCAGCGCTGCGCAGACGCGCGCGGCGACACGGCCACCGGGCGGGAATCAGGCGCGGCCGCGTGGCCTGGCGTCCGGCGCGGAGTCGCCTTCGTCGGGACCGGCCGGCGCCGATCCCCTGTGTGCGGCCGTGGCGGTCAGGGCAGTTGGGGCCGGGATGGCGGCGTGCCGTCGGCGTTGAGTACGCCGCTGACGAGGCGGCGTGTCGCGATGGGCGCGGCGGAGTCGCCCTCGGGTGGGGCCGGTTGGGACCGCCGTCGGCGCGGCGGTGAACGGGGGCGCTGGGCGGCTTCGTGCCGCCCGTGGCGGTCGGGGCAGTGCGAGACGGGATCCGCGTGGGCAGCGGCCACGGCCGCGCAGCGGGAGCGCGTCAGTCGGGGGTTCGGGCGACCCAGCCGCGTTCGTAGGCGTGCCAGCCGAGTTGGAGGCGCGTCGTGACGTCGGCGAGTTCCATCAGGCGCTTGACGCGGCGCTGGACCGTGCGCAGGCCGAGGTCGAGCTGCTTGGCGGCGCTCGCGTCGGTGAGCCCGGCGAGCAGGAGCGAGAGGATCCGCAGGTCCACCGCGTCCGGGCCGTCGGGGGACTCCTCCTCCGGCGCGCCGTCGGGGTCGAGGCGGATCGGCAGCGCCTCGCGCCACACGCTCTCGAAGAGGCTCATCAGCGAGTCGAGCAGTCCGCTGCCGTGCACGACGAGCGCGGCCGGTCCGGCCGAGTTGCGGCCCAGCGGCACCATCGCCAGGGAGCGGTCCGCGACGACGAGCTTGGTCGGGACCCGGTCGACGACGCGGACCTCCTCGTCGCGGCTGAGGGCGGCGGTGATCTCGACGATGCCGTTGGGGCCGCTGATCACCTCCCGCTCGATGACCACGCGGAAGCGGACGCCGCGTTCGACGGCGCGTTCCTCGGCGGTGTTCTCCATGCCGCTGACGACCATCGGGCTGCCCGTGACCAGGGCGCAGACCTCCTTCTCCGCGCCGAGTTGGAGCTGCGCGAAGCGGTGCGTCACGGCGCTCGCGCCGGTGACGACCTCCACCAGGTCGTGCACGGAGGGCTCGGCCGCCTCGGCGCGGTACTCCTGCGCGAGCAGGGCGGCCGCCATCTCGGCCTGTTCCAGGCCGTGCCGCTGCTGGGTCAGCAGGGCGCCGAGCGCGACGTTGGGCGGCGCGGCCACCCAGCGGCCGGAGCCGGCGGAGGACTGCGCGACGAGCCCATGCCGTTCCAGCCGCCTCAGGATGCCGACGGTCTCCTCGTCGGGCCGCCCGAGCCGGTGCGAGAGGTCGACGACCTCGGCGGCCCCCAGGCCCACGAGGGCGCGGTAGGCCGCCTCCTGGGCATCATCCAGCCCTATGGCACCGAGCACGGGCACTCCTTTCCCCGGACCTCCGGGAGCTTCGCGGGGGGTTCCCCCGGAACGGCCGCGGGCAACACGCGGGAATGGCGGGAATGAGCCATGGCGTAATCCCGCCTCCGGACATCATCCCTGCTCGAACCCCTGTCCTGGCAAGGTGTCCCCACTGGATCGTCCGACGTGCGGCCCGAGGAGGGGGCCGGCCGCCCGTCGGACCGCCGGCGTGCCCGAAGTCTGTTTCGCCGTGGGCGTCCCGGTGGACAATAGGGGCATGAGCCAGCAGGGGGAGACGGGCCGCCGCCAAGAAGACGAGTGGTGGCGGGAGTTGTACGGCAGGACGGATCCCGGGGCCGGTGGAGCCGGCGAGCGGGACGACACGCTCGACGACCGCTACACGTCGGCTGTCGGCGCGCTGGGCGACGAGCCGCACCTCGACCCGGGACCGCCGGGCGCGGGAGCGGACCGTGCGGACGGGGATCGGACGGAGCCGGATCCCGGGCCGCCGGACACCCTGAGGCTGCGCCGCCAGGCGCCGCCGCCCGCGGGTACCGTTCCGCGCCCCTGGCAGTACCAGGGCCCGCCCGCGCCGAGTGTGCCCGAGGCCCCGGGTCTGCCCCCGGGGTGGGCGCCCGCCGAGCCCGCGACCGGGGATGCCGGGCACACCGCCCCGGCGGCCCCCGATGCCCGCGTCCCGGAGGCCCGTACCGCACCCGGCGCCCGCATACCCGGCCCGTCCGGCCCACCCGGGAACGACGGGACCGTGACCTCCTCGACCTCCTCGACCTCCGCGATCTCCGCGACCTCCGCCGTGACGGTCCCCGACACCGCGTTCCTCGGCGACGGCCCGCCCACCTACGCGCCCGAGCCGACCGCATGGCCGCTCGCGGACCCCGGAGCGCTCGACGACCTGGTCCCCGACACCGTTCTGGACGGCGCCCAGTACGGCGTACTGACGGTGCGTACGGCCGTGACGCGCGGCGACTCCGCCCGCTACCGGGGCGAGCCGCGCCGCGACGCCCTGCTGACCGCCCGCTTCGGGGCGGGGGACGACGCGCTGCTGCTGTTCGCCGTCGCCACCGGCCCGCGCGTCTCCGCCGTCGCCCACCGCGCCGCCCGCGACGCCTGCCACGGGATCGCCTCCGCCGTGGGCCGCAGCCACGCCCGCCTCGCGGAGGACATCCGCGACTCGCGACGCGGCTCCCTGAAGTCGGGACTGCAGCGCCTGACCGACCGCTGCTGCGGACGGCTGCGCGCCAAGGGCGAGGAACTCGGCCTGGACCCCGCCGAGTACGACGCGAGCCTGCGCTGTCTGCTGCTGCCCGTCGACCCGGACTGCCGGATCCGGCTGTTCTTCGGCGTCGGCGACGGCGGGCTGTTCCGGATCCGCGGCGGTGAGTGGCAGGACCTGGAACCGCTGGGATCGGGGGAGCCCTCCGAGCCCGAGGACGGCCCGGCCGTGGACTTCCGCTTCCGCGCCTCGATCGCCCGCCCCGGCGACACACTGCTGCTGTGCAGCGGCGGCCTCGCCGACCCGCTGCGCGGCGAGCCGGCGCTCGCCGCGCACCTCGCGGAGCGCTGGGGCGCCGCCGAGCCGCCGGGGCTCCCGGCCTTCCTCGGCGACGCCCGGACCCGCGTCAAGGGCTACGCCGACGACCGCACCGTGGTGGCCGTCTGGGACGCCTGAGGTGCCGCTGGCGTCAGGCGCAGCGTCAGGATCTGGAAGGGGCGCAGCTCCACCGCGACGCCGTCCCCGTCGCGCGGGGCGTCCCGCTCCGGTCGCTCCAGCAGATCCGTGACGCGCGCCCCGGCGAGCGCGAAACCGGGCACGAGCGTGCCCGAGGCCCGGCCGCCCCGGGACTCGTACAGGCGCACCACCACGTCCCCCGAGCGGTCGTCGGCGAGCTTGACCGACTCCACCGTGATCCCGGGGTGGCCGACGCGCAGCGGCGGCCGGACCGGCTCCGCCCGCGCGGCGGGACGCAGCGGCAGGTTGAGGGCGAGCCCCTCGGCGACCGCGTCGCCGACGGCCGCCCCGGGGAGCAGGGCGTAGGTGAAGCGGTGGGCGCCCTGGTCGGTCTCGGGGTCGGGGCTGTGCGGGGCGCGCAGCAGCGTCAGCCGTACCGTCGTGTCCGTGCCGGAGCGGGACGCGTCGTGGCCGTACGTGGAGTCGTTGAGCAGCGCGACCCCGTAGCCGGGCTCGCCGACGTGCAGCCAGCGGTGGGCGCAGATCTCGAAACGGGCCGCGTCCCAGCCGGTGTTGGCATGGGTGGGGCGGTGCACATGGCCGAACTGGATCTCGGCGGTGGAACGGTCGGCGAGCACGTCCAGCGGGAAGGCCGCCTTGAGCACCTTCTCCGACTCGTGCCAGTCGGCGTCCGTGACGACGTCCAGCCGCCGGCTGCCGGCGGTCAGGCACAGCTCCTGGGTGATCCGGCTGGCGCCGAAGGCCCGTACGACGCGGACCACGGCGCGCAGCGGGCCCCGCTCGACGAGCTCGACGGACTCGGCGTCCGTCAGGTCGGTGACCTTGCGGCGGTAGTGGCGGTCGATGTCCCAGGCGTCCCACTTGTTGGGGTGGTCGGGGTGCAGCTGCAGCAGGTTGCCGCGGGCGCCCGGGGCCAGCACCTCGCGGCCCGAGGTCAGGTCGTGCACCGACGACAGCAGTCCGTCGCCGTCGACGTGCACGCGGAGCAGCCCGTTGTCCAGGACGATCAGGCCGTCCTCCCGCGCCGCGGTGACCGGTTCACCGATCGAGGGGCCCTCCACGGCGGCGCCCCCGAGCGCGGGTGCCTCGACCGCCACGGCCGCGCCGCCGTCCGGCAGCGGCTGCGTGAGCGTGCCCGGCGGCAGCGCCCCCACCGCCTCCGCCGCGAGCTCCACGACCTCGCGGCGGGCGTAGGGCGAGGCGTTGAGGACACCCGGCGTACGGTCGTCCTCCGCGCGGTCGCCGGTGAGGGCGGTCACCGCCCCCGCGATGATCCACTCCAGTTCCTCGCGCACCTCGGCGTAGGTGTCGCGGGCCTCGCGGTGCACCCAGGCGATGGAGCTGCCGGGCAGGATGTCGTGGAACTGGTGGAGCAGCACCGTCTTCCACAGCCGGTCCAGGTCCTCGTACGGATACGCGTACCCCTCCGGGTCGCGCAGGGCCGCCGTCGTGCACCACAGCTCGGCCTCCCGCAGCAGGTGCTCGCTGCGCCGGTTGCCCTGCTTGGTCTTGGCCTGCGTGGTGTACGTGGCGCGGTGCAGCTCCAGGTACATCTCGCCGGACCAGACCGGCGCCCGGTCCCCGTACTCGGCCTCGGCGGCGGCGAAGAAGGCGGCGGGCTTCTCGATCTCGACCCGCGGCGAGCCTTCCAGGGAGCGCAGCCGGCGTGCCCGCTCCAGCATCTCGCGGGTGGGGCCGCCCCCGCCGTCGCCCCAGCCGAACGGCACCAGGGACCGGGTGGCCCGGCCCTTCTCGGCGAAATTGCGCACCGCGTGGGCGAGTTCGCGGCCGTCGAGCTGCGAGTTGTAGGTGTCGACGGGCGGGAAGTGGGTGAACACGCGGGTGCCGTCGATGCCCTCCCACCAGAAGGTGTGGTGCGGCATCTTGTTCGACTGGTTCCAGGACAGCTTCTGGGTGAGGAACCACCGCACCCCCGCCAGCCGGGCCAGCTGGGGGAAGGCGGCGGTGTAGCCGAAGGAGTCGGGCAGCCAGATCTCCTCGGTCTCCACGCCCAGTTCGTCCAGGAAGAAGCGCTTGCCGTGGACGAGTTGCCGGGCCAGCGCCTCACCACCGGGCATGTTGGCGTCGGACTCCACCCACATGGAGCCGACCGGCGCCCAGTTGCCCGCCCGCACCGCCTGCTGGATGCGCTGCCACACCACCGGCTGGTGCTCCTTGACCCACGCGTACTGCTGGGCCTGCGAGCAGGAGAAGACCAGCTCGGGATAGTCGCGGGCGAGCGCGGTGACGTTGGCGAAGGTGCGCGACGCCTTGCGCACGGTCTCGCGCAGCGGCCACAGCCAGGCCGAGTCGATGTGGGCGTGGCCGGTCGCGGAGACCCGGTGCGCGCTGGCGTGCGCGGGCCGGGACAGCGCCTCGGCCAGCTCCCTGCGGGCGGCGGCCGCGGTGCCCGGGACGTCGTGCAGGTCGAGGGCGTCGAGCGCGTCCTCCAGGGAGCGCAGGATCTCGTGCCGGCGGGGGTCGTGGAAGTCCAGTTCGTGCATGAGCCCTTCGAGGACCTCGATGTCCAGCACCAGGTGCCAGACGTCCTCGTCCAGGACGGCGAGCTCCGCGGTGTCGAAGCGGTACAGCGGCTCGCGGCCGGCCGTGCGCACGTCGCCGAGGGGGGTCGGCCGCCAGTCGCGCAGCACTGCCGGGTTCGCGGCGGCCTCCAGCAGCAGCCGCACCTGCTCGCCGCCCCTGGCGGGAGCGGAGACCGGGACATGGCGGTTGAGCGGATGGACGCCCTTCACGGGCGCGCCCTCGGCGTCGTACACCAGTCCCTCGGCCACGAAGCCCGGTCCGTCGTTGCCGAAACCGGGGTCGATCACCGCCTCCACCCGGCGGCCCGCCCACGCGGCGGGGACTTCGCCCTCCAGCCGGAACCAGCTGGTCGACCAGGGCGGCCCCCAGGGCGTACCCGGGGAGAAGGGCTCGAAGGCGCCGTCCGAGAGCGCCTTGAGCGCCTCACCGACGGGCACCGGCTCGCCGTCCACATGCCACGCCGTGAGGGCGAGCGGCACCCGGTCGGCGTAGATCGCGGGCCTGATGAACTGGCCCATCGCCCTGGTCAGACGTCCCTCGACCAGCAGTCGGTCGTCGTGCATCTCAACTCCTCGGGGTCGGCTCACCGGATGGATTCCCCGTCAATGCGGTGGTGTCCCGTAACGCCCGGAAGACGGACGGGGTTTTCGGTGCATGAGAAAACTCGCGCGTCCCGGCGGACTCTCTCGGCGCAGGCTGCTCGGAGCCGCCGCCGCTCTCGCCCCTGTCACGATGGCCTCGTCGCTGCCCCTTTCCGGTACGGCCGCTGCCGCCGCCCCCGACCCCTACGCGGGGCTCGCCCAGGAGGCCGTCACCGCGTTCCGCAGCGCCTGGGACGCCTACCGGCGCCTGGCCTGGGGACGGGACGAATTGCGTCCGATCAGCGGCACCGGCTCCGATTTCTTCATCCCCGGCAGCACCCTCGGCCTGACGATCATCGAGGCGCTGGACACGCTCTACCTGATGGAACTGGACGACGAGCTGGCCGCGGGCGCCGACTGGGTCAAGAACGACCTCGTGCTCGACCAGGACGCCCCTGTCCAGGTCTTCGAGACGATCATCCGGCTGGTGGGCGGCCTGCTCTCCGGTCATCTGGCCACCAAGGACCCGGTCCTGCTCGACCGCGCGCGGGACCTCGCCGACCGCCTGCTGCCCGCCTTCACCCGGTCGCCCACCGGGGCCCCCTACCGCTACGTCAACCTCTCCACCGGCGCCGTGAGCGGCAAGGAGAACAACCTCGCCGAGATCGGCACCTGCATCACCGAGTTCGGCGAGCTGTCCCGGCTCACCGGCGACCGGCGCTACTACGACGCGGCCAAGAAGGCGTTGCGGGCCGTCTACGACCGCCGCTCGCGGATCGACCTGGTCGGCACGGCCCTGAACATCGAGACCGGCGCGTGGACCGGCACCACCGCCACCCTCGACCCGCCCGTCGACTCCTTCTTCGAATACCTGTGGGACGGCTGGCAGCTGTACCGCGACCAGGACCTGCGGACCTGGTACACGACGCTCACCGCCGGCGTCTTCCGCCACCTGGCCGAGCGGCGCGACGGCCGGCTCTGGTTCCGCCAGGCCGACATGACCACCGGGCGCACCACCGGCCGCTACCAGTCGGAGCTCACCGCCTTCTACGCCGGACTGCTCGCCCAGAGCGGCCGGATCGCCGACGGGGAGGCGTACCACGACAGCTGGGCCGCCGTGCTCGCCGCCCACCGCCTGCCCCCGGAGATGATCGACTACACCACGCTGCGCGCCGTCGACGCCTCCTATCCCCTGCGTCCCGAGTACGTCGACTCCTGCCTCTTCCTCTGGCTCATCACGAAGAAGGAGCGCTACCGCGCCCGGGCGGCGGACATGTTCCAGCGGCAGAAGAAGTACTGCAAGGTCCGCAACGGGTACACGGCCATCGCCGATGTGACGACGCGTCCGATGAAGCAGACGGACCTCACCCCGGCGTACTGGTTCAGCGAGAACGCCAAGTACTACTACGTCCTTTTCGCCAAGGCCCGCCGCTTCGACTACGCGTCCAACTACCTCACCACGGAGGGCAATGTGCTGCGCGGGCTGCGCTGACCGCGCCGGCAGTGGCGACCGACCGGCTCAGCCGGCGACGATCACCTCCGCCTCGTGCCGGACCGGGAAGTTGACGGAACCGGCGATGAAGCAGAGCCGGTGGGCGTCCTCGTGCAGCGCGACGGCGGCGTCCACCATGGCGGCCGAGGCCACCTCCACCCGGGGCCGGAGCACGGCCTCGGTGAAGTGGCCGCCGCCGTCGCCGGTTTCCCGCAAGGTGGCCTCGGCGTGGTCGGTGTAGGCGGTGACGACCACTCCCGCGACGGTGCACACATGCAGGTAGGAGAGCATGTGGCACTGCGAGAGGGCGGCCAGCTGGAGCTGTTCGGGGTTCCAGCGGGCCGGGTTGCCGCGGAAGGCGGGGTCGGAGCTGCCGGGGATCACCGGCACCGGCAGGCCGGGTGCGGAGACCTCGTGCTCACGGCCGTAGGCGCGGTACGCGCTCGTCCCCGAGCCGCGGTTGCCGCTCCAGACCACCTCGGTGGCGTAGGTGTGCTGCTTGCTGATGTCCGGCACGGCTACCGCGTCCTCTCCTGTGGGTCGTCGCTGTGGTCGTCCTCCGGCGCTCCGCCCCGCGCGGAGGCGGCGCAGGTGTCCGCCACATGCTCGCGGGCGGTCGCGTGGGCCTCCGCCTCGCGGCCCGCGACGATGGCGGCGAGCAGCCGGCGGTGCTGGGCGGCGACCTGCTCGGGTCGCTCCGGTGCGGCGAGGGACAGGCGGGTGGAGACCTGGATCTGGTCCCACAACCGGTCCAGCGCGCCGGCCGCCACCGGGTTCGCCGACAGGGCGGCGATGCCGGTGTGGAAGCGCCGGTTGTGCCGGACCGCCTCCTCCAGGCGTCCCGCTGCCGTGGCCTCCTCCGCCTGCGCCGCGACGCGCTCCAGCGCGGTCAGTTCGGCGGGCGCCACCTCCCCGCGCCGCTGCCGTCCGGCGGCCAGTTCGGCGGTGAGCGCCTCCAGGGCGCCGCGCACCTGGTAGGCGTGGCGCAGCGCCTCCGGTCCCAGTTCGACCACGCTCACCCCACGCCCGGCCGACCGCACCAGCCCGTCCGCCACCAGCGCGCGGAATGCCTCGCGCACCGGCGTACGGCTCATGGCCAGCGCCGCGGCCGTCTCCAGCTCGGTCAGGCGCTGGCCGGGGGCGTACACCCCGTCCAGGATCAGTTCCCGCAGCCGCCGATGGGCGGCGTCCGTCTGCTGCACCCGTGCACTGTATCCATTGCATGCAATGGATACAAGAGCGCAGCGTCCGCGGCTCATGACTGGAAGTGGCCGCACCGGGGCATGCATTGCGCGTAGATGTTCGACCCCGGAAGGGCGCGAGCTGCCGGAGCGGAGCCGATGGAACGTCAGCCTGCGCAGGCGAGCGACCGGGAGGTCGGGGACACCACCGAAACGCACCACCTGCACCGTCCGCTCCAGCACGCCGACCTGCCGGCGGTGGCGGACGTCCGCAGGCTGCTGCGCGAGTCCTTACGGGACTGGGGCGTCCCCGCCCTCGCCGACACCGCCGTCCTGCTCACCACCGAACTCGTCACCAACGCCCTGCGGCACACCGACCGGGGCGCCGTCCTCACCGCGACCTTCGCACCGGCCCCCGCGCACCGACTGCGCGTGGAGGTCCGCGACTTCGCCTCCCGCCACCCCCGGCTGCGCTCGCCCTCGACGCACGGCACCTCCGGACGCGGCCTGCAACTCGTGCAGTCCCTCGCCGACGCCTGGGGCGTCCACGCCGAGGGGGACGGTTCCGGGAAGGTCGTGTGGTTCGAACTCGACGCGGCACCGGCCTCCTGACGAAACGTCAACTCGCGTGCTCCGGGAACGCCGCTGCCCCGGCCGGGAGGTCCCGGGCCGGGGCAGCGGCGTGACGCGAGGAGGTGCGGGTGGGATCAGCCGTACTGGCGCTCCAGGTCCGCCAGCTTGCGCTCCAGGGAGTCGAGCTTGGGCAGCGCCATGGTGTCGTCCTCGGCGGTGAGGTCGATGGTGGTGCGCTGGGCCTCTTCACGGACGGGAGACAGTGCGGGACGGGAGCGCGAGGGCAGTTCGGCCTTCTCCGGCTCTATGGCAGGCTCCGCGGAGGTCTGGGTGCCGGCGGGGTTGGCGCCGGGCAGCTCGTACTTGCTGCCGCCTCGGTTCCAGATGCGGTGCTGCCGGTTGATGGCCTTGATGCGCGCGCGCTCCAGCCGCTCGTGCTCGCGGCGGCGCAGCGCCTCCTGGTCCTTGCGGACCCGCTCGTCACGGACCTCCTCGACCGCCTCGTCCAGCGTGCGGACGTTCTCGAGCAGCATGAGGGACCAGGCGCCGTAGGTCTCGCGCGGGGCGCGCAGCCAGCGGACCATGCGGATCTGCGGCAGCGGGCGCGGGATGAGGCCCTGCTCGCGCAGTGCCGCGCGGCGGGTCTGCTTCAGGGCCCGGTCGAAGAGCACGGCCGCGGAGAGCGACATGCCGGCGAAGAACTCCGGGGCGCCCGCGTGGTCGCCGCCCCGCGGGGCGTGCACCCAGTTGAACCAGGCCGCGGCGCCGGCGAACAGCCAGACCAGGATGCGCGAGCCGAGGGCCGCGTCGCCGTGGCTGGCCTCGCGGACCGCGAGGACGGAGCAGAACATCGCGGCGCCGTCCAGGCCGAAGGGCACCAGGTACTCCCAGCCCCCGGACAGGCCCAGGTTCTGCTGGCCGAAGCCGACCAGGCCGTGGAAGGACAGGGCCGCCGCGACCGAGGCACAACCGAAGAGCAGGACGTAGGAGGCCGTGCCGTACATGGCCTCCTTCTTGCGGCGCCGCTCTTCCGAACGCTCCCAGGAGTCGCCCTGGGCGGTCTCCTCCTTGCGGGCCTTGCGGTTGCGCAGGAACACCGCCGCGGCGGCGAGGACCGCCACGCACACGGCGCCCGAGAGCGTCCAGTCAAGCGTTATGTCCGTAAATCTCATACGTGCGATTCCTTGCGTCGCAGTACCGTCGCGCTCGGGCCGCGAGACGGCGTTCGCGCGACATCCTGGCGAAGGCCTCGGGCGCGTGAAGCGGTTTCGGGACAAGAGAACGCCAACGGAGTGGTGGCGTGGGGAGAGACCGACAGAATACTCGAACTGAGGAGCGTTCTTAGCGCAGTTGACCTAGTGGAGCCGCTGTCCGGCCGCTGCCCCGGCGCTGCCCTGGACTGGGATCGGGCCGCTCGGCGGGCGGCGTCCGGGGTGCCGTGCGGGGCGGCCCGGACAAAAGATTCAAATGAGGTGAGCCTGGCCTTGCTTCGCTTCCGGGGGCACGGCGGGAGGTAAGTTCTCGAAGCAGGTCGTGGAGAGTGTTGCAATAGAGGGCGGCGCGCACCGACCGTAGGAGTGCGCCAGGCGCACACCGACCCGTCCGAAGGAGCCCCCGTGGAGTACGCCCCCCGAGCCGCGCGGCGCCCCGAGGCGGCCGCCGCAGCGGTCCCCGGGCTGCCGCCCGGCCACGACGAGCTCGTCAGGGGTGCCCATCCGCATGCCGAGCCGCGCCAGGAGACCGAGCCCCGCCGGGACGCCGCAGCGGGTCGCGCCGACGCGCTGCCCCGGCCGCGCCGGATGCCCGAGCGGCACTCCGTGCGCGACCAGGTCCTGCGGGCGCTGCGCGGTGCCCTGGTGACGGGCGAGCTGCGGCCGGGCGCGGTGTACTCCGCCCCGGCGCTCGCCGAGCAGTTCGGCGTCTCGGCCACGCCCGTCCGCGAGGCCATGCAGTTGCTGGCCCGCGAGGGCGCCGTCGAGGCCCTGCCCAACAAGGGCTTCCGGGTCGCCGAGCGCAGCCGCCGGGACCGCGCCGAACTCGCCGAGGTGCGCGCGCTCCTGGAGGTGCCCGTCGTGCTGCGGCTGGCCCGCACCGTGCCGCCCTCCCGCTGGGAGCAGCTGCGGCCGCTGGCCGAGGCCACCGTCGCCGCCGCCGCGCTCGGCGACCGGGTCGCCTACGCCGAGGCCGACCGGGCCTTCCACCGGGCGCTCCTGGAGGTCTCCGGCAACCGGCAGCTCGTCGCCGTCGCGGAGGAACTGCACCGCCGCGCCCAGTGGCCCGTCGCGGAGGACCACGCACGCGCCGGCAGCGCGCCTCGCGGCATCCGTGCCGAACTCGTCGCCGACGCGGGTGAACACGCCGCGCTCCTGGAGGCCCTCGTCAGCGGGGACCTCTCCGAGGTCGAGGCCCTGGCCCGCGGCCACTTCGCCGGCTGAAGACCCTCCCGCCCGCTCCCGAAGAGTGTTTCCCGTCACATGCGGCCGGTGAATGTGGGGAACCTGTCGGGAACCGTTCCTGTTCCCGTGGTGCCGCGCGGAATTCTCATCGGGCCGGCCGGCGCGCGATAAACTTTTCAGTGCGCCCAATGGGCCGCATAGTGCGACCGTTTCGCGGCTTTCCGGGGCCCGGGGAATGTGCCGCCCACCCCGCCGCTTCGGTGAAATGGCGTGCGTATACGGTTCGTGCATGACTCATGAATATCTCCGGCCATTGCGCGGGCGGGTGCGGCGACGACGGAATTCGCTGCTGGGCGCGGCACTGGGCGCCCTCGTCCTCACCACCGCCGTGACCGGATGCGCGAGGGACGGCGGAGCGGCGGCCGGGCAGGGGGTGCGAGCGCCTTCCTCCGGGCCCGACGTGGCCGGTTCACCGTTGAGCGCGTCCCTGCCGCCCCTCTCCCCGAGTCCGTCGGCACCGGCGGTGGACCCCTGGGCGAAGTGGGGGCTGAAACCGCTGGCGCCTGCCCCGGAGCCGCCGGCCGTCAAGCCGGTCCGGCTCACCTCGCACGGTCCGGTCCCGGTGATCTCCGACGTGCCGACCAAGGAGAAGATCGTCTTCATAACGATCGACGACGGCCAGGAGAAGAGTCCCGCGTTCGTACGGATGCTGAGGGACCTCAAGGTTCCCGTCACCATGTTCCTGACGAACGACGCGATCAAGAGTGACTACGGATATTTCGCACAGCTCCAGGGACTGGGAAACCATATCCAGAACCACACCCTGCACCACCCGGAGATGACAGGCTTGTCGGCCGCCGGGCAGCGCGCCGAGATATGCGGAAACCAGAAGGTCCTCGCTCAGCGGTACGGCGCGGCTCCCCTCCTGTTCCGCCCGCCGTACGGCGCCGGAGCGTATGCGGACTCCCTCAACGCGGCGGTGCGGCAGTGCGGTCCGCGGGCGATAGTGCTGTGGCGCGAATCCATGCAGATCAAGCAAATGCAGTATCAGACCGCGGACAAGCGGCTGCGCCCCGGGGACATCATCCTCGCGCATTTCCGCGGCCCCGCGGAACTCAAGGGCGTCACGATGACGCACATGTTCGCCAACCTGCTCCGCCACATCCGTGAACAGGGTTTCACCGTGGCCCGGTTGGAGGACTACATCCAGGCGCCGGCCGCCGGGCAGTGAGCATCCGCCCTGTCGCGCCGGCCTCAAGCGCGGTCCACGACCTGCGCGTTGGCACCGGCGGGCGGTGGACCGCATCCGCTCCGTCCGGCGCGCCGCCGACCGGGAGCACAAGGCGGCCGTCCGCGACCACGGGACGGCGTTCGACGTCGTCAGCGACCAGGTCGTGCGGCGCCTGGAACGCGAACAGGTGCGCCGCTGCCTGAGCCGGCTCACCGCCCTGCAGCGCGAGTCGGTGACGAGGGCCCACTACCGCGGAAACGCCCACCAGGAGACCGCCGGCCTGCTGAACGCGCCCTTGGGTACGGTCAAGACACGGCTCAGGGACGGTCTCGTCCGGCTTCGTGACTGCCTGGGGGCAACGGCACGAGGTCCACCGACGCGCACACCCTGACCGGCGCATGCGTCCTGGACGTCCTGTCGGAGCGGGAAGTACGGGACGTCGGCGGGCACTTGGCGCGGTGCCGGACCGGCACCGCCGAGGTGCGGGAGTTCCACGGGGCCACGGCACGCCTGGCCCTGGCGGCGTCGGTGACCCCCCCGGCGTCCCTGCACACCCGTCAAGCCGTCGACGGCGGGCGGGTACGTGCCGCCGGGGCCGGGCATGGGGCGCAGGCGCCGGCCGACCCGCGGGCGGGTTCCGCCATGCCGGGCTCGGCGCGGGCGGCGGCGCGGCCCTGGTGGTCTCCGCCCGGCAGGGCCGTGCGGCGCTCCTCGACGACGCGCTGCCGGAGCTCGCGGACGGGCGGGTCCACCAGCTCTGGCAGAGCGAGGACGGCGCCATGCGGCCGGCCGGACTGCCCGACCCGGAACCGCGCGGCGGTTCGTCCGCGCCGATGAGCCCGCCGCCGGCCCTGCTCACGGTGTGACCGCGTCCGACCCGGGCCGCCGCCGCTATGCGGCCCCCTCGGCGTCCAGGGTCTCCGCGAGCCACACGGGCACACCGCCGAGCAGCCGGAACAGCCGCGCGGCCTCGGCCCGCAGCCGGGCCGCCTCCGGCTCGGGCTCGACGGTCGCCAGGGCGACGAGGGCCGGGGCCGTCCCGATCAGGTACCCCGTCTCGACGCGCAGCCGCAACGACTCCGCGTAACCCTGCCGGGCCGCGGCGACGTCTCCGCCGCGGGCCGCGAGTCCCGCCAGATGGCCGGAGGTGAAGGAGGTCAGCAGCGCGTCGCCGTGCGCCTCGGCCCCGGCGTGCGCGCGCAGGTAGGAGGCCCGGGCCGCCGTCGCGTCGTCGCCCAGCATCTCGGCCACCAGGCCCCGGCGGAAGTCCAGCAGCGGCCGTCCGGGCGCACCGGGCTCCAGAAGCGCGGCACTGCGCATCAGGGCCGCCCGCGCCTCGTCGGCCCGGTCCCGCGGCCCGAAGAGCGTCACCAGGTAGGCCAGATTCCCCCGTTCGCAGGAGGCCTCGCCGCGCTCGTTGTCCGTACGGGCCAGGGCCTCCGCCGTGCGCAGCGCGTCCTCGGCCTCCGCCCAGCCGTCGAGGGTGAACATGCACCGCTCGATCAGCAGCGCCGCCCGCCGCGTGGCGACCTCCGGCCGTTCGGCCGCGTACGGCGCCAGCAGCGCCGCGGCCTCCGTCCAGCAACCCCGGCCGCGCAGCCGTGCCACGTCCGGTGGCGCACCGCCGCCTTCGGTCGTCGGTCCCACCTCTGCGTCCGACATGGCGGTGTCCGCCACTTGCCCTCCCGAAGCGCGTCATCGAGCCCGTTGGGCGAAGTCCAGCACGGCACGGGGTGCCGCGCCAAGAGGGCGGACACTGCTTGATCGCGGCGCGTCCGGCCGCACGCGCTCCCCGCGGCCGGTGAGGACCGGGCCGAATCGCCCGCCGAGTGCGGCCGAAAAGCTCACGGTCCCCAACTGACCAGCGGTGGAGCGGAGTTCATGGCCGGACGGGCGGGTTCCCCGGTCCGTCCCGCGAGGGCGGCCGACTAACGGTTTCGGGTGATCGATTTGTGCTCGACGTAGCCGGTCAGCCCGACCTTGCCGTACTCGCGGCCCACGCCGCTCGCCTTGTAGCCGCCGAACGGGCCGTCGAAGCTCATCGGCGAGCCGTTCAGGGTGACCGTGCCGGTCCGCAGCCGGCGGGCGACGGCCAGGGCCCGCTCCGGGTCCGCCGACCAGACGCCGCCGGACAGGCCGTACTCGGAGTCGTTGGCGATGCGGACGGCGTCGTCCTCGTCGTCGTAGGCGATCACGGCCAGGACCGGGCCGAAGATCTCCTCCTGGGCGATGCGCATGGAGTTGTCGACGTCGGCGAACACCGTCGGGGTGACGTAGTGGCCCTTCTCCAGGCCCTCGGGGACCCCCGGACCACCGGTGACCAGGCGGGCGCCCTCCTCGATGCCGGCGTTGATGTAGTCGATGACGCGCTGCTGCTGGTCGCGGCGGATCATCGGGCCGATGAACGTGTCGGGGGCGGACGGGTCGCCGACCTTCAGCGACTCCACCATCTCCTTCACCGCGGCGACGACCTCCTCGTAGCGGCTGCGCGGGGCCAGGATGCGGGTCTGCAGGATGCAGGCCTCGCCGTTGTTGGCCATCGCGCCGAAACGCAGGCCCTGCACCGCGGCCGTCAGGTCGGCGTCCTCCAGGACGAGCGCGGCCGACTTGCCGCCCAGTTCCAGGCCGATCCGCTTGAGGTGCTCACCGGCGATCGAGGCGATACGCCGGCCGGCCCGCGTCGAGCCGGTGAAGGAGATCTTGTCCACGCCGGGGTGCGAGACGAGGTGCTCGCTGGTCGCGCGGTCCGCGGGCAGGACACTGAGCACGCCCTCGGGAAGCCCCGCCTCGTGCCACAGGTCCGCCAGCAGCATCATGCTCAGCGAGTTCTCCGGGGAGACCTTGAGCACGACGGTGTTGCCGGCCAGCAGGGCCGGCACCAGCTTGGCGGTGGCGGCGGAGAACGGCGAGTTCCACGGGATGACGGCGGCGACGACACCGATCGCCTCCCGCCGCACGATGGTGTCGAAGGCCACCGACGGATCGGACGGCTCGACGACCTCCTCCCAGCCGAACTCCTCGGCCGCCTTGAGACAGGCCTCCACCTGGCGGGTCAGGAACGGCTGGCCGGCCCGGGTGAACCAGCCCGCCGAGCCGTTCTCGGCGGAGATCGCCGCGGCGACCTCGTCGGCACGCGCCGCGCGCAGGGCGTCGTACCGCCGGACGATCTCCTGCCGTTCCCCGGGCGTGGTGTGCGGCCAGGGGCCGTGGTCGAAGGCCCGCCGGGCCGCGGCGACGGCCGCGTCGACATCGGCGGGCGCGGCCTGCGCCACGCTGCCCAGCAGGGACTGGTCGTGCGGGGAGAGGATGTCGAGCAGCAGGTCCGGGTCGCTGGGGACGACCCAGGAGCCGCCGATGTAGAGCTTGTCGCGGACGGTCATGTCTGTGTGTTCCTTCGTACGGGGCCTGCGGGGAAAGGTTCCTGGCAGGGGGCGGCCAGGGGTGAGCGGGCTGCCGGAAGCGTCCTGGGTGTGCCGTCAGCCGGTGGGGTGGTCCGTGGAGCGGCTGACCTCGGCCCAGCGGTGCGCCTCGGCGAGGCGGACCTCCTCCGAGGCGATGGCGATGCCCAGGGCGTCGCCGCCGAGCAGCAGCCGGCGCGGGGGTTCCTCGGCGTCGACCGCGGCGATGATGGCGCGGGCCATGCGGTCCGGGTCGCCGGGCTCGTTGCCGGCGTACTCGGCGAACCTGGCCAGCCACGCGCCCACCGTCGGCTCGTAGTCGGGGGTGACCGGACCGGACGGCTCGGCCGCCCCGGCGGCCCAGCCGGTGCGGATGCCGCCCGGCTCGACGATGGTGACCTTGACGCCGAACGGTGCCACCTCGTTGGCGAGGACCTCGGAGAAGCCCTCCACGGCGAACTTGGCCGTCTGGTAGGCGCTGAGGCCGGGCGTTCCACCGACGCGTCCGCCGATGGAGGAGATCTGCACCACGTGCCCGGACCGCCGGCGACGCATCACCGGCAGCACCGCCCGGGTCACGTGGACCACGCCGTAGAGGTTGGCCTCGACCTGCGCGCGGAACTCGTCCTCGGGGAAGTCCTCGATCGAGCCGGTGGTGGCGTAACCGGCGTTGTTGACCAGTACGTCGACCGCGCCGAACCGCTCCACCGCCAGCGCCACCACGTCCCGGGACTGCGACGGGGAGGTGACGTCCAGCGCCACCGCCTCCAGGCGCTCCGGGTACTCGGCCCGCAGGTGAGCCAGTGCCTCCGGCGTCCGTGAGGTCACCACGACCTGGTCGCCGGCCTCCAGCGCCGCCACCGCCAGGGCCTTGCCCAGCCCCTGGGAACCACCGGTGATCAGCCACGTCCGTGACATTGCGCGTTCCTCTCGTTCCATCGACATGTCGATTCGGCGGATGGCCGCCTCATGCGCCGCCTTCTCTCGGCAGCCACTCCAACGTAGAGGGTTTTCCAGAAAACGCAACATTGATGTTGCAGTATCAAGGGGTGTTGCATCTCACGACGCACTTTTACTGGGTCAAGTGATGCCGAAGGGTAGAATCGCCGGATCATGAGAGCTGACGCCGCCCGCAACCTGACCGCCGTCCTCCAGGCCGGGGCCCGCCTCCTGGCCGAGGACCCGGGCACCTCGATGGCGGCCATCGCCGCGGCCGCGGGAGTGGACCGCACGACCGTCCACCGCCGCTTCGCGAACCGTGAGGCCCTGCTCGGCGCCGTCTTCCAGGCCAAGCTCGACTCCGCAGAACGCGTCCTGGACGAAGCCCGCCTGACCGAGGCACCCGTCCAGGTCGCGCTCCACCGCTACGTCGAGGGGATCGTCCCCGTCAGCCGCGAATGGCCCGTCGACACCCGGCGCATGATGCAGAAGGACCCCGGGTCGCGCGTCCGCCGCGAGGAGCAGAGCGCACGGCTCGACGCCTTCGTCCGGCGCGCCGTCGACGAGGGGTTCCTGCGGGCGGACACCGACGCGGCGTGGGCGCGGGCGGTCCTCGACGGACTGGTCGACGCCGTCGCCCACCGCTTCCCCGCCGTGGACCCCCCGCAGGCCGCCGATCTCGTCGCCGCGACCCTCCTGAACGGCCTCGGCGCGGCCTGACGCCGCGCGGGCCGGGCGGGGCCGGCCGGCCCGGGGTCAGCTCATCCGCAGGGCGAGGAAGAAGTCGACCTTGTCCTCCAGCCGGGACAGGTCACGACCCGTCAACTGCTCGATGCGACCGATGCGGTAGCGCAGGGTGTTGACGTGCAGGTGGAGCCGGTTCGCGCAGCGCGTCCAGGAGCCGTCGCACTCGAGGAACGCCCCCAGGGTGGGAATCAGCTCCGCGCGGTGCCGCTGGTCGTAGGCCCGCAGCGGGTCCAGCAGTCGGGCGGTGAAGGCGCGGCGGACGTCGTCGGGGACGAACGGCAGCAGCAGGACGTGGGAGGCGAGTTCCTCGTGGCCCGCGGCGCACACGCGGCCGGGGCGGGCGGCGGCGACCCGACGGGCGTGACGGGCCTCCTCCAGGGCACCGCGCAGCCCGTCGGCGGAGTGGACGGCGGCGCTCACGCCTATGGTGAGGCGGCCGTCGCCGTCGAGGCCGCGGGTGAGGGGGGCGCGGAGCATGCCGAGCAGCCGCTGCGCGGAGAGTTCGGGCGCGGGGCCCTCGGTGTCGACGGAGGAGAGCGGGACGAGGGCCAGCGCCTCGTCGCCCGCGTGGGCCACGGCGATGCGGTCCGCGGGGTCCGAGCCGACCGCGGTGGGATCGACGAGGGCCTCCTCCAGCAGCGCCTGGGCCACCGGCCCGGACGGCACCCCGCCGCCCGTCCAGTCGACCCGCGCGACGACGACCTGCCAGTGGGGTGCCGCGCCGAGCCCCGGCGCCAGTACGGGCGCGGCGACCCGCAGCCGCGCGGCGATCTCGGCCGGGGGCGCGCCGGCCTGGACCAGGTCCATCACCTCCGCGGCGAGCCGCCGCCGCACGGTCCGGGAGGCGTCGCGGCGCTCGCGTTCGACGGAGATGAGCTGGGTGACGCCCTGCAGCAGGTCGAGCCGCTCGGCGGGCCATTCGCCGGCGTCGGCGTCGACGGCCAGGAACCAGTCGGAGAGCAGGGTGGCCCGGACGTCGGCCGCCGGGTCGCCGCTGCGGATCGGGAAGAGGGAGTAGGGGCGGCCCGCCGCGTACGCGCGGTGCGGCGCGGGCCGCCCCGTCCGGGACGCGGCGAGGTGCTCGCCGGCCAGCTCGGCGCGTACCGGCGCGGGCAGCGGGTGATCGGACCCGGCGATGCGGCGCCCGGTCGTGGACAGCACCCACGCGCGCAGGTCCAGGTCGCTGCCGAGCAGGTCGAGGACGGCGTCCGGGCCCCCGCCCGCCGGCCCCGAGGCCATCAGCCGGCGGTGCCGCTCGACGACGGCGGCCAGGTCGCCCGCGCGCCCGGTGGAGACCTGCCGTACGACGTGCTCGGTGATGGAGGCGAACGACACGTCCTCGTCCACCGCGAACAGCGGCAGCCGGTGCCGGGCGCAGGCCAGCACCAGGTCGTCCGGTACGGAGCCGAGTTCGGCCTCACCGGCCGCGAGCCCCGCGACCCCGGCCGCGGTGAGGATGCGGACGAAGCGTTCCGAGTCGGCGGGCTCGCGGCGCCAGGCCAGACCGGTCAGCACGAGCTCGCCGCCGGTGAGGTAGCGGCTGGGGTCCTTGAGGTCGGTGGTCATCACCCCGCGGACGGTGCGGTCGAGCTCCTCCTCGCCGCCGAGCAGCCGCAGGCCGAGGGCATCGGTGTCCAGCAGTGCGCGCAGCCGCATCGTCGTCGCCTTGTCTCGTCCGCCTCCGGGTCCGGGGCGGTACCAGGGTGGCGCCCGGTGCATTGCGTCGGTGTTGCCACCACGATGCCGACAGGTATCCGGTCCGCGATTTTCGGAGGAATCTACAAGACAAGCCTACCGACCAGCCAAGTGCTTCATGTGTTCGGTGACTGCACCCGGACGGGTGTCTGGAAGTGTACTGAGTCACATCGCGTGAACAGGACATGAACGAGCCATCCCGATTCCCGACGAGAAGAGAGCACCGCATGGACTTCCTGCGTCCCGCGACCTGGGAGGAGGCGCTCGCCGCGAAGGCGGAGCATCCCTCGGCCGTGCCCATCGCGGGTGGTACCGACGTGATGGTCGAGATCAACTTCGACCACCGGCGCCCCGACGTCCTGCTCGACCTGAACCGCGTGTCCGAGCTCCTGGAGTGGGAGGTGGGGGAGAGCACCGTGCGGCTGGGCGCCTCCGTCCCGTACACCCGCATCATGGAGCACCTGCGGCCGCAGCTGCCGGGCCTGGCCCTGGCCGCCCACACCGTCGGCTCCCCGCAGATCCGCAACCGCGGGAGCGTCGGGGGCAACCTCGGCGCCGCCTCCCCGGCCGGCGACTCGCACCCGGCGCTGCTGGCCGCCGGCGCCGAGGTCGAGGCCGTCTCGGTGCGCGGCACCCGGATGATCCCGGTCGAGGAGTTCTACACCGGCGTGAAGCGCAACGCGCTCGCCCCGGACGAGCTGATCCGCGCCGTCCACATCGACAGCGCCGACGGGCCCCAGCAGTTCTCCAAGGTCGGCACCCGCAACGCGATGGTCATCGCGGTCTGCGCCTTCGGCCTCGCCCTGCACCCCACCACCCGCACGGTGCGCACCGGCATCGGATCGGCGGCGCCCACCCCGATCCGCGCCGGCACCGCCGAGGAGTTCTTGAACGCGGCGCTGGAGGAGGGCGGGTTCTGGGACAACGGCCGGATCGTGCCCCCGGCCGTGGCCGGTCAGTTCGCCGAGCTGGTCGCCGCCTGCGCCAGCCCCATCGACGACGTACGCGGCACCGCCGCCTACCGGCGCCACGCGCTGACCGTCATGGCCCGCCGCACCCTCGGCTGGACGTGGGACGAGTACCGTGGCCGTGCCCGCGGAGGGAAGGAGGGCCCCCGATGCGCGTGACCTTCACCGTCAACGGCCGCCGGCAGGAGGCCGACGACGTCTGGGAGGGCGAGAGCCTGCTCTACGTCCTGCGCGAGCGGATGGGCCTGCCCGGCTCCAAGAACGCCTGCGAGCAGGGCGAGTGCGGCTCGTGCACGGTCCGCCTGGACGGTGTCCCCGTGTGCGCCTGCCTCGTCGCCGCCGGACAGGCGCAGGACCGGGACGTCGTCACCGTCGAAGGCCTGGCGCAGTACGCCAAGGAGCGCGAGTCGGGCGCCCCCGGCGGCGGCACCGGTCTGGACACCGCCCAACAGTGGCAGGCCCGCCCCGGCGACCCGGACACCGTGCTGTCGCCCGTCCAGCAGGCGTTCCTCGACGCCGGAGCCGTGCAGTGCGGTTTCTGCACCCCGGGCCTGCTGGTCGCCGCCGACGAACTGCTGGAGCACAACGCCCGGCCCACCGACGCCGACATCCGTGAGGCCCTGTCCGGCAACCTGTGCCGTTGCACCGGCTACGAGAAGATCCTCGACGCGGTCCGCCTCGCGGCCGCCCGTACCGGGGCGGAGGGCTGACCGCGATGGGCGTGACCCGTACCCCGAGGCCCACCACCCAGGGCAGCACGACCAAGGGCGGCATCGGCGAGTCCACGCTGCGCCCCGACGGACTGCTCAAGACCACCGGCGAGTTCGCCTACGCCTCGGACCTGTGGCACGAGGACATGCTGTGGGGGCACACGCTCCGCAGCCCGCACGCGCACGCCGAGATCGTCGCCATGGACATCTCCGCGGCCCTCGCGCAGCCCGGCGTGTACGCGGTCCTCACCCACGAGGACCTGCCGACCGAGGTGCGGCACTACGGGCTGGAGATCCGGGACACCCCCGTCCTGGCCCACGGCCGGGTCCGCCACCACGGCGAGCCGGTGGCCCTGGTGGCCGCCGACCACCCGGAGACCGCGCGCCGCGCCGCCGCGAAGATCCGCGTCGAGTACCGGCAGTTGCCCGTCGTGGTGGACGAGGCCACGGCGACCGCACCGGACGCGCCCCTCCTGCACGAGGGCCGCACCGACCACCACGTCGGGCACGTCCCGCACCCCAACATCGTGCACCGGCAGCCGATCGTCCGCGGGAACGCCGAGGAGGCGGCCCGGCGCGCCGACGTCGTCGTCACCGGCGACTACGAGGTCGGCATGCAGGACCAGGCCTTCCTCGGCCCCGAGTCGGGACTCGCCGTCCCGGCCGAGGACGGCGGCGTGGACCTGTACATCGCCACCCAGTGGCTGCACGCCGACCTCCGCCAGATCGCCCCCGTCCTCGGGCTGCCGGAGGACAAGGTGCGCATGACGCTCTCCGGGGTGGGCGGTGCCTTCGGCGGGCGCGAGGACCTGTCGATGCAGATCCACGCCTGTCTGCTGGCGCTGCGCACCGGCAAGCCCGTGAAGATGGTCTACAACCGCTTCGAGTCCTTCTTCGGCCACGTCCACCGGCACCCGGCGAAGCTCCACTACGAGCACGGCGCCACCCGCGACGGCCGGATCACCCACATGAAGTGCCGGATCGTGCTCGACGGCGGCGCCTACGCCTCCTCCTCCCCGGCCGTCGTCGGCAACGCCGCGTCGCTGGGCGCCGGTCCGTACGTGATCGAAAACGTCGACATCGAGGCGATCGCGCTCTACACCAACAACCCCCCCTGCGGCGCCATGCGCGGCTTCGGCGCCGTCCAGGCGTGCTTCGCCTACGAGGCGCAGATGGACAAGCTGGCCGCCGCGCTCGACATGGACCCGGTCGAGTTCCGGCAGCTCAACGCGATGTCGCAGGGCGCGGTCATGCCCACCGGCCAGGTCGTGGACTCCCCGGCGCCGGTCGCCGAACTCCTGCGCCGCGTCAAGGCGATGCCGATGCCGCCGGAGGCGCAGTGGGAGAGCACGGGCGGCGCGGTCGACGTGCGCGCCCTGCCGGGCGGGCTGTCCAACACCACGCACGGCGAGGGCGTCGTGCGCGGCGTCGGCTACGCGGTCGGCATCAAGAACGTCGGGTTCTCCGAGGGCTTCGACGACTACTCCACCGCCCGGGTCCGCCTGGAGGTCATCGGCGGCGAGGCCGTCGCGACCGTGCACACCGCGATGGCCGAGGTCGGCCAGGGCGGGATCACCGTGCACGCCCAGATCGCCCGCACCGAGCTCGGCGTCACCCAGGTCACCATCGACCCGGCCGACACCCGGGTCGGCTCCGCCGGTTCGACCTCCGCCTCCCGGCAGACCTACGTCACCGGCGGCGCGATCCGGCACGCCTGCGAGGCCGTGCGCGAACGCGTCCTGGAGCGGGGCCGCGCCGCGTTCGGCACGTACCATCCGGCTTGGGACAACGCCGAACTGCTGCTGGAGAGCGGCAAGGTGGTCACCGACGGAGGCGAGGTGCTGGCCTCGCTGGCCGAGGTCCTCGGCGACGAGGCCGTCGACATCGAGCTGGAGTGGCGGCACCGTCCGACCGAGCCGTTCGACCCGCGCACCGGGCAGGGCTCCGGCCACGTCCAGTACTCCTTCGCCGCGCACCGCGCGGTCGTCGAGGTCGACACCGAACTGGGGCTGGTGAAGGTCGTCGAACTGGCCTGCGCCCAGGACGTCGGCAAGGCGCTCAACCCGCTGTCGGTCGTCGGCCAGATCCAGGGCGGCACGACCCAGGGCCTCGGCCTGGCCGTCATGGAGGAGATCATCGTCTCCGACGGGGCCAAGGTGCGGAACCCGTCCTTCACGGACTACCTGATCCCCACCATCCTCGACACGCCGCCCATCCCCGTCGACGTGCTCGAACTCGCCGACCACCACGCCCCGTACGGGCTGCGCGGCGCCGGCGAGGCGCCCACCCTGTCCTCCACCCCGGCGGTCGTCGCCGCCATCCGCGCGGCGACCGGACTGCCCCTCGCACGCGTACCGGTACGGCCCGAGCACCTCACCGGTACGTGATCCAGGGTCAAGGAGCCCCCGCCATGATGGACATCGCCGCCGAGCTGCACCACTGGGCCGGTCAGGGCAGGCCGTTCGCCGTCGCGACCGTCGTCGCGGTCGGCGGGAGCGCCCCGCGGCAGCCCGGCGCGGCCCTGGCCGTCGACACCGGGGGCACCGCCGTCGGCAGTGTGTCCGGCGGCTGCGTCGAAGGGGCCGTCTACGAGTTGTGCCAGGAGGTGCTGGAGTCCGGCGAGCCGGTGCTCCAGCGCTTCGGCTACGCCGACGACGACGCCTTCGCCGTCGGCCTGACCTGTGGCGGCGTCATCGACGTCCTCGTCCAGCGGATCGACCCGGGCGCCGAGCCGCACTACGCCGCGGCGCTCGCGGCCGCCGTCGCGGGCGACACCGCCGCGGTGGCCAGGGTCGTGCGGGGCCCGGCCGCGCTGCTGGGCAGGGGGCTGCTCGTGCGCCCCGGCGGAGCGTACGAGGGCACCCTCGGCGACCCGCGCCTGGACCGTACGGCGGCAGCCGAGGCCCACGCGCTGCTGGAGGCAGGACGCACCGCGACCGCGCACATCGGTGCCGACGGCAGCCGCTGCGGCGAACCGGTGACCCTGCTGGTCGAGTCCGCCGTCCCGCCGCCGCGCATGCTGGTGTTCGGCGCCGTGGACTTCGCCGCCGCCCTGGTACGGGTCGGCAGGTTCCTGGGGTACACGGTGACGGTCTGCGACGCCCGCCCGGTCTTCGCGACCGCGCACCGCTTCCCCGACGCCGACGAGGTGGTCGTCGACTGGCCGCACCGCTACCTCGACCGGACCCCGGTCGACGGCCGCACCGTGATCTGCGTGCTCACCCACGACGCCAAGTTCGACGTACCTCTGCTGGAGCGCGCCCTGCGCCTGCCGGTCGGGTACGTCGGCGCCATGGGCTCCCGCCGCACCCATGAGCAGCGCCTGGAGCGGCTGCGCGCGACGGGCCTGAGGGAACGGGAACTCGCCCGGCTGCACAGCCCCATCGGGCTCGACCTCGGCGCCCGCACACCGGAGGAGACCGCGCTGTCCATCGCCGCCGAGATCGTCGCCCACCGGCGCGGCGGCTCCGGCGTGCCCCTCACCGGCGCGCACACCCCCATCCACCGCGACGAGACCGTGCCGGCCGTCCGCGTCACTCCGGCGGCGTGACCGGCGCGAGTGCCTGCTCCGCCCAGATGACCTTGCCCTGGGCGGTGTACCGCGTGCCCCAGCGCTCGGCGAACCGGGCGACGAGGAAGAGACCCCGGCCGCCCTCGTCCGTGGTGGCCGCGTAGCGCAGGTGCGGGGCGGTGCTGCCGGCGTCGGAGACCTCGCAGATGAGGGCCCGGTCCAGGATCAGCCGGACGTGGATGGGCTCCGCCCCGTAGCGGATCGCGTTGGTGATCAGCTCGCTCAGCAGCAGCTCGGTGGTGAACGAGAGCTCCTCCAGGCCCCAGGCCGCCAGTTGCCGCGCCACCGACGCCCTGACACCGGAGACCGCCGCCGGGTCGCCGGGCACGTCCCACTCCGCGACCCGGTTGCCGTCCAGCACCCGGGTGCGGGCGACGAGCAGCGCGATGTCGTCCTCGGGATCAGAGGGCAGCATCGCGTCGAGCACGTCGCGGCAGATCGCCTCGGGGTCCCGGCCCGGGTGGTCGGCCAGCACCCCGCGCAGCTGCTCCAGGCCCTCGTCGACGTCGCGCTCGCGGTCCTCGACGAGGCCGTCGGTGTACAGGACCAGGGTGCTGTCCTCGGGCAGCACCAGCTCCACCGCCGTGAACGGCATCCCGCCGAGGCCCAGCGGCGGCGCCTGGGGCAGTTCGAGGAATTCCACCGCGCCGTCGGGGCGCACGACGGCGGGCAGCAGGTGCCCGGCGCGGGCCAGGGTGCACGCCCCGGAGACCGGGTCGTAGACCGCGTAGAGGCAGGTGGCGCCGGAGACCACGGCGCCGCCGCCGGGCCCGGCACCGGCGTCGGCGTCCGCTTCGGGGAGCGCGTCGGGCTGGTCCATGCGGCCGAC
Organism: Streptomyces sp. NPDC002574; assembly: GCF_042889545.1. Taxonomy (NCBI): domain Bacteria; kingdom Bacillati; phylum Actinomycetota; class Actinomycetes; order Kitasatosporales; family Streptomycetaceae; genus Streptomyces; species Streptomyces sp. NPDC002574. Next base: position 415,327 of record NZ_JBIARB010000004.1, read on the forward strand.
CAGTTCGTCCAGGTGGCTCAGCAGCTCGTCCGGCGGCAGGTCCAGGGACGTGAAGTTGTGCACCGCCGTGCGCAGCCGCCCCATCGTGGCCGCCGCGTGCAGGCCGTGGCCCACCACGTCCCCCACCACCAGGGCGACTCGGGCCCCGGGCAGCGGCAGTACGTCGAACCAGTCGCCGCTCACGCCCGCCTGGGCGGGCAGGTAGCGGTAGGCCGCGTCGATCGCGTTCAGCCGGGGGAGTTTCTGCGGCAGCAGACTGCGCTGCAGGGTCTCCGCCATCGTGTGCTCGCGGGTGAACCGGCGGGCGTTGTCGATGCACACCGCCGCGCGTGCCGCCAGCTCCTCGGCCAGCGACAGGTCGTCCTCCTCGAAGGGCAGGGTCTCCTGGGAACGCCAGAAGTTGACCATGCCGAGCAGCACGCCGCGCGCGCTCAGCGGCGCGCAGATCAGGGAGTGGATGCCGAAGGAGATGATCTTGGCGTTGCGCTCCGGGTCCTGCCGCTGCCAGCGCGGGGAGTCCGTGAGACACGGTTCCAGGACCGCGCGGCCGGTGGCCAGCCCGGCGGCCTGCGGACTCGACGGCTCGACCACCACCGGGTGCCCCTCCGGGCCCAGCGGCGGGTCCGGGCGGACCCCGTTCACCGCCACCCGGCGCATCGTCACCGCCGGGCCGGGCCGCAGCGGCTCCGCGCCGTGCAGCACCGGTTCGGCCAGGTCCACGGTGACGTAGTCGGCGAAGCGGGGGACGGCGATCTCCGCGAGCTCCTCCGCGGTGCGGGTGACGTCCAGCGTGGTGCCGATCGCCACGCTCGCGTCGTACAGCAGCCGCAGCCGGGTCCTGGCCGTCTCGGCGCGGCCGGACAGCGCGCGCAGCTCGGTGGCGTCGCGCAGGGTGGCCACCGAGCCGGGCGGGCCGCCGTTGCGGTCGGTGGGCCGGTTGTTCAGCACCAGGAGGCGGTCGCCGGCCGGCAGCACCTCGTCCGTCACGGTCCGGCCCGAGGACAGCAGCTCGTGGGCCCGCTCCTCCAGGCCGAGGTCGCCGACGGCCCGGCCCTCGGAGTCCGCGGGCAGCCGGAGCAGCCGTCGCGCCTCGTCGTTGGCGAGCTGCAGCCGGCCTTCCCCGTCGAAGATGAGGACGCCCTCGCGGACCGCGTGCAGCACCGCGTCGTGGTGCTCGTACATGCGGGTCATCTCCAGCGGCCCGAGGCCGCCGGTCTGGCGCAGCAGCCGTCTGCTGATCAGCCAGGTGCCGCCCATGGCGAGCGCCATCGCCACGGCCGCGCTTCCCAGCAGGATGGGCAGCATCTGGTTGACCACGCCGCTGACCTTGGCGATCGTGATGCCCGCGGACACGACGCCGACGACCTCGCCCTGCGCGTCGAACACCGGCACGTTGGCCTGGACGAGCGGCCCGAGAGTGCCGGTGATGGTCTCGGTCACCACCTCGCCGTGCAGCGCGGGGCCGATGTCGCCGACGAACTTCTCGCCGATGCGGTTCGGTACGGGGTGGGTGTAGCGGGTTCCCTCGGTGTCGGTGACGACGATGAAGTCCACACCGGAGCGTTTGCGGGCCTCCTCCGCGCGCGGCTGGAGGATCGCCGACGGGTCGGGCGACGCCAGTGCCTGGGCGACCCCCGGGGCGCTGGCGAAGGCGGTGGCCACGGCCACCGAGCGGTGGCCCACCTCCTGACGGCTGTCGTGCTGCGCCTGGACGAGCAGTTCGACCACCGCGGCGGCGACCAGCAGGAGTACGACCACGACCTGCAGCAGGAACACCTGACCGGCGACACTGCGTCCGGCCAGCAGAACGCGCGGGCCCCGGGCCGGCGGTTTTCGCGAGGCCTGCTGGTCGATGGGGCCCGCCATAGGGCTATGTCTACACGCACGGAACCAATGAGGCGACTGGTACGCCGGAGTACGTTCCACGGCTGTCCGGCCGCCTGTGCGCGGGGCCCGCCGGACCGCCGCCGGACGGTGCCGCGGGGCACCGTCCGGCGGAGTGAGCCGGGGGCTCAGCCGCGCAGCGGCGCCAGGGCGGAGCTCCAGGCGACGACCTCGTCGATGAGGGTCGACAGGCTGGCGGCCTGGTGCTCACCGGGGGCGAACTCCGAGAAGTTCACGAAGTCGGTGAAGAGCGACAGCGCGACCTGGGTGCGCACGTCGGCCATCTTCAGCTCGCCGGCGATCAGGCGCAGGTGCTCGGCGGCGCGGGCGCCGCCCACGGAGCCGTAGGACACGATGCCGACGGCCTTGTTGTTCCACTCGGCGTGCAGGTAGTCGATCGCGTTCTTGAGCACGCCCGAGGTGGAGTGGTTGTACTCCGGGGTGACGAAGATGAAGCCGTCGAAGCTCGCGATCTTCTCGGCCCACTCCTTGGTGTGGGCGTTCTGGTACTGGCCCATGGCCGGCGGAAGGGGCTCGTCGAGGTGGGGGAGCGGGTAGTCCGCGAGGTCCACCAGCTCGAAGGTGGCGCCGCTGCCGTGGCCCGCCGACTGCTCGACGACCCAACGGGCCACCTTCTCGCCGTTCCGTCCGGGACGGGTGCTGCCGAGGATGATGCCGATCCTGGTCATGTCGGGAATCCCTGATCTGTACATGGGGAATTTGGAATTGAAGCTTCAAGTGAAGCCACTCCCGCACCCTAACAGACGAACTTGAAGCTTCAAGCCCGTCGTCGGCTAGCCTGTTCCCCGTGACGGAGAACCCGAATGGGCCGCGGAGCCAGGAGGCGGTGGAACCGCGCTGGCTGCGCGGCGGCGAGCTGGCGGCGTGGATGTCGATGTCCCGGGTCCTGACCCTGCTGCTGCCGGCGCTGGAGCGGGAACTGGAGCGTGACGCCGACCTGAACTGGATGGAGTACCACGTCCTGGCGATGCTCTCCGAGCAGGAGCACCACACGGTGCGGATGAGCGTGCTCGCCGAGCGGGCGAGCTCGTCCCTGTCGCGGCTGTCGCATGTGGTCAAGCGCCTGGAGAAGCAGGGCTTCATCCGCCGCGAGACCGACCCGGACGACGGCCGGTACACCATCGCGATCCTCACGCCCGCGGGCTACGGGAAGCTGGTCGCCGCCGCGCCCGCGCACGTCGAGGCGGTGCGCGCACTCGTCCTCGACGCGCTGGAGCCCGGTGGGATCGAGCCCCTCAAGCCCGCCTTCGACCGCATCTTCGCGGCCCTCGACACGGCCGAGCGCCGGCGCTGACGTCACCGGAGGTGGAGAGGGGCGCCGCGGATGGCTCGTGGCCTACCCGCGGCGCCCCCGGCGCTCCCTGACGGATGGTCAGGAGTTCATTTGGGCGGTCACCAGGGACGAGAAGGTCGTCAGCCGGGTGTAGACGCCCGGGAAGCCGGCCCTGGCGCAGCCTTCGCCCCAGGAGGTGATGCCGGCGAGGACGCCGCCGATGAGCAGCGGGCCGCCGCTGTCGCCCTGGCAGGTGTCGACGCCGCCGGCGGAGTAGCCGGCGCACACCATGTCGGAGGCGAGGTAGCCGGAGCCGTACGCGCCGCGGCAGCCGGAGTCGGAGACCGTCGGCACGGTCGCGGTGCGCAGTTGGTTCGAACTCGCGCCGTTCTCCCGGGTGCTGCCCCAGCCCAGGACGCGGGCGGTGGCGCCGGCCGCGTACACGCCGGTGTCGGAGGGGGACACATAGGCGGCCGCGGTGTAGGGCATCGCCGTCGACAGCGTCAGGACGGCCACGTCGTCGCCATCGGCGGCGTCGGTGTAGCCGGGATGGACCCAGATCCCGCTGACTCGGGCGACCGTGCCGTTCGTGCCGTTGAGGTTGGTGCGGCCGCCGACCACGCGCACCCTGCTCGGGGTCTCGCCGGCCATGCAGTGGGCGGCGGTGACGACCTTGCGGGGCGCGACCAGCGTGCCGCCGCAGAACTGGTTCTGCGAGGCGTCGGTGATCTGCATCATGAAGGGGTACGCCGCGGTCGTCGTGGTGGTACCGCCGACGACATCGGCATGGACGTCCGCCTGAGCGGCGGGAGCGGCGAACAGCAGGCCTGCCGCGGTCGCCGCGGTCGCCGTGACCGCGGCGGCGGCCTTCCTCGCACGGGTGAGCCGGGACATGAAGCTCCTCAGGTTGCCGGTGGGGGGACGCGCGGCTGCCGGTGGGGCGGCAGGGGAACCCGCGCGAACGGCACGGCCTGAGCCGACGTCGTCGTCGACGACCGTGGAACGAAGAGACAGAGCGCGCTCGGCGCCCCGTGGTGCTGAACTGCGGTGCTGTGTGCGGCACTTACGTTAGGGCGCGCCCGGTGGCCCCTCAACGGGGGATGCCCCTCGCCCGGTTGCGTAGGGAAATCCCTCGGTAACGCACAGACACCGGATCTGGCCGGATCCCGCCGCCCGGACCGCTGGCGGACGGCCGGCGGGACGGATGGCGGGACGGACGGCGCCCGGGCCGCGCGGGTCAGACCGCGCGGCGGCCCGCGGCGAGACGGACGATGTCGACCCGGGAACGGATGCCGAGCTTGCGGTAGACCCGGGTGAGGGTCGCCTCGACGGTCTTGACGCTGATGAACAGGGTCGCGGCGATCTCCCGGTTGGTGGAGCCCTCCAGGACCAGGGAGGCGACCTGCCGCTCCATCGTGGCCAGTCCGTCCAGTTCCGGGGGAGCGGCCGACGGCGACTCCGCCGCGGGACCGACCTGTTCGAGCCACGGCAGGGCCTTCGCGCGGCGGAAGAGCCGGTCCGCCTCGTCCAGTGCGGCGTGGGCGGCGGCCCGGTTGCGGCGTTCGGCCTCGACCTGGGCGAGGGCGAGGACCGCCCGCGCCTCCTCCAGGCCGTAGCCCAGCCCGGCGAGCCGCTGCCGTGCGCCGGTGAGGACGGACACCGCGCTCTCGGGGTTGCCGCGGGCCGCCAGCAGCATGCCCTCGGCGCGCTCCAGCACGGCGAGGATGCTGTGCCGCCTCAGCCGGACGGCGTGTGCGCGGGTCTCGTCGATGACGTCACGCGCCTCGCCGAGCGCGCCGGTGAGCACCAGCGCCTCGGCCAGGTCGCCCTGCCAGCGGCCGCGCGCGGGCTCGGTCACACCCATCTCGCGTTCCAGTTCCCGGACCCGGCGCAGCGCCTCCACCGCGCCCTGCGGGTCCGCGCCGACGAGCCGCGCGTGCCCGAGCGCGTACAACGCCCGTGTCATGTACGGCATGTCGCTGTCGGCCTCGGCCCGCCGTACCGCGTCCCCGGCCAGCGACAGGGCGCGCTCCACCGTGCCGCCCCCGGCCTCGGTGAGGGCGGCGATCTGCAGCGCGAAGCCCTCGCCGATGCCGATGTCCTCGGCCAGCCGCAGGCTCTCCCTGGCCAGTTCGAGGGCCGTTCCGCAGCGGCCGGAGCGCAGCTCGATCTCGGCCAGGCTGCGCACGGAGTAGACCTCGCTCTCCACCGCGCCGCGCTGTCGCGCCTCGCCGACCAGCCAGGTCAGCGCGGTGCGTGCCTCGTCGAGCTGATCGCTCATCAGCAGGTAGCGGGAGCGGATGTAGACCGGGCCGTTGTGGTTCATGGCGACGTCGGGGTCCTGCGGTTCCGCGGAGGCCAGCGCCAGGGTGGCGGCGGCGTCGGGGTGGCCCATCGTCGTCTCGTTGAGCGCCTTGAAGGACAGCGCGAGCAGTTCGGTCCGCCGGTCGCCGGCCTGGGCGGCGAGCGCCGCCGACCGGGCGGCCTCGGCGCGGGCCTGGTTGATCTGGCCGTCCACCAGGGCCCGCCAGGCGACCTGGTAGCGCACCAGGGCCTGGAGCCGCGGGTCGTCGCCCGCGTCCGCCAGGGCCTGCGGGTAGACGTCGTCGACCTCGGACAGGGCCTGGCCGACGGAGTCGATCACCACGATCCACGCCCGCACACGGTCGGCCGGTTCGGTCGCGACCGCCAGCACCTCGCGGGCGGTGGCACGGGCCAGTTCGGGCTCGGCGGCGGTCAGCGCGTCCTCGGCGGCCCGCAGTCGCCGCTGATCGGCGGTCGGGAGCGCGCCGGCCGGGGTGTGCCGGGCGGCCAGCAGGCCCAATTGCGCGGCCATCGAGGGTGCGCCGCGCAGCCGGGCCTCGTCCGCGGCCTCGGCCAGGCTCGCCGCGACCCGCCGGTCCTTGCCGGTCGTCGCCAGCGCCAGGTGCCGGGCGCGCTCGATCGGGTCGCCGGCCGCCGCGGCCAGCGCCGCGTGGGCGCTGCGCCGGTCCTCCGGGGTGGCCTCCGCGTACAGGGCCGCGGAAATCAGCGGGTGGGCGAAGCGGATGAGCCCGCTGTGGTCGTGGTCCATCTCGACCAGGCCGAGCGAGGCCGCGACCCCGGTCTCGCTCTCGGCGTTGGCCCGCCCGGCGCTGCGCAGCGTCGCCAGGGTGGGGCGCGCCCCCGCGCTGGCGATGAGCAGGGTGCGCCGGGTCTCGGCGGACAGCATCTCCAGCCGGTTGAGCACGAGCGCGCGCAGTGAGGTCGGCACCGGCAGCGGCTCGCCGGGCTGCGGCGGCGTCCGGCTCTCCGCCAGGGCGCGGCCCAGCTCCAGCGCGAACAGCGGATTGCCGCCGCTGGTGACGTGGATGTCGCGGACGACCGCGCGCGGCAGCCCGGTGTGCCCGCGCGCTTCGAGGAGTTCGGAGACCTGGGGGCGGGACAGCGGCGTCACGCGCAGCGTCATGGCGTCCTGCGGGAACGCCCACAGATAGCGTTCCTGCTGGTCCTGCGGATCGGCGTCGGTGCGCACGGCGCCGAGCACCCGCACCGGCAGTCCCGCCACGCGGCGGGCCGCGAACGCGAGCAGTTCGGCGCTCGCAGGGTCCATCCACTGCAGGTCGTCCACGACGATCAGCACCGGTCCCCGCGCGGCGAGCGCGCGCAGCACCGACAGCACGGCCAGCCGCAGGGCCAGTCCGTCCCGTTGCAGCGAGGACTCGCCGCGTCCGGTCAGCGCCGACTCCAGCGCGGCGCGCTGCGGGGCCGGCAGTCCCTCGGACACCTCGTCGGCGACCAGCCCGAGCAGGTCGACCAGGGCGAGGAAGGGGAGATGGGACTCCGATTCCGTCGCGGAACAGCGCAGGACGGCGGTGGCCCCGTCGGCGCATTCGGCCGCGAGGGTCCGCAGGACGGTGGACTTCCCGATTCCGGCCGGGCCGTACAGCAGGAGGCTGCCCCCCTCGGTCACATGCCCGCGGGCCCGCGCGAGCACATCACCTCGCCCAATCACCTGGTCGGGACGGGGTCTGGCCGGCACGTCGAAGACCTGCTCCACGGTCGCCGCTCCCCTCAGTGTCGTGTTCGGGACAATGTTAAGCAAAGGGCCATTGAAACCCGACAGGTATGTGGCTGGCAGAGTTTATTGATTGTCCGCTATACGGAATATCCCTCTGGCGCAGAATTTATATCCGGCGATGAGGGACCAAGTCAGGAAAAAGCCGGGAGTCGCTCCGCCCTGACGTCCTTTCAGTGCCCGCGATACCCGGTGGTGAACCCCGGTTCCCCTGGTTCCCCCAGTGACCCTCCCCGGCCTCCGGCGGTCCGCGCGCTGAGCCATACGGGCGGGCTTGACGCACAGCGACGTGTCGCGGCGCCCTCGCGGCGTCCGGTGGCCGATCGTCGCTGTGGGAATGGTGACGGAGCGTCAGCCCCGCCCATGCCGTGGCCGCCGCCACGCCTCCAGCGGCGGCCACGGACCTGCCACCGCTCCATGACGCGGCCGCTACGGCAGCAGCCCCGCCCGGCGGGCCGCGACCACGGCCTCCAGGCGGCTGTGCGCGCCGAGCTTGCGCATGGCGGAGCGCAGGTAGCTCTTGACGGTCTCCGAGCGCAGCCCCAGCCGGTCGGCCGCCGCGGCGTTGGTGGCGCCGCCGGCGACACAGGCGAGGACGTCGATCTCACGGACGGACAGCGGCGCGGGCCGGGCGCCGGGATCGGGCGGGGCGGCCGAGGCGAAGGACGCGGCGGCCAGCCGGCCGCAGGCGGCGAGCAGTTCCTGCCGCAGCAGGGGATCGGCGACGCGGTGGGCGAGGGCGCGCAGTTCCCCATGGGCCTCGCGGACCTCCTCCCACGCCGCCGGGTCGCCGGCCGTCGGCTGGCGGCAGGTGGACAGCAGGCGGTCCGCCTCGTCGCGCACCACGAGCCGGTGCTCCAGTTCACGGGCCGCCTCGACCGCGGCGCTGACCGGCCGGTCGCCGAGCGCGGTCGGGTGGCGCAGCGCGCCGTACAGGACGCCCCGCACCCGGCGGCGTACGACCACCGGCACCGCGAGCACCGAGCGCAGCCCCTCGGCGGCCACGGCGGCGTCGTACTCGTGGCTGATCACGCGGGAGGCGCCGTAGTCGGTGACCGCCAGCGGCCGGCCGAGCGCGATGGTCTTACCGCCGAGGCCGTTGCCGAGGGTGACGGCGAGCCCCTGCAACGAGGCGGTGGCGGTGCCGGACAGCTCGGATATGCGCAGTTCACGGGGGTCGGGGAGCAGCCCGCCGAAGGCCACCGGCAGCCCGCTGGCACGCCGCATCCGCAGCAGCGCCGCCCGCAGCTCCGCCGCCTCGCCCGTGCCCGTCCCGCTTCCCGGCATCTCCCCGCCGCTCCTTCACCCCCGATCGGGGGTAGAGCTCTGTCGCTGACAACAGGATGCTACTGAGGGGGCAGGCAATAAGGAGGACACATGGCGGCAACCAGCCGGACAGACGAGTTCCGGTCGGCCCGGGACTTCCTGCTGCGCCACCGGGAGGACTACAAGACGGCGTACGAGGGCTTCCGCTGGCCGCGGCCCGAGCACTTCAACTGGGCGCTCGAGTGGTTCGACGTGATCGCCGAGGGCAACGACCGCCCGGCGCTGCACATCGTCGAGGAGGACGGCGCCGAGACCGTCGTCTCCTTCGCCGCCATGTCCGAGCGCTCGAACCGGGTGGCCGGCTGGCTGCGTGAGCGAGGCGTGCGCGCCGGTGACCGGATCGTCGTCATGCTGGGCAACCAGGCCGAGTTGTGGGAGACCGCGCTCGCCGCCATGAAACTGCGCGCCGTGGTCATCCCGGCCACACCTCTGCTCGGGCCGGCCGATCTCACCGACCGCGTGGAGCGCGGGCAGGCCCGGCATGTGATCGTCCGATCCGCGGACACCGCCAAGTTCGACGCGGTGCCGGGGGAGTACACCCGGATCGCGGTCGGCGGCGCGCCGGAGGGCTGGCTCGCGTACGAGGACGCCGCGGACGCCCCCGCGGACTTCGCGCCGGACGGCGAGACCCGCGCCGACGAGCCGCTGATGCTCTACTTCACCTCGGGCACCACCGCCCGGCCCAAGCTCGTCGAGCACACCCATGTGTCCTATCCGGTGGGCCACCTGGCCACCATGTACTGGATCGGCCTGCGCCCCGGCGACGTCCACCTCAACATCTCCTCGCCGGGCTGGGCCAAGCACGCCTGGTCCAACCTGTTCGCGCCGTGGAGTGCCGAGGCGACCGTCTTCATCCACAACTACGCGCGCTTCGACGCGGGCCGCCTCATGGCCGAGATGGACCGGGCCGGCGTCACCAGCTTCTGCGCCCCGCCGACCGTCTGGCGCATGCTGATCCAGGCCGACCTGAGCGCGCTGCGCACTCCGCCGCGCGAGGTCGTCGCCGCAGGGGAGCCGCTGAACCCCGAGGTCATCGAGCACGTGCGGCGCGCCTGGGGGCTCACCATCCGGGACGGCTTCGGCCAGACCGAGACCGCCGTCCAGGTCGCCAACCCGCCCGGCCAGCCGCTCAAGCCGGGCTCGATGGGCCGCCCGAGCCCGGGCTACGCGGTGGAGCTGGTGGACCCGGTCACCGGCAAGCCGGGCGACGAGGGCGAGATCTGCCTGGACCTGTCCGCCCGCCCGGTCGGCCTGATGACCGGCTACGAAGGGGACCCGGAGCGGACCGCCGAGGCGATGGCGGGCGGCTACTACCGCACCGGCGACATCGGCTCGCGCGACGCCGACGGCTACATCACCTACGTGGGCCGCTCGGACGACGTCTTCAAGGCCTCCGACTACAAGATCAGCCCGTTCGAGCTGGAGAGCGCCCTGCTGGAGCACGACGCCGTCGCCGAGGCGGCCGTCGTACCGTCGCCCGACCCGCTGCGGCTGGCCGTGCCCAAGGCGTACGTGGTGCTCGCCGAGGGCTGGGAGCCGGGCGCGGAGACCGCGGCCGCGCTCTTCGCGCACTCCCGGGAGGTGCTCGCCCCGTACAAGCGGGTGCGCGTCCTGGAGTTCGCCGACCTGCCCAAGACCGTCTCCGGCAAGATCCGCCGCATCGAGCTGCGGCAGCGCACCGCCGAGCGCTCCACCGGCACCGAGTACCGCGAGGAGGACCACAAGTGACCGCACCCGCGGAACCGGCGGCAACCGGGGAGCCCATGGAGTTCTCCTACGCGAGCGGCACCGGCACCACCGCGCTGCTCGGCGACACCATCGGCCGCAACCTCGCCCGCGCCGTGGCCGCCTGGCCGGACCGCGAGGCCCTGGTCGACGTGGCCGGCGGCCGCCGCTGGACGTACGCGCGGTTCTCCGAGGCCGTGGACGACGTGGCGCGCGGTCTGCTCGCCAAGGGTGTCGGCAAGGGCGACCGGGTCGGGATCTGGGCGGTCAACTGCCCGGAGTGGGTGTTCGTGCAGTACGCCACGGCGCGCATCGGCGCGATCATGGTCAACATCAACCCGGCGTACCGGGTGCACGAGTTGGCCTACGTCCTCAACCAGGCGGGCATCGAGGTGCTGGTCTCCTCGACCGCGTACCGGGACAGCGACTACCGGGCCATGGTCGACCAGGTCCGCCCGGAGTGCCGCTCGCTGAGCGAGGTCGTCTACATCGGCGACCCCAGCTGGGACGCGCTCGTGGCGGCCGGCGCCCATGTGCCGTACGAGCAACTGGTCGAGCGTGCCGCCGAGTTGTCCTGCGACGACCCGGTCAACATCCAGTACACCTCCGGCACGACCGGCTTCCCCAAGGGCGCGACGCTCTCGCACCACAACATCCTCAACAACGGCTGGTCCGTCGGGGAGCTGATCGCCTACACCGAGCAGGACCGGGTCTGCCTGCCGGTCCCGTTCTACCACTGCTTCGGCATGGTGATGGGCAACCTCGGCGTCACCTCGCACGGCGCCTGCATCGTCATACCGGCCCCCACCTTCGACCCCGCGGCCACGCTGCGGGCGGTGGAACAGGAGCGCTGCACCTCGCTCTACGGGGTGCCGACGATGTTCATCGCCGAGCTCAACCTGCCCGACTTCGCGACGTACGACCTGTCCTCGCTGCGCACCGGCATCATGGCGGGCTCGCCCTGCCCGGTGGAGGTCATGAAGCGGGTCGTCGCCGAGATGCACATGGCCGAGGTCTCCATCTGCTACGGGATGACCGAGACGTCGCCGGTGTCCTGCCAGACCCGCCGCGACGACGACCTGGAACGCCGCACCGGCACGGTCGGCCGGGTCCTGCCGCACATCGAGGTCAAGGTCGTCGACCCGGGCGGCGTGACCGTCCCGCGCGGCGTGGCGGGCGAACTGTGCACCCGCGGCTACTCGGTGATGCTCGGCTACTGGGACGAGCCGGACAAGACCGCCGAGGCGATCGACGCGGGCCGCTGGATGCACACCGGCGACCTCGCGGTGATGCGCGAGGACGGCTACCTGCAGATCGTCGGCCGCATCAAGGACATGATCATCCGCGGTGGGGAGAACGTCTATCCGCGCGAGATCGAGGAGTTCCTGTACGGGCACCCCAAGATCGCCGATGTGCAGGTGGTCGGCGTCCCCGACGAGCGCTACGGCGAGGAGATCCTCGCCTGCGTCATCCTCAGGGACCCGGCCGAGGCGCTCACCGTCCAGGAGCTCGCCGACTACTGCCGCGGACGCCTGGCGCACTACAAGGTCCCCCGTCACCTGCGGCTCATGGATTCCTTCCCGATGACCGTGAGTGGCAAGGTGCGCAAGATCGAGCTGCGGGAGGCCTTCAGCCCGCGGTGACGGCCTCGGTGGCCGCCGCGATCCGGAGGGCCACCTCGCGCGGCGGTATGTCGGTGGTGTCCACCACCGTGCCCGCGGCGTGCAGCCAGGGCAGGGCCGCTTCGTACGCCCCGAGGTGGTCCAGCCGCCACTGCCGGCCGGTGGTCTCGACGGTGTCCTCCTCGATGCGCCGCGTCAGGGTTGCGCTGTCGGTGTGCAGCACGAAGTGCCGTACGGTCAGGCCCCGTTGGGTCAGGCCGTCGCGGATCTCGGCCCAGTAGGCCTCCACGGTCACGGTCTGGGGCACGATCAGCGGACCGCCGAGGAAACCCTGCACCTGCGCGATCGACTCCACGGCCAGCGCGCGCCACGGCGGCCACTCCTGGAAGTCCGGCACGGGCGCGGGTTCCGCCAGGACATGGCGCAGCATGAAACCCACCTGCTCGGTGTCGAAGACATGCGCCCCCGGCAGCAGGCGGGCCAGCTCCGCGGAGGTCGTGGTCTTGCCCGCGCCGAAGGTCCCGTTCAGCCAGAGGATCGTGCTCATCGGACGAGTGTGGCACTGCGGTCGCGCTCGTGGGCGGGCCGGGTCACCGGATCAGCACGTGTCCATGAGGGCGAGGAAATTCCAGTCCTCGCCGGGCTCGAAGTTCGAGAAGTTCCACACGGTGAAATGGCTGACGGAGAGGGTCCAGCCGCGCCGGGCGTACCTGACGGAGTCGGGCGACTGCCTCGGCGCGGGGTCGAGAGGCCGCCAGCCGTGCCGGCGCAGGCTCGCGGTGATGCGGGAGGCCGTACCCCGCGCAGCCACGGGATGGAAGTCCTTCGTCACCAGGCACTCTTCGCGTGGCGGGCGCCCGTACTTGTCGGCGGCGACGATCGTCACGCCCGTCACGGTGTACGGCTCGGGCACGGCACCCGACGCGGGCTTCACGGTGGCGGTGTCCGACACGGTGCTCGTCTCGGGCGCCGCATCCGACTCGAGCTCCACGGCGGCGATGTCCGCCGTGACGGCCGCCCTGCTCATCGGCTTCTCCGTGATCGCCGCGTCGCCGGCCGCCGCCCACACCACGGCCGCGGCCAGCGCGGCCACCGCCGCCCGCCGCGGCCTTCGTGCCCGTGACCCCATGCGTGCGTCAGACGCTGCTGGTGCCGGAGCCGTCGCTGTCCTCCGGGGCGTCGCTGCGGTTCGGGGCCAGGCACAGGACGAACCGGGTGGACCCGTGCTCCTGGGAGAACGCGGCCACACTGCCGGGGTGCGCGCCGCACAGGCTGGTGTCGCTGGTGCCCTCGAAGCGGTCGACGACCTTGTACTGGGCCTTGGGGGAAGCGCAGTCGACGACCGAGACATCGGGGAAGAGCGCGTCGCCGCCGGCGTGCACGCAGTCGCCGACGGCGGCGTACTCGGCGTCGTCGTGGAGGAAGTACCACAAGGTGCCGACGATCGCCACGGGGAGCAGCAGACCGAAGGCGACCGGACGCAGGAAGAGGGGCCTGCCCGGGTCGGCGGGCCTGCGCGGGGCGCCGGGCACGGGCTCGCCGAGCCGTCTGATCTTCACCCACTGCCTGATGTTGAGCAGCATGACGAGGGGGTTGATCAGCATCGACGCGGCGCCCCACCAGCCCTGCACCATGCTGTCGCCGGTCATCTTGCGGACGGCGGCGAGGCCGCAGGACCGGCAGAACCGGCCCCTGACCTTCAGCCACCGCATGATGACGATCATGCCCTGGTGGCCGCGGACGGTGGCGGCCGTCGCGGGCACCGAGCCGCAGTAGCTGCACGAGGGGCCGTAACCCGGGACGTCGACGCTCATCGACTGTTGCGGCAGGTACGGCCACTGGAACGGGTACAGCGACGGCGGCCGCTGCGCGTCGGAGTGCGGCTGTCCCTGCGGCTGTTCCTGCGCCTGGGTCTGCGTCGCGGGCGCGGGCGGCGTCGGTGTGGTCACGGAGGTCCCCCCCGGGATCTGTGGTGCTGAAGTGCGGTGCTGATGCGCGTGTGGAGCCTCCGCACCCTACTCGTCCGTACACGCGTTCCACCACGGATTTCGGTACCGGCACCGCCCCATCTTCTTGACCGGTGCGCTGGGCACGCCCTATGTTCGATGTAGTTCCACATAACAAAAATATCTTTCCGTATCACGGAAAAGTAGAGAGTGGGCTAGGGCGCGACACCTGGACCGCAGGACGACGCAGGAGTGAGCGAATGCCTCGAATGACCGCCGCCCGAGCGGCTGTGGAGATCCTCAAGCGGGAGGGCGTCGACACCGCGTTCGGCGTGCCCGGTGCCGCGATCAACCCCTTCTACGCGGCCCTCAGGGCCTCCGGCGGCATCGCCCACACCCTCGCCCGCCACGTCGAGGGTGCCTCCCACATGGCCGAGGGCTACACCCGTACCGCGCCGGGGAACATCGGCGTCTGCATCGGCACTTCGGGTCCGGCGGGCACCGACATGATCACCGGCCTCTACTCGGCCATCGGCGACTCGATACCCATCCTGTGCATCACCGGCCAGGCACCCACCGCCGTGATCCACAAGGAGGACTTCCAGGCCGTCGACATCGCCTCCATCGCCGCGCCCGTCACCAAGGCCGCGACCACCGTGCTGGAGGCCGCACAGGTCCCCGGCGTCCTCCAGCAGGCATTCCACCTGATGCGCTCGGGCCGCCCCGGCCCGGTCCTCGTCGACCTGCCGGTGGACGTCCAGCTCACCGAGATCGAGTTCGACCCGGAGACCTACGAGCCGCTGCCGGTCTGGAAACCCGCCGCCAGCCGGCGCCAGATCGACAAGGCGCTGGCGATGCTGAACGCCGCGCAGCGCCCGCTGATCGTCGCCGGCGGCGGCGTCATCAACGCCGACGCCTGCGCCCTGCTCGTGGAGTTCGCCGAGCTGACCGGCACCCCGGTCGTGCCGACCCTGATGGGCTGGGGCGCCATCGCGGACGACCATCCGCTGAACGCCGGAATGGTGGGCCTGCAGACCTCGCACCGCTACGGCAACGCGACGTTCCTGGAATCCGACTTCGTGCTCGGCATCGGCAACCGCTGGGCCAACCGGCACACCGGCCGCATCGACGTGTACACCGCGGGCCGCACCTTCGTGCACGTCGACATCGAGCCCACCCAGATCGGCAAGATCTTCGCCCCGGACTACGGCATCACCTCCGACGCCGCGGCCGCCCTGGAGCTCTTCGTCGAGGTCGCCCGGGAACAGAAGGAGGCGGGGCGGCTGCCGGACCGTGCCGCCTGGGCCGCGTCCGCGCGCGACCGCAAGGCCACACTGCACCGCCGCACGCACTTCGACGACATCCCGATGAAGCCGCAGCGGGTGTACGAGGAGATGAACAAGGCCTTCGGGCCCGAGACCCGGTACGTCTCGACCATCGGGCTCTCCCAGATCGCCGGCGCCCAGATGCTGCACGTCTACCGGCCCCGGCACTGGATCAACTGCGGCCAGGCCGGCCCGCTCGGCTGGACCGTTCCCGCGGCCCTGGGGGTGGCGAAGGCCGACCCGGAGGCGTCCGTGGTGGCCCTGTCCGGCGACTACGACTTCCAGTTCATGATCGAGGAACTGGCGGTCGGCGCGCAGCACCGCATCCCGTACGTGCACGTCCTGGTGAACAACGCCTACCTGGGCCTGATCCGCCAGGCACAGCGCGCCTTCGACATCGACTTCGAGGTCAACCTGGAGTTCGAGAACGTCAACTCGCCCGAACTGGGCGTCTACGGCGTCGACCACGTCAAGGTCGCCGAGGGCCTGGGCTGCAAGGCGCTGCGGGTCACCGACCCGGCGGAGCTGGGCGCCGCCTTCGAACTGGCGAAGAAGCTCGCCGCCGAGCACCGGGTGCCGGTGGTGGTCGAGGCGATCCTGGAGCGCGTCACCAACATCGCGATGAGCGTCACCAACGACATCGGCAACGTGGTGGAGTTCGAGGAACTGGCCACCGAGCCCGGCCACGCGCCCACCGAGATCCTCCCGCTCGCCGGCGCCTGACCGCCGGCGTGGTGTCCGGTCGCCGCATCCCGATCTCCGGCGGATGCGGCGGCCGGCCTCACTCGGAGGGTGCGGCGGCCCCGCCTACAGCGGGCCGAAGAGCCAGTTGCCGGGGGCCGCGGGATCGGTGCCGATGTAGTAGGCGCGGATCGCCGTCACGAGCTCGGACGTGCTCACCAGGCCGTCGCCATCGATGTCGAGACGGTCGAAGGCCGCGACGACCGCGGAGGCCGGGGTGTTGAACGCGCGCTGCAGGATCTCGAACTCCCCCCGCTGGACCCGCCCGTCACCGTCGGTGTCGCAGAGGTGGACGACCGCCTCGGCGGCGGGATGGAAGACGGGGTCGAAGGCCGGGCCCTCGATGAAGGCCCGGGTCATGCCGTGGCGGTACTCCTCGGAGGACAGCCGCCCGTCGCGGTCGCCGTCGGCGTAGGCCGCGAGCTCCGCCCAGACGGCGTCGAGGCGCACCACGACCGACCTGCCCTTGGGCGAGGTGGGGGACTGGCCGAAACCGTGAATCAGCCGCGCGCCGACGTCCTGCAAGTCGGCGCGCTCGGCATACCCGTTGCCGTCCGTGTCCAGACGGCGGAAGGATATGTCGAGCTTGCGCTTCAAGAGGGCGGTAGACATCGCTGCGTCCTGACGTAGTCCTGGGGTCTCCTGGAGTCGGGAGAGGGGAACCTCTCGATGTTCCCCCGGGAGCGCCGCTCGCGCGACCCGAGTGACCACGCAGGGTGATGCCGGGGGCAGGGCCCGGCGTGCCCGGGCCCTCGGGCAGAGACCCTCAGGGCCGGGCGCGAGGGCCGGTGCGGATGAGGGCGTCCGCGGCGTCGTTCACCGGCTGCGGCGTGCCGGTGAGGTCCATGACGAACAGCGGCACCCCGAGCTGGTCGGCCCGCAACCGGGCGTCGTGCGCGTAGCCGGCCAGCGAGAAGAAGGCGCCCGAGGCGTCCTCGTTGAGGCAGTTCAGCCAGAGGGTCTCCACATCCCGCAGCACGCTCGGCCGGGTCGTGGGGTCCACCTGGGCGACGACACCGTCCCCGCGCAGGTCGATGCCGTTGGCCGCACGCTCCGAGGCGATCCGCACCCCGCCGAAGCCGAGCCACTTCAGATACTGCGCGGCGGCGGTGAGCGCGTCCCGCGCGGTGCGGATCGTCACCGGCCGGAAGGGAGCCCGCTGCCCCGGCGCCGTGGGCGCCGTTCCGGCGGGGTGCTCGACGGCGGCGGGCCGGGAGGGCGGCATCCGCAGCGCCCGGGTGTCCACCGGCAGCCGGATCACCGCCCCGCACTCGCAGCCCAGTTCGGGCTGCGGCCACTGGTCCTCGCGGTGGCAGTCGGGGCAGCGCATGCCCACCCACGAGTCGGACCAGGAGCGGTGGCGGATCAGCAGAGGGATGCCACCGCGCAGCAGCGGCAGCGCCAGAGGCGTGCCGCAGGCACAGGGGAAGACGGGGGCGGTGTACGTGTGCTCCCGGCGGCAGGCCGGGCAGCGCACGGGCACGCTCTCTGCCATGGTTCGAGACTCCAGGGCGGGTGCTTACCGGGCGGCGGACGTACCCTCCATGTTCTCCTACGGTACGCCGCTCCCGCAGCTCTCCCGCCTTCCCGCGCGCGCCGGTTGGCGCGGGCCGGGGTCCGCGCCGCCAGGACCAACCCCTCAGAAGTTCATGGCGGCGCGGACGGTGCGTGGCCCTCCCTGGTCGAGGGGAGGGATTCCGGGCGGCGGCGTCCGACGGGCGCGACAGGACGTGCGGACGCCACCGCCCGGAAGTCGGGGTCAGCCGGTGACCGGCAGACCGGACAGGCGCTCCACGCCGCGCAGCAGGGCGGAGTGGTCCAGGCCGCCGTCGCCCTGGGCGCGCAGCGCGGCCACCAGGCCGGCGACGACGGAGCCGACCGGCAGCGCGGCGCCGACGGAGCGCGCGGCGTCGGTGACGATGCCCATGTCCTTGTGGTGGAGGTCGATGCGGAAGCCGGGGGCGAACTCGCGGTGCAGGAAGTTCCGCTTCTTGCGGTTCAGCACCGTGGAGCCGGCCAGACCGCCGCCCAGCACCTCCAGGGCCGCGCCGAGGTCGACGCCCGACTTCTCCAGGAAGACCACGGCCTCCGCGCAGGCCTGGATGTTGACGGCGACGATCAGCTGGTTGGCCGCCTTCACGGTCTGGCCGGCGCCGTGCGGGCCGCACCGGACGATGGTCCTGCCGAGCGCCTCGAACAGCGGGCGGGCCTCCTCGAAGTCGGCCTGGGCGCCGCCCACCATGATGGACAGCGCCGCCTCGATCGCCCCCGCCTCGCCGCCGGAGACCGGGGCGTCCAGGACCCGGATGCCCCTGGCCGCTGCGGCGTTGGCCAGGTCGACGGAGGTCTGCGGCGTGATCGACGACATGTCGACCAGCAGGGCGCCCGCCTTCGCATGGGCCAGGATGCCGTCGTCCCCGTACGCGATCGCCTCGACCTGCGGGGAGGCCGGGACCATGGTGACGACGACGTCGGCGTCCCCGACGGCCTCGGCGACCGAGCCCGCGGCGGTGCCGCCGGCGGCCGCGAGGCGGTCGAGCTTGTCCTGCTCCAGGGTGTAGCCGGTGACGGAGTACCCGGCCTTGATCAGATTCTCCGCCATGGGGGAGCCCATGATGCCGAGGCCGATCCAGGCCACCTTGGGGAGGGAGGGGCGGGAGGAGCCGGAGGATGCCGGGGGCGTGGTGGTCATGATGTCCTCTCGGGTTGCTGGGCGGCGTCGGCGAGCCAGCCGAAGGAGGCGGCGCTCCCGTCCGGTCCCGGCTTGTACTCCAGGCCGATCCAGCCGTCGTAGCCCGCCGTGCGCAGGCGGTCCACGAGGCCGGCCAGCGGCAGCGAGCCCGTTCCCGGGGCGCCGCGGCCGGGGTTGTCGGCGATCTGGACGTGGCCGGTGCGGTCGGCGTAGGCGTCGATCACGGCGGGCAGGTCCTCACCGTTCATCGACAGGTGGTAGAGGTCGAGCAGGAACTTGGCGTTGCCCAGGCCGGTTTCCGCGTTGACCTTGTCGACGACCTCGACGGCGGCGGGCGCGCTGACCAGCGGACAGCGCGGCGACTCCACGGCGTTGAGGGCCTCGACGAGCAAGGTCGCGCCGACCCGGTGGGCGGCGTGCGCGGCCCGGACCAGGTTCTCCAGGGCGAGTTCGTCCTGCGCCTCGGCGCTCGAGCCCTCGACCCGGTTGCCGTAGAGGGCGTTGAGGGCGGTGCAGCCGACCGAGCGCGCGAAGTCCGCGGCGATGTCGATGTTGGCGCGGAAACGGGCGGACTCCTCGCCGGGCACGGACAGCGCGCCGCGGTCGGGTCCCGGCAGCTGCCCCGCGTAGAAGTTCAGCCCGACCAGCCGGGTGCCGGCGTCCTCCAGGGCGGAGCGCAGCTCGTCGAGCCGTGCCTTCGGCGGGGTGGGGGCGTCCGGCCACGGCCACCACAGCTCCACCGCGTCGAAGCCCGCGGCCGCGGCGGCGGCCGGGCGTTCCAGGAGCGGGAGTTCGGTGAAGAGGATCGAGAGGTTCACATCGCAGCGCGTGGAGTCGAAGCCCATCTCGTGCGCCCCTTCCGTCCGGTGCATCGGCTCGTTGACTTCCGTATCTTCCGCATTACGGAAACTGATTTCTGCTCAACGGAAGACTGGTTCACCCGGCCGGGGACTGTCAAGAGGGATGTCCTCGAAAGCCGCTGACCAGCTAGGTTGAAGGCGTGCGTCTGAGACTGGAATTCACCACCGAGCCCTTCGATCTCGACGTGCTCCCGGAGCACGCCGTGGTGGCCCGGGACGTCGTCGGCTCGGCCGCGCTGGAGAAGGTCGACGTCGGGCCGTTCGGCAACACGGCGGAAGGCGCAGTCGACCAGGTGGTGGACGCGGTCGGCGACCTGCTGCGGCGCACCCTCGGCGCCGGGGCCACCCGGGTGTCGCTGCAGATCAGCGTCATCGGGGAGGCGGATCGATGACCGCGGACGGCGAGCACCCGTTCAGCGCCGCCATCACACCGCTCGTCGCCGCGATGGGGGCGGAGATGGTGCCGCCCGGGGAGGCGCGCGGCGACGACGTCGTACTGAGCTGGGAGGGCGAGGCGGTCGTGGCGGTACGCCTGCCGCACCTGGCCGACTCCCTCGATCACCTCCTGGCGGACCTCGAGCGCCGGCACGGCCGCGCGCTGGCCGAACTCGGCCGCAAGGAGAAGCAGACGGTCGTGCGCATCCTGGAGGAACGCGGCGCGTTCTCGGTGCGGCACGGGGTGGAGACGGTCGCCTCGGCCCTTGGGGTGAGCCGCTTCACCGTCTACAACTACCTGAACCGGGAGAACGCGGCAAAGGAGCGCGAGTAGCCGCTCGCCGTCGCCCGTCCGGGGGTCGCACGGCCGCCACGGGATGGCATTTTTCAACAAAGTGTTGACCGCTGGGGGCGGACGCTCCTAGCGTGCTGGTGTGACTTCCCGTCCCTCCCCGGGCCTGGCCCGGTTCAACAGCGCCGGAGCGGCGGAGGCGGCCGCCCTGCTGCGCGAGGTCTGCGCGAGCCGGTCCTGGGGCGCGGAGGTGGCCGCCGGCCGCCCCTACGGGAGCGTCGAGCTGCTGCTCGCCGCGAGCGACGCGGCGACCTCGGGACTCGCCGCGGACGACCTGGCCGAGGCGATGGCCGCGCACCCGCCGATCGGCCGGCCGAAGCCCGGCGACCCGGCCTCCGCCCGCGAGCAGAGCGGCGTCCAGGACTCCCTGCGCGCCCGGCTGCTGGAGCTGAACCTCGCGTACCAGGAGCGGCACGGCCACGTCTTCCTCATCTGCGCCACCGGCCGGACCGGCGACGAGATGCTGGCCGCCCTGGGCGAGCGGATCGGGAACGACTCCGCCACCGAACGCGGGATCGTCCGCATCGAGCTGGGGAAGATCAATCGCATCCGGCTCACCCGGCTCGTCGCGCCCGCCGAGGAGGACCCCTCATGACGTCCGTGTCCACCCACGTCCTGGACACCAGTGTCGGCCGCCCCGCCGCGGACGTCGCCGTCCTGCTGGAGGTCCGGGCCGGTGGCGACGCCCCCTGGGTGCCACACGGCGCCTCGGCGACGGACGCCGACGGCCGCTGCAAGGACCTGCCGGCACTGCCCGGCACCACGACCCACGTACGCCTGCAGTTCGCCACCGGGCCGTACCTCACCCGCACACGGGCCGAGGGCCGGCAGGACGCCCCCCGCACCGGGGACAGCGGAGCCTTCTTCCCCGAAGTGGCGGTCGTCGTCGCCGTCGAGCCGGGCGAGCACTACCACGTACCGCTGCTGCTCAACCCGTTCGGCTACTCCGTATACCGAGGGAGCTAGCACCGACATGTCGCCCACCCGTCTCGGCCAGAACCAGTACGGCAAAGCGGAGACCCGCGTCGTCCGCGTCACCCGCGAGGGCCGCACGCACCACGTCAGGGACCTCAATGTCTCCGTCGCGCTGTCCGGCGCCATGGACGAGGTCCACTACTCCGGCAGCAACGCCAACGTCCTGCCCACCGACACCACCAAGAACACGGTGTTCGCGTTCGCCAAGCAGTACGGGATCGACTCCGCCGAGCAGTTCGGCATCCAGCTCGCCCGGCACTTCGTCACCAGCCAGGACGCGATCGAGCGGGCCAGGATCCGCATCGAGGAGTACGCCTGGGACCGCATCACCGACGAGCACTCCTTCGTCCGCGGCGGCCGGGAGACCCGTACCGCCGAGGTCGCCTTCGACGGCACGCACTGGCAGGTGCTGTCCGGACTGAAGGACCTCGTCGTCATGAACTCCACCGACTCCGAGTTCTGGGGCTTCGTCAAGGACCCCTACACGACGCTGCCGGAGACCCGCGACCGCGTCCTCGCCACCGAGGTCGCCGCCCGCTGGCGGTTCGGCTGGACCCGCGAGGAGGACCCCGCCCCCCGCTGGGAGGAGTCGTACGCCGAGGTCCGCCGCCACCTCCTGGATGCCTTCGCCGGCACCTACTCGCTCTCGCTCCAGCAGACGCTGTACGCCATGGGGGAACGGATCGTCGAGCACCGCCCGGAGATCGACGAGGTGCGGCTCTCGCTCCCCAACAAACACCACTTCCTGGTCGACCTCGAACCCTTCGGCCTGGTCAACGACACCCCCGACAGCGCGGTGTACTTCGCGGCCGACCGCCCCTACGGACTCATCGAGGGCACGGTCCTGCGCGAAGGGGCCGAGCCCCGCATCCCGGTGACGGACTGACCGGACCGAACGGACTGAGAGGCCCGCCATGACCGCCGCAGCGGAACGCATCGTCATCGAGAACTGCGCCGTCGCCACCGTCGACGCGCACGGCACGGAGTACGCGGACGGCCACGTCGTCGTCGCCGGCAACCGCATCGAGTCCGTCGGCGCCGGTCGCGCCCCCGCGGGACTGCCGGACGTCGTGCGCAGGGTCGACGGGACCGGCCATCTGCTCACCCCGGGCCTGGTCAACACCCACCACCACTTCTACCAGTGGATCACCCGGGGCCTGGCCACCGACCACAACCTCTTCGACTGGCTCGTCGCCCTCTACCCCACCTGGGCGCGCATCGACGAGCCGATGACCCACGCCGCCGCCCAGGGCTCCCTGGCGATGATGGCCCGCGGCGGCGTCACCACCGCCATGGACCACCACTACGTCTTCCCGCGCGGCACCGGCGACCTGTCCGGCTCCATCATCCGGGCCGCCGCCGGCATGGGCGTGCGCTTCACCCTCGCACGCGGCTCCATGGACCGCGGCGCGTCCGACGGCGGCCTGCCGCCGGACTTCGCCGTCGAGACCCTGGACGGCGCGCTCGCCGCGACCGAGGAGACGATCGACCGGCACCACGACGCCTCCTTCGACGCCATGACGCAGATCGCCGTCGCGCCCTGCTCCCCGTTCTCGGTCTCCACCGCACTGCTGCGCCAGGGCGCCGAACTGGCCCGGCGCAAGGGCGTGCGGCTGCACACCCACGGCAGCGAGACCGTCGAGGAGGAGCAGTTCTGCAAGGAACTCTTCGGCATGGGGCCGACGGACTACTTCGAGTCCACCGGCTGGCTCGGCGCGGACGTGTGGATGGCGCACTGCGTCCACATGAACGACGCCGACATCGCCGCCTTCGCCCGCACGCGGACCGGCGTCGCCCATTGCCCGTCCTCCAACGCCCGCCTCGCCGCGGGCATCGCCCGCGTCCCCGACATGCTCGCGGCCGGGGTCCCCGTCGGCCTCGGCGTGGACGGCACCGCCTCCAACGAATCGGGCGAGCTGCACACCGAGTTGCGCAACGCACTGCTCGTCAACCGCCTCGGCCCGCACCGCGAGGCCGCGCTGAACGCGCGCCAGGCGCTGCGGCTGGGCACGTACGGCGGTGCCCAAGTGCTCGGCCGGGCCGAACAGATCGGCTCCCTGGAGCCGGGCAAGCTCGCCGACCTCGTCCTGTGGCGGATGGACACCCTCGCCCATGCCTCGATCGCCGACCCGGTCACCGCCCTGGTCCTCGGAGCCGCGGCCCCCGTCACCCTCTCCCTGGTGAACGGCCGCCCGGTGGTCGAGGAGGGCCGGCTGGTCACCGCCGACGAGGGCGCCATCGCGCGTGCCACCCGCACCGAGGCCCGGCGCCTCGCGCGGATCGCGGGCCTGACGGGCTGAACCCGTGCCGTGCGTACGGCGGGCAATGCGGTGGAGCCGCCCGCGGGTGCTCTGTTACGGTCCCCGTGCCGGCCGCGGGACTCCGGTGCGACTTCCGGAACCTGCCCTTAACGCAATGATTCGCTGCTCGCGCCCCCATTCCCCGGCCGGCGTCCACAACCGGGGGAGCGGATCGGACATGGGTGAGCGGGGGGCGGCCGTCGCGGCCGAGGACGTGCTGCTGTTCGTCAATGCGGCGATCACGGCCACCGGGCAGCGCGAGTTCCGCGACAGCGCCGGGCAGCAGCGGCTGTCCCTGGACTTCCTGCACGCGTACATGGTGGGCAACTACCGCGACCTGTACGCCGGGGTGCTCGCGCTGGACATCAACGACCACAACGCGGTCCTGATCGTCCGCGGGCTGCTGGAGACCGCGGCCGAGGCGACCGCCGAACAGCGACGCCGAGAGGGCCGGCTGATCGCCGCCCGGCTGGCGATGCTGCCGCCGCAGCGGGTGTACCGCCTCTTCGGCGCGCTGCGCCGGGCCGGGGTGAACAACCGGCGCACCCGCGCCATCGTCCGCGATTGGCTGGCCGCGCGCCCGGACCTCGCGTTGGACGCCGTCAAGTACCGCGGCGGACTCCGGCAGACCTTGCGGCACACCCATCTCGCCCCCGGCGGCGGCGAACTGGGCGCGTTCGTCTTCCGGCCGTTGACCCGGGCCCACTACGCCACGCCCCTGCTGGAGGCGTGGCGCCGCGCGCACTACGAGCAGGCGGCGCTGTACGAACTGCCGTACACCGTCGCCGAGGGATTCGCCGCCAAGCACGGCGTCCCCCGGGAGGTGTTCCTGGAGCGCATCGCCCCGCGTATGACGCGCCTGGAGACCCTGCGTCTGCGGGAGGCCGCCAGGGAGCGCGGCACGGCGCCCGTGCCGGGCGAGCTGGACCGTATGCCGCTGACCCGGCTGGCCTCCTATGTGCTGGCGCTGCCCCTGGACGAGCGCCGGAGCCGGCGCGGCGAGCTGACCGGAGCCCTGGAGGCGGCCGCGGCGCGGGTGGCCGGCCGGCACCGCGGAAGCTGGGGCAAGGTGACCGCCGTCCTGGACGACAGCTTCTCCGCCTCCGGATCGGGCACCAAGCGCCGCCGCCCGCTGGCCGTCGCCCTGGGCTGCCATCATCTGCTCGCGGCCCTGGCCGGCGAGTACACCGGGCTGTGGACCTCCGGCCGGGACGACGCGCTGCTGGTCCACCCGTACGGTCCGACACCGCTGGGCCGGCGCGTGCTCGACGCCCTGGAGACCGCGCCGACCCGACTGGTGATCGTCTCCGACGGCTGGGACAACGCGCCCCCGGGCCTGGCTGCCGAGGTGCTGCGGGTGTGGCGCGCCCGCCTCGATCCCACCGGGCGGACCAGTGTCGTCCACCTCAACCCCGTCTACGACGCGGACGCGTTCGACGTGCGCCGGCTGTCCGCGACCGTGGCCACGGCCGGGATCCGCGACGCCGAGGACCTGCCCGCGCTCGTGGAGATCGCCCAGTTCGCCGAGGGCCGCACCGAACTGGCCGCACTCACGGCCTACATGGACGCCCGCGCCGACCGCATGACGGCCGCCGGGGCCACGGGACGCAAGGCGGCCTCCCGGTGACCGCGATGGACCTGACCGGCCTCGACACCCGCCCCTCCCAGGTGTGGGGCGCGGTGCGCCTCGTGCCCCTGGTGCGCTCCGCACCCGTCGAGGACCTGCGCCTTCACCCACGGATCATGGGCGACGGCCCCGCGGTGGTGAGCGTCGGTCCACGCACGGACTACTTCTCCTACATCCCGCACGCCTTCGTCGCCGACTGGACCGACGACGGCACTCCGGCGGCCGCCTACGGCACCCACCTGGCCGCCGCAGGGGAGGGGCCGCCGCCCGCCACCACCGTCCTGCGCTTCCACCGCAGGACGGCCCGCCGCGAGGACAAGCACCGGCTGCGCTTCCTCCCGCTGCACCTGGCCCTGGAGGGCTGTCTGGCCCTGCACTTCGGCGGCCCCTCGGTCGCCTGGGAGGAGTGGTCGCAGCGGGCGCTGCGCCGCGGTCTGTCGCCGCGCGTCGAGCAGGCGTACACCGGCGCCCAGGTCACCGGACTCGCGGACGCGCTGCGGGTCTTCGAGATCCACCCCGGGCAGTGCGGTGTGCTGCTCTACGTCGCCGACGCCCTGGCGGCGGTGTTCGTCGTGCCGCACCCGGACGACTACCGCGTGCTCCACCCCACCCTCGTGCAGGACCTGTACGGCGAACTCGTCCACCACTACGCGCTCCTGATGCCGCCGGTGCAGGAGTTCCGGGCCCGCGTGGCCGACGAGGGCGTCGACTCGCTGGCCCGGCTGCGCGCGGCGGCCGAGGAACAGGAACGCGCCTGGGCCGACTTCCACGACACGACGATGGCCACGGGGGCGACGGAACAGGACGGGACCTGGCGGACGGTGTACCGGATGGGGCCCTTCACCCTCTCCCGCTTCCTGCCGGAGTTCCGGCCCAAGCGGGAGAACCACATCGGCGAGGCCATCACGGACCGCGCGGGCCGGACGGTGTACCTCAAGTCCTTCCGGCTCTCGGAGAGCCAGGTCCGCCGCGGCCACCTCCTCAGCCGCCTGGCCGCCCACGACTGGCGCCTGGCGGACACGGCGGCCGGCCTCGGCATCGACGCAGCGGCCCTCGGCCTGCGCCTGGAGTCGGCCGGCTTCGGGTTCCTGCTCCGGCAGGACGTGCTGGACGCCTATCGGAAGCGGGCGGCGCCGCGGCGCGGCGTACAGTGACAAGGGAGTGCGGATCACCGTCCCGACGGTCCTGATCAGGGAGAAGGCCGTGCGGCTCCATGTAGACGAGCGCCATGAACGGGTCCTCGCACTGGTCCGCGCACGGGGCAGCCTGCGGGTGGCGGACCTCGCCGAGGAACTGGGCGTCTCCGCGGTGACCCTGCGCCGGGACGTCGAGGCGCTGGCCACCCAGGGGCGGCTGCGGCGCGTGCACGGCTCGGTCGTATGGCCGGGCGCGGCGGCCGGCGCCGCACCGGACACCGCCGCCGCTCCCGCGGAGGTCCGGGACGCCGAGGGCGTGGTCGCCGGCATGGTCGTCCCCACGCTCGACCACCCGTTCGGTGAGATCGTCGAGGGCGCGCGCGACGCACTGGAGGCCCGCGGCGGGCGGCTGGTGCTCGGCCTGAGCGGACACGCCGAGGGCGACGCCGAGCAGGCCGGACGTCTGGTCGCGGCCGGCGCGGACGGACTGCTGCTCACCTGCGACCGGGCGCCGGGCCCCGACTCCGGCGGCTGGGTCCCCGGGACCGGGGTGCCCGCGGTGCTCGTGGAGCGGGCGGCCCCGCCGGGCAGCCCCGGGGCCGATCTGGACCACGTCCGCTGCGACGCCGCGCACGGCGCGGCGACGGCCGTGCGCCACCTGGCCTCGCTCGGCCACCACTCGGTCGCCCTGGTGCTGCGGGAGGCCGCGGACGCGGATCACCTGCGGGCCGGGTACGCCGCCGCCGTCGAGGCGCTGGAGCTGACCCCGGCGCCCGGCTCGCCGTACCTGGCGCCCGCGCGGCTGCCCGAGGCCGAGCGGATCGAGCGGACGGCCGAACACCTGCGGGCGCTGGCCGAGGAGCACGGCGTGCGCGCGGTGCTCCTGCACGGCGACGAGTTCGCGGTCGTGCTCGTCCCCCGGTTGCGGGCGCTCGGTGTGCTCGTCCCCGAGGACCTGGCGATCGTCGTCCACGGCGACCAGGTGGCGAGCCTGGCCGACCCCCCGCTCACGGCGATCGCACCGCCGGAGCGCGCGGTCGGCGAGGCCGCCGTGGCGCTGCTGCTGGAGCGGATCGCCGAGGACCGACGCGGTGACCGCGGGCCGCGCCGGCACGTCGACCTGCTGCCCTCCCTGCGGGTACGGGCCTCGTGCGGGGCGGTCCTCAGGGCCGCGGGTCGTGCGTGACGGCGAGCAGGGCCATGTCGTCGTTGCGGGGGCCGCCGGTGTGCAGGTGGACGTCGTCCAGCAGGGCCTGCAGCAGTTCGGCGGGCCCGTCGAAGCGCACACCGGCGAGCCGGGTGACCGGGTCGTAGAAGGTGCCGTCGGCATTGCGCGCCTCGGTGACGCCGTCGGTGTGCATCAGCAAGGAGGCGCCGGGCGGGAAGGGCAGGGCGTCCACCGCGGCCACCCCGGTCTCCAGACCCATGCCGAGGGGCAGCGCGTGCTGGGAGGGCTCGGCGTAGTGGACCCCGCCCTCGCGGAGCACGAGCGGCGGGGGATGGCCGCGGTTGACGAGACGGAGCTCCCCGCCGTCCAGGGCGATCTCCACCAGGACGGCGGTGGTGAAGCCCTCCAGCCGGTCCAGGCCCTCGCGTCGTTCGGACTCCCGCCACAGCGCGCGGTCCATGCGCGCGGCCAGCCCGGCGAGCGTCGGCTCCTCGTCGGCCGCCATGCGGAAGGCGCCCAGCACCACCGTGGCCGCCTCGACCGCCTCCATGCCCTTGCCACGGACGTCGCCGATGACGCAGCGCAGCCCGAAGGGGGTCTCCTGGACCGCGTAGAGGTCGCCGCCGATGTCCGCGTCCTGCTCGGCGGCCTCGTAGCGGGCGGCGATCCGGAACGGCCCGACGCGTTCCGGCGGCTCGGGCAGCACCGCCCGCTGCACCGCTGCCGCGATGCCCCGGGCGGAGCGCAGCCGCACCTCGCGGACGTGCAGCACCCGGTTGATGAAGACCGCGACCGCCGCTACCGCCGTGATCGACAGCAGCTCGCTGATGCCGCCCGCCCCGTTGATGTAGCCGAAGTGGTTGAGGATGCCCGCGTCCGCCGCGATGGCCCCGATGCCGATCAGGCACGTGCCGCGCAGTGACATCAGCGGCGCGGCGATCATCGGGGCGACGGAGTAGAAGGCCGTGCCGCTGAACTCGGCGGGAGTCAGATAGTCCACGAGGAAGCCGCCGACGAGCAGCACGACGGGCAGCAGCCGGACGTAGCGCGCCACATCCCTGCGGTCGTCGGTGCCGCCCTCGTCGACACTTCCCACGCGCGCGCTCCTGCCGTCCGTCCCGGCCCGCCGGGCTGTCGTCCCAGACTCCCCGCGTCCGCGCCACCCGGCCAGCGGTGGCCGCCCCCCGGGTGAACCGCCGTCCGCCGGGTGGCGCAGGACACGGCGGCCGACCAGGCTGGTGGTCACTGCACAAGCACAGGGAGTTCGACGATGATCCGCACCGACGCCCTCAACGAGCCGGCCGTCCGCGCCTTCGTCTCGGCGGTCAACGCCGGTGACCGCGAGGCCTTCCACCAGGCGCTCACCGAGAACGCGACCATGTCGGACGACGGCTCCGACCGCAGCCTCGACGAGTGGGCCGACCGGGAGATCTTCGACTCGCACGGCCACATGGACGTCCAGTCGCAGGACTCCGCGGGCCGCACCCTGATCGCCGACTACCGCAACGACACCTGGGGCGAGATGCGCACCAAGTGGCACTTCACCGTCGACGACGGGAAGATCAGCCGCTTCGACACCGGGCAGGCCTGACCGGGACAGGTTCAGCGCGCGGCGTCCTCGTGGAAGACCAGGAGGTAGCGCCAGAACAGCAGCCGGCGCACCTGGCTGCCCGGCAGGAGCCGCTCCGCCTCGGCGCGGATCTCGGACAGGGGCATGGTGGGCGGCCGGACGGGCTCGCCCACGGCCGGGCGGGGGCGGCCTCGCAGCCGGTCCCGGACGGCGCAGGCGAGCCGGGCGACGGCGTTGACCGGGACGGCGAGCAGACTCACCGCCCAGTCGGCGGCGGTGCGTTCGGGATAGCAGCCGAGGACGAGGAGCACACCGTCCGGCGCGAGCGCGGCCCGCAGGGCGGTGACGGTGGAGAACGGCACGTGGTGCAGGCTCGCGAGGCAGGTGATCACGTCGTAGCGGCCCTCGGGGAGCCGGACAGCCGTCACGTCGGCCACCCGGAAGACCACACCCGGCGCGGTGCCCGCCGCCGCGACAGCCTCCTCTGACGCGTCGACCGCCTCCACGCGCAGCCCCCGTTGCGCCAGCTTGCGCGCGAAGCGGCCGGTGCCGCAGCCCACGTCCAGCGCGCTGAGCGCGCCGGGCGGTACGCGGCGCAGCAGCAGCCGGTGGTAGTGGTCGTTGTGGTCGAAGGGCATGCCCGGACCCTTCCCATGCCGTCGGCTCGACGAACGGCCGGGCCCCGGCACCGGCGACGGAAGCCGGGGCCCGGGCCGCCGTCGCGGTCAGCCGAGCAACTCGTAGGCGGGCAGTGTGAGGAAGTCGACGTAGGTCTCGTCGAGCGCCGTCCTCAGCAGCAGGTCGTGGGCCTGCTGCCAGCGGCCCGCCGCGAAGGCCTCCTCGCCCGCCTCGGCGCGGATCGCGGCCAGTTCCCGGCTTGCCACGGCGCGCACCAGCTCGGCGGTGGCCTTCTCGCCGTTGTCGGCGAAGACCACGCCCGCGTTGACCCACTGCCAGATCTGCGAGCGGGAGATCTCGGCGGTGGCGGCGTCCTCCATGAGGTTGAAGATGGCGACCGCGCCGAGGCCGCGCAGCCATGCCTCGATGTAGCGGGTGCCGACCTGGACGGCGTTGCGCAGCCCCTCGAAGGTGGGCTTCGCCTCCAGCGAGTCGACGGCCAGCAGATCGGCGGCCGTGACGCGGACGTCCTCGCGCAGCCGCTCCTTCTGGTTCGGGCGGTCGCCGAGAACCGCGTCGAAGGAGGCGCGGGCGATCGGCACGAGGTCCGGGTGGGCGACCCAGGAGCCGTCGAAGCCGTCGCCGGCCTCGCGGTCCTTGTCGGCCTTGACCTTCTCGAAGGCGACCTTGTTGACCTCGGCGTCCCGCCGGGAGGGGATGAAGGCGGCCATGCCGCCGATGGCGTGGGCACCGCGCTTGTGGCAGGTGCGCACCAGCAGTTCGGTGTACGCGCGCATGAAGGGCGCGGTCATCGTCACGGCGTTGCGGTCGGGCAGCACGAAGCGCTCGCCCGCGTCGCGGAAGTTCTTGACGATGGAGAACAGGTAGTCCCAGCGGCCGGCGTTCAGGCCGCTCGCGTGGTCGCGCAGTTCGTGGAGGATCTCCTCCATCTCGAAGGCCGCGGTGATCGTCTCGATGAGCACGGTGGCGCGGATCGTGCCCTGCGCCACGCCGACGTGGTCCTGCGCGAAGACGAACACGTCGTTCCACAGGCGGGCTTCGAGGTGCGACTCGGTCTTGGGGAGGTAGAAGTACGGTCCCTTGCCCTTGGCGAGCAGCCGGTGCGCGTTGTGGAAGAAGTAGAGCCCGAAGTCGACCAGCGCGCCGGGCACGGGCTCGCCGTCGACGGTGAGGTGCCGCTCGTCCAGGTGCCAGCCGCGGGGGCGGGTGACGACGGTGGCGAGCTCGGCCTCGTCCTTCAGCGCGTACGACTTTCCCTCGGGGGACGTGAAGTCGATGCGGCGCTCGTAGGCGTCGATCAGGTTGATCTGGCCGCCGACGACGTTCTCCCAGGTGGGCGCGGAGGCGTCCTCGAAGTCCGCGAGCCAGATCCGCGCGCCGGAGTTGAGCGCGTTGATCGTCATCTTGCGGTCGGTGGGGCCGGTGATCTCCACCCGGCGGTCGTTCAGCGCGGCGGGGGCGTCCGCGACCCGCCAGTCGCCCTCGCGGATGTGCGCGGTGTCCGGGAGGAAGTCCAGGGTGCCGGTGCGCGCGATCTCCTCGCGGCGCGCCTTGCGGCGGGCGAGGAGTTCGGCGCGGCGCGGGGCGAACCGGCGGTGCAGTTCGCCGAGGAAGGCGAGCGCCGCGTCGGTCAGCACCTCCTCCGCGCGCTCGACGGGGGGCGCGGTGTCGGCGACGACGGCGTGCGGGGAAGGCCCTGCTCCTGCTGCGGACATGAAGCTGATCTCCTCTGGCTGCGGCTGCTCTCACTGCGGGTGGACGCGGGGCGGCGGAGGGTGCCGGGCGACGCGGGGTGCCGGGCGAGCCGCGGGGCGTCCTGGCCGGACGGGCGCTTCTGCTGCGTGGAGCATAGTTTTTGCATTGCGGAACTTCAACGTTTTGTGGCACCGGGCGCGGGCGGCCGTGGCGGACCGCTGCCGAGCCGCCACAGGTCGTCCGGGGTGTCGATGTCGCCGGGGAGCGCGATGTCCGCGCACTCCACGAGGACGATCGCCGCCTCGTGCCGCCTCAGGTACGAGCGTGCCCCCTGGTCGCCCACGGCACTCGCCGCGATCGCGGGCCAGTGGTCGGCGCCCAGCAGGATCGGATGCCCGCGTCTTCCGTCGTACGCGGCGGAGGCCAGCGTCGCCGGCGAGGCGTACGCCGCCGCCACCCGCACCACCGCCCCGGCGCCCACGCCGGGCTGGTCCACGAGCGCCACGACCGCGGCCCGCGCCCCCGTGACCGCCAGCGACTCCAGGCCGGCCCGCAGCGAGGACCCCATGCCCTGCTCCCAGTCCGGGTTCACGGTCACCGCGCAGCCGTCGAGCGCCGCCCGCGCGCGGACCTCGCCGGCCGCCGCGCCCAGCACGATGTGCACCGGTCCGCACACGCCCTCGCGCAGCGCCCGCGCGGCGTGCTCCACCAGCGGGCGCCCGCCGTACTCCAGCAGCGCCTTCGGCCGCCCGCCGAGCCGTCGGCCGCCCCCGGCGGCCAGCAGCAGCCCGGCGACCGCCGGGCGCGTCCCGCTCGAACCGTCCCGTTCCACGCTCCCTGGATACCGTGGATGGTGGGCGAGGGAAAGGACCCGCCATGGCGAACTGGCTCATCGCCGTGCGGCACGGCGAAAGCACCGCGAACGCCGCCTTCGCGCGCGGTGACTCCGTGGAGGGCGTCCATGACGCCGACGTCGGTCTGACCGACCGCGGCCGTGACCAGGCGGCGCGCCTCGCCGGCGTGCTGCTGACGCTCGGCGGGGACCCTCCCGGCACGGTGCTCTGCTCGCCCTACGAGCGCGCCCGGCAGACCCTCGACGTGCTCGCGGACGTGCACGCCGCCGCCGGCCGCCCGCTGCCCCCGGCGTCGTACGAGCCCGGGCTGCGCGACCGCGGCACCGGCGACCTCGAACTGCTCACGCCGCAGGCCGTCCGGGAGCGCTTCCCGCAGGAGGTGGCCCGCCGCGAACGCGAGGGCGAGTGCGCGTACCGGCCGCCCGGCGGCGGGGAGTCGATGGAGGACGTCGTGCGGCGCGTGCGGTCGGTGCTGGACGGATCCGGCATCGGCGAGAACGACGGGGCCGGCGGGCCGTGGCTGCTGGTCGCCCACGACGCCGTTGTGCTGGCACTCCGTCATCTGCTGGGGCCGCCCCTGCCCGAGGGGGCGTTCGTCGCCAACGGCTCGTTCGCCCGCTGGCGGCACGGCGGCTCGGGATGGCAGCTCGCCGACTGGAACCGAACGCCGCCCGTCGTTCGTTGAATGTCGGCAAGTCGCCTTGCGCGAGAGGAACTTACGGCCGATTTCGCTCTCCGTATAGCGGGCGGAGCGCTCCGTCGCGTTTACTGTCCTCCCCGATGCGGCCCGGGTGGGGCCGGTACCGCACGGGTGAGGTCGGCGGGGGTCGAACAATGGGGGACATATCAGTGGTCAAGGACATGGCGGCCCGTGCGGCGCTGGACGGGGACGGCGCCGGGGACCCGAGGGTGACCGCGCTGCGCGCGGCGGTCTCCCACTGCCGTCGCGCGCTCGCCGGGTATCGCTCGAACTTACCGGACCGCCACATCGCGGAGGACGAGCTCGCCGCGCTGGCGTCCGCGGCCGCCGCCGGTGTCCCCGACGTCCCGCGGCTGCGGCGCGGCCTGCTGGTCCTCACGGGCGCCCTCGGCTCCGTCAGCGCCCTGTCCGCGGCCCTCACGGAGGTCCGGCGCGCGATCGAGCTGTTCGGCGCGCCGCCCTCCGCCGACTGACGCCGATCAGCCGAGTTCGGCCAGGCGGCGCACCGCGGGGGCGCAACGGCTCTCGATCCACCCGGCGGAGGCGGCCTCCGGGGGCATCACGATCGCGGTCTCCACGCCGAGCGCTGCGTACCCGGACAGCTCCTTGGTGAAGGTGTCCAGGTCCCCGTCGCCCAGCGCGGTCCCCCGGTACAGCATCGTCTTGCGGATCGAGTCGTAGTCCCGGTCCGCCTCGTCGCAGTGCCGGCGGAGCACGTCCAGCTTGTGCGCGACCTCGGCCTGCGAGGAGCCGAACAGATTGCAGGCGTCCGCGTAACGGGCCACCAGCCGCAGGGTCTTGCGCTCCCCGCCGCCGCCGACCATCACCTCGGGGTGCGGCGCGCTCACGGGCGGCGGGGTGCAGCGGGTCTCCGCGAGCCGGTAGTGCTCGCCCTCGAACGGGCCGTTGTTCTCCTGGTCCCACATCTGCAGGCAGATGCGCAGCGTCTCCTCGAGCCGCTCGAAGCGTTCCGCGAGCGGCGGGAAGGGCACACCCAGGCCGAGGTGTTCGCGCTCGTACCACGCGGCGCCCAGCCCCAGGGTCGCCCGGCCGCCGGACAGCACGTCGAGCGTCGTGGCGATCTTGGCCAGCAGCCCGGGATGGCGGTACGTCGTCCCCGTGACCAGGACCCCGAGCCGCACCGCGGACGTGCGGGCCGCGAGGAAGCCCAGCGTCGTGTAGCACTCCAGCATCGCCGCCTCGGCGCCGCCGTTGTGCTCCATCTGGAAGTAGTGGTCCATCACCGACAGCCATCCCACCCCGGCCGCCTCCGCGGCGGCCCCGGCCTCCGCCAGCGCGGGGCCCAGCCCGGCGGATCCCTCCGGGTGGTCGAACTTCGTGAGATGCAGGCCCAGTTGCACGGTCACTCCCCGCCTCGGGTCGTTGTCGCGGACCCGTACGACGCTAGGCCTTGGAGTGCGCTCCAGGTCAAGCCCCCGCATGGGGCCGTCGGGCCGTGGGGCCGCGCGGTGCGGGGTCAGGCTCCGGTGCCGGCGGCGCCGGCGAGGGCCGCGGACAGGTGACGGGCGGCGGCCTGGAGGACGGGGACGATGTTCTCGGTGGCGGCGTCGGTGACGCGGCCGGCCGGGCCGGAGACCGAGATCGCGGCGGCGGTGGGGGAGCCGGGGACGGTGACGGCGAGGCAGCGGACCCCCATCTCCTGCTCGTTGTCGTCCACGGCGTAGCCCTGCGTGCGGATGTGCGCGAGCTCGGCGAGGAAGACGTCCGGGTCGGTGATGGTCCGTTCCGTGGCGGCCGGCATGCCGGTGCGGGCCAGCAGCGCGCGCACCTCCTCCGGCGGGACGTGGGCGAGCAGCGCCTTGCCGACGCCGGTGGAGTGGGGCAGGACCCGGCGCCCGACCTCGGTGAACATCCGCATGGAGTGGCGCGAGGGGACCTGGGCCACGTAGACGACCTCGTCGCCGTCGAGGAGGGCCATGTTGGCGGTCTCCCCGGTCGCGTCCACGAGTTCGGCGAGGTAGGGGCGGGCCCAGGTGCCCAGCAGACGGGAGGCGGTCTCACCGAGGCGGATCAGCCGGGGGCCGAGGGCGTAGCGCCGGTTCGGCTGCTGGCGCACGTAGCCGGTGTCGACCAGGGTCCGCATGAGGCGGTGGATGGTGGGGAGCGGCAGCCCGCTGCTGGCCGACAGTTCGCTGAGGCCGACCTCGCCCCCCGCGTCGGCCATCCGCTCCAGCAGGTCGAAGGCGCGTTCGAGGGACTGGACGCCCCCGGCGCGGTCTGACGCCACGGTTCCTCCCCAGGCGGGCGATGTGGTGGTGCAGCCTACCCGCGGTCACGCAGGGGTGATCGTCGTCGGCCGCGTCCTTGTGCGGAGCCACGAACGGTGGCGGTGGAAGCCGGATTCCGTTCGGCGGAATCCACCAAACCCTACTCCGGAAGCTCCCGGACCGCGCCCCGCCGGGCACGGGTCCGCGCGCCCGGCCGGGTCTTGACGGGCCCGGGCGGGTCTTGACGGGTCGTACGGCGCGGCGGAGGATTTGCTTCAACAGAACGTTGAATCTCTGGGCACCGCCGGTGGAAGGGGAACGCGTGTCAGAGGCCGCCGCCACCGGGCTGGTGCTGCGTTCGACGCGGGTCGTCGCGCCCGAGGGCGAACGCCCCGCCGACGTGGTCGTCACCAGCGGCCGGATCGCCGCCGTCCTGCCGTACGGGAGCGCGCCGCCGGCCGGCGCCCGCCTGGTCGACCTGGGACAGGACGCGCTGCTGCCCGGCCTGGTCGACACCCACGTCCACATCAACGACCCCGGCCGCACCGAGTGGGAGGGCTTCACGACCGCCACCCGCGCGGCCGCCGCCGGGGGTGTGACCACCCTGATCGACATGCCGCTCAACAGCGTGCCGCCGACCACCACGACCGCGCACCTGGACCTCAAGCGGGACACCGCGCGCGGCAGGGTCCACACCGACGTCGGCTTCTGGGGCGGCACCGTCCCCGGCAACGTCGAGGACCTGCGCCCGCTCCACGAGGCCGGCGTCTTCGGCTTCAAGTGCTTCCTCCTGGACTCCGGCGTCGAGGAGTTCCCGCAGCTCGGCCCCGCGGAGTTGGAGGAGGCGATGCGCGAGATCGCCCGCTTCGACGGGCTGCTGATCGTGCACGCCGAGGACCCCGCGCTCATCGACGGCGCCCCGCCGCCCTCCGGCCGGAAGTACGCCGGCTTCCTCGCCTCCCGCCCGCGCGCCGCCGAGAACACCGCGATCGAGGGCCTGATCGCCCTGGCCCGGCGCCTCGACTGCCGGGTGCACGTCCTGCACCTGTCCTCGGCCGAGGCGCTGCCCCTGATCGCCGCCGCCCGCCGCGAGGGCGTACGCCTGACGGCCGAGAGCTGCCCGCACTATCTGACGCTGACCGCCGAGGAGGTGCCCGACGGCGCCACCGAGTTCAAGTGCTGCCCGCCGATCCGCGAGGCCGCCAACCGGGACGCCCTCTGGCAGGGCCTGCTCGACGGCACGATCGACTGCGTCGTCTCCGACCACTCGCCCTCCACGGCCGACCTCAAGCGCTTCGACAGCGGCGACTTCGGTGCCGCCTGGGGCGGCATCTCCTCCCTCCAGCTCGGACTGCCCGCGATCTGGACCGAGGCCCGCCGGCGTGGCGCCTCGCTCACCGACGTGGTGCGCTGGATGGCGCAGGGCCCGGCGCGCCTGGCGGGTCTGAGCACGAAGGGCGCGATCGCGCCCGGGTACGACGCCGACTTCGCCGTCCTGGCGCCCGACGAGAGCTTCACCGTGGACCCCGCAGCACTCCACCACCGCAACCGGGTCACCGCCTACGCGGGCCGCACCCTCCAGGGAGTCGTCCGCGGCACCTGGCTGCGCGGCGAGCGCATCGCCGACCACGGCACCCTGGCCGACCCCTCCGGCCGCCTCATCGAGAGGGAGGACGCGTGACCGCCCTGCCCCGGTACACCGGCGACGCCCAGCCGTACCCCGGGGGCGACCCCTGGGCCGACTACCGCGGCGCCGACCTGCCGTTCACGGCGTTCACCGACCTCGCGGACCGGCGCCTGGGCGCCGGGGTGATCGCCGCCAACGACGAGTTCTTCGCCGAGCGGGAGAACCTGCTCGTCCCCGGGCGCCCCGAGTTCCGGCCCGAGCACTTCGGCCACAAGGGACAGGTCATGGACGGCTGGGAGACCCGGCGGCGGCGCGGCGCGGGCCCCGACGACCCGCACCCCGGCGAAGCCGACCACGACTGGGCGCTGATCCGCCTTGCCGCCCCGGGCGTCGTCCGCGGCCTGGTCGTGGACACGGCCCACTTCCGGGGCAACCACCCGCAGCAGGTCGCGGTCGAGGCCACCTCCGCTCCGCTGTCCGCCGCCCCCGGGCACCTGCTCGCGGCCGGCGTGGAGTGGACCGAACTGGTGCCGCGCACGGCCGTCGGAGGCCACGCCGCCAACGGCTTCGAGGTGAGCGTGGAGCGCCGCTTCACCCACCTGCGGCTCCGGCAGTTCCCCGACGGGGGCATCGCCCGGCTGCGGGTCCACGGCGAGGTCGTCCCCGATCCCGCGTGGCTGGCGGCGCTCGGCACCTTCGACCTCGTCGCCCTGGAGAACGGCGGCGCCGCCGAGGACGTCTCCGACCGCTTCTACTCCTCGCCGGTCAACCCGATCCTGCCCGGGAAGTCCCGTCGCATGGGCGACGGCTGGGAGACCCGGCGGCGCCGCGACAAGGGCCACGACTGGGCCCGCTACCGGCTCGCGGAGCAGGGCGTGGTCCGCGCCGTCGAGATCGACACCGGCTACTACAAGGGCAACGCCGCGGGCTGGGCGGCGCTGCTGGGCCGCGACGGCGACAGCGGCGAGTGGTTCACGATCCTGCCCCGCACCCCCCTGCAGCCCGACACCGTCCACCGCTTCCTGGTGGTCGCGCCCGCCGCGACCCACGTGCGGATCGAGACCTACCCCGACGGCGGCGTCGCCCGACTCCGCCTGTGGGGCTCCCTGACGGACGCGGGCGGGACCCGCCTCACCCGGCGCTGGGAGACGCTGGCCTGACGGACCGTCGGGAATGCCGCACACGGCGGATGACGGCGTTCGTCAAGAGGGCACCAGGCGCACCACGGCGAGTGAGGTGCGGCCACCGGCCGTCGTGTCCACCGCGCGGACCGCCCAGCGGCCGGCCGGCAGCGGGACCGGGGCGTGCGCGGGCAGGCCACCACCGGGAAACACAACATCCAGCGCGGAGCCGGCCCCGGCGGAGTCCATGAGCACCACGGGCCCATCGGTGTCCCACGTGCCGCACTCCTGCCACGCAATGGCGGGATCCGCGAGAACGGCCTCGGCCGCGTCGATCAGTTCGGCCTCTGAGTCGGCGCCCAGCCAACGCAGGAATGAGCGATGTGCGGGGAGGTAGCACGTAGTGGCGGGCTCGTCCCCCAGGACCAGCGCCAGGGCGCCGTCCCGGCCGAGGGGGATCACTCCCGCCGGGCTGTCCACAGCGCAGGCCCGGTCGTAGTCGTCCGGCACGGCCCCGTCGCCCATGACCATCCCCTGTTCTGTGCAGCCGCCCCATGCGGCGAGCGCGGAGACGGGAACAGCGACGAGCGGGCCACCCATGGACCCCACCCACACGGGAACGGGGCGGGTGGCCGTGGTGACGTCGAGCCGGAGGGCATCCATGGCGCAAGTGTGCCGCCGGCCACCGACAGTGCGTCCCCGGGCCCGCGACGGGGCCGGGGCGTGGTGCCGCGCGGCGCCGGCGTCTCCCTCGTACGCCGGCGCCGCGCGGGTCGGGTCAGCCCACCGGCGCGAGCCGGAAGGACTGGGCGGTGGTGCCGTTGCAGGTGTACTGCTGGAGCCGGGCGCCGTCGGCCGCGGAGGCGGCGGCGACGTCGAGGCACTTGGCGCTGTGGCGGGCGGTGAACACGTAGGAGCCGTCCGGCTGGAGGACCGGCTTCCACTGCTGGTTGCTGCCCGAGGACCACTGCCAGGTCTGCACGGGGACGGAGTCACCCGTCGCCGTGGAGCCGCCGGTGACGTCCCAGACCTGCTCGGTGGCGGCCGCGTTGCGGTTCACCACCCGGTAGTAGCCGCTGTCGGTCGCGCGGAACTGCCACTGCTGGTTGGTCTGCCCGGCGACGCAGCTCCACTGCTGCACGACCGTGCCGTTGGCGGTGCCGCGGTCCTTGGCGTCCACGCACTTGCCCGACCCGGCGCCGGTCACCTGGTACCAGGCGGAGGTGCTGATGCCGTCCCCGGGGCCGCCGGTCGGCGCGCCGGACCAGGTGAAGGTGGTCGTGGCGCGGGGCGGCAGGCTGTACGAGAA
The DNA here is from genome assembly GCF_042889545.1 of Streptomyces sp. NPDC002574. NCBI lineage: Bacteria > Bacillati > Actinomycetota > Actinomycetes > Kitasatosporales > Streptomycetaceae > Streptomyces > Streptomyces sp. NPDC002574. The sequence goes on from NZ_JBIARB010000004.1 coordinate 454,535, forward strand.
GTGCTGCCCGGCCTCGCGGACCGTGACCTGCTGGGTGGACGACGAGGAGTTGTGGGTGACCAGCACCCGCTGCCCGTCGCTGTTGACGAAGGCGGTGTTCCACACCGGGTCGGTGGCGTTGCTGCCGATCCGCACCGCGCCCGCGCGGACGAACTTCGTCAGCTGCCCCATCGTGTAGTACTCGACGGTGTAGTCGACCTGGCCGCTGCGCGCGTCCCCGTTGTGCACCGTGATCAGCCCGGTGCAGGTGCCGCAGCCGCCCGCGTGCGGGCCCATCGCCTGGTCCAGCGCCAGCGACCACTTCACGTAGGAGCGCGCCCAGTTGCGGGTGAAGCCGGTGATGTCGCGCAGGTCCTCCAGCTGCTGGTCGGCCACCCAGGTGCCGCCGGAGTGCTCGGTCTCGTACTGCGGGACGCCCGGGTACTGGCTCTGGATCGTGCTGCCGAAGGCGTAGTTCGGCGGCGTGGGCGAGTAGCCGTGCCAGGCGACGCCGCCGAACAGCGGGTCGCCGCGCAGCGCGGCGTCGGCGAGCTGGCCGGCGCCGGTGGTGTTCCAGTCGCCGTGGTTCCAGTCGTGGATCAGCGCCTTGGTGGTGATCCCGGCCGAGCGGAAGGCGGGGAAGAGGTGGTTCTTGGTGAAGTCCAGCAGCGTGGCCGCCGACCACTCCATCGTGGGGTACGAGCTGTTCGCGCCGCAGCACTGGGGCTCGTTCTGGACGGACACGTAGTCGATGTGGACGCCGCGCTGCTCGTACGCCTGGAGGTACTTCACGAAGTACTGCGCGTACATGTCGTAGAACTCGGGCTTCAGCTTGCCCATCTGGGTCAGCGTGCCGTTGTCCTTCATCCACGCCGGCGCCGACCACGGCACCGCCATGATCTTCAGGTCGGGGTTGAGCTGACGCGCCTGCTGGGTCAGCGGCAGGACGTCGGCGAGGTCCCGGGCGATGGAGAAGTCGGCCAGGTCGCAGCAGGTGTCGTCGTACGTGTAGTGGCTGCGCGCGATGTCCGAGGCGCCCATCGGGTTGCGCAGGAAGCCCAGCCCGATGCCGTCGGTGGGGGAGAACAGCTTGCGCATGGTGGCGTCGCGGGTGGCCGCCGACAGAGCGCCGGAGGAGTTCATCAGCCAGGCGGCGCTGTCGGTGAAGGACGCCCCGCCGCCCTCGAAGGGCTGGTAACGGGCGGCGGGATCGACCGTGATGACCGTCCCGCCGCTGCCGTCACCCGCCTCGAAGGCGGTCGGGGCCTGGGCCTGCAGGCCCTTGACGACCGTCTTGCCGTCCGACGTCGTGGTCATGGTGACCTGGACGGCGGTGGCGGCGGCCGCGCTCGGGCCGGCGACGGTCAACGCGGCGAAGGCCGCGGCGACCGCCGCCAGGACGGCGATCATCCGTCTGATGTGGGGGTGTTGTCGCATCGCGTGCTCCTTGTGGGGAAGGACATGGTGTGCGTGCGAGGGAGATCGACGGGCGGCGAGGGTGCGCCCAGGGTCGGGCCGCCCGGGGTCAGGCCGCGCTGCGGGCGCGGCGGCGGTGGGCGGCGATGATGTCGGCGTAGCGGCTGCCGCTGCCCTTGACGGTGCGCTGCTGGGTCCCGTAGTCGACGTGGACGAGCCCGAAGCGCTTGGCGTAGCCGTACGCCCACTCGAAGTTGTCCAGCAGCGACCAGGCGAAGTAGCCGGCCAGCGGGGCGCCGGCGCGCACCGCGCGGGCGCAGGCCGCCAGGTGCTCCTCCAGGTAGGCGGTGCGCTCGGGGTCGTGGACCTGGCCGTCGGGGCCGACGTGGTCCTCGTAGGCCGAGCCGTTCTCCGTGACGTAGATCTTCTGCGCGCCGTACTCCTCGGTCAGCCGCATCAGCAGCCGCTCCAGGCCCTCGGCGTGCACCTCCCAGTCCATCGCGGTGCGGCGGACGTCCGGGATGCGCAGGGCGCGGGTGTGCGGGACCGGCCCCGAGGGGTCGTCGGCAACGATGTCACGGAAGTAGTAGTTGAGGCCCAGCCAGTCCAGTGGGGCGGCGATGGTCTCCATGTCGCCCTCGTGGACGGGCAGTTCGACTCCGTACAGCTTCAGCATGTCCTCGGGGTAGCCGCGGCCGTGGATCGGGTCGAGCCACCAGCGGTTGGTGTGGCCGTCGGCGCGCAGCGCGGCGGCGACGTCCTCGGGCCGGTCGGAGGCGGGCTCGGAGGGGCTGAGGTTGTTGACGATGCCGATCCGGGCGTGCGGGACCGCGGCGCGCAGGGCCTGCACGGCCAGGCCGTGACCCAGGTGCAGGTGGTACGAGGCGCGCACGGCGGCGGTCAGGTCGGTGAGGCCCGGGGCCATCACGCCCTGCAGATGACCGATCCAGGCCGAGCACAGCGGCTCGTTGAGGGTCGCCCAGTGGGTGACGCGGTCGCCGAGGCGCTCGGCCACCACGGAGGCGTACTCGGCGAAGCGCAGCGCGGTCTCGCGCTCCGGCCAGCCGCCGCGGTCCTGCTGCGCCTGCGGGAGGTCCCAGTGGTAGAGCGTCGGGAAGGGGGTGATCCCCGCTTCCAGCAGCCCGTCGACGAGCCGGTCGTAGAAGGCGAGGCCCTCCGGGTTGACCGGGCCGCCGCCCTGCGGCATCACCCGCGGCCACGCGATGGAGAAGCGGTACGCGTCGAGGCCCAGACGCCGCATCAGGCCGATGTCCTCGGGCCAGCGGTGGTAGTGGTCGCAGGCGGTGTCGCCGGTGTCGCCGCCGGCGACCTTGCCGGGGGTGCGGGAGAAGGTGTCCCAGATGGAGGGCGCGCGGCCGTCCTCGGCCACGGCGCCTTCGATCTGGTACGAGGCCGTCGCGGCGCCCCACACGAAGTCGGCGGGGAGCGCACTGAGGTCGGAGGTCACGGACTGCCTTTCGGAGGGGGGAACGGGGGGCCGGCGCTCACTTGACGGCGCCGGCCGTCAGGCCTGCGACGAGGTAGCGCTGCAGCAGCAGGAAACCGGCGACCACGGGAACGCTCACCACGAGCGAGGCGGCCATGACCTGGTTCCAGTACACGTCGGTCTGCGTGGCGTAGCCCTGCAGGCCGACGGCGAGGGTGCGGGTGGTGTCGTTGGTCATGACCGAGGCGAAGAGGACCTCGCCCCACGCGGTCATGAAGGCGTAGACGCACACCGCGACGATGCCGGGCACGGCGGCCGGGACGACGACCCGGAACAGCGCGCCGAGCGGGCCGTTGCCGTCGACGAGGGCGGCCTCGTCCAGGTCCCGGGGGATCGAGTCGAAGTAGCCCGCCAGCATCCAGATGGAGAACGGGAGCGAGAAGGTGAGGTAGGTCAGGATCAGCCCGCCCCGGCTGCCGTACAGCGCGATGCCGGTGGCGTTCCCGAGGTTGACGAAGATCAGGAACAGCGGCAGCAGGAAGAGGATGCCGGGGAACATCTGGGTGGACAGGATCGTCACCGTGAAGAAGCGCCGGCCCGCGAAGCGGTAGCGGCTGACCGCGTACGCCGCGAAGACCGCCACCGTGACCGAGGCGACGGTCGCGCCGCCCGCCACGATCAGCGAGTTCAGGAAGTAGCGGGCCAGCGGCACCGTGTGCCAGATGTCCGCGTACGGCCGCAGGGTGAAGCCGCTCGGGAACCAGCGGAACGGTCCCTGCACGTCCTGGAGCGGCTTCAGCGACGAGACCACCATCACGAAGACGGGGGCCAGCGCGAAGGCCGCCAGCAGCGTCAGCACGATCCGCCGGGTCCACACGAAGGAACGGGGCGACGCCATGGGGCTGCGGTAGTCAGTCATCCTGCCTCCTCAGGGAGGTGACGAGCAGGTAGAGCGCCGTCACGACGAGCAGGAAGAGCAGCAGGAGCACGGACATCGCCGAGCCGGAGCCGAAGTTCCAGGTCACGAAGGACGACTGGTAGATGTGGATCGAGATCAGATCCGCGGCGTCCGGCGCGGCCCGTCCGAACAGCACATAGGGCGTGTTGAAGTCGTTGAACGTCCACAGGAACAGCACCAGCACCAGCACCAGGTTCACCGGCCGCAGCGAGGGCAGGGTGATCCGGCGGATCTGCTGCCAGATGCCGGCGCCGTCCATCGCCGCCGCCTCGTACAGCTCGCGCGGGATGTTCTGCAGTCCGGCCATCAGGCACAGGAAGGCGAACGGCCACTGGCGCCACACCGAGACGGTGACCAGCGCCCAGAAGCTGTTGTCGCCGATCAGCCAGAAGGGCTTGCCGTCGGTGAGGTGCAGCTGGTCGTGCAGGACGTGGTTGATCATGCCGGTGTCCCGCTGGAACATGAACGACCAGGTGATCACGGCCGCGTAGACCGGCAGCGCGTACGGGACGAGGAAGACCGCGCGCAGCACTCCCCGGCCCCGGAACGTGTCCTGCATGAGGATCGCGGCGGCGGTGCCGAGCAGCCAGGACAGCGCCACCGCCAGCAGGGTGAACTCGCACGTGACGACGAAGGAGTTGAGCAGGTCCTTGCCGACGGGCGCGTTGAAGTCCACCGCCACGCGGTAGTTGTCCAGGCCCTTCCAGGGCGCTGCCGACCAGTCGCCGATGTAGAACTGCGTGAGCTCCTTGAAGCTCATCACGACGCCGACGACCATCGGCACCAGGTGGATCAGCAGCTCCAGCGCGAGCGCGGGCAGCAGCAGGACGTACGGCAGTGCGCCGCGACGCACCCGCGCGGAGAACAGGCGCCGGCGGGGCCTCCCCCCGGCGGCCCGCCGGCCGCCGGAGGAAGGAGACTTCGAGCTGTGCCGTACGGGCGGCACGGTGGTGGTCATGGGTTGCTTCACGCTCACGAGGCCGGCATCTGCTGCTGGGCCTTCTCGAGGGCGGCCTTGACGGTGTCGGTGGTGACCGGGTGACCGGCGGCGGCCTCGGCGAAGAGGTCCTTCATCGCCGTACCGACGGTGGTCTCGAACTGGCTCTCGTTCGCGACCTGCGGGAGCGGCGCCGCGCTGTTGGCGAGGGCGTCGGCGAGCACCTTCAGGTCCGGGGTGGAGAAGGCGGCGTCGGACTGGGCGGCCTTGACCGGCGGGAGCGAGCCGTAGGTCCCGTTGAGGATCTTCTGCTCGTCGTCGCTGGTCATGAACTTCACGAACTTCAGGGCGCCGTCGACGTTCTTGGTCTTCTTGAAGACGGCCAGGTTGATGCCGGCGACCATGGAGTTGACGGCGGTGTCACCGGTCGCGCCCTTGGTCTGGAACGGCACCTGGGCGACGCCGTAGTCCTCGGGCTTCATGCCGTGGGACTTCAGCGAGGAGCCGGCGGCCTGCCACAGCAGCATGCCCGCCTTGCCGGTGGCGAAGTCGGCGACCGACTGGTTGGCGGCGTACTCGGCGTTGCCGGGGGCCGCGATCTTGTCCTTGGCGATGAAGTCGATGTACTGCTTGACCGCCGCGACCGCCTCGGGCGTGGTGAAGGTCGGCTTGCCGGAGGCGTCGAAGAAGTCGGCGCCGTGCTGCTTGCCGAAGACGAAGGCGTGGTGGACGTTCTCCGAGAGGTTGCCGCCCTCGACGGCGAGGCCGTACTTGCCGTCCTTGGTCAGCTTCTTGCCGTCCGCGACGAGCTCGTCCCAGGTGGCCGGCGGCGCGGCGATGCCCGCGTCGGCGAACATCTTCTTGTTGTAGTACAGCCCGTACGCGAGCGAGTACAGCGGGACGGCGGCGGGGTCCTGGCCCTCGGCGCCGGTCGCGCCGAGCGCCGCGTCGACGAAGCGGTCCTTGCCGCCGATCGTGTCGAACGCCTTGGCGTCGAAGGGCCGCAGCGCGCCGGTGGCCTGCAGCGAGGCGGACCAGGTGTTGCCTATGTTGAGCACGTCGGGGCCCTGCCCGGACGTGGCGGCGGCGAGGATCCGGTTGAGGAGGTCGGACCAGGGGACGACCTCCAGCTTGACCTTGATGCCGGTCTGCTTCTCGAACTTCTTGAGCTCGGGCTCCAGGACTTCCTTGTCGTTCTCCAGGCTGCTGCCCTGGTTGCTGGCCCAGTAGGTGAGCGTCTTGGAGCCGCCGTCGCCGCTGCCGTCGGTCGAGGAGCCGCCGCCGCAGGCGGTGGCGGATGCGATGAGCGCGGCCGCGACTGCGGCGGCGGCCGTCGTACGGGTGATGTGCATGACCGGGGACCCTCTCAGGGGGTGATGGCTTCGGGATGTGAAGAGCGTCACGCCTTAATTCAAGGCGTGATTTAACGTCTGAGAAAACCTGGCGTCAAGACTTGGCGCAGCGATAGATTCACCGGGGAGGGAACACCATGGCAGACCGAAGCAAGCGCACCGTCCGTGACCTGCGACGGGGCAACCGTTCGGCGATCCTGCGCCATCTCTACTTCGAAGGCCCCCTGAGCCGTCAAGAGTTGGCCCGGGACACCGGTCTCAGCACGGGCTCGATCAGCAACGTGGTCGCGGAGCTGATCGGGGACGGCGTCGTGGAGGAGGCCGGCTCGGTCGAGTCCGACGGCGGCCGCCCCCGGGTGATGCTGAAGGTGGCGCCCCGGCACGGCTTCGTCATCGGGGTCGACGTCGGGGAGACCGGGGTGCGGGTCACCCTGTTCGACCTCGCCCTGACCGAACTGTCCTCCACCGAGAGGCCGTTGGCCGACAGCGGCCACGACGTGGCCCTGGTCGTGCAGTTGATGCTGGAGGGGCTCGCGGCGGTCCTGGAGGACTCCCGCGTCGACCCCGCGCACGTACTCGGTGTCGGGGTCGGCGTGCCCGGCATCGTCGAGCAGAACGCCGGCGGCGCCGGGGCGGTCGTGCACGGGCAGACCATCGGCTGGGACGCCGTCCCGCTCGGCGCGCTGCTGGCCGAGGGCACCGACCTGCCCCTCCACATCGACAACGGCGCCAAGACCCTCGGCCAGGCCGAACTGTGGTTCGGAGCCGGCCGCGGCGCGCGCAACGCCGTGATCGCCCTCCTCGGCTCCGGGGTCGGCGCCTGCGTCGTCGCCGACGGCAAGCCGTACCGCGGGGCCAGCAGCAGCGCCGGCGAATGGGGCCACACCACCCTCCAGGTCGGCGGGCGGCTGTGCCGCTGCGGGGCCCGCGGCTGCCTGGAGGCGTACGTCGGCGCCGAGGCGCTCATCGACCGCTGGGGCCCGGCCGCCCCGGCCGGGGCCAGCGAGGAGGCGGCGATCGCCGCGCTCGTCGCCGCGGCCGAGGCCGGCGACCGCACGGCCGTGGAACTGCTCGACGAGACCGCGGAGTACCTCGGCGCGGGCATCGCCGACCTGGTCAACCTCTTCAACCCCGAGCGGATCGTGCTCGCCGGCTGGACCGGACTGATGATCGGTCCCCGGCTGCTGCCCGCCGTCCGGGAGGCCACGGCCGCGTACGCGCTGCACCACCCCTGCGCCCAGACCTCGATCGAGCTCGGACTGCTCGGCCCCGACGCGGTCACGGTCGGCGCCGCCACCCTGCCGCTCGCCCGCTTCCTCGACGCCGGGGGTCGGGTGCCCGCCCCCGCGGCGCGGCCCGAGGAGCAGGCGGAACCGAATCGTCCGGGTCGGTCGTTGTCAGGGACGTCCGCCTGAAGCAGCACACTGGAGCAGCAGCAGCACGCCCCCAGAACGACCCGGAGACCGCGGTGACCCTCAAGCAGCAGATCGTCGGCAACGCCATGCAGATGGCCGTGTGCACCCTCCAGCCCGGCCAGACCGTCTACTGCGAGGCGGGCAAGTTCCTCTTCAAGACCGCGAACGTGAGCATGGACACACGGCTCGCCGGGCCCGGCGGTGGCGGACAGCAGCAGGCCCAGGGCGGCGGTGGCGGCATGGGAGGCATGCTCCGTCAGGCCATGGGCACCGCGATGCAGGTCGGCCAGCGCGTGCTCGCCGGTGAGAGCATCGCCTTCCAGTACTTCAGCGCGAGCGGCGGCGAGGGCACCGTCGGCTTCGCCGGGGTCCTGCCCGGCGAGATGCGGGCCCTGGAGCTGGACGGCTCGCGCGCCTGGTTCGCCGAGAAGGACGCCTTCGTGGCGGCCGAGTCCACCGTCGACTTCGGCATCGCCTTCCAGGGCGGCCGCAGCGGCATGAGCGGCGGCGAGGGCTTCATCCTGGAGAAGTTCACCGGCCGCGGCACGGTGATCATCGCGGGCGCGGGCAACTTCATCGACCTCAACCCCGCAGACTTCGGCGGCCGCATCGAGGTCGACACCGGCTGCATCGTCGCCTTCGAGGAAGGCATCCGCTACGGCGTGCAGCGCATCGGCGGGCTCAACCGCCAGGGGATCATGAACGCCGTCTTCGGCGGCGAGGGCCTGTCCCTGGCCACGCTGGAGGGCAACGGCCGCGTCATCCTCCAGTCCATGACCATCGAAGGCCTGGCCAACGCCCTGAAGAAGGCCCAGGGCGGCGACAAGCAGGGCCCGACCGGCGGTCTGTTCTCCACCCACGCGGGCTGACCCGCCGCCGGCCCGCCCCGCCGGCGCTGCCGTGCCGGGCGGTGCTCACACCACCCCGGCGGCCTCCAGGACCTTGCGCAGGGCCCGGTCCAGGGCGGCCCGCACGGTCTGCGGGTCGCTCAGCGCGGCCGTCATCGCCGCGCCGTCCCGCAGCATCATCAGCGTCATGGCGTCCTCGGCCGGCTCCGGCGCACCCGCCTCGGCCAGCAGGCCCTCGGCCAGCTCGCGCAGCCAGGTGCGGTGGGCGACGATGGCGCGCGTCACGGGGTCGGCGGGGTCCGGGTACTCGGCGGCGGCGTTGAGGAAGGGGCAGCCGCGAAAGCCCGGCGCGCACAGCTGATCGCCCAGCGCTCCGGCCACCCCGAGCAGCGCCTCCCGTGCGCCGAGTCCGTGCAGGGCGCCCTCGGTGTAGGAGCGGATCTGCCGGTCCGTGGCCTGGATGTAGCTCAGGACGAGCTGTTCCTTGCCCGCGAAGTGCCGGTAGAGCGTGGCCCTGGTGGTCGCCGCCTCGGTGACGATCCGGTCCATGCCCACCGCGTGGATGCCCTCGGCGTAGAACAGCCGGGACGCGGTCGCCAGGATGCGCTCGCGCGGCGGGGCGTCCGCGGGCACGGTGGCCTCGGAGGGGGCGAGTGGGGCGACGGGCGGGGCGCTCATGTCCTTGACGGTAGCGGACGGGCGCGCGTAATGTCCCGACGAGAACGAACGTTCTGTCTCTGTCTGTAATTCTGTGTCACCCGGAGCCGTCCGGGCGCCGCCGCCCCCGGCCGCGCACCGCGCCCGCCCCGCCGTACGAGAGGACCCCCACCCATGGCCGTGCCCGAGATCGGCGCCCCCGCCCCCGACTTCACCCTCTCCGGGGTGCTGCTCACCGACGCCGGCGCCGAGCGTGCCGAGTACTCCCTGTCCGCGCAGCGCGGCGCCCCGGTCGTGCTCGCCTTCTACCCCGGCGACGACTCGGCCGTGTGCACCAAGCAGCTGTGCTCCTACACCTCCGACCTGGACCGCTTCCGCGACCTCGGCGCCACGGTGTGGGGGATCAACCTCAGCGACCTCGACAGCCACGAGCACTTCGCCCGCAAGCGCGACCTGCGCTTCCCGCTGCTCGCGGACACCGACCGCTCGGTGGTCAAGGCCTACGGCATCTCGATGCCCGGACTGGGCCTCAAGCGCTCGGTCTTCATCGTCGACGCCGACGGCATCGTGCGCTGGAAGCACGTGGCCCGCATCGGACTGACCTTCCAGGACACCGACGCCATCGTCGCCCAGCTGGCGGCGCTCGCCCCCCGCTGAGCCGCACCACGCCCCCCTGACGGGCGAGCGTGAAGCTGCGCTGTTGCCGAGCTTAAGAAAAGATCGATGGACTGAACGCCCGAAGCCGGGCAGATTGCTGTGTGCCCGGCGCACCGCGCGAGCAGGCGCCGAGGGGTGCCGCCGCTCCGCCCGGGTTCTTCCGTGCCCGGTCCGCGTTCCCCCGTGCGGACCGGGCCACATCGTCTGCCGGCAGGAGTCGCAAGAGTGAAGGCACTGGTGAAGGAGAAGGCCGAGCCCGGCCTGTGGCTGCGGGACGTCCCCGAGCCCGAGATCGGCCCCGGCGACGTCCTCATCAAGGTGCTGCGGACCGGCATCTGCGGCACCGACCTGCACATCCGTGCCTGGGACGGCTGGGCCCAGCAGGCCGTGAGCACCCCCCTGGTCCTCGGCCACGAGTTCGTCGGCGAGGTCGCGGCCGTCGGCTCCGACGTCGCCGACATCAAGGCCGGCGACCTCGTCAGCGGTGAGGGTCACCTGGTGTGCGGCAAGTGCCGCAACTGCCTCGCAGGCCGCCGCCACCTGTGCCGCAACACCATCGGCCTCGGCGTCGGCCGCAACGGCGCCTTCGCCGAGTACGTGGCGCTGCCCGCGTCCAACGTCTGGGTGCACCGCGTCCCCGTGGACCTCGACATCGCCGCGATCTTCGACCCCTTCGGCAACGCCGTCCACACCGCGCTGTCCTTCCCGCTGGTCGGCGAGGACGTGCTGATCACCGGCGCCGGCCCGATCGGCATCATGGCCGCCGCCGTGGCCAAGCACGCCGGCGCGCGCCACGTCGTCATCACCGACGTCAGCGAGTACCGCCTCGACCTCGCCCGCAAGATCGGCGTCAGCCTCGCCCTGAACGTCGCGGAGTCCACCATCGCCGAGGGGCAGCGCGAGCTCGGCCTCCGCGAGGGCTTCGACATCGGGCTGGAGATGTCCGGCCGCCCCGAGGCCATGCGCGACATGATCGACAACATGACGCACGGCGGGCGCATCGCGATGCTGGGCCTGCCGTCGCAGGAGTTCGCGGTCGACTTCGCGAAGATCGTGACCTCGATGATCACGATCAAGGGCATCTACGGCCGCGAGATGTTCGAGACCTGGTACGCCATGTCCGTGCTGCTGGAGGGCGGTCTCGACCTCGCCCCCGTGGTCACCGGCCGCTACTCCCACCGCGACTTCGACGCCGCCTTCGACGAGGCCGCCGGCGGCCGCTGCGGCAAGATCGTCCTCGACTGGACTGCTTGATCTTTGCGGCTCGGTTCGCCCCGCGGAGGTTCTCGAACCTCCGCGGCAACCGGCCGTGCGGCCCCGCCCCAACACCCCGATCCGCCCGGAAACCCACGGGAGACCCCCATGTTCGACTCCGTCCGCGACGACCTGCGCGGCACCCTCGACGAGATCCGCGAGGCGGGTCTGTTCAAGCCCGAGCGCGTGATCGGCACCCCGCAGAGCGCGTCGGTCGGCGTCACGTCCGGCGGCCGCCCCGGTGACGTGCTCAACTTCTGCGCCAACAACTACCTGGGCCTGGCCGACCACCCCGAGGTCACCGCCGCCGCCAAGGAGGCGCTGGACCGCTGGGGCTACGGCATGGCGTCCGTGCGCTTCATCTGCGGCACGCAGGAGGTCCACAAGGAGCTGGAGGCGCGGCTGTCGGCCTTCCTCGGCACCGAGGACACGATCCTGTACAGCTCCTGCTTCGACGCCAACGGCGGCGTCTTCGAGACCCTGCTCGACGAGCGCGACGCGGTCATCTCCGACGCCCTGAACCACGCCAGCATCATCGACGGCATCCGGCTGTCCAAGGCCCGCCGCCTGCGCTACGCCAACCGCGACATGGCCGAGCTGGAGGCCCGTCTGAAGGAGGCCGGCGACGCCCGCCGCCGCCTGATCGTCACCGACGGCGTCTTCTCCATGGACGGCTACGTGGCGCCGCTGCGCGAGATCTGCGACCTCGCCGACCGCTACGACGCCATGGTCATGGTCGACGACTCGCACGCCGTCGGCTTCACCGGCCCCGGCGGCCGCGGCACCCACGAGCTGCACGGCGTGATGGACCGGGTCGACATCCTCACCGGCACCCTCGGCAAGGCCCTCGGCGGTGCCTCCGGCGGCTACGTCGCCGCCCGCGCGGAGATCGTCGCGCTGCTGCGCCAGCGCTCGCGCCCGTACCTGTTCTCCAACTCCCTCGCGCCGGTGATCGCCGCCGCCTCGCTGAAGGTCCTGGACCTGATCGAGGACTCCGAGGAACTGCGCGCCCGCCTCAAGGAGAACACCGCGCTCTTCCGCACCCGCATGACCGAGGCCGGTTTCGAGATCCTGCCCGGCGACCACCCCATCGCGCCGGTCATGATCGGCGACGCCGCGGAGGCGGGCCGGATGGCCGACCTGCTGCTGGAGCGCGGTGTGTACGTGATCGGCTTCTCGTACCCCGTCGTGCCGCACGGCAAGGCCCGCATCCGCGTGCAGCTGTCGGCCGCGCACTCCACCGAGGACGTCGAGAAGGCGGTGGCCGCGTTCATCGCTTCGCGCGAGGCCCTGGCAGGATGAATGGGTGATTGACGCACGACGGCTGCGGACCCTGCGGGCCGTGGCGGACCACCGGACGGTGACCGCCGCGGCCGCCGCGCTGTACCTGACGCCGTCCGCGGTCTCCCAGCAGCTCGCCGCGCTGGAGAACGAGACCGGTCACCGGCTGCTGGAGCGCGGCGGCCGGGGCGTCCAGCTCACCCCCGTCGGTGAGATCCTGCTCACGCACGCCAACGCCGTCCTCGCCCAGCTGGAGCGGGCCGAGGCCGAGCTGGCCGCGTACACCTCCGGCGCGGCCGGAGAGGTCACCGTCGCCTCCTTCGCCACCGGGATCGCGCTCGTGCTCGCCCCCGCGATCACGGCGCTCGGCGGCACGGCGCCGGGCATCCGGGTGCGGGTCCGCGACGCCGAGGGCGACGAGTCGCTGCCGATGGTGCTCGACGGCCGCGCCGAGATAGCCGTCGCGGTCGAGTACCGCGGCGCCCCGAGCGCCGACGACCAGCGGCTCGCGCGCGTCCCGCTGTACGCCGAGCCCTTCGACGCGGTGGTGCCCGCCGGCCATCCGCTCGCGGACGCCGCGACCGCGACCGTACGCGTCGCCGACCTCGCCGACGAGACCTGGATCGGGCCCTACCCCGGCAACCCCTGCCACGACGTGGTCGTCCTCGCCTGCGAGTACGCGGGCTTCCAGCCGCGCCTGGAGCACTCCTCCGACGACTTCCGCGCCGTCGTCGCCCTCGCCGCTGCTGGCGCGGGCGTCGCGCTCGTCCCGCGCACGGCGCTGCGCGACATGGACCTGTCCGGGGTCGCCGTCCGCCCGGTCCACGACGTCGTCGCCACCCGCCGGGTCTTCGCCGCCGTCCGCCGGGGCGCCGAGGACCACCCGCTGCTGCGGCCCGTCCTGGACGCGCTGCGCGCCGCCGCGGAGGACGCGGCCTAGTACTGCCGCGCCGCGCGGTCGGCTCAGGCTCCGGCAAACACCGGACGCTTCCGCCGCCGCGGTGACATCATCGGCAGCGTCCGGGGGAGCAGGGGAGCAGGCGTCCAGGGACGGGGGAGACGATGTCACGTGCCGAACGGATCGAGGAGATCCGGCTCCGGCGGGCCCGGCGGGCCGAGTGGCTGGACGGGGCCCACGCGTGGGCGACGGACACGCTCGACCGGCTGCGCGAACTCGACGCGCTCCGCACCGAGATGCTGGCCCTGGTGCCCGACGAGGCGCAGGACCGGTTGCTGGCCCTCGGCGCGGAACTGGGTGACCTCCTGGAGGAACTGCCCACCGAGGCGGCCGTGATGGAGGCCGCGGCGTCGCGCTTCCGCCGCGCCACCCTCAACGTGGGCGTCATCGGCCGGGCCCGGCAGGGCAAGAGCCGGATGATCAGGAGCCTGACCGGGCTGTCGGACCGCGAAGTGCCCACCGGCGACGGCGGCTTCTGCACCGGCGTCACCAGCGTGCTGCGCCACGAGGACGGCGCGCCCACCCGGGCACAGGTCTTCCTGCACACCGAACGCTCCTTCCTGCACGAGGTGATCGCGCCCTACTACGCCGAACTCGGCCTGGGCCCTGCCCCCACCACCCTGACGGAGTTCGCCCGCCCCCTGCCCCCGGCACCCGAGGGCGACAGCGCCGTCGAGGGCAGCCGCTACGGGCACCTGGCGGCCTTCCACACCGCACTGCCTGAGTACCGGCACTTCCTGACGGCGAGCTCGCCGTACCCCATCGGCCCGGAGCGCATCCGCGAGTTCGTCGCCCAGTCCGACGAGCGGGACGAGCAGCGGTATCACGCGTTCCGGGCGGTCCGGCACGTCCGCGTCACCACCCATTTCGCGCAGCAGGACTGGACCGGGCTGTCGCTGATCGACCTCCCGGGCCTCGGCGACACCAATCTGCAGGACGCGCAGCGCATCGTCGGCGCGCTGCGCGACGAGATCGACGTGGTGGTCTTCGTCCGCCGTCCCGACCCGCTCGGCGACGGCGTCGACAGCTACGACCACCAGCTCTACGACCACGTCCGCGACGGGCTGACCGGCGCCGAACTCGCCCGCTGCTCCTTCCTGGTGGTCAACCGGGTCACCGGCCCCGCGGGCGACAACACGGCCAACGCCCGCAAGATGGTCGACGAGTGGCTGCCCGCCTCCCGCTTCCAGGTCGCCGGGGCGCACATCGTGGACTGCACCCGGCCGGAGGAGGTCGCCGCCATGACCGACGGCGTGCTCGACCACCTCGTGGCCCACCTCGACGAGCTGGACGAGCAGCACCTGGCCGAGCGCGCCGAGAAACTGGCCGAACTGCGCGAGCGCACCGCACGGCTGGCCGCCCGGGCGGGCCGGCTCGCCGACCTGGCCCAGCCCTCGGAGATCTGGTTCCTGCCCTTCAACGGCCTCTTCGAGCAGACCTACGAGCAGATGGCCAACGCCCTGGCCGCTCTCGTACGGAGCCTGCGCGAGGACCGCGACCTGACCGACGGCCTGCTCGCGGACGCCGTCGAGGAGATCCTCGACGCCGCGCAGAACGACCCCGGCCACCCCACGGTCGCCCGGCTGACCGCGCGCGCCGACGCCGAGGGCGGCCTCAGCGTCGCCTACGCCAAGTACCTCAACGAGTCCCGCGCCCGGCTCTCCCGCCGCTTCCTGGAGTGCGACGTCGCCCTGCACGCCCGCACCGGCCGCATGCAGGACGAGGTCGCCGATGTCCTGCGCGGCCCGGGCAGCCTGGGCGGTCTGGCCGGACTCGACGCGGCGGAGGGCCGGGAGTTCCTGCTGCGCACCGCCGAGCGCATCCCGCGCGTGCGGCAGGAAGGCGGCAGCGAGATCCGCTACGCGCTGGAACTGCTGGCCGCCTTCGAGCTGTCGTACCGTGGCATGCTCCAGCACCGGGTGCGCACCTGCCTCGACGGGCTGCACGCCGACAGCCCCACCATGCCCTTCCCGCACGACCGGGCGCCCAGCGGTCAGGAAGTGCTGGAGATGCTCGAAGTCGCCTACGACGAGGCGCTGTTCGCCTGCCGCGGCGAGCTGAACAAGGTGCTCGCGGAACCCAGCGCGGCCGTGTTCTCCCTCGTGGAGGAGTTCCACGACCGGGTGATCTCCGCAGCCGGGACCAAGGAGGAGTGGCGGGTGTTCTACCAGGACGTACGGGCCGAGATCTGGCCCGGCCGGTTCGCTGCCCTCGCCGAGGACGCGGCGCACCTGCGGCGCTGGTCCGAGGCCGTCCGGTCGCTGGGGTCCCGCAGCGCCGCCGCAGCCGAGGGCGGCGCGGCCGCCGGGAAGGAGGCCGCGGCATGAGCGAGTCCGGCCGCCACGTGCTGGACGTCGGCATGCTCGGTCCCTCGGGGGCCGGCAAGACGTCCCTGCTGGCCTCCATGTACGTCCAGTACCCCTCGGTCACGGGGGCCACGGACCTCGACCTCACCCCGGTGGGGGAGACCGCCGCCAAGCTCACCGACGCGGTCTCGGTGCTGGAGTCGCTCTCCCGCTCCGTGCAGGTGCGCGGCGGCATCGAGCAGACCACGACCACCGACGTCCACCGCTACGAGATCGCGGTCGGCCGCAAGGGCCGCAAACCGCGTTTCCGGATGTGCTTCACCGACTACGCGGGGGAAGTGCTGCGGGATCTCGACAGCAGCCCGGTGGGCCGCAAGGTGCGGGCCTCGCTCCACGACAGCCCGGTCGTGGTCCTCGCCGTCGACACGCCCGCGCTCATGGCCCTGGACGGCGAGTACCACCAGCGCATCAACCTCCCGCACCTGATGTACGAGCGGATCAAGGAACTCCTCGTCGAGGACGAGCAGCGGCCGCGCCTGCTGATCATCGTGCCGCTGAAGTGCGAGCGCTGGGTCGCCACCCGCCAGGGGACCGAGGCCCTGATGGAGCGGGTGCGCGAGGGCTACCGCCCGCTGCTGGACTACATCGCCCACGCCGATGTCCGCCCGCGCGTGGGCTGCGTCATCACGCCCGTGCAGACCACCGGCTCCATCGTCTTCTCCACGATCAAGGAAACCCCGGGCGGCGGTGTGCAGTTCCACTACCGCAGCCGCACGCCCGGCGCCCCGTACCGCCCCGTCGACACCGACCAGCCGCTGCGGTACGCGCTGCGCTTCGTCCTCGGGGAGTACCGCCGCAAGCGCGGGTTCTGGCGCGAGGCGGTCGACGAGGTGTTCGGAACGGACCTCGCGCTCCAGGAGGCCGTCGCGGCGTTCGCGAGGGCCGGTTCCGACCGGGACGGGATCCACGTGGTCCAGGACCACCCGTACCTGAGCCCGGCCGCCGGGGCCGCCAGGGGCCGGGCGTGACCGTCGCCTGGTCCTTCCACTCGCGCGGCCGGCTCCCCGAGCAGGGCTACACCTGGCTGCCCGCGGGCAGGGCCCAGGGCGCCGCCCCCGAGGTGCTGCTGCGCGGCTGCGCCGGCCGCTCCGTCAACGACCTCGTGGACGACACCAAGTCGTCCCTCCTCCTGTACGCCCTCAAGGACGGCGCGGGCGCCCGGCCCCTGTGGGTCCTGCTGCTGACCGGGCTGCGCTCCGCGGACGACACCGGCGACCACATGCGCCGTCCCATCCGGCTGCTGCTGCTCGGCACCGGCCCCGGCGTGGGCAGCAAGGGACTGCTGCCGCCGCCCGAACTGCTCTCGGTCGCCCGGCTGTTCCTCACCGGCGGCATGGAACAGGACCTGCCCGTCGCCCACGGCCACCCGGCGGGCACCGCGGGCTTCGCGGTCGACGTCTCCGGCTGGGACGCCCTGCTGGAACGCGCCCGCGCCTGCGCGCCGGAGGTGGTGCCGCTGCCGGGCCCGAACGAGATCCGGCTCGCGCCCGACTCCCCGGCCGACCGCGTGGCGGCCGCCGGCATGCTCGCGGACCTCGAACGCCGCCTTGCGCGGACCGGGTCCGGGCTGGACGGGGCCCGTCTGGTCGGTCCCGGCGCCCGGCCGCTCCTGATCGTCACCTCCCTGCTCGGCAGCGAGTCCCTGCTGGCGGTACGTCCCCTGCACGCGCTCGGTGCGCGGGTCGGCCGGCCCGTCCACGCGAAGTGGGACCGGCAGAACGGCCAGTCGTTCCTGGAGGGTTCCGTCAGGCGTATGACGGACGCCCTCGGCAGGACGGGCCTCGTGCTGACCCTCCTGGTGCTGGGTGCGCTCGGCGCCCTCGGGGCGGTCCTCGCTGTGGTCATCTGACGCCCGGCCGGCCCGCCGTGGCGGCGGTGGGCACGGCACGGGAGCCGCTTCCTACAGGTCGAACTCCGCGGGCGCCAGGTCCAGCGCGTAGCAGGCCTCGCGGACGACGCCCTGCTCGGTCTTGTCGAAATTGCCGTCGGCGCCGCCGATGACGATGCCGATCTGGACGACGGCACGCGCCTCGGCCGGCTTCTTCTTGGCCTTGGCGACTTCCTGGAGCACGCTGACCTTGCCGAACTCGAAGTCGGCGGTGAGCTTGTTCAAGTAGTCGTCGAAGCGTCGCTGCAGGTCGGCCGCCGGGAAGTTCTGCAGGACCTCGTTGGTGGCGATGAGCTGGGCGACCCGCGCCCGCTCCGACGGGTCGATGGTGCCGTCGGCCGCTGCGACCAGGGCGCACATCGCCATGCTCGCGTCGCGGAAGGCGCCGCTCTTGAGGTCGTTCTTCTTGGCGACAAGCTGTGTCTGCATGTTGGCAGTGGTGTCCTTGAGCCGGTCCCAGAAGGCCACGGGGTAACTCCTCATTTTCTCTGTTCACGCGTCGGCGTGGGCAATGGGGCCAACGAAGCAACGCTCCCGTAGGTGCCCGCGGCAGGATGATCCCCGACGTGCCCCGCGGACGGCCGTGGCCGGGAACCGGCGCCGGAGCGCCGGGGACCGCCCGGAGCGGCGGGCCCCGGGTTACCGTGCAGGGATGGACACGGTTGACCTGACGGCCCTTGGCGAGGAATTCACCGCCGATCCCTATCCGGTCTACGCCCGACTGCGCGAGCTCGGCCCGGTGCACCGCGTGCGCACACCCGAGGGCGAGCTCTGGCTGATCGTCGGCCACGACCAGGCACGGGCGGCACTGACCGATCCACGCCTGGCCAAGGACGCCCGCGCGCTCGGCTGGATCTCGTACGACGAGGAGCTCATGGGGCGCCACATGCTCGCCTCCGATCCGCCCGAGCACACACGGCTGCGCAAGCTCGTCGCCCGCGAGTTCACCGCCCGGCGGATCGACCAACTGGCCTCCCGGGTACAGGAGATCACCAACGGCCTGCTGGACGCGATGCTCAGCGGGCCCGACACCCGGGCGGATCTCGTCGAGGCCCTGGCCTATCCGCTGCCGATCACCGTCATCTGCGAGCTGCTGGGCATCCCGGACCTGGACCGCGCGGCGTTCCGCGCGTGGTCGAACGAGGTGGTCGCGCCGACCGGTCCGGAGGCCGAGCGAGAAGCGTTCGAGCAGCTTGCGGCCTATCTGGACGAGCTGATCGAGGACAAGCGCTGCGCGCCCGGCGACGACCTGATGAGCGCCCTGATCCGCACCGTCGCCGAGGACGGGGACCGGCTGTCCCGGTCGGAGCTCAGCGGCATGGCCTTCCTGCTGCTCGTCGCGGGCCACGAGACGACGGTCAACCTCATCTCCAACGGTGTCCGCGCCCTGCTCACCCACCCGGACCAACTCGCCCTCCTCCGTGCCGACAAGGGACTCCTCGAGGGCGCGGTCGAGGAGATGCTGCGCTGGGACGGCCCCGTCGAGACCGCCACCTTCCGCTTCACCACCGAGCCCGTGGAGATCGCCGGCACCGTCCTCCCGGCCCGGGAGCCCGTGCTCGTCGCCCTTGCCTCGGCCGATCGCGATCCGGACCGCTTCGGCGAGCCCGACCGCTTCGACATCCGCCGTGACGCGCGCGGCCACATCGCCTTCGGCCACGGCCTCCACCACTGCCTGGGCGCGCCCCTGGCCCGCCTCGAAGGCCGCATCGCCATCGGCTCCCTGCTCGAACGCTGCCCCGACCTCGCACTGGACATCGCACCGGATGCCCTCCAGTGGCTGCCGGGCATGCTCATCCGCGGTGCCCGCCGGCTGCCGGTGCGCTTCGGCTGAGCGTCCGTGGTGGCTCCAGGACTCCCGCCCCGCGCAGCGGTAGGCGTTCCTGCCCGCGTCGATCGTGTCGGCCACGTCAGTCATCCCCCTTCGACCCTTCCGGACCCTTCATCCCCTCTCGGGCCCTTCGACCCCTTCTGAAATGGCAAACCACCGTTCCGGTCCGTCGCGTTGCCCGCGCGGCGGGAATTAACCGGATGCGGTGACACGGTGGGCCTGGAAGGCTGCGCCGATGGACCGCCGACGGATCTCCCGCATCGCGCACAGCGACCACCCCGTAGCCGCGCCGCTCGACGACGCCTCCGTGCGCAGCCTGCTCGACCGCGCGCTGCGCCGGGGCGACGAACGCGTACTGGACCTCGGCTGCGGCGAAGGAGCCTGGCTGCTGCGTGCCCTGGTCGACCACCCGGAGGTGACGGCGGAGGGCGTCGACACCGACGCCGCGGCCCTGGACAAGGCGGCCCGGACGGCAGCGACCCTCGACGTCGCCGGCCGTTTGGTCCTGCACGAGCAGGACGCCCGCCGCCACACCTCCGCCTCGCCCTTCGACCTCGTGCTCAGCGTGGGTGCCACCCACGCCTTCGGCGGCCTGTCGGCGACCCTGTCCGCGGTCCGCGAGCACCTGGCTCCCGGCGGCCACGTCCTCGTCGGCGACGGCTTCTGGGAGGAGGAGCCCGCACCCGCCCTCGTGGAGATGCTCGGCGACTTCGACGACCTGCCCACCACCGTCGACCGCGTCGTCGCCGACGGATGGACCCCTGTCTTCGCCCACATCAGCACACGGCAGGAATGGGACGCGTACGAGTGGTCCTGGACCGGCTCCCTGGCCGCCTGGGCGCTCGACCACCCCGCCGACCCCGACAGCGGCCAGGCGCTCGACGCGGCCGCCCGGCACCGCACGGAGTGGCTGCACGGCTACCGGGGCACGTTCGGGTTCGTCACCCTCCTGCTGCGGCGCACCACCGCCTGACCCGGCGGAGTCACAGCCTGGCGAGTTCCGCCAGTGTCCGCGCCTCCCGCATCGCGCCCACGCCGTCCCCGAGGTGCCCGTGCTCGGTCAGCCACAGCGCGGTCTCCACCCGCCGGGCCACCGCCCACGCCGCCAGCCGGGAGGCATCCTCCCCGAGCGTGTCGCCGACCAGCGCGAACCGCTCCGCCAGCACGCGCCCCGGAGCGGGGAGCGCGAAGGGGTCGTCGATCTGCTCCAGCAGCGGCCACGGGTCGTAGGCGGGGTCGCCGGTCATCGGCTTCGGGTCGATCGCGAGCCACGGCCGGCGCGTCGCGGCCAGCACATTGCCGGGGTTGAAGTCACCGTGGACGACCACCTCCCGGGCCGCCGAGCCGGGCAGTTCGCGCAACAGGCGGACGCCGAGGGCGACCAGCCCCGGGTCGAAGGGCGGGCGATGCCGCGCCATCCGCTCCTCGACGAGGACGGCCCACCCCGCCGTCACGTCCGCCAGCCGGTCGAACCCGCCGTCCACCGACGCGCGCGCCTGCCAGAGTTCGGCCAGGACCCCGGCCCCGGTCAGCAGGCGCTCCTCGGCAGTGAGGGCGTCCGCCTCCCCGAGCCCGCCGCCGGGCGCGCAGCGCTCCAGCAGCAGGGCGTGCCGCCCCGCGTCGTGCCGGTGCACGCGCACCGCACCGCGCCCGTCCCACAGCCGCAGGGCCGCCGCCTCGCCCTCGGCCTCCGGATGGGGCCAGCCCACCTTGAGGACGGTCGGCTCCCCGTCCGGCAGCCACGCCTCGGCCGCCCAGGAGCAGCTTCCGCCGCCGAAGGGCCGCCCGAGCCGCAGTTCCCAGCGCTCGCGGACGGCCTCGATGAGGGCGGGCAGCCGGGCCAGCCATTGCGCCCCGCCCGGCAGACCGTTCACGCTGCGCACGAACGGCAGGGACGCGGAGATCGTCACAGGAGCCACCCACCGCATGCTGCCCGCCTGCGTGTGCCGGCCTCAAGCCGTTTGCCAGGCGTGCCCTGCCCCGCCCTGCCCTGCCGTGGCCGTTCCGCGTGCCCTCGCGTTGTTACTGAGCCGCTCTGACGTCGCCCCGCCCGTCGAACCGCGCCCGCGCCTCCCGCCGGAAGCCCGCCACCAGGATGTGCAGGCTCACCACCAGCGCCCAGATGGGGAAGATCAGTTCCGCCCAGGCGACGCTCGGCACCACGAAGAGCAGCGTCAGGCCGACCAGGTAGCCCAGCAGCGCCAGCCAGCGCGGGAAGGTGCCCAGGCGCAGCGCGACGGTGGACGCGGACAGCACGAACACGGCGGCCATCCGCATCGCGAACGTCGTCAGCAGGCTGTACGTGAAGTGCCCGCCGAAGTACCACAACTGGGGCAGCCGCGTGCCGCCCATGGTCCCCGCGTCGGCCGTCGCCAGCAGGCTGCCGGCGCAGGCCGCGGCGCCGAAGAGCGTGGCCACGAAGATCAGCCCGCTGCCCTGGAACACGGTCGCGAGGAACCTGTCCTCGGCGTCGCCCACGTGCGCGCGCACCGCCCCGATGAACCACAGGAAGAAGATCCCGGCGAAGGGGATGAGATCGAGCGCGGTGCGCACCGTCTGGCGCGAGGTGCCGCTGAGCGGCCCGCCGCTCGCCGCGTAGTGCTGCCCCTCCGGGATCGCGACCCGGACCAGGACGATGGCCGCGCCGAGCAGGATCGCGAACGCGATGCCCACCGCTCCGGCGGCTCGTGGTGTGCGCAGGGCCCGGACCGTATCTGACATCTGAGCCCTTCATGCACGCACGCACCCCGGCAACGACCTACGACCAGCAAGCACGGTCGGGGCCGATGACGCCACCCGGCCCGGCCCGGGCGGGTGACTCGGGACCGGCGTCCCTCAGGCGGCCGGCCCGCCGCCGGCGGCGGCCAGTTCGGCGATCTCCGCGATCCCGACGGGGCGCCGCTCTGCGCGCGAGACCTCGCAGGCCTCCGCCACCAGGAGTGCTGCCAGCGCCTCCCGCCCGTCGCACGGATTCGCGGCCCTCCCGGCGACTACTCGCACAAAGGCGTCGATCTCCGCGCGGTAGGCGTTTCCGAAGCGGTCGACGAATCCGGTCCAGGGCTCCGGTACGCCCGGCGCCGCGCCCGGCTCGACCGAGGTGACCGGTGTACGGGCGCCGACACCGACCGCGATCTGGTCCAGCGACCCAGCGAGCTCCATGCGGATGTCGTAACCGGCGCCGTTGTAGCGCGTGGACGTGGCCGTCACCAAGGTGCCGTCGTCGAGCCTCAGGAGTGCCGCTGCGGTGTCGACGTCGCCCGCCTCACGGAAGAAGTCGGCCCCGCCGTTGGCGCCCATGGCGTACACCTCGACGACCTCACGTCCTGTCACCCACCTGGTGGCGTCGAAGTCGTGGAGGAGGCAGTCACGGTAGAGGCCGCCGGACAGCGGGACGAATTCCGGCGGGGGCGGCGCCATGTCGGAGGTCATGGCCCGCACCGTGTGCAGCCGGCCGAGCCGGCCCGCCCGCACGGCCTCGCGGGCGGCGCGGTAGCCGGGGTCGAAGCGGCGCTGGAAGCCCATCTGCAGGACGGTGCCCGCCTCCTCCACCTCGCGCAGCGCGGCGACGGTCGAGGCCAGGTCCAGGGCGATCGGCTTCTCGCAGTACGTGGGGAGCCCGCCCCGTACGGCGCGGGAGATGAGCTCGGCGTGGGCGGCGGTGGCGGAGGCGATGACGACGGCGTCGGCGCCGGCGGCGAACGCCTCGTCCACGGAGCCCGCGGCACGGGCGCCGGGGCCGAGCCGATCGGCCGTCGCCGCGGCGCGCGCCGTGTCGGCGTCGGCGACCACGACTTCGGTGACGTCGGGATGCCCGTGCAGGGTCGCGGCGTGGAAGGACCCGAGCCGCCCGACACCGACGAGGACAACGCGCATGAGCGGGGAGCCTTTCTTCCGGGGACAGGCGGGAAGTGCGGCGCGGGCGCGGCGGCCAGGGAGGAACCGCCGCGCCCGCGCCCGATCCGGATCGACCGGGAGGCGCCGCCGCCCGTCAGCGGTAGAACGCGGGGCGCTCGATCAATTCGACCTCGACCCGGCCGCCCTCGTTCTGCGACCGCACGCCGGCCTCGCAGACCGCCGCCGCCGCGTAGCCGTCCCAGGCGCTCGGCCCGGTGACCTCGCCGCGCCGGGTGGCGTCCACCCAGGCCTGCACCTCGCGGTCGTACGCGTCGACGAAGCGCTCCACGAAGTCCTGGGCGATCGTGCCGCCCCAGCGGCCCGCCGTGTTGACGAGCAGGTCGTGGGCCTCGCCGATGCGCGCGCTGCCGCGCTCGCACACGGCCTCGGCCTGCACCTGGTAGCCGAAGCCGCAGTTGACGTTGATCTCGACGTCGACGATCGCGCCGCCGTCGGTCTCGAAGACCACGAACTGCGGGTCGTCCAGGCCCTCGGGCGCGTTCGAGGACGGGCGCGGGCGCAGCACGGTGACGGCGGTGATCTCCTGGCCGAGCAGCCAGCGGGTCACGTCCATCTCGTGCACGACCGAGTCGTTGATGAGGTTGGCGTTGACGTAGCCGGGCGGGACGCTCGCGTTGCGGTGCCGGTTGTGCAGCATCAGCGGGCGGCCCAGTTCACCGCTGTCGAGAAGGGCTTTGAGCTTCAGGTACTCGGCGTCGTAGCGCCGCATGAAGCCGACCTGCACCCGCCGGTGCCCCAGCTTCTGCTCGGCCTCCAGGACGCGCAGCGCCGAGGCGGCGTCCGGGGTGAGCGGCTTCTCGCACAGTACGGGCAGGTCGTGCGCGAAGGCGGCCAGCAGCGCCGCCTCGTGGGCGAAGCCGGGGGAGGCGATGAGGACGGCGTCGACGTCGTCGGCGGCCATGGCGGCGGCCGGGTCGGTGTAGGCCGTGCAGCCCTCGATGCCGGCGGCGACGGCCTTGACCCGCTCGGCGTCGACGTCCACGACGGCCGTCACCCGGGCCCCGCTGATCACGTCGTTGATGCGGCGTACGTGGTCGGCGCCCATCTTGCCGGTGCCGACGACCGCGATCCCGAGGGGTGCGTGCTGCGTCATGATGCGTGTCTTCCCTTTCGTGCGCGGGGCGTCAGGCGCCGCAGGAGCGGAGGAACGCGCGGGTGCGCTGGGCGATGGGCAGCGGCCGGTCGGGCTCGCAGGGGTACATGTCCTGCTCGACGATGGCGAAGAGGTCGACGCCCAGACCCTGCGCGGCGGCCAGCACCGGCTCCAGGGCGGGGACGCCCGCGGGCGGCTCGCACATGACGCCGCGCTGGACGGCCGGCCCGAAGGGCACCTCGTTCTTGATGACGTCGGCCAGGATCTCCGGGTCGACCTGCTTCAGGTGCAGGTACCCGATGCGCTCGCCGTAGGTCTCGATGAGCTTGACGCTGTCGCCGCCGCAGTAGGCGTAGTGGCCGGTGTCCAGGCAGAGGTTGACCAGGCCGGAGTCGGTCGAGTCCAGGAAGCGGGCGACGTGTTCCTCGGTGTCGATGTGGGTGTCGGCGTGCGGGTGCACGACGATGTCCAGGCCGTAGGTGTCCCGCACCTGGCGCCCCAGCCGCTCCATGCCGGCGGCGAGGTGGCCCCACTGCTCGGCGGTGAGCTCGTGCGGCTCGATGATCTCGGCGGTCTTGTCGTCCCGCCAGAAGGACGGGATCACCACGAGGTGCCGGGCGCCCATGGCCTGCGTGAGGGCGGCGACCTGGCCGACGTGCTCCCAGGTGGCGTCCCAGACCGACGGGCCGCGGTGCAGGGAGGTGAAGACGGTGCCGGCGGAGACCTTCAGGCCGCGGGCGGAGGTCTCCTCGGTGAGCCGGGCGGGGTCGGTCGGCAGGTAGCCGTACGGGCCGAGCTCGATCCACTCGTACCCCGACCCGGCGACCTCGTCGAGGAAGCGCTGCCACGGCACCTGCTGCGGGTCGTCGGGGAACCAGACGCCCCACGAGTCGGGCGCGGACCCGACGCGGATCCGGTCCAGGGCGGGGGAGGCGGCGGTCATGAGGAGGGCTCCTCTCACCGGTCGGCGGTGACCGGTCGGGTGGTTCGGACGTGGTGCTCGGTGCGGCGACGCTGCGGATGCCCGCGAAGCCCGCGGTCCCGCTGGCAGCTTCGCTGCCCGACGGGGCTACCGTCAAGAGTTAGTCCTGACATATGGACGTCATGTCAGGTCGGGGACTGCTGCTCGGACGCCCAGCCGCCGGGGAGGGCGGCCCCCCCCGGGTACGGCGGGCCGCCCTTCCGCTGGGCCTGCGTGGGGCTCCGTGAGGCTCGTCCCGGACCCGGCTCAGGCCTCCTTCGGATCCTTCACGGCCTTCATGTCCTCCGCTCCCGGAAGTTCCTCCACGTCGACGCCGCGCACCTGGGACAGCTCGTGCTTGAGCGCGGCCAGCTCGGCGCCGCCGGCCATGTGGTTGGTCAGCTCCTCCAGGGTGACCTCGGAACGGCTCGCGCTCAGCTCCAGGGTGCCCAGCCGGAGCACGGTGAAGTGGTCGCCGACCATGTAGGCGTGGTGCGGGTTGTGCGTGATGAAGATGACACCGAGGCCCCGGTCGCGGGCGGCGGCGATGTACTTGAGGACGACGCCCGACTGCTTCACGCCGAGCGCCGCGGTCGGCTCGTCCAGGATCAGTACCCGCGCGCCGAAGTGGACGGCGCGCGCGATGGCGACCGATTGCCGCTGCCCGCCCGACAGGGTGCCGATGGTCTGGTCGAGGTCGTCCAGGACGATGCCCATCGCCCGCAGTTCCTCGTCCGCGATCCGCTTCATCGCGGCGATGTCCAGGCGGCGTACCGGCCAGGGGCCGCGGGTCAGCTCCGAGCCGAGGAAGAAGTTCCGCCAGACGGGCATCAGGGGGACGGTGGCCAGGTCCTGGTAGACGGTGGCGATCCCGCGGTCCAGCGCCTCGCGGGGGGTGTTCAGCCGTACGGGCGTGCCGTCGATGCGGAACTCGCCCTCGGTGTGCTGGTGCAGCCCGGAGACGATCTTGATCAGGGTGGACTTGCCGGCCCCGTTGTCGCCGAGCACACAGGTCACCCGCCCCGGCCGGACGGCCAGGTCGACCCCGTGCAGGGCGCGGACGTTGCCGTAGCTCTTGCCCACGCCGGTCAGCTCGACGACCGGAGTGCCGGTGGCCTGTTCCCTCGTGGTCGCTTCGGTGGTCATGGGGTCCTCACCTCCTGGTCGCCGTGCGGCGGACCCACAGATTGACGAGGGTCGCGATCAGGAGCATCACGCCGAGGAAGAACTTGAACCAGTCGGGGTTCCAGTTGGCGTACACGATGCCCTGCGAGACCATGCCGAAGATGAAGGCGCCGATCACCGAGCCGATCGCGGAGCCGTAGCCGCCGGTCAGCAGGCACCCTCCGATGACCGCCGCGATGATGTACAGGAACTCGTTGCCGACGCCCTCGCCGGACTGCACCGCGTTGAACGAGAAGAGCAGGTGCATGCCGGTGAACCAGGCGCCGAAGCCGACGGCCATGAACAGGGCGATCTTGGTGAGGTTCACCGGGACGCCGACCGCACGCGCGCTGTCCGCGTTGCCGCCGACCGCGAACGTCCAGTTGCCGAACTTCGTCCGCAGCAGCACCCAGGTGGCCAGCGCCGCGAAGCCCAGCCACCACAGCACCGTGACCTTCAACTGCACGCCGCCGATGCCTATCTCGGAGGCGAAGAGCTTCCTGGCCTGGTCGAAGCCCTCCATGTCGCTGATGGAGTCGGTGGCGACGTTGCCGGTGAAGATCTTCGTGACGGCCAGGTTGAGGCCCTGGAGCATCAGGAAGGTGGCGAGGGTGATCAGGAAGCTGGGCAGACCGGTCTTGATCAGCAGGTAGCCGTTGAGCGCGCCGACGGCCAGGGAGACCACCAGCGCGACGACGACCCCGGTCCACACATTCATGCTCAGCTGGAAACTGAACATGCTCGCCGTCAGCGCGGAGGTGGTGACCGCGACGCCGGCCGACAGGTCGAACTCGCCGCCGATCATCAGCAGGGCCACCGGCAGCGCCATGATGCCCATCACCGACGCCTGGTAGAGCACGGTCGCCAGGGAGCCCGCCTCGCGGAACGACGGCGCGACCGCGAAGAAGAACAGGTAGACGCCCACGGCGGCGATCAGCGCGCCGATCTCCGGCCGGGCCAGGGTCCTGCGGAGCAGGGAGCGCTCGCCGGTCCGGCCGTCCGCCGGGGAGGCAGGGGAGGCCGGGGAGGGGGGCGCAGCGGAGGCGGCCGCGGGGGACACGGGCATCACCGGGTGCCCTTCGCGGCGAAGCCCGCCACCGACTCGACGTTGTCCTTGTCGACGAACGCGGGGCCGGTCAGGACCGGGGAGACGCCGCCGCCGCTGAAGTTGCCGTTGGTCTTGTACAGCCACAGCGAGTCCACCGACAGGTAGCCCTGCAGGTAGGGCTGCTGGTCGACGGCGAACTGCACGTCGCCGTCCTGGACCGCCTTCACCAGGTCCTTGTTGAGGTCGAAGGTGGCGACCTTGGCGTTGCTGCCGGCGTCCGCGACCGACTGCACGGCGGTGAGCGCGAACGGCGCGCCCAGGGCCACCACGTAGTCGATGTCGGAGCCCTGCTTGAGTTTCGCGGTGATGGTGGCCTTGACCGACGGCATGTCCGTGCCGTTGACGTACAGGTTCTCCGTCGTGCCCTTGAAGGTCTTCTTCACGCCGGCGCAGCGCGCCTCCAGGGCGACGTGGCCCTGTTCGTGGATGACGCAGACGTCGTGCTTGGCGCCGAGGTCGTTGAGCTTGTTGCCGAGGGCCTTACCGGCGACGCTCTCGTCCTGGCCGAAGAACTCCAGCAGCCCCTGGTCCTTCCAGTCGTCCAGGCCCGCGTTGAAACCGACCACGGGTATGCCGGCCTGCTCCGCCTTGGCGACGGCGGACTTCATGGCGTCCGGCTTGGCGAGGGTGACGGCGATGCCGTCGACCTTCTGGTCGATGGCGTTCTGGATGAGGTTGGCCTGCGTGGCGGCGTTGGGGTCGGCGGAGTAGACGAGTTCGACGTTGTCCTTGGCGGCCGCGGCCTGGGCGCCCTTGCGGATCAGGTCCCAGAAGGTGTCGCCGGGGGCGGCATGGGTGACCATCGCGATCTTCATGCGGGGGGTGTCCGCCTTGCCGGCGGCGGCGTTGTCGGCGGACTCCTCGGCCTTCTTGCCGCCCGAGCTGCTGGAACAGCCGGCTGCGAGGAGGACCGCGGCGGCGGAGACGGCCGCGACGGCGGAGATCCTGCGGGTGGTACGAGAGCGTTCCATGTTCCTGCACCTCACTGCGGTGGGAGGGAGAAGGGGGACCGACCTGTGTTTCCCGTGGCGTTGCTGACGGGAGCAAACCCCTCGCCGGAGGCGCTGTCAAGGCTTTGTTAAGACATCCATTCATCTCGACGTAACGACACCGTAACGACCTTGACCGGCCCTTGTGCGACGGCCGCGGTCTGAACGTTCGTATGTAAGGACATAGTGTTGACATCTCCCGGGTCTCACGGTTAGACCTGAGGGGGCCGCGGAGCGGTCCGCTCGCGAGACGACGAGGAGCCCTGCCCATGACCGAGCCGTACGACCTGATCACGATGGGCCGGATCGGGGTGGACATCTACCCGCTGCAGACGGGTGTACCGCTGCCCGAGGTCGAGACGTTCGGCAAGTTCCTCGGCGGCTCGGCGACCAACGTGGCGGTCGCCGCCGCCCGGCTCGGCCGCTCCACCGCGGTCATCACCCGCACCGGGGACGACCCCTTCGGCACCTACTGCCACCAGGCGCTGAAGGAGTTCGGCGTCGACGACCGCTTCGTGACGCCGGTCGCCGGCCTGCCGACCCCGGTCACGTTCTGCGAGATCTTCCCGCCCGACGACTTCCCGCTCTACTTCTACCGGCTGCCGAAGGCCCCCGACCTGGAGATCCACCCGGAGGAGCTGGACCTCGACGCGATCCGCGCGACCCGCATCTTCTGGATGACCGGGACGGGACTGTGCGAGGAGCCCAGCCGCGCCGCCACGTTCGCCGCGCTGGAGGCCCGCGCCGGGAACGGCACCACCGTCTTCGACCTCGACTGGCGCCCGATGTTCTGGAAGGAACCCGCCGAGGCGCGGCCGTTCTACGCGCGGGCGCTCGCGCACGCCACGGTGGCCGTCGGCAACCTCGACGAGTGCGAGGTGGCCACCGGCGTCCGTGAACCCCGTGCCGCCGCCGAGGCGTTGCTGGAGGCGGGCGTCGAACTCGCCGTCGTCAAACAGGGCCCCAAGGGCGTGCTCGCCGTCCACCGCGACGGCACCTCGGCCGAGGTGCCGCCCGTCCCGGTCGAGGTCGTCAACGGCCTGGGCGCCGGCGACGCGTTCGGCGGCGCGCTGTGCCACGGGCTGCTGGCCGGCTGGGACCTGGAGCGGATCATGCGCCACGCCAACGCCGCCGGCGCGATCGTGGCCTCCCGTCTCGCCTGCTCCTCCGCCATGCCCACCGAGTCCGAGGTGCGGGACCTCCTCGACCGCCGCTGAGCGGCCCGCCCCCACCTGAAAGCCCGAAAGCGAGCTCCCCTTGAGCATCAGCATCTCCGACCTGGTGAAGGTGCGGACCCGGCATCCCGAGGCGATCGCCGAGGCGGCCGCCCGCCGTGTCCGCCGTCCCCTGATAGGGGACAGCGGCCGGCTGATGATCGTCGCCGCCGACCACCCGGCCCGGGGCGCCCTGGCCGTCGGCGACCGCGAGTTCGCCATGGCCAACCGCGCGGACCTGCTGGAGCGCCTGTGCACCGCGCTCTCCCGCCCCGGTGTGGACGGCGTCCTCGGCACCGCCGACGTCCTGGAGGACCTGCTGCTGCTCGGCGCGCTGGAGGGCAAGGTGGTCATGGGCTCGATGAACCGGGGCGGCCTGGCCGGCGCCTCCTTCGAGCTCGACGACCGCTTCACCGGCCATCGCGCCCAGGACATCGCCCGGCTCGGCTTCGACGCCGGCAAGCTCCTGCTGCGCATCAGCTACGAGGACAGCGGGTCGCTGGCCACCATGGTCTCCACCGCCCGCGCCATCGACGACATGGCCGAGCGCGGACTGCCCGTCTTCGTCGAGCCGTTCATGTCCCGCCGCGCGGACGGCCGGGTGCGCAACGACCTGAGCGCACCGGCCGTCACCAAGTCCATAGCCATCGCCTCCGGGCTCGGCGGCACCTCGGCCTACACCTGGCTCAAGGTGCCGGTCACGGAGAACGTGGACGACATGGCGGCCGTCATGGAGACCTCCACCCTTCCCGCCGTCCTGCTCGGCGGCGAGGTGGGCAAGGACCAGGACGTGCTGTACGACAAGTGGCGCAAGGCGCTGCAACTGCCCACCGTCCAGGGACTGGTGGTGGGCCGGTCGCTGCTCTACCCGGCGGCGGGCGGCGTGGAGACGGCCGTCGACACCGCCGTGGGCCTGCTGTGAGGACCGGGACGAACCCTGAGAGAGGCGAGTCGCACGAGATGACCGGCACCGAGAACCACCTGGCAGCGGGCGAGGCCGCCGCCGGCCCCTACACCGTCGCCGTCCACCCGGAACGGGCCGGCTGGACCCACTCGTCGCTGCGCGTCCTGGAACTGCCGCCCGGCGGACGGCACGAGTTCGCCACCGGCGACAGCGAGTGGATCGTGCTCCCACTGTCCGGCTCCTGCACCGTCGACGTGGACGGGGAGAGCTTCCGGCTCGCGGGCCGCGAGAGCGTCTTCGCCGGCGTCAGCGACTTCGCGTACGTCCCCCGCGACGGGCGCGTGCTCGTCGTCAGCGAGCGGGGCGGCCGCTTCGCGCTGACCGGCGCGCGCTGCGAACGGCGGCTGCCCGCCCGGTACGGCCCCGCCTCCGCCGTCCCCGTCGAGCTGCGCGGCAGCGGCAACTGCAGCCGCCAGGTCAACAACTTCGGTGCCGCCGGGGTGTTCGAGTGCGACCGGCTGATCGCGGTCGAGGTGCTGACACCGGGCGGCAACTGGTCCTCCTTCCCGCCGCACAAGCACGACGAGGACCGCGAGGGCGAGTCCCGGCTGGAGGAGATCTACTACTTCGAGATCGCGCCGGCGCACGGCAAGGAGGGCATCGGCTACCAGCGGGTCTCGCCCTCGGGCAACGGCCGCAACACCGATGTGCTGGCCGAGGTCCGCGACGGCGACGTCGTCCTCATCCCCGACGGCTGGCACGGCCCCTCCATGGCCGTCCCGGGCCACGACATGTACTACCTCAACGTCATGGCGGGCCCGGGTGACGAGCGCGCCTGGCTGATCTGCGACCATCCCGACCACGCCTGGATCCGCGCCACCTGGCCCGAGCAGCCCGTCGATCCGCGGCTGCCCCTGTACACGGCCCCCGCCGAAGACCGAGCTCCCGAGAGGTCCCGATGACCCAGTCCGTCCGCCGTCTCACGGTCGCCCAGGCCCTGGTGCGGTTCCTGTCCGCGCAGTACACCGAGCGCGACGGGGCCCGCCACCGGCTGATCGCCGGCACCTGGGGCATCTTCGGCCACGGCAATGTGGCCGGCATCGGCCAGGCGCTGCTGGAGCACCAGGACGTGATGCCGTATCACCAGGGCCGCAACGAGCAGTCCATGGTGCACGCCGCGGTCGGCTACGCCCGGCAGCTCAACCGGCTGTCGGCGCAGGCCGTCACCACCTCCATCGGCCCCGGCGCCACCAACCTCGTCACCGGCGCCGCGCTGGCCACGATCAACCGGCTGCCCGTGCTGCTGCTGCCGGGCGACTCCTTCGCCAGCCGCGTGCCGGACCCGGTGCTCCAGCAGCTGGAACACCCGTGGGCCGGCGACGTGTCCGTCAACGACGCGCTGCGCCCGGTCTCCCGGTACTTCGACCGGGTCACCCGGCCCGAGGCGCTGATCCCGGCCGCGCTGCAGGCCGCGCGCGTGCTCGCCGACCCCGCCGAGACCGGGGCCGTCACGCTCGCCCTGCCGCAGGACGTCCAGGCCGAGGCGTACGACTGGCCCGAGGAGTTCTTCGCCGAGCGGGTCTGGCACGTCCGCCGGCCGGCCCCCGAGGACGCCGAACTCGCCGCCGCCGCCCGGGCCGTGCGCGGGGCCCGGCGGCCGCTGATCGTCGCGGGCGGCGGTGTCCACCACAGTGAGGCCGAGGCGGCGCTCAAGGCGCTGGCCGACGCCACCGGCATCCCCGTAGCGTCCACCCAGGCCGGCAAGGGCTCGCTGCGCCACGACCATCCCGCCGACCTCGGCGGGATCGGCCACACCGGCACGGCCGTCGCCGACGACCTCGCCCGCACCGCGGACCTGGTGATCGGGGTCGGCACCCGCTACACCGACTTCACCACCGCCTCCTCCACGCTCTTCGCGACTCCCGGGGTGCGCTTCCTCAACCTCAACATCGCCGGCTTCGACGCCCACAAGCTGGGTGCCCGCACTCTCGTCGGCGACGCCCGCGCGTCCCTGGAGGCCCTCACCGAGGCGCTGGCGGGCCACCGGGTGGACGCCGAGTACGAGGACGAGTACCGCGCGGGCAAGGAGCGTTGGGAGCGCGTCGTCGACGCCGCCTACGCCGCGCCCGACGACTCCGCCCGGCCCACCCAGACCCAGTTGCTCGGCGCCCTGGACTCCGTCGTCGGTGACGAGGACGTCGTCATCAACGCCGCGGGCTCGCTGCCCGGCGACCTCCACAAGCTCTGGCGCGCGCGCTCCCCGCGCCAGTACCACCTGGAGTACGGCTACTCCTGCATGGGCTACGAGATTCCGGCCGGCATCGGCGTCCGTATGGCCGCGCCCGACCGGCCGGTCTGGTCGCTCGTCGGTGACGGTACGTACCTGATGATGCCGACCGAGATCGTCACCGCCGTCCAGGAGGGCGTCAACATCAACCTGGTCCTCATCCAGAACCACGGCTACGCCTCCATCGGCGGGCTGTCCTCCGAGGTCGGCGGCGAGCGCTTCGGTACCGCCTACCGGTACCGCGCCGCCGACGGCACCTTCACCGGCGACCCGCTCCCGGTCGACCTCGCTGCCAACGCCGCGAGCCTCGGCATGGACGTGCTGCGCGCCGGGACGGTGCGCGAGCTGCGCGAGGCCCTGGCCGCCGCCCGCGCCTCGGACCGGCCGACGTGCGTGTACGTCGAGACCGACCCGGCGGCGACCGCCCCCGGCGCGCAGGCGTGGTGGGACGTCCCGGTCGCCGAGACCGCGACGCGCGAGTCCGCCGTGGAGGCCCGCAAGAACTACGAGAGCCGGCTCGCCGACCGCCGCCGCCACCTGTGACGGCGACCGGCGCGCGCCGGTCACCAGCACACCCCCACCGCACACCACCGGCCCGTGACCGACCTGGCCACGGGCCCTTCCAGAAGGCGCGGACTCAAATGTTCGGACAATGTGATGTCAGAGTTTCCTGAGGTCGGGACCGGCGGATACGCTCCCCCTGTGTCCAAAGCAGAGTCCGCGCCGCTCGAGTTCGAAGTGGACCGCTCGAGCCCGGTGCCGCTGTACTACCAGCTCGCCCAGCAGCTGGAGGGCGCCATCGAGCACGGCCGGCTCGCCCCGGGCAGCCTGCTCGGCAACGAGATCGAACTCGCCGGACGCCTCGGCCTGTCGCGGCCGACCGTCCGCCAGGCCATCCAGTCCCTCGTCGACAAGGGTCTGCTGGTGCGCCGCCGCGGTGTGGGCACCCAGGTCGTGCACAGCCAGGTCAAGCGCCCCCTGGAGCTGAGCAGCCTCTTCGACGACCTCCAGGCCGCCGGTCAGAGC
Organism: Streptomyces sp. NPDC002574; assembly: GCF_042889545.1. Classification (NCBI taxonomy): domain Bacteria; kingdom Bacillati; phylum Actinomycetota; class Actinomycetes; order Kitasatosporales; family Streptomycetaceae; genus Streptomyces; species Streptomyces sp. NPDC002574. The sequence goes on from NZ_JBIARB010000004.1 coordinate 488,440, forward strand.
CCCGCCACCCGGGTGCTGCGCAACGATGCTGTACCCGCCTCCGCCGAGGTCGCCGCCGCGCTCGGCATCGCCGAGGGCAGCGAGGTCCGCGTCCTGCACCGGCTGCGGCTCACCCATGGCGAGCCGATGGCCCACATGTGCAACTACCTGCCGCCCGGGCTGATCGACCTGGACACCGCCCGGCTGGAGTCGACCGGTCTCTACCGCATGATGCGCGCCGCCGGCATCACCCTGCACAGCGCCCGCCAGTCCGTCGGCGCCCGCTCCGCCACGGTGGAGGAGGGCGAACTGCTGGGGGAGGAGCCGGGCGCCGCGCTGCTGACGATGAGCCGCACGACGTACGACGACACCGGGCGGGCCGTCGAGTACGGCACGCACATCTACCGCGCCTCCCGCTACGCATTCGAGTTCCAGCTCCTCGTGCGCGCCTGAGTCGTCCGTCACTCTTGGGGCAGAGCATTGCTCCGAGTGACGGATACTGGGTCCTTTCCAGGATCGGCAGGGAAGGCACCCAGGTGGAGAGGGCGAACACCGGCAGGCGCGTGCTCGGCGCGCTACTGACCGTGGCCATCGGCGCGACGATCGCGGGCTGCAGCAGCACCGGCGGCCTGCGCGCGGAGCAGCGTGCCAAGGAGGCGCGGGCCAACGGCTCGGCCGTCGACACCCCGCGGTGGAAGATCGCCATGGTCACCCACGCGGGAGCCGGCGACACCTTCTGGGACATCGTGCAGAAGGGCGCCAAGCAGGCCGCCGCCAAGGACAACATCACCTTCCTGTACTCCAACAGCGACCAGGGCAAGGACCAGGCGCAGCTCGTCCAGACGGCCATCGACCAGCGCGTCGACGGCCTGGTCGTCACGCTCGCCAAGCCGGAGGCCATGAAGGACGTCGTCCTGAAGGCGGAGAAGGCCGGTATCCCGGTCGTCACCATCAACTCCGGCTCCGCCGAATCCAAGGAGTACGGCGCCCTCGCCCACATCGGCCAGGACGAGACGATCGCCGGCGAGGCCGTCGGCGACGAGCTCACCGGCCGCGGCAAGAAGCACGTCCTGTGCGTCCTGCACGAGCAGGGCAACGTCGGCCACGAGCAGCGCTGCGCGGGTGTGAAGAGCACCTTCAAGGGCACCACGGAGAACCTGTACGTCAACGGCACCAACATGCCCGACGTCCAGTCCGCCCTCCAGGCCAAGCTGCAGTCCGACCCCTCGGTGGACGCCGTCGTCACTCTGGGCGCGCCCTTCGCCGCCACCGCCGCCAAGGCCAAGGAGGAGGCGGGCAGCCGGGCGGAGGTCGACACCTTCGACCTCAACGCCCAGGTCGCCGCCTCCTTGAAGGCGGGCACCATCGGCTTCGCCGTCGACCAGCAGCCCTACCTGCAGGGCTACGAGGCGATCGACCTGCTGTGGCTCCACCGCTACAACGCCGACGTCCTGGGCGGCGGCAAGCCGGTCCTCACCGGCCCGCAGATCGTCACCAAGGACGACGCGGCGGCGCTGGAGGACTACGCGAAGCGGGGCACCAGGTGAGCGCGGAAACCCTGCTGCCGCCGCGCCGGTTGACCCACCGCCTGCTGGGCCGCCCCGAACTGGGCGCGGTCGTCGGCGCCGCCGCGGTGTTCGTGTTCTTCGCGGTGTCCGCCGACTCCTTTGTGCGGCCCGAGAGCATGGGCACCATCCTGTACGCCGCGTCCACCATCGGGATCATGGCCGTCCCGGTCGCGCTGCTGATGATCGGCGGCGAGTTCGACCTGTCGGCGGGTGTCCTGGTCACCAGTTCCGCGCTGGTGTCCTCGATGTTCAGCTACCAGATGACGGCCAATGTCTGGGTCGGCGTCGGCGTCTCGCTGCTCATCACCCTCGCCATCGGCTTCCTCAACGGCGTCCTGCTCGTACGCACCAAGCTGCCGAGCTTCATCGTCACGCTCGGCACCTTCCTGATGCTCACGGGCGCCAACCTGGGCCTGACCAAGCTCATCGACGGCACGGTCAGCACCAAGTCCATCGCCGACATGGAGGGCTTCTCCTCGGCCCGGGCCCTGTTCGCCTCGCACCTGACGATCGGCGACGTGGACCTCCAGGTCACCATCGTCTGGTGGGTCGCGCTGGTGGCCCTCGCGACCTGGGTGCTGCTGCGCACCCGCGCCGGCAACTGGATCTTCGCCTCGGGCGGCAACCCCGACGCCGCCCGCGCGGTCGGCGTCCCCGTCGCCCGCACCAAGATCGGGCTGTACATGGCCGTCGCCCTCTGTGCGTGGATCTCCGGGCAGCACCTGCTCTTCTCCTTCGACGTGGTGCAGTCGGGGGAGGGTGTCGGCAACGAGTTCCTGTACATCATTGCCGCGGTCATCGGCGGCTGTCTGATGACGGGCGGCCACGGCTCGGCCATCGGGTCGGCGGTCGGCGCGTTCATCTTCGGCATGACCAGCAAGGGCATCGTGTACGCGCAGTGGAACCCGGACTGGTTCAAGTTCTTCCTCGGCGCCATGCTGCTGCTGGCGACGCTGCTGAACGCGTGGGTGCGCAAGCGGGCGGAGGCGGCCAAGTGACGGCCCTGGTGAAGCTGACCGGCGTCGGCAAGTCGTACGGCAGCGTCCGCGCGCTGGAGGACGTGTCCCTGGAGGTCCACGCCGGGGAGATCACCTGCGTCCTCGGCGACAACGGCGCGGGCAAGTCCACTCTCATCAAGATCATCGCGGGGCTGCACCCGCACGACACCGGCACCTACGAGATCGAGGGCGAGGCGGTCCGCCACACCTCGCCGCGCGAGGCCCTGGACCGCGGCATCGCCACCGTCTACCAGGACCTCGCCGTCGTCGCGCTCATGCCGGTCTGGCGCAACTTCTTCCTCGGCTCGGAGCCGCGCGTCGGTCGCGGCCCCTTCAAGCGCCTCGACGTCGCCACGATGCGCGCCACTACGCGCGCGGAGCTGCTGCGCATGGGCATCGACCTGCCCGACGTGGACCGGCCCATCGGCACGCTCTCCGGCGGCCAGCGGCAGTCAGTCGCCATCGCGCGGGCGGTCCACTTCGGCGCGAAGGTGCTGATCCTGGACGAGCCCACGGCAGCGCTCGGCGTCAAGCAGTCCGGCGTCGTGCTCAAGTACGTCGCCGCCGCGCGGGACGCGGGCCTGGGCGTGGTGCTCATCACGCACAACCCGCACCACGCCCACCTCGTCGGCGACCGCTTCGTCCTCCTGCGCCGCGGCGAGGTGTCCGGCGCGTACACCAGGGACGGCATCTCCCTGGACGACCTCACCCGCGAGATGGCCGGGGGCAGCGACCTCGAAGCCCTCACCCACGAGCTGCGCCGCCCCACCGCCTGACGGACGCCCCCGCCGGTGCACTGGGAGTACACCGGCGGGGCAGAAGCACCATGTCGCCCCTTTTCGCGGCGCCAGGGGCGGCCGCCCGGAGACGTCGAAGGCCCCCACTTAGAATCACTGAGGACCCACCCCCGACCGCCGGAGAGACGAGCCTTGCGAGCGACCGAGCAGCAGCCCCGGACCGGAACCGCGGCGGTGAACAGATGAGCACGTACCGTGAGCGCGCCTACCGCGGAGGTTCCGCGCGTTCCTCCAGCAGTTCCACCCTCCTGAGCACCGTGGGCCGCCGTGAGCGGCGCTCGCACCTCACCGCCCCGCGCGTGCCCACCGTCGGCATCGACATCGGCGGCACAAAGGTGATGGCCGGCGTCGTCGACGCGGACGGCAACATCCTGGAGAAGCTGCGCACGGAGACGCCGGACAAGAGCAAGAGCCCGAAGGTCGTCGAGGACACCATCACCGAGCTCGTCCTGGACCTGTCGGAGCGACACGACGTGCACGCCGTCGGCATCGGCGCGGCGGGCTGGGTGGACGCCGACCGCTCCCGGGTGCTCTTCGCGCCGCACCTGGCCTGGCGTGACGAGCCGCTCAAGGACCGCCTCACCGAGCGCCTCCGCGTCCCGGTCATGGTGGACAACGACGCCAATACCGCCGCCTGGGCGGAATGGCGCTTCGGCGCCGGCCGCGGCGAGAACGACCTCGTCATGATCACGCTCGGCACCGGCATCGGCGGCGCGATCCTGGAGGACGGCCACGTCAAGCGCGGCCGCTACGGGGTGGCGGGCGAGTTCGGCCACATGCAGGTGGTGCCGGGCGGCCACCGCTGCGCCTGCGGCAACCGCGGCTGCTGGGAGCAGTACAGCTCGGGCAACGCCCTGGTGCGCGAGGCCCGCGAGCTGGCGGCCGCGGACTCGCCGGTCGCCCACGGGATCATCGACCGGGTCGGCGGCCAGGTGCGGGAGATCACCGGTCCGCTCATCACGGAGCTCGCCCGTGAGGGTGACGCGATGTGTGTCGAGCTCTTCCAGGAGATCGGCCAGTGGCTGGGCGTCGGCATCGCCAATCTCGCCGCTGCCCTGGACCCTTCCTGCTTCGTCATCGGCGGCGGCGTCAGCGCGGCCGACGATCTGCTGATCGCCCCCGCCCGGGACGCGTTCCGGCGGCACCTGACCGGGCGCGGCTACCGCCCCGAAGCGCGTATCGTCAAGGCCCAGCTCGGCCCAGAGGCCGGGATGGTCGGTGCCGCGGACCTGGCACGGCTGGTCGCCCGTCGCTTCCGGCGTGCGAACCGCCGCCGGGTCGAGCGGTACGAGCGCTACGCGAAGGTTGTCGGCAAGTGAGCAGTCCCCCCTTGAGGAAGCCGCCCCGCTGGGTGCAGTGGACGGTCGTCCCGCTGCTGGTCCTCGTGCCCGTCTTCTACGTGATCATCTCCGCGGAGCAGAGCCGCGACGGAGGCGAGCAGAAGCAGAAGGTCGCCGCGGCCACCACCCTCACCTACACGTGGCCCACCAAGGTGCAGCGCCGCATCTACCAGGTGCCGATTCCCGCCAGGTCGCGCCCCGTGGCCTATCTGGAGACCAACGACTGGGCGGCGAGCTCGCTCTATGTGCAGTTCACCACCAACCAGGGCGGCCTCGACACGTTCCTGGCGCAGGTGGGGAGCAGCCGGGCCGCACTCAGGGACGGCCAGGTGACGGTGAGCGCCAAGCAGGCGCGCACCGTGCGCTGGGCCTTCGACTCCGGGCAGCGCTGGGCCGGGGTGCGGCTCCAGCAGCACGGCGACAAGCCCGACCACGACATCACGGTCGACCTGACGAGCCCGGACGCGCCCGTGGTCTACGTCGTCTCGACCATGGACTTCGTCTGAGTCGGTGCCGGACCGGCCGGGCGGGGGGCGGTGGCACGGCTCGGTCGTTCGCTCGATAGCGTGACAAGCGTGAGCGACGAGCAGACCCCGAAGACCCTCCAGTACCGCTTCGACGGCCCCGAGGACGCCCCGGTCGTCGTACTCGGCCCCTCACTCGGCACCACCTGGCACATGTGGGACCGGCAGGTGCCCGAGCTGACGCGCCAATGGCGCGTCCTGCGGTACGACCTGCCGGGACACGGCGGTGCGCCCGCCCACCCCTCGGCCTCGACCGCCGAACTCGCCGACCGGCTCCTGCGCACCCTCGACCAGGCCGGGATCGAGCGCTTCGGCTACGCCGGCTGCTCCTTCGGCGGCGCCATCGGCACCCAGCTGGCGCTCCGCGCCCCGCACCGAGTGGCCTCCCTGGCGCTGATCTCCTCGGCCGCCCGCTACGGCACCCCCGACGCCTGGCGTCAGCGCGGCGTGATCGTCCGGGCCAACGGGCTGGACCAGATCGCCCAGAGCGCCCCGGAGCGCTGGTTCGCCCCCGGCTTCCGCACCACGCAGACCGCCATCGTCGACTGGGCCGTGCAGATGGTGCGCAGCACCGACCCCGAGTGCTACGTCGCCGCCTGCGAGGCCCTCGCCTCCCACGACGTCCGCGCCGACCTGGACCGGATCGCCGTCCCGGCGCTCGTGCTGAACGGCTCCGAGGACCCGGTCACGCCCCCGGCGGACGCCAGGGCGCTGGTGGCCGGGATAACCGACGCGCGGCTCGCCGTCGTCCCCGGCGCCTCGCACCTGGTGCCGGTCGAGCAGCCCGCGGCGGTGACCGAACTGCTGGTCCGCCACTTCGAGGCCCCCTGGTCCGAGCCGACCGGCACGTACGCCATGGCGCCGGCTCCCACCTCGCCCGTCGCACCCATGACCGCGCCCCTGTCCGAGGGGCCGTCTGCGGTGGCCCCCTTCGCCGGCGGGGGACCGGCGGCCGCCATGGGTGTGCGGCCGGGCGCCTACGACGAGGGCGACCGCATCCGCCGCGAGGTGCTGGGCGACGCCCACGTCGACCGGGCCGCCGAGCAGGCCGACGGGTTCGGCGTGGACTTCGAGGACTTCGTCACCCGCTACGCCTGGGGCGAGGTCTGGAACCGGCCCGGGCTCGACCGCCGCACCCGCAGCGTGGTCAGCCTGACCGCGCTGGTGGCCGGCGGCCACCACGACGACCTCGCCGCGCACATCAGGGCGGCGCTGCGCAACGGGCTGAGCCCCGCCGAGATCGAGGAAGTGCTGCTCCAGACCGCCGTGCACTGCGGGGTCCCGGCCGCCGGCGCCGCCTTCACGGTGGCGCGGCAGGTGATCCGGGAGGAGACTCACCCGGGGGAGTGAGACCGCGCGCGGCGCCCGTATCCCGGTACTTCCCGCACCAGGACGGTGCGCCCGGCCTCGGCCATGATGGCCATGCAAAGGATCACCGCCGCGGAGGAGAGTCATGAAACTGACGAAGAAGGGCCACGCCTGCGTCCGGCTGGAGAAGGACGGGCGCGTGCTCGTCATCGACCCCGGCGCCTTCACCGAGCCGCAGGCGGCGGCCGGGGCGGAGGCGGTCCTCGTCACCCACGAGCACGCCGACCACTTCACCGAGGAGCAACTGCGCGCCGCCCTGGAGTCCAACCCCGGCGCCGAGGTCTGGACGCTGAAGAGCGTCGCGGACCAGGTGTCCGCCGCCTTCCCCGGCCGGGTGCACACCGTCGGCGAGGGCGACACCTTCAGCGCGGCGGGCTTCGACATCGAGGTGCACGGACAGCTCCACGCGGTGATCCACCCCGACATCCCGCGGATCACCAACGTCGGCTACCTGCTCGACGGCTCCGTCTTCCACCCCGGCGACGCGCTCACCGTCCCGGGCCGCTCGGTCGAGACCGTGCTGCTGCCGGTGCAGGCCCCCTGGAACAAGGTCTCCGAGGTCATCGACTACCTGCGCGAGCTCAAGCCGGCCCGTGCCATCGACGTGCACGACGGCCTGCTGACCGACGTGGCCCGCACTTTCTACGATCTCCTGCTCGGCCCCGACGGCCCGGGCGTGGGCGGCACCGGGCACGGCAGGCTCGCGTCCGGCGAGAGCGTCGAGCTGGGCTGACCCGCGCGCGGCGGCGGGCGGGACCGGTTGTCGGACGCGGGCGGTAGATTCGGTGCCATGCGCATCGCCACCTGGAACGTCAACTCCATCACCGCCCGCCTGCCGCGGCTGCTCGCCTGGCTGGAGGACAGCAGCCCGGACGTGCTGTGCGTCCAGGAGACCAAGTGCGCCGAGGCGCAGTTCCCCTTCGACGAGCTGCGCGCCCTCGGCTACGAGACCGCCGTCAACGCCACCGGCCGGTGGAACGGGGTGGCGCTGCTCTCCCGTGTCGGCCTGGAGGACGTCGTCGTCGGCCTGCCGGACGGCCCGCTGTACGAGGACGTCGAGGAGCCCCGCGCGGTGTCGGCCACCTGCGGCGCGGTCCGCGTCTGGTCGGTGTACGTGCCCAACGGCCGCGAGGTCGGCCACGACCACTACGCCTACAAGCTCCGCTGGTTCGAGGCGCTGCGTGCCGCCGTCGCCGAGGACGCGGCGGCCGAGCGGCCCTTCGCCGTCCTCGGCGACTACAACGTGGCCCCCACCGACGAGGACGTCTGGGACCCCACCGTCTTCGAGGGGATGACGCACGTCACCCCGGCCGAGCGGGAGGCGCTGGCGAGCCTGCGCGAGGCGGGACTGAGCGACGTGGTGCCCCGGCCCCTCAAGTACGACCGCCCGTACACCTATTGGGACTACCGTCAGCTGGCCTTCCCCAAGAACCGCGGCATGCGCATCGACCTGGTCTACGCGAACCAGCCGTTCACCAAGGCCGTGAGCGACGCCTACGTCGACCGCGAGGAGCGCAAGGGCAAGGGCGCCTCCGACCACGCCCCGGTGGTCGTCGACCTCGACGTCTGAGCGCTGCGGGGCATCCCGACCGCGAAGCGGCCGCCGTGCCGGCGCTGGAACTCCATCCAGCCACCGGGCGACCCGGGCGGGCAGGGCAGGTGGAAGGTGGCGGGGGCTGCCACCTCGCGCAGGTCCACCACCAGTGCCTCGTCCGGGAGCCCGGCCAGGGCGGCGGCCAGTTCCGGGTCGGCGCCGCGGCGGGCCGCGGCGACCGGGACGCCGTGCAGGTCGGGCCGGTAGGAGACCACGTGGGAGGTCTCGGCCAGCCGTTCCAGCACGGTGGCGTTGTCGGCCGAGGGGCCCTGGCCCTCCAGGATCTGAGCCCCCGTGCGCTCCAGTGCCGCCAGCCCCGCGCAGGCGAGCGCGGTCACCCAGGCGACCAGGGACGGCGCCACGTAGGCCCAGGTCTCCTGGAACACCCCGGTCGCGGCGAACACCCGCCCCCAGGCGCCGGTGCCCGCGTCCACGTCGACGAAGAGCGTGTCCTCGCCCGCCTCGTGCAGCAGATGCGCCGAGCCGGGCGGTCCCACCGCCCAGCCGCCCGTGGCCAGTCCTCGTTCCGGCGCGAGCTGGTACTCCTCCTGCCCGCCGATCCTGACCGCCCGGACCCGCCCCACCAGGCGGCGCACCTCCGGCGGCAGCGACACGCCCCAGCCGTCGATCTCGCCCTCGCCGGCGCCGGGGGTCAGGCGCACCGCTCCCGGCGCGCGTTCCGCCAGTTCCTCGAGCAGGCGCCAGGCGCGGTCGGCCGTCCGCAGGGCGGCCTCCCGTTCATCAGACATCCCGTGCCCTTTCTCGCACCGGGCGGCTTCACGCTACGTATTGTGCGGCAACGGAACGTATACAGCGTGCCGTTGTGGTCCGCTGCCCGGCCGCGCACGGGCTCCCGCCCGGGAGCGGCGCCGCGGGAATCACCCGACCGGAGTCGGTTACGGGGGCATCCGGCCGAACACTCGCGGGGCGGGTGCGCGCGAGGAGGAGCGCTCGACACAGACTGTGCACGAGACTTTGAGGAAGGCGTACGCCATCACCATCCGGCTTTTCGTGCGGACGGCATACGCTGACCTGCATGGAGATCTCGTTCCTCGACAAGTGGCGCAAAAGGTACGGTGAGGTCGCGGGCACGGCCCTGACGGGGCCGGTCCTGGACGACCCCGAGGGCGTCGGTGAACTGCTCGCCGAATGCGAGCTGCTGCGCGCCCGTGCCGAGTCCGAGGGGGTCGCGCTCGACGACACTCCCGCGTCGCTGGGGAGGGTCGACCAGTTGCAGCCGCGCTGGCGCGACGACCCCGACGAGCTCTCCTGGCTCGGCAATGACGCCGGGCTCTACCTCGGCACCGTCATCGTGCGCACGGTGCCGGGCGCCGCCTGGCAGGTCTGGCCCAACGGCCGCCCCGTGGTCATGCTCGCCTCCGGACGTGAGCTGGACGTGGTCGAGGCCGGCCACGAGTGGGCCGAGAGCGGCACCCCCGAACTGTCGCAGGTGTACGCGGAGGCCTCGGAGCCGTAGGCCGCCGCCCCGGACGTCAGATGACGCGTTCCGCCTCGCCGAGCATGGCCTCGAAGAAGCGGTCGAAGCCGTAGAGGACCGAGCCCGGCGGGGTGGCGGAGAGCCGGTAGACCATGGAGCCGCGCGCGTCGCCGGGCCGTCCGATGACGGAGACCCAGGTGAGGCCGTCGAGCCGGACCAGCCGCCACACCGGCGTGGTCCGGTAGCGGTACACCTCCAGGCGAATCGTTCCTTCTTCGGCGAGCACGGCAAGCATGTCCTCGGCGAACCGCAGGCTCGACACGAAGAACCGCGGCGTCTCGCCGACCTCCTCGGCGATCCGTGCCACCGCCGGGCTCTCCGGGTGGAGCAGCAGCAGTCGCAGACGCGGCACGTCCGCACGGCCCTTGCCCGTCAGCGGGCCGCGCAGCAGCGAGTCGCCGAGCGCGACCAGTCCCAGGGCCCGGACCCCCACCACGTCGACCGACTCCGCCCCCGCGGCCGCCTCGCGGATCTCGGCCGCCGCCTCGGACTTGGTCAGGGCCACGGCCGCGACACGCGGATGGTCCGTCAGATCCCGCGTGCCGTAACCGCTGAAGCGCTGCGGGGCGAGTCCCAGGAGCAGCCGCGCGTGGTCCGGCATGCGCAGACCCTGCGCGATCCGCTCGAAGACGTCGAGGCGCACGACCGAGCGGCGCCCGCGCACGATCTCGTTGACCCGGCCCTGCAGCAGCCCCGTCGCGGCGGCGATGCGCGACTGGCTGGCGCCCCCGTACTGCTGGGCGAAGCGGAGGATCGCCCCGGCGTCACGGGCGCGCAGCGCCTCGCGTATCTCGTCGCGCTCCCACGCCCAGGACGGTATCCCGACACCGTCGCCGGAACCCGGTTCCGACATCCACGCCTCCCGTCCACGCCACGGCAGCACCGGCGTTACCAGCGGGTATGTCGTGGTGAGAATAGCGCGGGGGTATCGCGTGCACACCGGCTTCACGGGAATGCTCGGCGCCACCTACGAGACCTGTGAGGTGGACACATGCGGGAGAACCCGGCCGCGAGACCGCCCGTCCTGAGCCTCGCCCCCGCCTGCGGCCCGGACGGGGCGGCCGCGACGCCCCCGGACTCCGTGGATACCCGGGAGCGGCGGGCGGAACCCCCCGGCGCGCCGCGGGCTTGCACCTTCCTCGACGAGGTCTTCCTGCCGTGCGACGACCTCGCGGCGGCGCACGCCCGGCGCATCCTCTCGGCGACCCTCGACACGTGGGGCCTCGGGCACCTGCTGGGGACCGCCGAGGCCGTCCTCGCCGAACTGGTCGGCAATGCCGTGCGGCACGCCGGGGGCCGCCACGTGGGCATCACGCTGTGGCGACGGCTCTCCCTGGTGCACCTGTCGGTGCGCGACGGCTCCCGTGCGCTGCCCTGTCTGAGGCTCGTCGGGCCGCCCCCCATCTGCCCGGAGAACGGCAGCGGTCTGCAGGCGGTCTCCTCCCTCAGCTTCCGCTGGGGCACCGAGCTTCTCCCGGCCGGCAAGCGTGTCTGGGCCGAGATCGCCGTCTGACGGGGCGTCGGGAGGTGCATGATGAGGGCATGGACTCCCTGCAGCAGATGCCCAACATCGGAGCTGTACTGGCGGAGCGCCTCCGCCGGGTCGGCGTGACGGACGCCGACGAGCTGCGGCGCCTCGGAGCGGGACGTGCCTTCGCGATGATCCGCGGGGACCTTCCCGAGGACGCGCGCAGCCACACCCTGTTCGCCCTGGAGGGCGCGATCCGCGGCACCCGCTGGACCGCCATTCCCAAGCCCGAGCGGGACGCGCTGGCCGGGCAGGTCCTGGGGGAGGGGCACGCCGACGCCGCCGCGGGGAGCCAGTAGCGCCGGCGCCCCCGCGCGTCCCTGTCGCGCCCCGGTTCCCGTCGTGTCGGCGCCTACGTCCACGGCTACGGCACCGGGCGCCGTGCCGCGCCCCGGCGCGATCGCGACGCCACGCGACGCGCGTCGGGCGCCGTGGTGTGCACTTCCTGCACAGTCATTGACTTTCGCCCCGTGTCGCGTCGAATCTGAACCGTCAGCGTTGACAGGGGGAGGGCCCGATGGCTGTCGGACGTGCGTCGATCCTGGGTGTCGCGGCTGCTGCCGCCGCACTCCTGCTCACGGCCGGGAGCGCGGTGCCGGCCGCCGCGCACGGAGGCGCCGGTCACGGACACGGGGACGGACCGGGGCACAGGCACGGCCACCGTGACGCCTATGTCGCGCTCGGCGACTCGTACACCTCCGGGCCGCTGATCCCCACTCAGGTGGATGTCAACTGTGCCCGGTCCAATCACAATTACCCCTCGCTGGTGGCCGACCGGCTGCGCGGCGCGGACCTCACCGACGTGAGCTGCGGCGGCGCCACCACCGCCGAGATGTGGCAGCCGCAGGGCACCAATCCGCCGCAGCTGGACGCCCTGTCCCGTCGGACGTCCCTGGTCACCGTCCAGATCGGCGGCAATGACGTCGGCTTCGGGAGCATCATCCGCACCTGCGCCGGGGCCGCGCTCGGCGACCCCACCGGCAACCCGTGCCAGCGGTACTACTCCTCCGGCGGCAGCGACCAGTTGAGCGCGGCGATCGACGCGACCGCCCCGAAGATCGACGCCGTGCTCGGCGCCGTCCACCGGCGCGCCCCGCACGCCCGCGTGGTGGTCGTCGGCTATCCGGACCTGCTCCCCGACAGCGGCGTCGGCTGCCGGCCGGCCGTGCCCTTCGCCGACGGGGACTTCGCGTACCTCCGCGACACCGAGAAGCGCCTCAACGCGATGCTCGCCCGCCGCGCGAAGGCCGCCCGCGCCACCTACGTGGACACCTACACGCCGACGGTCGGGCACGACATGTGCACCGCCCCCGGCGTGCGCTGGATCGAGCCGCTGACCCCCGCCTCCCCGGCCGCCCCCGCCCATCCCAACGCGCTCGGTGAGAAGGCGATGGCCGCCGCGGTCCTGGAAGGGCTGCACGGCCACAGGTGAGACCGGCCGCACCCGCGGCCGGCCCGGCGGTGGTCACATGATCATTCCGAGGCCGCTGTCACGGCGTCCGGGCGGACGACCGGGGTGACGGCGGCCCGGGTGACGTCGGAGACGATCTCCACGACGTCCGGTCCGTACGCCTGCGAGTTGACGACCTTCAGCAGCAGGCAGAACGTCCCGTTCACGCCGTACTTGCGGGTGAGCCGGCCGTAGTGGCGTGCCAGGTAGCGCACCGCCGCCTGATTGGTGACCGCGCGCTGGCCCGAGGCCAGGAAGACCGGGCGGCTGTTGCCGGTGTTCTCGTCGGCGGCGAGCCGGGCCAGCAGGACGTACTCGGCGGTGCCCTTGTCCATGCGGTAGGTCTCGCCTCCCACCGTCAGCGCGCCCTGGTCCGGGCCGGACTTATCCTTGCCGACCTCGACGCCCGGCAGCATCGACCGCAGGTGGGCCGCCATGCGGTGGTTGGAGACCGGGCCGCCTATGCAGAACTCGGTGCGTGCGCCGAAGCCCTGCCAGGCGGTGTCGTGCGGCAGGATCTCGGCGTTGGCCCGGCACTCCTTGATCAGCGCGGAGAGCTCGATGAGGGCGAAGACGTCGTGCCGCGCCACGCTCCACTCCCGTGCGCCCGGATCGCGGTTGACCACCAGCAGGCACTCGGAACCGGCGGGCAGCCCGAAGAAGCGCTGCTTGCGGCGGAGCCGGCTGCGCCACACATAGGTGCGCACGAACCACCCCAGTGCGGCGCTCAGGCCGCTCGCGGCCAGACCCAGCACGATGTTGCGCACGTCGTCGCTCATGGGCCGCGATGGTAGTTGAGGTGCTCCTGACGAGGAACCCGGGGTCGGGTTACGCTGCCTGGACGGTCGCCCTAGTGGAGGTCCACGTATGCGTCGTCACGCCGCACGGATCCTGTCGCTGCTCACCGTCACCGCCACCGCGGCCCTGTCGGTCGCGGCGGCCCCGCCCGGCGGGCCGGCGGCCCATCACGGCCCACCCGACAGGGCACCGCTCGCCGTCGGCTACGGCGGCGCCGTCTCCAGCGTCGACCCCGACGCCTCGGCCGCCGGCATCGAGGTGCTGCGGCGGGGCGGGAACGCCGTGGACGCCGCGGTCGCCACAGCCGCCGCGCTGGGCGTCACCGAGCCGTACTCCTCCGGTATCGGCGGGGGCGGCTACTTCGTCTACTACAGCCCTGGGGACCGCAAGGTCCACACCATCGACGGCCGGGAGACCGCGCCCCGCAGCGCCACCGACCGGCTCTTCGTGGAGAACGGCCAGCCGCTGCCTTTCGACGCCGCCGTCACCAGCGGCCTCGGCGTCGGCGTCCCCGGCACGTCCGCGACCTGGGACACCGCACTCGACGCCTGGGGCACCCGGAGCTTGGGCGAGATGCTGAAGCCCGCGGAGCGGCTCGCGCGCGACGGCTTCACCGTGGACGCCACCTTCCGCAGCCAGACCGAGGGCAACCTCGCCCGCTTCAAGGACTTCCCCGCCACCGCTGCCCTCTTCCTGCCCGGCGGGCAGCTGCCGGCCGTCGGTTCCACCCTCAAGAACCCCGATCTCGCCCGCACCTACGAGGAGTTGGGCCACAAGGGCATCTCGGCCGTCTACGACGGCGAGATCGGCGCCGACATCGTCAAGACGGTGCGCAAGCCCCCCGTCGACCCGGCCGCCACCCGCGTCGTGCGGCCGGGGGACCTCACGGCGCGCGACCTCGCGGCCTACCGGGCGAAGGTGCAGAAGCCGACCCGTGTCGCGTACCGCGGGCTCGACGTGTACGGCATCGCGCCCTCCTCCTCCGGTGGCACGACGGTCGGCGAGGCGCTCAACATCCTGGAGCGCACCGGCAACCTGTCCCGGCTGTCCGACGCCCAGTACCTGCACCGCTTCCTGGAGGCGAGCCGGATCTCCTTCGCCGACCGGGGGCGCTGGGTCGGTGACCCGGCCTTCGAGAAGGTCCCCACCGCCGGGCTGCTCTCCCAGCGGTTCGCCGACTCGCGCGCCTGCCTGATCAAGGACGACGCGGCGCTGACCAGCCCGCTCGCGCCCGGCGACCCCGCGCACCCCGGGACGTGCGGCGCGGGCGGCACGGCCGCCCCCACCACCTACGAGGGCGAGAACACCACGCACCTGACCGTCGCCGACAAGTGGGGTGGCGTCGTCGCGTACACCCTCACCATCGAGCAGACCGGCGGCAGTGCCATCACCGTGCCCGGCCGCGGCTTCCTGCTCAACAACGAGCTGACCGACTTCTCCTTCGTACCGGCGAACCCCGCGGTCCACGACCCGAACCTCCCCGGCCCCGGCAAGCGGCCGCGCTCCTCCATCTCGCCGACGATCGTGCTGAAGAACGGCAAGGTCGACTTCGCGCTCGGCTCACCGGGCGGCGCCACGATCATCACCACCGTTCTCCAGGTGCTGACCGAGCACGTCGACCGGGGCCTGCCGCTCGTCGACGCCATCGCGGCCCCGCGCGCCAGCCAGCGCAACACCGCCACCACCCAGGCCGAGGCGGCTTTCCTGGCCGGTCCGGCGGCGGCGCAGCTGAAGGCGCTCGGCCAGAACCTGGTGGAGGGCGCCGAGATCGGGGCGGCGACCGGTATCCAGCGGCTGCCGGACGGCCGGTGGCTGGCCGCCGCGGAGCCCGTGCGCCGCGGCGGCGGATCCGCGATGGTGGTCCGGAGCAGCGGTCACTGAATCCTGACAGGTCCTCACATGCCGCCCGCCGTCGAGGGGATGACGGCGGGCGGCGGCATGGTGCGGAGGGCGTGCGCGGGTGCGCGCGCTCCTGCCGCACCCCGGGTGAAAACTCCCTGTAGCGCTCCCGTAACAGGAATGGTGTCGAATGCCAGGCGGACCACACGCTTCCGCCGCCCGGCGGCGGACAGGGAGGAGCGAGCGTGGAACGCGGGGCGAGCACCCGGGCAGAAGATGCGGCGGGCGAGTTCACGCACTACTTCCGCGGGCTGGCGGCCGCGCTGGGGGCGTCCCCCGGCTGGTACGCGGTCTTCGCCCGGCGCGACCCCGAGGCGGCCCGGGACTACTTCGAGGGCGCCGACGTGCCTCCCTGGGACGTCGTGCGCGCCCTCGTCCACGACGTCGCGGCGGTGCGCGGCGGCCATGTCGGCGAGGGGGTCCTCGCGCCCGCCCGGCGCCTCCACGCGGCCGCCGTCGCCGCGTACGACGCGGCACCCGGCAGCGAGCGCACCCTGCGGGCCCGGCTGGACCTGATGCTCCGCGAGCGCCAGTACGCGACCCTGCGCGAACGCGACCTCAACGACGCGCTGCACCGCGCCGGGTACGACCGTGACCGGGCCGAGCGGACGGCGGGCGAGCTCGCCTGGGCCCGTGACGACCGCGAGCGCGCCGCCGTCCGCTGCGCCGAGCTCCAGGCCCGTCTCGACGCCGTCCTGGCGCGCCCCGCCGCCCCCGAGGACCGGTTCCGCGCCCCGGCGGCCCCGCGGGCCCCCGCTCCCGAACCGGCCCCACAGGCCCCCGCCCCAACCCCCGCCCGCGGTCGCAAGGAGGGCAGGCGCGGCGGCGCCCGCTACGGCGGGGCACGCTTCGCCGGCGCGCCGGAAGCCGGCGCCGAGGAACCCAGGTCCGTCGCGGCCCCGTCCGCGGACGCGGCACACCCCGGACCGCGCGGCGCCCGCTTCGCGGGGGCCGCGGAGGCGCCGGAGGAAGAGCGGGAGGCGCACGGTGCCGCCGGGGCACGACAGGCGCGGGACCACCGGTCCGCGGCGTGGGCGACCGCCGCCCGCATGGCTGAGCTGCGCCGCACCGGCCGCAGTGGCGAGGCGTACGTGCTGATGAGCCAGGCGGCCGCGGGACCGGCGGAACGGATCCCGGAGCTCGCGGCCGCGCTGGAGCAGGCGGGGCTCGCCGCCGACGTCGCCACCCTGCTGTGGGAGCTGGCCGCCCTGCCCCCGCACCACCTGGCGACCGTCGCGGGGGCCCTGGCCATCGCGGGCCGGGCCGAGGACTGCCGCACGCTGCTGCACCAGGCCGCCGCGCGCCCGGCCGCCGAGGTCGCTCGCGCCGCCGCGGTCCTGTGCGAGGCACGGCTGCGGGACCGGGCGGTCACGCTGCTGGCCGCCCTGGTGCGTGCCCGGACCCCGGAGACGGCGGCGGCGGTCGCCGCCGAACGCCCCGACCTGACGGGGCCGCTGCTGGAGGCCGCGGGCCTGGTGTCGGCCTCGCGGCACCGCGACGTGGTCGCCGCACTGCGCCGAGCGGGTCTGTCCGAGCGTGAAATCTGACCGGCTTCGTTGAGTAAAGGCGCCGGTATTGCCACAGTGGGCAGTGGGCTCTACGTTCTTCCCACCGCCGGATCTACGTGCGTAGACCAGCCCGCCGGTCCGGTGTGACACCGCGTCAAAGGAGCTGTCATGCCCAATGTCGTACGAGCGGCGCTCGTTCAGGCGACGTGGACCGGCGACACCGAGTCGATGATCGCCAAGCACGAGGCGCACGCCCGTGAGGCCGCCGCCCAGGGCGCCAAGGTGATCGGCTTCCAGGAGGTGTTCAACGCCCCGTACTTCTGCCAGGTGCAGGAGGCCGGGAACTACCGCTGGGCCGAGCCCGTGCCGGACGGCCCGACCGTGCGGCGCATGCAGGCGCTCGCTCGCGAGACCGGCATGGTCATGGTCGTCCCCGTCTACGAGATCGAGCAGGACGGGTTCTACTACAACACCGCGGCCGTGATCGACGCCGACGGCTCCTACCTCGGCAAGTACCGCAAGCACCACATCCCGCAGGTCAAGGGCTTCTGGGAGAAGTACTACTTCAAGCCCGGCAACCTGGGCTGGCCGGTCTTCGACACCGCGGTCGGCAAGGTCGGCGTCTACATCTGCTACGACCGGCACTTCCCCGAGGGCTGGCGCGCCCTCGGCCTCGCCGGAGCCCAACTCGTCTACAACCCCTCGGCCACCCATCGCGGCCTGTCGGCCTACCTCTGGAAACTGGAGCAGCCGGCCGCCGCCGTCGCCAACGAGTACTTCATCGCGGCCATCAACCGCGTCGGCCAGGAGCCGGAGTACGGCGACAACGACTTCTACGGCACCTCGTACTTCGTCGACCCGCGCGGCCAGTTCGTGGGCGAGCCCGCCTCCGGCAAGGAGGAGGAGCTGATCGTCCGTGACCTGGACTTCGACCTGATCCCCGAGGTGCGCCAGCAGTGGGCCTTCTACCGGGACCGCCGCCCGGACGCCTACGGCACCCTCACGGAGGCGTGATCGTTGATATGACCATGACTGAACGCTCGCAGCAGCACGCCGCGCTCCACGCCCGTCACCAGGCCGTCATGCCCCAGTGGCTGGCGACCTACTACGCGGAGCCGATCGAGATCACCCACGGCGAGGGCCGCCACGTCTGGGACGCCGAGGGCCGGCAGTACCTGGACTTCTTCGGCGGCATCCTCACCACCATGACCGCCCACGCCCTGCCGGAGGTCACCGCCGCCGTCCGCGACCAGGCCGGGCGGATCCTGCACTCCTCGACGCTCTACCTGAGCTCCCAGGCCGTCGAGCTCGCCGAGCGCATCGCCGCGCTGTCCGGCATCCCGGACGCGCGGGTCTTCTTCACCACCTCCGGCACGGAGGCGAACGACACCGCGCTGCTGCTGGCCACGACCATGAGCGGGTCCAACCAGATCCTGGCCCTGCGCAACAGCTACCACGGTCGGTCCTTCTCGGCGATCGGCATCACCGGCAACACCTCGTGGTCGCCGACCAGCCTCTCGCCGCTGCAGACGCTCTACGTGCACGGCGGCGTCCGCACCCGCGGCCCGTACGCGCACCTGTCGGACGCGGAGTTCATCGCCGCGTGCGTCGCGGACCTGGAGGACGTGCTCGGCCAGGCCAACGGCCGGGTCGCCGCCCTCATCGCCGAACCCGTGCAGGGGGTCGGCGGCTTCACCTCCGGCCCGGACGGACTGCTGGCCGCCTTCAAGCAGGTGCTCGACCGGCACGGCATCCTCTGGATCAGCGACGAGGTGCAGACCGGCTGGGGCCGCACCGGCGACCACTTCTGGGGCTGGCAGGCGCACGAGGGCTCCGGCCCGCCGGACATCCTCACCTTCGCCAAGGGCGTCGGCAACGGCCTGTCCATGGGCGGCGTCGTCGCCCGGGCCGAGGTGATGGACTGCCTGACGGCCAACTCCATCTCCACCTTCGGTGGCAGCCCCATCACCACCGCCGGGGCGCTGGCCAACCTCCAGTACCTCCTCGACCACGACCTGCAGGGCAACGCCCGGCGCGTCGGCGGACTGCTGAAGTCCCGTCTGGAGGCCATCGCCGCCGGGCTGCCGGTGGTCCGCGAGGTCCGCGGCCGCGGACTGATGCTCGGCGTCGAACTCGCCGACGCGGCCGCCGTCGGCGTCGTCATGGAGGCGACCCGCGAGGGCGGTCTGCTCATCGGCAAGGGAGGCCGCGCCGGTGACGCGCTGCGGATCGCCCCGCCGCTGTCGCTGACCGTCGCCGAGGCCGAGGAGGGCGCGTCCATCCTGGAAGCCGCGCTCAAGCAGGCGCAGAGCGAGACGAGTGGCGGGGCGGCCTGACGTCCCGTCCGCTCCCGGTCCGGGCGGCGTGACGCCGCCCGGGCCGCTCCCCTCGGCCGTTCACGGCAGCGGATGTGACGCCGACTCACCGCTCAGTCGCCGGGGCGCGGCGTCCGCTCACATCCTGACCCCGCCGCCCGTTTCGTGGCATATTGTGAACGTTCGCCTTGGGGGTGGTCACCGGGAACACCATCGGGCCCGACGATCGGCGCAGCGGTATTGCCCCCGTGGGTGACGGGCCGTACGTTCGTCCCACGGCCGGGGTCTACGTGCGTAGAGCCGTTCCGACATGGCATCGAGTCACCGGCGACCCCGCCCTCAGCCATGGAAGGAGTGGGAGCATGAGCCGCACCGTCATCCGCGGCGGACTGGTCGTCACCGCCGCCGACGAGATCCACGCCGACGTGCTCGTCGAGGGGAGCCGGGTCGCCGCACTGGCCGCCCACGAGTCCGACGCCGCGCGGGGCTGGACGGAGTCAGCCGACCGGGTCGTCGACGCGACCGGGAAGTACGTCATCCCCGGCGGCGTCGACGCGCACACGCACATGGAGCTGCCCTTCGGCGGCACCCACGCCTCGGACACCTTCGAGACCGGTACCCGGGCCGCCGCCTGGGGCGGGACCACGACCATCGTGGACTTCGCCGTGCAGTCCGTCGGCGAGTCGCTGCGCGCCGGGCTCGACACCTGGCACGCCAAGGCGGACGCCCAGTGCGCCGTCGACTACGGCTTCCACATGATCCTCTCCGACGTGAACGACGACACCCTCAAGGAGATGGACATCCTGGTCGAGGAGGGTGTGACCTCCTTCAAGCTGTTCATGGCGTACCCGGGTGTCTTCTACAGCGACGACGGCCGCATCCTGCGGGCGATGCAGCGCGGCGCCGACAACGGCGGCCTGATCATGATGCACGCGGAGAACGGCATCGCCATCGACGTGCTGGTCGAGCAGGCGCTGGCCGCGGGGAGGACCGATCCCCGCTACCACGGCGAGGTCCGCCACGCGCTCCTGGAGGCCGAGGCCACCCACCGCGCGATCCGTCTGGCCCAGGTCGCCGGCTCCCCGCTCTACGTCGTCCATGTGTCCGCGCAGCAGGCCGTCGAGCAGATCGCGCTCGCGCGGGACGAGGGCCTGAACGTCTTCGGGGAGACCTGTCCGCAGTATCTGTTCCTGTCGACGGACAACCTGGCGGAGCCGGACTTCGAGGGCGCGAAGTACGTGTGCTCCACGCCGCTGCGGCCGAAGGAGCACCAGGCGGTCCTGTGGCGCGCCCTGCGGACCAACGATCTCCAGGTGGTGTCGACCGACCACTGCCCGTTCTGCTTCGTGGGGCAGAAGGAGCTGGGCCGGGGGGACTTCTCGAAGATCCCCAATGGGCTGCCGGGGGTGGAGAACCGGATGGATCTGCTGCATCAGGCGGTGGTGGACGGGCACATCGGCCGGCGGCGGTGGATCGAGATCGCGTGTGCCGCTCCGGCGCGGATGTTCGGGCTGTATCCGCGGAAGGGGACGATCGCGCCGGGTGCGGACGCCGACATCGTGATCTACGACCCGGCGGCCGAGCAGGTCGTGTCCGCCGAGACCCATCACATGAACGTCGACTACTCGGCCTACGAGGGCAAGCGGATCACCGGGCGGGTGGAGACCGTGTTCTCCCGCGGTGAGCCGGTCGTCGAGAACCGCACCTATGTGGGGCGGGCCGGCCACGGCCAGTACACCCCGCGCGGCACCTGTCAGTACCTCGCCTGAGAGCTCCGAGAGAGGTGTGTTGAGCCATGGACTTCGGACTCGTCCTGCAGACGGACCCGCCCGCCTCTGGCGTCGTGGAGCTGATGAAGCGTGCCGAGCGCAACGGCTTCGGCTACGGCTGGACCTTCGACTCGGCGGTGCTCTGGCAGGAGCCGTTCGTCATCTACAGCCAGATCCTGGCGCAGACCGAGCGGCTGGTCGTGGGGCCGATGGTCACCAATCCGGGGACGCGGACGTGGGAGGTGACGGCCTCGACGTTCGCCACGCTCGCGGACATGTTCGGCAACCGTGTGATCTGCGGCATCGGCCGCGGTGACTCGGCGATGCGGGTTGCCGGGCGCAAGCCCAACACCCTGGCCCGCATCGAGGAGGCCATGCACGTCATCCGCGAACTCGCCGAGGGCCGCGAGGCCGACCTCGGCGGCCACCTCATCCACATCCCCTGGATCAAGGAGGGCGCCAGGCTCCCCGTGTGGATGGCCGCGTACGGACCGAAGGCGCTGGCGCTGACCGGGGCTAAGGCCGACGGCTTCATCCTGCAGCTCGCCGACGTCCACCTCACCGAGTGGATGGTCAAGGCGGTCAAGGACGCGGCCGTCGCCGCCGGCCGCGACGCGGACGAGGTGCGGATCTGCGTCGCCGCGCCGGCGTACGTCACCGAGGACGAGTCCCCGCGGGCACTGGCGCACGCGCGCGAGCAGTGCCGCTGGTTCGGCGGGATGGTCGGCAACCACGTCGCCGATCTCGTCTCCAAGTACGGCCACCACTCCAGCGCGGTCCCCGAGGAACTGACGGAGTACATCAAGGCCCGCCTGGACTACGACTACGCCGAGCACGGCAAGGCCGGGAACCGGCACACCGACTTCGTCCCCGACGAGATCGTCGACCGCTTCTGCGTGATCGGCACGGCGGAGCAGCACATCGAGAAGCTGACCGCCCTCAAGGCCCTGGGCGTCGACCAGTTCGCCCTGTACGACATGCACGACGCCAAGGAGGCCACCATCGACGCCTACGGCGCGACCGTGATCCCCGCCCTCGCCGGCTGACCGAGGACACGCGCACATGCAGGAGGCCACGGCCCCCGCCCAGATCACGCACAGCGACGGCCGCGTCGAGCTGGCACCCGGCGCGGCCGCCCCGCACGGCCGCTACGCCAACGAGGACCTGCTCCCGGTCCCGCTGGCCCAACGCAAATGGACCACGTACAACTTCACCGCGCTGTGGGTCGGCATGGCCCACAACATCCCGTCCTGGACGCTCTCCTCCGGCCTGGTCGCGCTCGGCATGGACTGGAAGCAGGCGGTGTTCACCATCGCCCTGGCCAACGTCATCGTGCTGGCCCCGATGCTGCTCACCGGCCACGCGGGGCCCAAGTACGGCATCCCGTTCCCGGTTCTCGCCCGCGCCTCCTTCGGGGTGCGCGGCGCGAACCTGCCGGCGCTGCTGCGGGCGGCGGTGGCCTGCGCGTGGTTCGGCATCCAGACCTGGATCGGCGGGCAGGGCATCTTCGTCCTGCTCGGCAACATCTGGGGCGGCTGGGCCGGTGCGGCGCGGATCGGCGGCTACCCCTGGACGCTGTGGCTGTGCTTCGTCGTCTTCTGGGCGCTCGAACTGGCCATCATCTACCGGGGGATGGAGACGCTCCGCCGCTTCGAGAACTGGGCGGCGCCCTTCGTCATCGTCGGCGCCCTGGTGCTGCTCGTCTGGATCACCGGGAAGGCGGGCGGCCTCGGACAACTGCTGGACCAGCCGTCCTCGCTCGGCTGGGGGCCGGATTTCTGGCAGGTCTTCTTCCCCTCCCTGATGGGCATGATCGGCTTCTGGTCGACGCTGTCCCTCAACATCCCCGACTTCACCCGGTTCGGCGCCGGGCAGCGCGCCCAGGTGCGCGGGCAGACCCTGGGCCTGCCGACGACCATGACGCTCTTCGCCGTGCTGTCCGTGCTCGTCACCTCCGGCTCAGAGGCGGTCTACGGCAAGGCCATCTGGGACCCCGTCGAGCTGGCCGGCAAGGCGGACAGCGTCTTCGGGCTGCTCTACGCCCTGGTCACCGTCCTCGTGGCGACGATCAGCGTGAACATCGCCGCCAACGTCGTCTCGCCCGCCTACGACCTGTCCAACCTCTCCCCGAAGACCATCGACTTCCGCACCGGCGCGCTCGTCACGGGCGTCGTCGGCGTGCTGATCTTCCCCTGGAAGCTGATCTCCACGCCCGAGCTGTACATCTACACCTGGCTCGGGGTCGTCGGCGGCATCCTCGGCACGGTCGCGGGCATCCTGATCGCCGACTACTGGATCGTCCGGGGCACCCACCTCGCGCTCCCCGAGCTGTACCAGTCGGGCGGCGGCCGCTACTGGTACCGCGGTGGCTGGAACTGGCGGGCGGTGACGGCCTTCGCCGCCGGCGCCCTGCTGGCGATCGGCGGCTCCTACTCCAAGGTCGACGCCAAGGGTGCCAAGCAGGGCCCGTTCCCCGTCGACGGGCTGATCCCGCCGCTCCGCCCGCTCGCCGACTACGGCTGGGCCATCGGCCTCGCCACCTCCTTCGCGCTCTACGTGCTCCTGATGTGGCCCGCCCGGCGGCACGCGCGCACCGTGTGAACGGCGCGGATGCGCGGATGGCGTGAACCGGCCAATGCCACCGCGACTGCGCACGGCGCGGAGCGATCTGGTCTGATGGGGGAGTGATCGATGACGCACTCTTCAAGGCCGTGGAGGTCGCGGTACGGGCGGTGGCCGAAGCGGAGGTCGTGCCGCGCTGGCGGCAGCTGACCGCCGCCGACATCAGCCACAAGACCGGCCCCGGGGACCTGGTCACCGTCGCCGACCGCGAGGCGGAGGCGCGGCTCACCGAGGAACTGCCCGCGCTGCTGCCCGGCTCGGTCGTCGTCGGCGAGGAGGCCGTGCACGCCGATCCCTCCGTCCTGCGCCGGATCGCCGGCGGCGACCCGGTCTGGATCGTCGATCCGGTCGACGGCACCGCCAACTTCGTCGCCGGCAGGCCCGAGTTCGCCACGCTCGTCGCGCTCGCGCAGGACGGCGAGGTGCACGCCTCGTGGACGTACGTGCCGCGCCTCGGCCTGATGGCCACCGCACGGCGCGGCGCGGGGGCGCTGCTCAACGGCGAGCCGATCCGCACCGCCAAGGCGGTCGAGGGCGCGGCGCTGAGGGTCGCCACCTCGCAGTTCTCCTTCCTGGACGAGCAGGAGCGGCGGCAGTTCGAAGGGCTCGGATCCGACGGCGTCACGGCCCGCCAGTGCACCTGCGCCGGACTGGACTACCTGGAGGTCGCCCGGGGCGCCCTCGACGCCGTCGCCTTCACCTGGGAGTCGCCCTGGGACCACGCGGCCGGGGTGCTCCTGGTCGGCGAGGCCGGCGGGGCGGGCGTCACCGCCGCGGGGGAGCCCTTCCGGATCGCGGGCGGCAACGCGTTCCCCTTCTCGGTCGCGCGCGACGAGGCGACCGCGCGGCGTGTCGTCGGCCTCATGGTGGGTGACCGGTGACCCGGGCGCGCGTCCTGGACGCGATCGTCGTCGGCGCCGGCCCCAACGGCCTGACCGCCGCGGTCGAACTCGCCCGCGCCGGGTTGTCCGTCGAGGTCTTCGAGGCCGGTGACCGCGTCGGCGGCGGGGCGCGCACGGAGGAACTCACCCTGCCGGGCTTCCTGCACGACCCCTGCTCGGCGGTGCACCCCCTCGGCGCGGGTTCGCCCGCCTTCAACGCCATGCCGCTCGCCGACCACGGACTGGAGTGGCTGCACCCCGAGCTGCCCCTCGCCCACCCCTTCGACGACGGCACCGCCGCGGTTCTGGCCCGCACCGTCGGCGCCACCGCCGCCTCGCTCGGACCGCGCGACGCGGGCACCTACCGGCGGCTGCTCGCCCCGTACATCGGGCGCTGGGACACCCTCGCGCACGACTTCCTGCGGCCCGCGTGGCACGGCCTGCCGCGCGACCCGCTGGGCTTCGCGCGGTTCGGACTCACCGGCCTGCCGCCGGTGGCGCTGCTGGCCCGGCGCTTCCGCGACCGCAAGGCCCGCGGGCTGCTCGCCGGGCTCGCCGCGCACACCGTCGCCCCGCTCACCAGCCCGCTGACCGGCGCCATCGCCATGATGTTCGCGGTCGCCGCGCACGAGGTCGGTTGGCCCCTGCCGCGCGGCGGTTCCCAGAGCCTGTCCGACGCCCTGGCGTCGTACCTGCGGGAGCTGGGCGGCACCGTCCACACCGGTGTCACGGTGCGGAAGATCGACGAACTGCCGCCCGCGCGCGCCTACGTCTTCGACACCTCGCCCACGGCGGTGGCCCGGATCGCCGGGCTGGGCGACGCCTACCACCGCTACCACTACGGCCCGTCGGTCTGGAAGATCGACTACGCCCTGGACGGCCCGGTGCCCTGGACCGCCGCCGAGGCACGGCGGGCGGGCACGGTGCACATCGGCCCGACCTTCGGCGAGATCGGCGACGCGCTCGGCCGGGCGGTCTCCGGCCGCGCCCCGCACGTCCCGTTCCTCATCACCGCGCAGCCGAGCGTCGTCGACCCCGGCCGGGCGCCGGAGGGCAAGCACGTCTTCTGGGCCTACGCCCACGTGCCCAACGACTGGCGGGGTGACGCCACTGACGCCATGGAGCGGCAGATCGAGCGTTTCGCCCCCGGCTTCCGCGACCTCGTCCTCGCCCGTGCCGTCAGCGGCCCCGCGGAACTGGCCGCCCGCAACCTCAACTACGTCGGCGGCGACTTCGGCTGCGGTGCCTTCACCGGCCTGCAGACCGCCTTCCGCCCGAAGCCGAAGTGGAACCCGTACACCACCTCCCGCCCCACGGTCTTCCTGTGCTCCTCCGCGACCCCGCCCGGGCCCGGCGTCCACGGGATGCCGGGCCACCACGCGGCCCGCGCCGTCCTGAAGCGGCTGGGCGCGGCCGTCCCCAGGGACTGAGCCGGGGCGGACCCGCGTGGACCCGGACCGCGGCTGTCGGACGCAGCGATTAGCATCGCGGACATGGAACAGCGCGTATTGGGCAGGACGGGCCGGAAGGTGTCCGTCGTGGGTCTCGGCACCTGGCAGCTGGGTGCCGACTGGGGTGACGTGCGGGAGGAGGACGCTCTCGCGGTGCTGGACGCCGCCGTCGAGTCGGGGGTGACCTTCTTCGACACGGCCGACGTCTACGGCGACGGCCGCAGCGAGCAGCTGATCGGCCGCTACCTGCGCGAGCGCCCCGACGCTGGCGTCTTCGTGGCCACGAAGATGGGACGCCGTACCGCCCAGGTCCCCGAGAACTACGTACTGGACAACTTCCGCGCGTGGAACGACCGTTCGCGCGCGAACCTGGGCGTCGACACCCTCGACCTCGTGCAGCTGCACTGCCCGCCGACCTCGGTGTACTCCTCGGACGCGGTCTTCGACGCCCTGGACACCCTCGTCGAGGAGCGGCGCGTCGCCGCGTACGCGGTGAGCGTCGAGACCTGCGAGGAGGCGCTGACGGCGATCGCCCGCCCCGGCGTGGCCAGTGTGCAGATCATCCTCAACCCCTTCCGCCTCAAGCCGCTGGAGCAGGTGCTCCCGGCCGCCGCCGAGGCGGGCGTCGGGATCATCGCGCGCGTGCCGCTCGCGTCCGGCCTGCTGACCGGCCGCTACACCAAGGACACCGTCTTCGCCGCGGACGACCACCGGAACTACAACCGGCACGGCGAGGCCTTCGACCAGGGCGAGACCTTCTCCGGCGTCGACTACGAGACCGGGCTGGAGGCCGCGGCGGAGTTCGTCGCGCTGGCGCCGCAGGGCGCGACCCCCGCGCAGACCGCGCTGCGCTGGATCGTCCAGCAGCCCGGCGTCACCAGCGTCATCCCCGGCGCCCGCTCGGTCGCCCAGGCCCGTGCCAACGCCGAAGCCGCCGCCCTGGCCCCGCTGCCGCAGGCCACTCTGGACGCGGTGCGGGACCTGTACGACACCCGCATCCGCGCCCAGGTCCACCACCGCTGGTAGCCGCCGCGGGACACCCGGCGGGCGTCAGCCCGTGCCCGCCTCCTGGACGATGCCGTCCAGGAGTGCGGGCAGCGCGGTCCCGATCGGCTCGCGCACCAGCTCGTCCGCCAGGGGGTCGTACGGCGTCGGCTCGGCGTTGACGATCACCAGCCGCGCGCCGTGCTCCGTCGCGATCCCCGCGAGCGACGCGGCCGGCTGTACCTGCAGACTCGTGCCCACCACGATGAACAGCTGACAGCCCTTCGCGATGGCCATCGCGTTCCCCAGCACCACCGGGTCGAGCCGCTGCCCGAACATCACGGTGGCCGTCTTCAGGATGCCGCCGCACTTCGCGCACGCCGGATCCTCCTCACCGGCCCGGAGCCGCTCCAGCGCCTCCGCCATCGGGGCGCGGTCGTGGCACCGCGTGCACACGACCGTGCGCGCCGTCCCGTGCAGTTCCAGCACCTTGCGTTCGGGAAGCCCGGCCATCTGGTGCAGCCCGTCGACGTTCTGCGTGATCACGCGGACCGGGACGCCCGCACGCTCCAGCCGGACGATCGCCGCGTGCGCCTCGTTGGGGCGCGCCCGCAGCGTGGGGCTGTCATTGCGCATCCGCCACGACCTGCGGCGGATCTCCGGGTCGGCCATGTAGTGCTCGTAGGTCACGAGCTTCTCGGCCTCGGGGTCGCGCCGCCACACCCCGTTCGGGCCCCGGTAGTCGGGAATGCCGGAGTCGGTGGAGATCCCCGCGCCGCTGAGAATCGCGACAAGCGGCTTCTTCGCGTTCATGCGGCGAGCGTACGCAGACCGGGCGGCACGCGGACATCGTGTTTCCGCGCCCTCCCAGGTGGCCCGGTCCGGTGGCTGCGGGTCCGGGATCGGCACCAGGGTCCAAGCCGACGCCTTCGCGCTGACCTGATGGTGCGTCAGTAACCGTGGCCCATGTCTCATGCGTGAGGGAACGCGGGGTGGCGCCCCCGCGTCGGTAAAGGGTCAAGGCGCAGGTGAGACCCCGTCAGTTTTGCGTGTGCGGCAACGCGTCGGCCTGGGGTGGATCTTGGCATTCGCATTCAATACGCAGCCCCTCCTCGTCTGGTGGGCTAGAGCCGTTCCTGAGAAGGTTTCAATTTCAACCACTCGGGGCGGCTGTGTGCTGCCGCTTCGCGAGAGTTGTCGAGGAAGGATTTTTCGCAGTGTCGAATATCTTCAAGAAGATGGGGCGCGTCACCGTTGTGGCCGCCTGCGCGACCGCCGCGATCGCCGCTGCCACAACCGAGGCGTCGGCCGCGTGGTGGCAGTTCAGCAACGCGCCGGGCGGGATCTCCTCCTGTGATGGATACACCCTCTGCGTGTACGAGCACACGGACTTCAACGGCTGGTACGGCTTCGGCTCGGGGGACGGCGCCCTCAAGCTGGCCACCAGTGGCGACAGGCTCAACAACAAGATCTCGTCCATCGTCAACAACTCGTCGCAGACGTACTGCTTCTTCGACGGCAACAACTATGACGGCGCGAAGTTCCAGGTCGGATTCGGCAGGATCTTCCCGAACCTCAACACCGCGGGATTCGGCGACAGGATCGGCTCGTGGCGGCCGGGCAAGTGCTGATCGGCGGGCGTGGCCGACTGGAGCCGCCGATAGCCGGCTTCCGCACCGACCGGCGGCTGGAATGCGCGTGATTGGCGCAAGGGACAGGGCTCGCAGCCGGATCGGAGTTGCGGGCCCTGACCCTTCTGGAAGAAGGCGCCCCCGCTCAGGCCAGCCGCTCCCGCACCTCGGCGACCAGGCCCGCCGCGGCCTCGACGGCGGCCACCGGGTCGCCCAGCCCGGCCAGCACCGCCTCGGCGCGGGCCCGGAAACCGGGCGGGGTGCCGGGCAGCGCCTCCGCCGCGGCCAGGGCGCCCTTCTCGTTGAGGCACCAGACGCGGTGATGGGCGTGCAGGGACTGCGTGAGCACGCCGACGGCGCGCGACAGGCACAGCGCCGCGTGCAGGACGTCGCCCGCGGCCGCCGACTTGCGGGCGTTGACGACCAGGAAGTCCGCTTCCCAGGCGGCGCCGGTCAGCGCGGCGCGCAGCGGCTCGGGGTACACCCGGGTCCGTTCGCGCAGCGCGGCCAGCTCACCGGTGGGATCGGCGAGGACCCGGCCGAGTGCCACCTCGCCGGGGTACACCGGCGACCAGAAGCCGAGCGGATGGCCGGGCTGGATGCCCACCTCGTAGCGGCCGGCCGCGCAGTCCTCCCAGACGCGCAGCACGCGGTCCAGGTCGCGCAGGATCCAGTCGACGCGGGCGCCGCCCACCGTCAGCCACGCCCCGCCGTTCACCCACGGGCCCCAGCCGCCCGGGCCCGCGACCTCCACGGGGGCGCCGGTCGCCTCCTCCGCGAGCGCGGCGAGAGCCGCCGTGTCGGGAGCGCCGCGGTAGTACACGCCGAGGTCCCAGTCGGAGTCCGGCCGGTGCGTGCCGCGGGCCCGGCTGCCGCCGAGCAGGACACCCACGACGCCGGGGACCCCGGACAGGGCCTCGGCCATGGCGGCGACGGGGGGTGCGGGGAGAAGCTGTTCGGGCATCGTGCGAGTGTAGGAGCCATCCGGAGCGAGGAGTACGCAATTGTTCACCACCCGGCCCACCCTTCAGGGCACCTTCGGCATGGTCTCGTCCACGCACTGGCTGGCCTCGCACTCGGCCATGGCGGTCCTGGAGAGCGGCGGTAACGCCTATGACGCCGCCGTCGCCGCCGGATTCGTCCTGCACGTGGTGGAGCCGCATCTGAACGGACCGGCCGGCGAGGTGCCGATCGTCCTCGCTCCGGCGGGCGGCGAGGTGCGCGTGCTGTGCGGCCAGGGTCCGGCCCCCGCCGGCGCGAGCGTCGAGCACTACCGGTCGCTGGGCCTCGACCTCGTCCCCGGTACGGGACCGCTGGCGGCGGCCGTTCCCGGCGCCTTCGACGCGTGGATGGTGCTGCTGCGCGACCACGGCTCGAAGCCGCTGGACGAAGTGCTGTCGTACGCCATCGGCTACGCCGAGCACGGGCACCCCGCGGTCGAGGCGATCGGCGCCACCGTGGAGTCCGTACGCGCGATGTTCGAGACCGAGTGGACGACGTCGGCGGAGCTCCACCTGCCCGCGCCGCGCCCCGGCGAACTGCTCCGCAATCCGCAACTGGCGGGCACCTGGCGGCGTTTGCTGCGCGAGGCGCAGGCCGCGGGCAGTGACCGGGAGACACAGATCGAGGCGGCCCGGCGGGTGTGGCGCGAGGGCTTCATCGGCGAGGCCGTCGCGGACTTCGCCGCCCGCCCGGCCATGGACACCTCCGGCGAGCGGCACGCCTCCACGCTGACCGGGGACGACCTCGTCGGCTACGAGGCCCGCTACGAGGACCCGGTCACCCACGACTGGAACGGCTGGACGGTCTGCAAGGCCGGCCCCTGGAGCCAGGGCCCGGCCCTGCTGCAGCAGTTGGCCCTGCTGCCCGGGGCCGACGAGATGCCGGAGTACGGCACCGCGGACTGGGTCCACACGCTCGTCGAGGGCACCAAGCTCGCCATGGCCGACCGTGAGGCCTGGTACGGCGACGCCGGCCCGGCGGACGTCCCCCTCGGCGAACTGCTCTCGCCCGCCTACAACGACGCCCGGCGCGCCCTGATCGACCCGGCCGCGGCCTCGTACGACCTGCGGCCCGGCAGCCCGGGCGGCCGGACCCCACGGCTGCCGCGCTTCCCGCTCCACGACCCGGGCGCGGAGGCGAAGTTCGACGCCATGGGCGTCGGCGAGCCGACCGTCGCGCACGACGGCGCCACCCGGGGCGACACCTGCCACCTCGACGTCGTCGACCGCTGGGGCAACATGGTCGCCGCCACCCCCAGCGGCGGCTGGCTCCAGTCCAGCCCCGCGATCCCCGGGCTTGGCTTCGCCCTCGGCACCCGGCTCCAGATGACCTGGCTCGAACCCGGACTGCCCAACTCCCTCACCCCGGGCCGCCGTCCGCGGACCACCCTGACCCCGTCCCTCGCGCTGCGCGACGGCGTGCCCGTGCTGGCCTTCGGCACGCCCGGCGGCGATCAGCAGGACCAGTGGTCACTGGCGTTCTTCCTGGCCGTCGCCCTGCGGGACGACGTCCGCGGCGGCCTGGACCTCCAGGGCGCCGTCGACGCCCCCAACTGGCACACCGACGGCTTCCCGAGCTCCTTCCACCCCCGCGCCATGCAGCCGGGCAGCCTCACCGTCGAGTCCCGGCTCGGCGAGTCCCTCATCGCCGACCTGCGCCGCCGGGGCCACGACCTCACCATCGCGGCCCCCTGGTCGGAGGGCCGCCTCTGCGCCGTCGCCCGCGACCCCCGCACCGGCGTCCTGTCGGCCGCGGCCAACCCCCGCGGCATGCAGGGCTACGCGGTCGGACGCTGAGGGCCTTCCCGGTGCCGTCTCAGGCCCGCGGCCTCGGCGGCAGGCCGTTGACGAGCTCGACGGGCGCGGAGGCCGTGCCGACGGCGGCCAGGGCGGCGCTGACGCGGCGGTAGAGGCCGGGGGAGAGATAGGCCTCGGCCTCGTCCGGGGTGGCCATGCGCCAGTCGGAGAGCTCCTCCGCCTGGAGGCGGACGGCGGCGAGCGAGGCGTCGTCGAGCACGCCGCCGTCGAAGAGGAACGAGGCGAGCGGCATGCGCCCCAGGCCCTGGACCCAGTCGATGACGAGGAGATCGCCGGGTTCGACGTCGAGGCCGATCTCCTCCAGCGTCTCGCGCTGCGCGCCCTCGCGCGGCGTCTCCCCGTCGGAGGACTCGATGGTGCCGCCGGGCAGCACCCACTTGCCGTCCTCGCGGTAGGTGGTCTCGGCGATGAGGATGCGGCCGTCGGCGTCACGGAACAAGGTGCTCGCGCCCGCGAGGATCTTGGGGAGGCTGTCGATGTACGCGGCAAAGTCGGAGGTCGTCACGGGTCCCAACCTAATCGGCGACCAGGGGCGGTCCCAAGGACGCCGGGTCCTCCCGGTCAGTCCTCGCGCCGCACCCAGGGGGCGAACCTCTGGCCGGGGGCGGCATCCGCACGCCAGTGGCGCAGTACGGTTCCGTGCACGACGTCGAGCCGTTCGGCCGCGACCAGGCACGAGACGGGGCCGGGGCCGCCCGCGTCCGCCTCGAAGGCCACGAGGACGGGCGGCCGCTCCCCGAGTTGCCGTGCCACGGTGAGGACTTCGTCCGGGGTGGGTGCGCGGAACGCCGGGTCGTGGAAGGAGGCCGGGCAGGTCACGATCAGCGGATCGGTGAAGACCAGTTCGAGCCCGTGGTGGTAGGTGAGGTCGTGGCCGGCGGCGAGCCGGAACTCGCCGGGCTGCCATGCGACGACCTCCCAGTCCCACCAGGACCCCTCGGGCAGCTGCACCGCGTGGTCCGGCAGGTCAGTCACGGGCGAGGCCGGAGGCCTGCTCGGCCGCGTCGACCGCCGCCGCCAGGGCGGCCGGCGCGAGGCTGCCGGGGGCCTGGCGGGCGCGGGCGGCGCGGTTGAGGAGGAGGCGGAGGGTGTCGTTGACGGGGGTGGGGACGCCGTGGAGGCGGCCGAGGAGGACGATCTCGCCGTTGAGATGGTCGGCCTCGGCCGAGCCGGTCGCGCGGCTGAGGCTCTGCCAGGTCGAGCCCCCGCCGCGGGCAGCGCCCTCGACAGGGCGCACCGTGACGAGGTCGCCGCGCATCGCCGCCTGCTCCGCCTCGCCCGCGTACGCGATGCCCGCCGCGTCGAGCACCGCCGCGCCCTCGGCGCGCGCCCGCCGGTGGAGGGCGGCCACGGACGCGTCTCGGCCGATGAGCGCCTCGACGGCGTTGCCGAGGTTCGTCAGCAGCTTAGCGTACTTCCACCGCATCACGTCCTCGCCGACCGGCGCGCGGAGGAAGGGGGACGTCTCCAGTCCGGCGGCGATGCGCGCGGCGGTGGTATCGGTGCCGTGCGGGTAGCGGCCGATGTGGAGCATGCCGGTGAGCGGCGCGCACGGGGCGATCACCACGCCGGGCTCCAGGTGGGCCGACGGCAGCCAGACGCACATGCCGTACACGTCGGGGAAGCGCCGCAGCGCGAGCCGTTCGTTGGCGACGCCGTTCTGCGCGCACACCAGGGGCAGGCCCTGGGCCACCGGCGCCCAGGCGTCGAGCGCGGCGGCGGTGTCCTGGGTCTTCACGGCGAGAATCAGGACGTCGTCGTCGCGCAAGTCGAGGGCGTCCGGTCCGTCGACGACCGGGACGGCGAGGGAGAGCGTCGCGTCGGGCGTGCGCAGGGTCAGCCCGCGCTCCCGCAGCGCCGCGCCGTGCGCGCCCCGGGCGACCAGGACGACGTCGTGCCCGCTCTGGAACAGCCGCCCGCCGATGGAACCGCCGACCGCGCCCGCCCCGATGATGATGTACCGCACACGCGGACCCTACGGCACCAGGGCGACCGTGCGGCGGGCGAGTTCGCCGATCGCCACCCCGTCGAAGCCGAAGACCGCGCTGCGCACCCGGTCCCTCAGCGGTTCCGTCCACTGCGGCGGGATCGCGGCGGCGCCGCACAGCACGCCGGCCACCGAGCCGGCCGTGGCGCCGTTGGAGTCGGTGTCGAGGCCGCCGCGCACGGTCAGCGCGATGGTGGACGTGAAGTCGCCCTTCCCGTACAGCAGTCCGGCGGTGATCACCGCGGCGTTGGGCACGACGTGGATCCAGTGCAACTGCCCGGCCTCCTGGTCGAGGTCCGCCAGGGTGTCCGCCCAGCCGAGCCCGGCCTCGTGCAGCGCCATGGCGCGCCGCACGGTGCGGGACAGCCGGCAGCCGGGCGGGATCTCCGTCAGCGCCGCCTCCAGCGCGGTCCGTGCGTCCGGCGCGGTGAACGCGGCCGCGATCAGGGCCGCCGCCCACATCGCCCCGTAGACGCCGTTGCCGGTGTGCGACAGCACCGCGTCGCGCCGGGCCAGCGACGCGGCGCGGCGCGGGTCCCCGGGGGAGGTCCAGCCGTACACGTCGGCGCGGATGAGGGCCCCGATCCACTCCTGGTACGGGTTGTCGACCGTCGCGCTGAGCGGCGGTCGGATGCCGCTCGCCAGGTTGCGGTACGCGGCCCGCTCGGCGGTGAAGGTCTGCAGATAGGGCAGCCGCAGCAGCCACAGCTCGCCGACCTCCTCGGTGCTGAAGCCCGCCCCGTGCGTCTCCAGCAGGTGCAGGCCGAGGATCGCGTAGTCGACGTCGTCGTCCCGCACGCTGCCGTCGATGCCGCCGCGCGTGCACTGCCGCCATTCCGGCCGCAGGTCGAACTCGGCGGGGTCCGGCGGCGGGGACAGCGCGGGGAGGTAGTCCGTGAGAGGGAGGGCGTCCGCCGTGCGCAGGTAGCGGTCGATGCGGTCCCTGGTCCAGTGGTCGCCGCGCTCGACGGGCTTGCCGAGCATGTTGCCGGCGATGCGGCCCAGCCAGCCGCCGAGGACCCTGTCCTCGAGGTCCGGGGTTGGTGACGTCATGCCCCCGGTCTACCGGAATCCCACGGCTCCGGCGGGCAGCCCCGGGGCCGCGGCCGCGGCGCGTCGCCGTCACCTGTTCCGCCCCGCAGGCGCAAGGGGTGCGCTGGGACAATGACCGGGTGTCAGAAGCCCCCGGTACCACCGCCCAGGCGAGTACGCCCTCACTGCTGCCGGACGACGCGCTGGAGCGGTCCACCGTGGTCGCCAACAACACCATGAACCGCGAGCGCGGCCTGTCCGGAGTGAACAGCTACGCCCGTGAGCTCGGCTTCGATCCGGTCGACGACCTGCTCGGCCGGTCCGCGTCGCCATCCTGGCTCGACCTGTGCAGCGGGGAGGGCCGTGCGCTGCGGGAGGCCGCGGCACGGCTCCCGGCGACGGCGGTGCTGACCGGCGTCGACCTGGTGGGTCCGCTCGTCCCGGTGCCTGCGCCGCCCGGGGTGGAGTTCGTGACGGCCTCGGTCGCCGGCTGGACGCCCCGGCGGTCGTACGACCTGATCACCTGCGTCCACGGGCTCCACTACGTCGGCGACCTGCTCGGTCTGCTCTCCCGGGCGGCCTCCTGGCTCGGCCCCCAGGGGGTGCTGGTCGCACACCTGGACCCCGGCTCGGTCCGGCACGGCGACGGTTCACCGGCCGGCCGCCCGGTGCTGGCGGCCCTGCGCTCGGCGGGTTTCACCTACGACTCCCGCCGGCACCTGCTCACCCTGCGCGGACCCCGGGCCGTCCGCCTGCCCTTCCGCTACCTCGGCGCGGACCCCCATGCCGGTCCCAACTGGACCGGCCAGCCCGCAGTCGCCTCCTACTACCGCGCGGCTCCCTGACGCCGGGCGCCGCGGGGGCCGCTGGGCAGCGCGGAGCGCCCGGGATAGGGTCCAAGCGGCGCGACCTGCGGTAAGGGAGATGGATGTGACGGACACACGGCGAGCGCGAGTACTGATCGCCGCGGACAAGTTCAAGGGTTCACTCACCGCCGTCGAGGTGGCCGAGCGGATCGGCGCGGGGCTGCGTCACGCCGCGCCGGACGTCGTCGTCGAGTCCGTACCCGTCGCGGACGGCGGGGACGGGACCGTGGACGCTGCCGTCGCCGCGGGCTTCGAACGGCGGCTGGTGGAGGTCACCGGGCCGCTGGGGGAGCCGGTCACGGCCGCTTACGCGCTGCGCGGCGACACCGCGGTCGTCGAGATGGCCGAGGCGTCCGGGCTGCGGCATCTGCCGCCGGGGGTCTTCGCGCCGCTGACGGCCGCCACGTACGGCACCGGCGAACTGCTGCGCGCGGCGCTCGACGCGGGGGCGCGCTCCCTCGTGCTCGGCGTCGGCGGCAGCGCCACCAATGACGGCGGCGCCGGCATGCTCGCCGCGCTCGGCGCCCGGCTGCTGGACGCGCGGGGTGTGCCGGTGGGTCCGGGGGGCGCGGCGCTCGCCGACCTGGCGACGGCGGACCTGTCGGGACTCGACGCCCGTCTGGCGGACACCGAGGTGGTCCTCGCCAGCGACGTCGACAATCCGCTGCTCGGCCCGAAGGGCGCGGCCGCCGTCTACGGGCCGCAGAAGGGCGCCACCCAGGAGGACGTCGCGACCCTGGACGCCGCCCTGGCCCGCTTCGCCGAGGTGCTGGACGCCGCCGCGGCCGCCGAGGCGCCCGGCGCGGGCGCGGCGGGCGGTGTCGGTTTCGGCGCCCTCGTCGGGCTGCGGGCCCGGTTCCGGCCCGGGGTGGAGGTCCTGATGGACATGCTCGGTTTCGCGGGGGCGCTCGAACGGGCCGATCTGGTGATCACCGGCGAGGGCTCCCTGGACGAGCAGACCCTGCACGGCAAGGCCCCGGCCGGTGTGGCGGCCGCCGCCCGTGCCCGGGACGTCGAGGTGGTCGCCGTCTGCGGGCGCCTCGCCCTGCCCCCGGCCGCGCTGACCGCCGCGGGCATCCGTCGCGCGTACGCCCTCACCGACATCGAGCCGGACCCGGCGCGCTGCATGGCCGAGGCCGGGCCGCTGCTGGAGCGCCTCGCCGTCGACATCGCGCGCGACGTCCTGCTCTGAGCCGTCGCGTTCCGAGGCGCCGCAGACACGTGGGGCCCCGAGTCGTTCCCGGCTCGGGGCCCCACGGATGTTCCTCGTACGGCTACGGAAGCTGCGCCGTACGCGCCTCACGTCGGTTGTTGCGGATCGTGTTGACCCGGCGGGTCGTCGCGAACAGCGGGATGACCGCCGCCGCGCAGATCTGCAGGGCCGCGCCCGTCTGCAGCAGCACGTCGCCACCGGGGACCGCGAAGGCCCAGCTGACCAGGCAGCCCATGCTGAGGACGATCCAGGCGAGGGTGATCACGGCGAGCCGGCCGCGCGGCTTGGGGTACTCGACCCGGCTGACCATCAGCCACGCCACACCGACGATGGCCAGCACCGTCGGGATGAACGGCAGCTCCAGCAGCACCACCGAGATCACGGTCATGGCGCCGAAGGGGCTCGGCATGCCCTGGAAGATGCCCTCGCGCACCGTCGTGCAGGAGAACCGGGCGAGCCGCAGGACGACCGCGAGCAGCACCACGACGGCGGCCACGGCCGACAGCTTGCCGTAGGCGTCGTCGGAGATCAGACCCCAGACCACCACGAAGTAGGCGGGGGCCAGGCCGAAGCTGATGAGGTCGGAGAGGTTGTCGAGCTCCGCACCCATCGCCGAGCTGCGCAGCTTGCGCGCCACGAGCCCGTCGAAGAGGTCGAAGACCGACGCCATGAGCATCAGCAGCACGGCGGTGGCGGCGCTGTGCCGCGTCATGCCGCCGTCGGTGTTGCCCATGAGGTGCGGGACCAGGACTCCGGTGGTGGTGAAGTACACCGCCATGAAGCCGCAGATCGCGTTGCCGAGGGTCAGGCCGTCCGCTATCGACAGCCGCGTTGACAGCGGCATGTCATCGTCGTCGTCCTCGTCCACCGCGGCGACCCACGGTGCCTGCGCGTCGGGCTCAATCACGGTCAAGGCGAGTCACCCCAGCAACGGTGGTCTGGCCGACCTCGACGGCGGGCTCGACGCCCTCGGGAAGGTAGATGTCGACACGGGAGCCGAACCGGATCAGGCCGATCCGCTCGCCCTGCTCGACCTTGGTGCCCTGCGGGACGTAGGGCACGATGCGACGCGCGACGGCACCGGCGATCTGCACCATCTCGATGTCACCGAGCTCGGTGTCGAAGTGCCAGACAACGCGCTCGTTGTTCTCGCTCTCCTTGTTGAACGCCGGAACGAATCCACCCGGGATGTGTTCCACCGACGTGACCGTGCCCGCGAGGGGGGCGCGGTTGACGTGGACGTTCAGCGGGCTCATGAAGATCGCGACGCGGGTGCGCCCGTCCTTCCACGGCATGATGCTCTGCACCACGCCGTCGGCCGGCGAGATGACGCGGCCCTGGGCGATCTCCCGCTCGGGGTCGCGGAAGAACCACAGCATGCCCGCCGCGAGGGCGGTGGTGGGGACGGCCACGGCCGCCCAGCGCCCGGAGCGACGGGCGCGGGCCAGGCTGACCGCTGCGGTGGCCACGGTCGGGAGGAGCCACGGCGATGCTCCGCGCGCGAGGCGTACGCCGGCCAGGCTGTCGCGTTTAGCAGAGGATTGGCTGTGGGGCATGGAAGACCTTCGTAGCGGAGGGTGCCGCAAGATGGTTCTGGGGACGGCGGCTTTCCGTGAATGGTATCGGCAGTGACGGGCAACTGGGCAAGCCAGTGGCGGAGTCCGTGGCCGGTTATTGATGACTGGGTGTGACCTTTGGCTCGCGCAAAGTGCCACAACCCAGACATTCATCCCTGGATTCGGTACTCCTCGAGCAGTCGGCGACCGATGATCATTTTCTGGATCTCGGCGGTGCCCTCGCCGATCAGCAGCATCGGTGCCTCGCGGTACAGGCGCTCGATCTCGTACTCCTTGGAGAAGCCGTATCCGCCGTGGATGCGGAACGCGTCCTCGACGACCTCCTTGCAGTACTCCGAGGCCAGGTACTTCGCCATGCCGGCCTCGAGGTCATTGCGCCGGCCGGAATCCTTCTTGCGCGCGGCGTTGACCATCAGGGCGTGCGCGGCCTCGACCTTGGTGGCCATCTCGGACAACTTGAACTGGATCGCCTGGTGCTGCGCGATCGGCTTGCCGAAGGTCTGCCGCTGCTGCGCGTAGGCGATCCCCAGTTCGAAGGCGCGCTGCGCCACGCCGCAGCCGCGGGCGGCCACGTTGACCCGCCCGACCTCCACGCCGTCCATCATTTGGTAAAAACCGCGGCCGCTCTCGCCGCCGAGGACGCGATTTGACGGAATCTTCACGTCCTCGAGGATGAGCTCGGTCGTGTCGACGCCCTTGTAGCCCATCTTCTCGATCTTCCCGGGCACGGTGAGGCCCTTCACCGTCGGGTTCGGGCCGAAGCCCGGCTCTTTCTCGATGAGGAAGGTCGTCATGGACTTGTGCGGGGCCGCCCCCTCCGGCTGGCCCTCGTCCGTGCGGCAGAGGACCGCGACGAGGTTGGACGTGCCGCCGTTGGTCAGCCACATCTTCTGGCCGTTGATGACGTAGTCGTCGCCGTCGCGGACCGCCTTGGTGCGGATGGCGGAGACGTCGGAGCCCATGCCCGGCTCCGACATCGAGAACGCGCCACGCACCTCGCCGGTGGCCATCCGGGGCAGGAAGTACTCCTTCTGCTCCTGGGTGCCGTGCTGCTTGAGCATGTAGGCGACGATGAAGTGGGTGTTGATGATGCCCGACACGCTCATCCAGCCGCGGGCGATCTCCTCGACCGTCAGGGCGTAGGTGAGCAGGGACTCGCCGAGGCCGCCGTACTCCTCGGGGATCATCAGGCCGAAGATGCCGAGTTCCTTGAGGCCCTCGACGATGTCGGTGGGGTACTCGTCCTTGTGCTCCAGCTCGTTGGCGACCGGGAGGATCTCCTTGTCGACAAAGCTGCGGACCGTGGAGAGGATCTCCTGCTGGACGTCGGTCAGCCCGTCGGTCTGGGCGAGACGGCTCATCTGTCGTTTCTCCTACGAGTTCAGTGGGCGACGGACGGACGGCCGGGCTGCTCGCCGCCGCGCTCCTTGATGTAGGTGGCGGTCGGGACCATCACCTTCCGGCGGAAGACGCACACCAGGGTGCCGTCCTGCTTGTAGCCCTTGGTCTCCACGTGGACGATGCCCCGGTCGTCCTTGGACTTCGACGGCCACTTGTCCAGCACGGTGGTCTCGCCGTAGATGGTGTCGCCGTGGAAGGTCGGCGCCACGTGCTTCAGCGACTCGACCTCCAGATTGGCGATCGCCTTGCCGGAGACGTCCGGGACGGACATGCCCAGCAGCAGGGAGTAGATGTAGTTGCCCACGACGACGTTCCGGCCGAAATCGGTGGTCTGCTCGGCGTAGTGCGCGTCCATGTGGAGCGGGTGGTGGTTCATGGTCAGGAGGCAGAAGAGGTGGTCGTCGTACTCGGTGACCGTCTTCCCGGGCCAGTGCTTGTAGACAGCGCCGACCTCGAACTCTTCATACGTGCGGCCGAACTGCATCGCTACTGCGCCTCCGGGATGTCGTGCTTGCTCGAACGGGTGACTGCTGCGGGGGTCACGCGGGGACCTCCAGCGGGTCCAGTTTGTTCGCCCTGCGGATCTCGTCCACGATCCTGCCGATGATCTCCGTGATTCCGAAGTCCTTCGGCGTGAACACGGCGGCGACGCCGCACTCGATCAGCTTGGCCGCGTCCGCCGGGGGGATGATGCCGCCGGCGATGACCGGGACGTCGTCCACCCCCGTGCGGCGCAGCCGCTCCAGGACGTCCGGCACCAGTTCGGCGTGGGAGCCGGACAGGATCGACAGGCCGACGCAGTGCACGTCCTCGGCGACCGCCGCCGACACGATCTGCTCGGGCGTCAGCCTGATGCCCTGGTAGACCACCTCGAAGCCGGCGTCGCGGGCCCGCACGGCGATCTGCTCGGCGCCGTTGGAGTGGCCGTCGAGGCCCGGCTTGCCGACCAGCAGCCGCAGCTTGCCGCCGCCCAGCTCCCGCGCCGTGAGCGCCACCTTGCGGCGCACCTCGGCCAGTGGCGTGCCCGCCTCGGCGGTGACCGCGACGGGGGCGCTGCCGACGCCCGTGGGCGCCCGGTACTCGCCGAAGACGTCGCGCAGGGCCCAGGACCACTCGCCGGTGGTGACGCCGGCCCGCGCGCACTCCAGGGTGGCCTCCATCAGGTTGGCCGTCCCGGCGGCGGCCGCCTTCAGGGCCTCCAGCGACTTGTGGGCGCGGGACTCGTCCCGGTTGTCCCGCCACTCGTGCAGGGCGGCGACGACCCGGGCCTCGTTCTCCGGGTCGACGGTCATGATGGCGCCGTCAAGGTCCGAGGTCAGCGGGCTCGGCTCGGTGCCCTCGTAGCAGTTGACCCCGATGATCTTCTCGTCACCGGACTCGATCCGCGCCCGGCGTTCGGCGTGCGAGGAGACCAGCTGCGACTTCAGGTAGCCCGACTCGACGGCGGCCATGGCGCCGCCCATCTCCTGGATGCGCCCGATCTCGGCCAGCGACTGCTCGACGAGCTCGCCGACCTTGGCCTCGACGACATGGCTGCCGTCGAAGATGTCCGCGTACTCCAGCAGGTCGCTCTCGTGCGCCAGCACCTGCTGGATGCGCAGGGACCACTGCTGGTCCCAGGGGCGCGGCAGCCCGAGCGCCTCGTTCCAGGCCGGCAGCTGCACGGCGCGGGCGCGGGCGTCCTTGGAGAGCGTCACGGCCAGCATCTCCAGGACGATGCGCTGGACGTTGTTCTCCGGCTGGGCCTCGGTCAGGCCGAGCGAGTTGACCTGGACGCCGTAGCGGAAGCGGCGCTGCTTGGGGTCCTCGATCCCGTAGCGCTCCTTGGTGACCTGGTCCCAGATGCGGTTGAAGGCCCGCATCTTGCACATCTCCTCGACGAAGCGCACGCCGGCGTTCACGAAGAAGGAGATGCGCGCCACGACGTCGCCCATGCGCTCCTGCGGCACCTGGCCGGAGTCGCGGACGGCGTCCAGGACGGCGATCGCCGTCGCCATGGAGTACGCGATCTCCTGGACCGGCGTGGCGCCCGCCTCCTGCAGGTGGTAGCTGCAGATGTTGATCGGGTTCCACTTGGGGATGTGGCTGACCGTGTACGCGATCATGTCGGTCGTCAGCCGCAGCGAGGGCACCGGCGGAAAGACGTACGTCCCGCGCGACAGGTACTCCTTGACGATGTCGTTCTGCGTCGTCCCCTGGAGCCTGGTGACGTCCACGCCCTGCTCCTCCGCGACGACCTGGTACAGCGCCAGCAGCCACATGGCGCTGGCGTTGATGGTCATCGAGGTGTTCATCCCGTCCAGCGGGATGTCCTGGAAGAGCCGGCGCATGTCGCCGAGATGGGCGACCGGGACCCCGACCCGGCCCACCTCGCCGCGGGCGAGGATGTGGTCGGGGTCGTAACCGGTCTGCGTCGGGAGGTCGAACGCGACCGACAGGCCGGTCTGGCCCTTGGCGAGATTGCGCCGGTAGAGGGCGTTGGACTCCTCGGCGGTGGAGTGCCCGGCGTAGGTCCGCATCAGCCACGGACGATCCTTCTGACGCTCGCTCATGCTCGTTCCCGACCTCAGATGTTCCGGAAGCGGTTGATGGCGTCGATGTGCTGGGCCCGCATCTCCTCGTCGCGGACGCCGAGCCCCTCCTGCGGGGCCAGCGCCAGCACGCCGACCTTGCCCTGGTGGAGGTTGCGGTGCACGTCGTAGGCGGCCTGGCCGGTGTCCTCCAGGCTGTAGGTCCGCGACAGCGTCGGGTGGATCCTGCCCTTGGCGACGAGGCGGTTGGCCTCCCACGCCTCGCGGTAGTTCGCGAAGTGCGAGCCGACGATGCGCTTGAGCGACATCCACAGGTAGCGGTTGTCGTACTCGTGGGTGTAGCCCGTGGTGGAGGCGCAGGTGACGATCGTGCCGCCCTTGCGCGTGACGAACACCGAGGCACCGAAGGTCTCGCGTCCCGGGTGCTCGAAGACGATGTCGACGTCCTCGCCGCCGGTCAGTTCGCGGATGCGCTTGCCGAGGCGCTTCCACTCCTTCGGGTCCTGGTGGTGCTCGTCCTTCCAGAACCGGTAGTCCTCGGCATTGCGGTCGATGATCGCCTCGGCGCCCATGCTGCGGCAGATCTCCGCCTTCTGCGGCGAGGACACCACGCAGATCGGGGTGGCGCCGCCGGCCAGCGCGAATTGCGTGGCGTACGAACCGAGGCCGCCGCTGGCGCCCCAGATCAGGACGTTGTCGCCCTGCTTCATGCCGGCGCCGTTGCGGGAGACCAACTGCCGGTAGGCGGTGGAGTTCACCAGGCCGGGGGCCGCGGCCTCCTCCCAGCTCAGGTGCCGCGGCTTGGGCATCAGCTGGTTGGACTTCACCAGGGCGATCTCGGCGAGGCCGCCGAAGTTGGTCTCGAAACCCCAGATGCGCTGCTCGGGGTCGAGCATCGTGTCGTTGTGGCCGTCCGCGGACTCCAGTTCCACGGACAGGCAGTGCGCGACCACCTCGTCGCCGGGCCGCCAGGCGTTCACGCCGGGGCCGGTGCGCAGGACGACGCCCGCCAGGTCGGAGCCGATGATGTGGTACGGCAGGTCATGGCGCTTGGTGAGCGGGGAGAGCTTGCCGTACCGCTCCAGGAAGCCGAAGGTGGACATCGGCTCGAAGATCGAGGTCCACACCGAGTTGTAGTTGACCGAGCTGGCCATGACGGCCACCAGGGCCTCGCCCGGACCGAGCTCGGGCACGGGCACGTCGTCCACGTGCAGCGACTTGCGCGGGTCCTTCTCGCTGCTCTCCAGGCCCTCGAACATGCCGACCTCGTCCTTGCGGACGGTGACGGCGCGGTACGACTCGGGGAGCGGCAGGGCCGCGAAGTCGGCGGCCGTACTTTCGGACGCCATGATGGCGTTGAGGATGTCCTTCACGGTGATGCCTCCGGCGAAGCGCGACGTAGGGACGCTTGAGGGAACGTCGGGGGGTG
The DNA here is from genome assembly GCF_042889545.1 of Streptomyces sp. NPDC002574. NCBI lineage: Bacteria > Bacillati > Actinomycetota > Actinomycetes > Kitasatosporales > Streptomycetaceae > Streptomyces > Streptomyces sp. NPDC002574. The sequence goes on from NZ_JBIARB010000004.1 coordinate 531,797, forward strand.
CGGTGGGTCGTGCCGTCGGTTCGGCGGTTGTGCTGTTTCCGTGACGGTCGCACGGATCGAGCGAGAGCGCTTGGTGGCGCGGTGGAGTGCCTGTGACGCAGGCGTCCGGGCCTTTGGGGACAGACGGCGTGCGAGGGTTCGCTGCACGCCGCCCGCCCGGACTGCTCTCACGGTATGGCACCGCGTGCCACTCGGCAAGACACTGGGTGCCAACATTTTTTCTCAAATGGCACCATGGCTGCACGTCTGAGCGGGGCGGGGGTGTCCGGAACGGTGGTCGGGGCCGGGGTGGGGGATCTCCCACGGTCCCACCGGCCGGCCCGGGCGGCGAGTCGGGGGGCCGCCGCCCGGAGCGCGGTGGGGGAGGGTGGCACGGGGTGCCACGAGGACGCCGTGCGCGGGTGCGGCGGGTCAGGGGAGGACGCCGGGGCTCCCGGGCCTTCGCCGGGCGCCGGGCGAAGCGCCTACGCGCCCTTGAGGGCCTTCTCGATGGTCCGCATGACCTCCGCGGGCGAGGCGTCGGTACGTGCGACGGCCACGATCACCTCGCCCTGCTGGGAGGCGAGCACCGGGGTCGTGACCGGCCGGCGGCCGATCCCCGTCCCGAAGGTGGTCTTGATGACCTCGAAGGCGTGGTCGAGCTGCGATTCCACGTCGCCCTTGCCGCCGGCCCGCAGCCAGCGCCGCAGCACGTGGTTGTGGGCGGCGACCACGGCGGACGCCGCGACCTCCGCCAGCAGCGGGTCGTCGTCGCCGTCGTGGTGGGCGCTCTCGTCGAAGTGGCCCAGCAGGTAGCGCGTGAACAGCCGCTCGTAGCGGGCCACCGAGGCGATCTCGCGCTCGCGCAGGATCGGGATCTCGCGGGTCAGGCGGTAGCGCTCGACGGAGACCTCGGGCGCCTCCGCGTACATCCGCAGCACCTCGGTGATGCCGCGGCAGACCGTGTCCAAGGGGTGCTCGTGCGGCTCCGCGGAGTCCAGCACCTCCCCGACGCGCACCAGGGTGTCGTCGTGATCGGGGAAGATCGCCTCTTCCTTGGAGCGGAAGTGCCGGAAGAACGTCCGCCGGGCGACCCCGGCCGCCGCCGCGATCTCGTCCACGGTCGTCGCCTCGTAGCCCTGGCTCGCGAAGAGGTGCATCGCGGCGCCCGCGAGCTCCTGGCGTACGCGATGGCGCTGGGCGGTCGCGGAGGAGGTACGGGTGGGCTTCGCGGGCTGGGACATACCGCGAACGTACTGCATTCCCGCCGCCTCATGGGCAGGGCCGGGCCTGCGCAGCCTGTGGGGCGGCCCCAGCAGGCCGCCCCAGCCGTCCGCAGGCTCAGCGCCGGGCATACTCGCGGAAGCCGCGACCGGTCTTGCGGCCCAGGCAGCCCGCCGAGACCAGGTGCTCCAGGAGCGGCGCCGGTGCCAGACCCGGGTCGCGGAACTCCTTGTGCAGCACCTGTTCGATCGCCAGCGAGACGTCCAGGCCCACCACGTCCAGCAGTTCGAACGGGCCCATCGGGTAGCCGCCCCCGAGCTTCATCGCGGCGTCGATGTCCTCCACCGTGGCGTAGTGCTCCTGCACCATCTTCACCGCGTTGTTCAGATAGGGGAACAGCAGCGCGTTGACGATGAACCCGGCCCGGTCGCCGCAGTCCACGGCGTGCTTCCTGACCTTGCCGCAGACCTCGTGCACCGTCGCGTGCACGTCGTCGGCGGTCAGGACGGTGCGGACCACCTCGACCAGCTTCATGGCCGGAGCGGGGTTGAAGAAGTGCATGCCGATGACGTCGCCGGGCCGCGACGTCGCGGTCGCGATGGCGACCACGGGCAGCGAGGAGGTGGTCGTGGCCAGCACCGCCCCCGGCTTGCAGACCTTGTCGAGGGTGGCGAAGAGCTGCTGCTTGACCGCCAGGTCCTCGGCGACGGCCTCGACCGCCAGGTCGACCTCCCCGAACGCGTCCAGCGAACCGGCCGCGGTCACCCGGGCCACGGCCTCGTCCCGCTGCTCCTGGGTGAGCCGGCCCTTGGCCGCCGACCGGTCCAGGGATTTGGTGAGCGCCGCCAGGGCGTTGTCCGCCTTCTCCTGGCCGCGGGCGGCCAGCACGACCTCGTAGCCCGCCTTGGCGAAGACCTCCGCGATGCCGGTGGCCATGGTGCCCGAGCCCGCCACGCCGACCCGGCGCACGGCGCGGCCGGCCGCGGTCCCGCCGCCGGCCGCGGGCGTCTCGGTGTCCGCCACGACCGTGGCGCTGCAGGGCGCCTCGTACGTGTAGAAGCCGCGACCGGTCTTGCGGCCCAGCAGGCCCGCCGCGGTGAGCTGCCCGAGGATCGGCGCCGGGGCGTGCAGACGGTCGTGGGAGGCCTGGTACATGGCCTCCAGCACGGTCTGGGCGGTGTCGATGCCGATCAGGTCCAGCAGCGCGAGCGGGCCCATGGGCAGACCGCAGCCGAGCCGCATCGCCGCGTCGATGTCCTCGCGGGTGGCGTAGCGGGACTCGTACATGGCGGCGGCCTGGTTGAGGTAGCCGAAGAGCAGCCCGTCGGCGATGAAGCCCGGACGGTCGCCGACCGCCACCGGTTCCTTGCCCAGACCGCGGACGAGCGCGGTCACGCTCTCGGTGGCCTCCGGCGAGGTCAGCACCGTCGAGACCACCTCGACCAGCTTCATGGCCGGTGCCGGCGCGAAGAAGTGCAGGCCGAGGACGCGGTCGGGGCGCGAGGTGCGGGAGGCGAGCTCCGTCACCGACAGCGCGTTGGTGCCGGTCGCGATGATGGTGTCGGGCTTGACGACGGCGTCGAGCCCGCACAGGACCTCGCGCTTGATCTCGAAGTGCTCGGTGACGACCTCGATCACCAGGTCGGCGTCGGCCGCCGCCTGGAGGTCGGAGAAGGTGCGGAAGCGGGCCAGGACGCCGCCGCGCTCCGATTCCGTCATGCGTTCGCGCTGCACGGCGCGGGCGGTGGCGGACTCCAGGGAGCCGACGGCGCGGCGCGCCGCCGCCTCGTCTGTCTCGATGCCGATCACCTCGTGACCGGCGCGGGCCATGACCTCGGCGATGCCGGTGCCCATGGTGCCGAGGCCGACGACGGCGACAATGCGGAAGGGACGTGGACGGTCCATCGCGGAACTCCAGTTGCTGAGGGTCCGCGCCGTGCGTCTTCGTGGCACAGGCGCGGGCGGGAGAGGAGTTGTGAGGAGCCGCGGGGTGCGTACGCGTGGATGTGCGTGCCCGCGTGGAGAGGCTGGCGAGCCCTGTCCCGGGGCTGCGCCGCGATGGTGCCGAACCGACAACGGCGGCACACGGCGGCTGCGTCACCAGGCCGCAGTGTGCGTTGGTTAGAGGGTAACCGGCGAGTAACCAACACGCCAGCCCTCCCGCCCATGTGATTTGCACCTCTGACAGATGAGCGCGCCACTAGGGTGAGCGGCAGGCGAGAGAGGGGACGCTGTGGACGGTGCGGGGGATACGCGCTTCCCGGGGAGCCGCGCAGCGCGACGGGCCGCCGCCCTGTACCCGTCCCTACGCTCGGGCGACACCACCCTCGCCGCCCTGCGGGAGCGGGGCGAGCCGCGCCGTGTCCTCGGGCTGCTGGCCTTCGCCACCCCGGGCGCCGGCGAGTCCCGCGACGCCTATGCGCGGCGCATGGCGGCGTCCCGGGATGCCGCCGCAATGGTGCGGCCGTTCCTCGGTCCCGAGGAACGGGCACTGCTCGACGGGGCGGCGGGCCGGTCGCCCGGTGTCCCCGCCCTGCTCGGTGTCCTGCCGGGCGGCACGGAGGACGAGCGCCGCTACGCCCTGGAGGCGCTGGCGGCCGAGCGCGCCCCTGAGTCCGCCGGGGCCGTCTTCGCGGTCCTCGCCGACGCCGGTGCGGAACCGGACGTGCCCTCCTGGTACCTGGACCGGCTGGAGCGGACCGTCCGTCGCGTCGTCAACGGGGGCGGGGGCACGCACTGGCGCCGGACCCCATGCCCGGCCCCCGCGCCGCCCGCGCCGGGAAGCGTGCCGCTGCTGCTGGGGTACGCCGCCCATCCTGTGCCCCGGGTCAGGTCACTCGCCCTCGATCTCCTCGGCCCCGCCGGGGACCCGGCGCACCTCGCCCTGTTCGCGGCGGCCGCCCGGGACTCCGAGGCGGCCGTGCGGGAAGCGGCGCTCGTGGCACTCGGGAGGACGGACCACCCCGGTGCGCGGGACGCGCTCGCCGACGTCCTGACCGAGCCGTCGCGCTCCCTGGGGGACCGGGAGATCGCCGCCGTCATGCTCGGGCGGTCCGGTGACCGGCGGGCCTTCGAGACCCTCGTCCTGCTCCTCAACCACCGCGACGCCCTCCGCAACGTCACCGCGGCGGACACCCTCGCCCGGCTCGGCGACCCCCGCACCGCCCGCGCCGCCGCCGCGCTCGCCACCAACCGGCTGCGCATCACCTATGCCCTCGCCTCGATCCGCCTCCTCGGCCGCCTGCGCGCTCCGGAGTCCGTGCCGGCCCTGACGGCCACCCTGCAGTGGCTGCTGGACGAGGGGCGGCCCGGCCTGCAGGCCGTCCATGGCTGCGTGGAGGAGCTCGGCCGGCTCGGGGACGCGCGGGCGGTGCCGCTGCTGGCCCGTGCCGCCGGGACGCCGGCCCTGCGTGCCCCGGCCGTGGACGCCCTCGGCCGGATCGGCGGTCCGGCCGTGCTGGACGTGTTGCTGGCCGCGGCCGATGGCCCGGAGGAGGAGGTGCGCGGCGCCGCCGCGCGCGGACTGGCCCGCTACCGGGACGAGCCCCGCGCCACCGCCGCGCTCGCGGGGCTGTGCGCGCCGCCCTACCCGCGCTGCGTCGTGCGGGCGTTGGCGCGTTCCGGTGACCCGGTCGCCGCTTCCGCCCTGGCCAGGGCGTGCAAACAGGCGCCCAGTGCGGCGACGCGGCGGCTGGCGGGCCGCTTCAGTGCAGGTCCGCGGCGTAACGGAGCTCCTTGAGGGGCACGTCGTTGTACCTCTCGATCTGGTCGGTGCCGTCCGGGCCGAAGCCCGCCCGGGCGTAGAAGCCCAGCGCGGCCTCGTTGTCGGCCAGCACCCACAGCCGCAGCCGCTGGAAGCCGCGTTCGGTCGCCCGCGTCCGGACGGCGTCCATGAGGGCGCGTCCGACGCCCCGGCCGATGCGGTCCGGACGCACATATATGGCGTACAACTCGCCGACCTCGCCGCCGTCCTGCTCACCGCGGTACGGGCCGAGCGCCGCCCACCCCGTCAGCTCACCGCCCTCGGACGCGACGAGGTTGTCGACCCGGCCGTTGCCCGCGTCGAACCAGCCCCGGCGTCTTTCGGCGTCCGCCTCGGCGTCCATGGCGTCCAGGAAGGGCTGCGGGACGATCCCCGCGTACGCCGCCCGCCAGCCGCTGACGCGGATCGCGCACACGGCGTCGATGTCTTCGCGGGCCATCGCCCGTATCTCGGTCATGCACCGGACGCTATGCGCACCAGCGCGGCGCGGGCCAGCCACTTTCTCTCAGAGCAACGTCAATTGCGTCGGCTCCGGGATCGGTTCCTGGACGGCCGTCTCGTCTGCGGGCAGTGCGGGCACGGACCGCAGACGCCGGGCGGCGCCCGCACGCGAGGGGCCTATGCCGAACTCGTCGGCGAATTCGTGCACCTGGCGCGTGATGCGCCGCTGGTACCAGGTCGGCGCGTAGGCACCGCTCTCGTACAGCGCCTTGTAGCGGGAGATCAGCCGGGGGTGGTGCACCGACAGCCACGCCATGTACCACTCGCGCGCGCCGGGGCGCAGGTGCAGGACGAGCGGGGTGACCGAGGTGGCGCCTGCCTGCGCGATGGCGCGGACGGTCTCCCGCAACTGCTCCGGCGAGTCGCTGAGATACGGGAGCACGGGTGCCATCAGGACGCCGCAGGGGATGCCGTGGTCATTGAGCGTCCGGCAGACGTCCAGCCGCCTCGCGGGGGCCGGGGTGCCCGGCTCCACGGTGTTCCACAGCTTCCGGTCCAGGAAGCCGACGGAGACGGCGGTGGAGACCTCCGTGACACGCGACGCCTGGACCAGCAGATCGAGGTCGCGCAGGATCAGCGATCCCTTGGTGAGGATCGAGAACGGATTGGCGTGGTCGCGCAGCGCCGCCAGGATGCCCGGCATCAGCCGGTACCGTCCCTCGGCGCGCTGGTAGCAGTCGACGTTCGTGCCCATGGCGATGTGATCGCCCTGCCAGCGAGGTGCGGCCAGCTCGCGGCGCAGCAGCTCCGGCGCGTTGACCTTGACGACGATCTGCGAGTCGAAGTCCAGACCGGAGTCCAGGTCCAGATAGCTGTGCGTCTTGCGGGCGAAGCAGTACACGCAGGCGTGGCTGCACCCTCTGTAGGGGTTGATCGTCCACTCGAACGGCATCCGGGAGGCCCCCGGCACCCGGTTGACGATGCTGCGGGCACGCACCTCGTGGAACGTGATGCCGCGGAACTCGGGCGTGTCGAACGTGCGGGTCACGGCGTCCATGCCGAAGAGCGCGGGTGTGGTCGCCGCCGTGTCGCGGCTCAGGTTGTCCCACCTCATGCCGCCTCCTTTTGTTGCTCTGCTCAGAGAATAGAACACATGAGCGAAAAACGTCGAGAGGTGAGCGAGACAGGTGTCGCCGGTGGCTTCTGTGGCGTCGAACGACGGATGCGGACTGACCGATGGATCCCCGGCCCGGGCAGCGCCGATCCACCTCGTCGGGGCGCACTGGACCCGCCGGCGCGGTCGCCTACGCGCGCATGGGCGCCCTGGGCCCCTCGGCACAGGCTCGCCGGCCGGCGGGATCGCGGTGAGGCCGGTGAAGCGACGTGCGCCGCCGCTTCGTCATCGACGCGGCGGCGGTCCGGCGTGAGCGCGGGGCGCAGGCGTCGCGCCCGTCAGCCCGCCGCGTGACGTGCGAGGAGGGCGAGGAAGCGGCGGGCGAACAGATACGCGTCGCCCGGCCACCGGGCCGACAGGTAGCGGCCGTCCTCGACGACGAACGCGTGGGTGTCGTCGTCCTCGGTTCCCCGCCGGGTCAGCACGCGGGGTCCCCGTGCGAACTGCGACGCCGGGTCGGCGAGCGCGCCGCGCACCTCGTCCTCGACGTACGCCGGATAGGTGCGGTAGTACCGGCCGAGGCGCCAGGCGGTCGTCCAATAGGCGGTGCGTTCCATGTGCTTGGGCAGGCAGGTGGTGCGGCGGTCGGCGAGGAGCCCCCGGCCCGTGGCGGGATCAAGGGTGCGGGCCAGGACGAGGACTCCGTGGCAGATCGCGCCGACCGGCCGGTCCAGCGCCCAGAACCGGGCCACCTGCTCGCGCAGTACGACCGAGTCCAGGTACTGGCGCATCCCCGGCGCGTGCCCGCCGGGGAGCAGCAGCCCGTCGAACGCCGCGACGTCCGTGTCCTCCCAGCCCACCGGGTGCTCGAACGCGGCGCTGCGGGTGAGCCGTTCGTACCGGTCCTTGGCCTCCGGGGCGGCACCGAGCCGGCCGAACACCACCCCGTCCAGCAGTCGCGGGTCGGCCGCGGGCCGGGTACCGGGCCGTTCGGTGGCGAGCACGACCTCGTGGCCCGCCTCGGTGAGCATGTGCCAGGGCACGGCGACCTCGGTCACGTCGAAGTCCCGGTCCGGGACCGGCATCCACACGCGCATGCGGGCATCATGCCACCAGGACCGCGCGCGCTCATGACACCGACGGAAGCGGCACCGGGACGTCGCCGCATCTGCAAGGAACGTCAGCGTGTGGCGTGGACCGGGCCGACGGAAAGGGCGTGGATGCCACGGCCGCTGCATTCGTCGGCCTTCCAGGGAACGTCGATCTGGTCCTTGGAGCCGGGCGGGAAGACGCCGATGAAGGACACGCTCTTCAGCGCGCACTCGCTTTCGGAGTAGCCGCTCTGCCCGTTGGGCGCCTGGACGTCGGCGGCGGCATGGGCGTTCGGGATGAGGGTCACGGCGGTGCCACTCCCGCCGGTGCGGTCTGCGGCGTTGCCGATCTGGGCGCCGTCACGGCCGTGGAAGGACACGCCGGGGAAGCCGCTGAGGGTGCACGGGGCGCTTCCGGTGTTCTGGAAGACCAGCTGGAAGTGGGTCGTGCCTGCGCCGCTGTCGACGTTCTCGGCGGAGACCCGCAGGTGGGCGGAGGCGCATCGCTGGGGTCCGCCGTCACGGCCCGAGCCGGCCCCGGAATCCTGGGCCGCGTCCTGTCCGCCGGTGCGGCCGCCCTCCGGCGAGGCGTCGCCCCCGGAGGTGCCGGAGCCGTTCGGGGAGCCGGAACTGCCCGAGCCTGCCGAGCCGCCCGAGGACCCGGAGCCGGCGGAGGCCACCGTCGACGACGGGGCCGATGCGGCACCGGAGGCCCCGCTGCCGCCCGCGCCGCACGCGGTCAGGGTCAGACCGGCGAGCGCCAGAGCGAGTACGGGTACGGCACGGCGGGTGGTGGTGTTCTTCACGGGAAATTCCTGTTCCTGAAGGGGCCACGGGGTGTTCCCCCGTCGTGATCACCACTGTGGCGGGCGATTCCGCTCCCGCACCAGCCTTGCCGAGTCCCCGTTACCCCGTCACCGACGATCGGTTACCGATCGGCGACACACGAAACAATGCCGTGCTCGAATCCCGACGACTTCCTGACAGGAAACCCCGCGGAGGGCATTCCGGGTCCGGCGGTCGCCGGACCCCGTAGAGGACGCCCGCACACGCCACCGGAATCCAGGGAATGGAATCTCAGGGACAGGCTCATTGAATCCCGGCGCCAATGGCCGCCGGCTTCCAGACCCAGTTCGGCCTCTGGTAGGCGACTTCGAAACCGTGCCTGATCATGTTCCGGTACGAGGGGTTGGGGTTCTCGGGTGTCGAGGGGCCGGTCTCGACGACGAGCCATTCGCATCCCGCCTCGCGGGCGGCCAGTGCCCGGGCCCGGATGAGCGCGCCTTGGGCCCCGCGATTGCGCGCCGCCGGCAGGGTCGAGCCGGCGAAGAGCGTGGCCACGCGGCCGTGCACCCTCAGGTTTCCGCCGGCGACGAACCGCCCCTCGCGGTCCCGGACGCCGAAGGGCCGCCACGAGGGGTGCCCCACGGTGGCGACGGAACCGGGAAGGAAGCAGTTCTCGTGCATCCCCATGCCGCTGACAACGGCGGACGCCCACGGCACGGCGTCCTCCGGCCGCACCGCCTGGACCGACAACCCGTCCGCCAGGTCCGAGGACCCGCCGGCCGCCCGGCCCGCGGCCAGGACGGTCTCCACGGGCGCGGCGAACTTGACGGCACCGGCCTTGCGCTCGAATCCGGCCTCCGCGGCGATCTCGTCCCAGTCGGCGGGCAGTACCGAAGGAGCCAACTGCAGCACGGCCACGGCGGGCCGGTGCTCGGCGTAGAAGGCGATGACATCGCTCACCAGGTCCGCCGTCACGGGCGTCGCGAAGCCGAAGCCGAGCGCCTTGCTCCAGAATCCGTCGGGATCACTTCCGACCGCCGTGCAGACGCCCCCGTGCAGGCGCCGCGAGGCCATGGTCAGAGCGGTGCGCTCCTGGCCGGGCACCAGGCTCTCGAACTCGTGCATCTGCTCCGCCTCCGCCTGTTCCAGGAGAGGGAGGATGTCCGCGGGAATAGTCATGCGTGTTCCTATGTGGTGCGTACGGTTTTGCACATGGCCTCACCGAAGGGCGGTGCCGTCATGATTCTCGCACTGTCTCCCGCCGCGTCGCGCACGGCATGGAACGTCCGTGCCACATCTTTTCGGCGCGTGACTGCCGGGCCCGCACCGTCATTTCGGTGCGACGGGTTCCCATGGCGCTGCGGATACCGCAACCGGTGAACTGGTGTGCGTAGTTGGTGGGGGCGATCGTAAAGTCGCGCCATTGAATTTCCGTGCCGTCCTCGAGAGCGGCGATGTTCAATTCTCCGACTTAGGGGAGGCATACGACGTACGTCGTCCCTTCCCGCCGTCTTTCTACTCTCCGGCCCATGAACAGATCAGTTGTGAGTGGTGTTGCCGCAGTCGCCGCTTCCCTGACGCCGGCCGCGGCCGCTGCCGTGCACGGCGGGGGTCTCCCGTCAGCCGATGTCGGCCTGGCCTCCGGCCGCGGTTCGGACGGCCCGTCGTACATCTTCGGAGGTCCCGGCAAGTCCGGGAGCACGCCGGCCGTGCGCGCCTTCCGGGATCTGCTCGACCACGGCTCCGACGCGAAGATCCTCACCACGGCGCACCGAGGCCAGTGGCGCAAGGCCCCCGAGAACTCGCTGGCGGCCTTCGAGGCCGCCTATGACGACGGTGCGGAGATGATCGAGACCGACATCCAGCTCACGAAGGACGGCGTTCCCGTCCTGATGCACGACACCACCGTCGACCGCACCACCAACGGCCGCGGCGCGGTCGCCGACATGACGCTCGCCCAGATCGATCAGCTCCGCCTGCGCGAGGGACTCGGCGGCGCCCAGGCGGCGGTCACCGACCAGCAGGTGCCGACGCTGGAGGAGGCGATGCAACTCGCCAGGAACCGGGGCCTGGTCAACCTGGACAAGGGCTGGCCGTTCCGGGAGCAGGTCTGGCAGGTGCTCACCCGGACCGGCACCGTCCACAACGGCCTCTACAAGAGCGACGCCCCGGTGCCGGAGGTCCAGGACTTCCTCGCCACCCACAAGGGCGCCCTCTACATGCACATGATCACGGACGACAACCTGGGTGCCGTGGCCGCGTTCGGCGACGACCAGCCGGCGGCCTACGAGGTGAACTACGACAGCATCCAGGACGCCGTCGCCCGCAAGCCGTTCCTCGACGCCGTGGCCCGGCACAGCCGCGTCTTCAACAACACCATGTGGAACGGCCTGTCCGACCACATGACCGACGAGGCGTCGCTGACCGACCCGCTGCGGGGCTGGGAGGCCCTCGCGCGCAGCTTCGACACCACGGTCTTCCAGACGGACGACGTGGAGGCGTTCGAGTCCTGGCTCCGCACCGGCGACGGCGACCCGCTGCCGCACGGCGGCGTACGGGTCCAGGCCGAGGACTTCCTGCCTGGCGAGGACAAGGGCTACCACGACAACGACGGCGGGAACAACGGCGGGTTGAAGATGCGGCCCGGCGAGGACGTCGACATCGAGGACGCCGACGGCAACGTCCGGGTCGGCTGGATGCGCGGCGGCGAGTGGCTGACCTACGACGTGGACGTCCCGCGGACCGGGACGTACGCGCTCTCCGCCCGGGCCTCCTCGCCGTACTCGCCCGCGGGCACCTACACCGTCTCGTTCGACGGCGGTGCCGAGAGCAGGCGGGTCGACATCCACAACACCACGAGCCACAGCAAGGAAGTCCTGCAGCCCAGCGGCGTGGAGCAGCGGCTCACCGCCGGCCGGCACACCCTCCGCATCAGCCTTCCCCAGGACGCCTACCAGAACTGGAACCTCGACTACCTGCAGCTCGCCCCGGTGCGCCGCTGATGCACTCCTGGCCGGCCCCCGGACGGGGGCCGGCCAGGACGCGGGCCTCCCGACCGCCCCGGTGGGGGCCGCCGATTTCGCGGGGGCACTCCCGTGGTGATTGGCTTGCCGTCGACGGCACACGGATCACGGCAAGGCACCGGAGGACGGCGATGGCACAGGTCGAGGCCACCACCCAGCGCGAGATCGCGGCGAGCCCGGAGAGCGTCTTCGCGGCGCTCGCCGACTACGCGGGGACGCGGCAGCGGCTGCTGCCCGAGCAGTACAGCGAGTACGAGGTGCGGGAGGGCGGAAGCGGCGCCGGCACCCTGGTGCACTGGAAGCTGCAGGCGACGGAGAAGCGCATCCGCGACTGCCTGTTCGCGGTCACCGAGCCCACCCCGGGGCAGCTCGTGGAGACCGACCGCAACTCCTCCATGGTGACCACCTGGACGGTCACCCCGGCGGGCGAGGGCCGCGCCAAGGCCGTGGTCACCACCACCTGGACCGGCGCGGGCGGCATCGGCGGATTCTTCGAGCGCACCTTCGCGCCCAAGGGGCTCAACCGCATCCAGGACGAGGTGCTCGCCCGACTGGCCGCCGAGACCGAGAAGCAGTAGCGAGCGGGAGTGAACCGCTCGGCCGGAACGGCGCAGGCGCGCTCAGTGCGCGCCGGCGCCGTTCCGGATACCGGGCCGGTAGCCCAGGCAGCGGGAGGCCTCCGCGGCGGCCTCGACGACACAAGGGGCGAGCCTTCCCACGTCGGCCGGAGTGAGCCGCTGCGTCGGCGCGCCGATGCCGAGGGCGGCCACCACCTCTCCGGTGCTGCCGAAGACCGGAGCGCTGATCGAGGCCGCGCCGATGTCGCGCTCCTCGAAGGTGGCGGAGAAGCCCGTTCTGCGGATCTCCTCCAATTGGTCGTCCAGCAGGTCGATGTCCACCACGGTGCGCGGTGTGTGGCGGGTGAGGCCGTGGCCCACCGCGTCGCGGCGGGCCGTGGGGTCGAAGGCCATGAAGACCTTCCCCGCCGAACCCGCGTGCAGGGACATCACCATGCCCACCGCGAACAGCCGCATCACCACATGGTGCGTCTCGGCGAGGGAGACAACGGTGCGGAACGCTCCGTCCCGCACATAGAGGCAGGCCGTCTCCCCGCTCCGGTCGCGCAGTCGCTGCAGTGCGGGTCGGGTGAGCCGCACCAGGTCGAGGCCGAAGGCGCCCGGTGCCGCCCATTGGACGAAGCGCAGTCCGATCCGGTAGACGTCCCCGTCGCGGTCGAGGAAGCCCTCCCGTACCAGGTTGTGCACCAGGCGCTGGCAGGTGCTGCCCGGCAGGCCCGTGGCCCGGGTGATCTCCTGCAGATTGAGTTCGGGCCGCTCGATGGTGAAGCACTCCAGGATCTGCCGGATCTTCTGCAGGACCAGCAGGGGCGCGGCCCCCGCCTTCTCGCTCATGCGCATCACCGCGTCTTCCGGGCCGGACGTCCGTCTCGTACGACGGCTACCGTATGTCAGCCGGTCATGTCGGCGGTCGCGGCGGCGAGGCCCAGCGGCAGCGGCGCGGCCGAGACCGCGGACAGCGCGGAGTCGAGCCGGTGGCCGAGCAGGATCCGCAGTTCCTCGCGCACCGCCGTGAGGCGGCCGACGTCGATGCCGGTGGCGATCCCCGCGTGGTGACAGAGATTCACCAGGTCGTCGGTCCCGAGGTTGCCGGCGGCGCCCGGGGCGAACGGGCAGCCGCCGATGCCGCCGAGAGCGGCGTCGAAGCGGCGCACGCCCAGGCGGAGGGCCTCCCAGACGTTCGCCGGCGCCATGCCGTAGGTGTTGTGCAGATGAAGGCCGAGCGGGAGATCGGGCAGCGCCTCCCGCACGGCCGCGACGGTGCGGCGGATGTGCAGGGGACCGGCCGCCCCTATGGTGTCGGCGAGATGGAGCACCCGGATGCCGAACGCGGCCAGCCGGCGGGCGACTTCCACGACCGTGGCCGGGTCCGTCCCGCCGTCGAACGGGCAGATGAACGCCGTGGCGATGGTCGCCTCCAGGCGTGCCCCGGCGGCGGTCAGCAGCTCGACGGCGGGATCCAGCCGCGCCAGTGCCGCGTCCCGGGGCACCCCGGCGTTGGCGAGGCTGTGGCCGTCGCTCGCGGAGACGGTCAGCCGGACGTCGCGCACCCCGGCCTCGACCGCGCGCCGCGCTCCCCGTTCGTTGAGGACGAGGGCGTGCAGCGAGACCGATTCCCCCGGCCGCAGCCGCTCCATCAGGAGACCGGTGTCCGCCATCTGCGGGACCTTCTCGGGGTGGACGAACGATCCGACCTCCAGTGAGGTCAGGCCGGCGTTCAGCAGTCCGTACGCCAGGCGCAGTTTGTCTGTGGTGGGGACGACGACGGGCTCGTTCTGGAGGCCGTCACGGAGCAGGACGTCCGTGATCAGCACTTGGTCGGCGGTGGCGGGCATTCACACCACCCCCAGATCGCGCAGTTCTTGCCGGCGGGCGGCGCCTATGCCGACTTCGGCCAGGACGGCGTCGGTGTGCTCGCCCAGCTCCGGGCCGAGCCAGCGCGTACGGCCGGGCGCCTCGGACAGTTTGGGGACCACGCCGGGGAAGGCCACGTCCTGGTGCCATCCGGGGGCGATGGCGACCCGATGGCGCTCCAGCATGCCGCGTGCCGCGAAGTGCGGGTCCTTGGCGATCTCGGCCGCGGTGTAGATCGGGCCGCAGGGGACGTCGCCGGCGTCCAGGCGCATCAGGGCCTCCTCCTGGGGCAGTCCCGCGGTCCAGGCCCCGATGGCCGCGTCGAGTTCGGTGACGTGGCGCACCCTGCCCGCGTTGTCCGCCAGGCGCGGGTCGTCCGCCAGGCCGGGCCGGCCGATGACGGTCATCAGGCGCCGGAAGACGGCGTCCCCGTTGCCGCTGATCACCACGTAACGCCCGTCCTGGCACGCATAGGTGTTGGACGGCACGATCCCCGGGAGCGCGCCGCCCGCGCGTTCCCGTTCGATCCCGAAGGCGTCGTAGTCGGGCGTCAGGGACTCCATCAGGGAGTACACCGCCTCGTAGAGGGCGACGTCCACGACCTCGCCGCGCCCGGTGGCGGCGCGGCGGTGGAGCGCGGCCAGGGTCCCGGCGACCGCGTACAGGCCGGCCACGGAGTCGGCGAGGCTGATGCCCAGCCGGGTGGGAGGCCGGTCGGGGTAGCCCGTGAGGTGGCGCAGCCCGCCCACGGCCTCTGCGACGCCGCCGAAGCCCGGGCGGTCCCGGTAGGGCCCGGTCTGCCCGTAGCCGGAGATCCGGGCCAGGACCAGGCCGGGGTTGACCGCGCGCATGAGATCCGGGGCGAGTCCCCAGCGCTCCAGGGTGCCGGGGCGGAAGTTCTCCAGCACGACGTCGCAGCGGCGGATCAGGGCGAGGGCGACCACGCGGCCCTCCGGGTGCCGGAGGTCGAGCGTGAGGGACCTCTTGTTGCGGTTCATCGCACGGAACAGCAGCGAGGTGTCGCCTTCGTGGAGCCGCCACCGGCGCAGTTCGTCGCCGCCGCGCGGCCGTTCCACCTTGACGACGTCGGCCCCGAGGTCCGCCATGAGACGGCCGGCCGACGGGGCGGCGATGAAGTTGCCCATCTCCAGGACGCGCAGGCCCGTGAGGGGGCCGGACGCCTCTCCATGCCTCGCAGACGATTCGGGCATCTGCGATCACCTCGCAACCCATATCGTGATGTCTGTTTCCAGTATGTGGGTCGAGGTGCTTCGCGTCAAAAGTCTGATATAGGGCTTTGATGGTGACGTAATTCGACGGAAGAGCCGTACACCCAGAGCGCAGGCCCATGCGCACGCACGGACCGGTGCAGCGGAGTACCCTCATGGTGAGATGCCGTCTCACAGAGCCGGTTGTGGACGAGCCGCTTCCGCACCGCGACGGGGCGCCTGGCCGTACTCGCCTCCCCCCGGCGCCGTGTGTGCAAGGGAGCGAGCGGATGTCCGAGATCTCCGTACTGGCCAACACCGCCGTCGCGATCGTCGCCATCGTCGTGCTGATCGTCCGCTTCCGCGTGAACCCCGTGATCTCCCTTGTGGTGGGTTCGCTCTACCTGGGGCTGGCGACCGGGCTGGGACCCGACAGGACCGTCAGGACCATCACCACCGGCTTCGGCGACATCATGGCGGAGGTGGGCCTGCTGATCGCCTTCGGTGTGCTCATGGGCTCGCTCCTGCAGGAGATGGGCGCGATCGAGCAGTTGGTCGGGCGCCTGCTGAAGCTGTTCGGTCCCCGGCGGCTGCCGCACTCCATGGCGCTGACCATCGGCACACTGCTGCAGGCGATCTACCTGGACGTGCTCCTCGTCATCTGCGCGCCGCTGGCCCGGACCGCCTCCCGCCGGATCGGCCCCCTGGGTTCCGCCCGCATGGCGGCCGCTCTGGCGATCGGCCTGGAGAGCGGCATCGTGCTCATGGTGCCGGGTGTCGGCGCGCTCGCCCTTGCCGCCCTGCTGCACGTACCCCTGGGCACGATGCTGCTGTGGGGGCTGGTCCTGGTCGTCCCGACGATCCTGATCTCGGTGTCGGTCATGACCTTCCTGTTCCGGCGGGGCTTCTGGAACAGCGCCACCGACGAGAGCACCACCATGGACCCCGCGGTCCCCGGCACCCCGGCGGCCGCGGACGGCACCGGGGAGCCGGCACGTCCGGCGACGTCCCGGGCGCTGCCGACGGCCGCCCTCGTCGGCGCCGTCCCGCGGGCCGGCTCCCCGGGTCCGGCCGGACCGGGCCGCCCGCCGGTGAGCCGGTCCGCGACCGGTCCGGCCGCCGCCCCGGAAGGCGCGGCGGTCCCGGCTCCGGGCGGCGGTCCGGGCCTGCTCGTACGCTTCGCCCCGCTCCTGGCCGCCCTGCTGATGATCGCCACCGGCGCCGTCGTCGACGCGATCGGCGTCAAGAACGTCGTCCTCTCCTTCATCGCCAACCCCGTGGTCGCGCTGCTCACCGGCCTCGTCGGCACGGTGCTCGTCGGCAGGTTCGCCGTGGGCCGCGAGGGGGTGGAGCGCGCCGTGGCGCGCGGGTTCAGGGAGAGCGGTCAGATCCTCATCCTGACGGCGGTCGGCGGATCGCTGGCCGCGGTGGTGTCGGCGAGCGGTCTCGGCGGCATCCTGCGCGGCTATTTCACCGCCGGCGCCGTCGCGCCCCTGCTGCTCATCTGGGCGGTCTCGGCGGTGCTGCACATGGCCATCGGCTCGGTCACCATCTCCGCCATCACCGCAGCCGGCATCCTCGCCCCGATCGCGCCCGGCCTCGGACTCGACCCGGTCCTGGTCGCGCTCGCCGTGGGCGCCGGCTCGCTCTTCGCCGTGCACGTCACGAGCAACACCTTCTGGCTGCTGCAGTCGCTGATGGGGCAGACCACCCGGGGCACGCTCAAGACGTGCACGGTCGGCGTCTCGGTGGCCTCCGTCGTCGCCGCCCTGCTGCTCCTCCCGTTGAGTCTGTTCCTTTGACGCAGGTCACCCCCCGCTTCCAGCGCCCGGCATGGGCACGGACCTGCGAGCACGTCACTTGAACGGGTGGTTCCGTCCGTCCACGGCGCATCCCCGGGCCATTTGATCGTTGTCGAAAGGTCAGGCGCGACGAGGGGAGTGGACACGGCGATGGGCAGCACCATGGCGACGACGCTGACCGAGCAGAGCGAACCCCTCGCCGACGAGTCCGGCGCCGGAGCGGGCGCGGGCGCGGACGACGGCGCGTCCTTCGGCCACGGGATCCCCGCCGCGGACCTCACGCCCCGCAGGGTGCGGCTGGTCTTCCTCGGCCTGATGCTGACCCTGCTGCTCGCGGCACTCGACCAGATGATCGTGGCGACCGCACTCCCCAAGATCGTCGGGGAACTGCACGGGCTGGACCGGATGTCGTGGGCCGTGACGGCCTATCTGCTCGCGTCGACCATCGGACTGCCGCTCTACGGCAAGCTGGGCGACCTCTTCGGGCGCAAGATCGTCTTCCAGTTCGCCATCGTCGTCTTCGTCGTCGGCTCCGCGCTGGCCGGCTGGTCGCGCACCATGAACGAGCTCATCGCCTTCCGCACCGTCCAGGGCATCGGCGGCGGCGGCCTGATGATCGGCGTGCAGGCGATCATCGCGGACATCGTCCCGCCGCGGCAGCGCGGCCGCTACATGGGCCTGATCGGCGCGGCGTTCGGCCTGGCCTCGGTGGCGGGACCGCTGCTCGGCGGCTTCTTCACCGACCACGCCTCATGGCGCTGGTGCTTCTACATCAACGTGCCCTTCGGCCTGCTGACCCTCGCCGTGATCGCCGTCGTGCTGCGGCTGCCGCGGCCCGCCGTGCGGCCGCGACTGGACGTGCTGGGGGCGCTGCTGCTGGCCGTCGGTTCCACCTGCGCCGTGCTGCTGACGAGTTGGGGCGGCACCACGTACGCGTGGGACTCGGACGTCGTGATCGGACTGGGCGCCGGGGCGGCGTGCTGCGCGGTGCTCTTCGTCGTGGTGGAACGGTTCGCCGTGGAACCGGTCATCCCCCTGCGGCTGTTCCGCGACGGGATCTTCACCGTGTCGGCCCTCATCGGCGCCGTGACCGGGGTCGGGCTTTTCGGCGCGGCCAGCTACCTGCCCACCTTCCTGCAGATGGTGAACGGGGTCAGCGCGACCGAGTCCGGACTGCTGATGCTCCCCATGATGCTGGGCGTCGTGCTGGCCTCGGTCGTCTCCGGCCAGCTCATCAGCCGCACCGGCCGCTACAAGGTCTTCCCCCTGCTCGGCGGGGCGCTGTCGGTTCTCGGCATGTGGCTGCTGTCGCGGCTGGACATCGACACCCCGCGTGCCGAGTACAGCGTCTACATGGCGGTATTGGGACTCGGCATCGGCCTGGTGCTGCCCGTGCTGATCCTGGCCGTGCAGAACTCGGTGCGCCCCACCGACCTGGGCGCGGCCACCAGCGCCAACAACTACTTCCGGCAGATCGGCGGTTCGGTCGGCGCCGCGGTCTTCGGCACCCTCTTCGCCAACCGCCTCGCGGACCGGCTGGCCGCGGGACTGCCGCGCGGCGCCGAGTTGCCGGACCCGCAGTCGATCACGCCGCAGATGGTGCACGCGATGCCGGCCGCATTCCGCGACGCCTATGTGCAGGCGTACGCCACCGCGATGCCGCGCATCTTCCTCTACCTGGTGCCCGTCCTCGCGATCGGATTCCTGCTCGCCTTCTTCCTGAAAGAGAAACCCCTGGTGACCCAGCACGTCCCCACTGCCCGCAAGGCCGACCTCGCCGGTGTCCCGGTGTGCGGCACGGTCCAGCACGCCGACGGCAGCACCGTGGCGCGTGCCGCGCTGACGCTCATCGACGTGACCGGGCGTCAGGTCGGTCGCGGCGCCACGGGCGACGACGGTCGGTACGCGCTGAGCACGCCGGGCGGCGGCAGTTACGTGCTGATCGCGGCGGCCGGGGGACACCAGCCGCAGGCCGTGAGCGTCACCGTGGGCGAACGGCCCGTGGAACTGGACGTCGTGCTCGGTGGCGCCGGACGGCTCGCCGGGATCGTGCACACCGCCGACGGCACTCCGGTGCGCGAGGCGACGGTGACGCTCACCGACGCCGGCGGCGACGTCGTGGCCGGCGCGCGGACCGGCCGGGACGGCGACTACACCCTCACCGACTTGATCGCCGGGGAGTACACGCTCGCCGCCAATGCCCCCGCCTACCGGCCCGCGGCCCTCCCGGTCTCCGTCCAGGCCGCCAGGGAGACCCGGCAGGACGTCGAACTGGCCGGCGGCGCCATGCTGCGCGGCACCGTGCGCGCCCCGGGCGGACGGCCGGTGGAGGACGCGCGGGTCACGCTCCTGGACGCCGCCGGCAACGTCCTGGACACCGTCACGACCGGGGCCGACGGGACCTTCCGCTTCGTGGACCTGGCCGCGGGCGAGTACACGGTGATCGCCTCCGGCTATCCGCCGGTGGCCACCGTGCTGCGTCTGACCGGCGGCGGACGCACCGAACGCGACGTGCTGCTCGGCTACGAGGACTGACGCACGGGCTCTCTTCGTCAGTGACGTTCTGTCAATTTCACATTGGAGTACGCAAGTTTGCCGCAATGACGCGCGCGGCACCCGGTGACGGTCGTACCGTGGTGGCGGAGCCGCAGATCTTGTGCGGGGCGCCGACCACGCCCGGCCGCGATCGGTGTCCGGCGCCACAGGGGAAGGAGCCGAGCGCGTCATGGAACGTCGCACCCCGCTCGGGGAGGGCAGCCGTCCGGGGCTGCCGCCGCAGCGTACGGGCCTTTCGGGACGCATTCCGCTCGCCGTGGTCGTCGTGGACCGCGACGGGCTGGTCTCCCACTGGAGCACCGGCGCCCGCAAACTCTTCGGCAGCACCCGCGAGCAGGCGATCGGCCGTTCCGCGATCGACCTGCTGCCCGTGACCGGTGCCCTCGGCGACGGGGCGGGCGGCCCCTACGGCACGGACACCGTCAGCGGCGCCGCCTACGGTCCCGGTTCCCTCGGCCCCTACGCGGGTCCTGACCTCGACGCCTCGCTGAGCGGCGAGACCTCCTACCCCACCGCGGGGCGCGCCCGTCTCAACCGTAGCCATGACACCGTTGTCGACGACGCCCCGGTGGACGTGCTCTGGTGGTCCTACCCGCTGGTCGGGCCGGGGTCCGAGACGCTTCTCGTACTCGCCGCCGACGCGGCCCAGTTGCACATCGGACCCGGGCAGGACGCCGACGCGACCGGTGAGTTCGAGCGGATCGCGCCCGCCTTCGCCCTGCACACCGAGTTCCCCGGCGCCGAAGGGCTCGCCAAGCGACTGCCGGAGATCCTGCCCAGCATGGGTGTCGCCGAGAGCGGCCGGATCGTCTCCCAAGTCCTCGAACTCGGCTACCCCGTCCTGGAGATCAGCCGGCACGACCGCGTCCCGGTCACCCCCGACTGGGGCGTGCCCCGCAGGGCCGAGCGCCGCGCCGACGGGCTGCGCGCCGCCCGAGAGGCCGCTGCCGACCCCGGGGCCGCCGCGGCCGTGGCGGCGGAACCCGACCTCGAGTACGCCGCCGTCCGGGAGCGCCTGGAGTTCCTGAACGAGGTCAGCGGGCGCATCGGCAGCTCCTTGGACGTGTCCCGCACGATCCAGGAGATCGGCGCCGTCGTGGTGCCCCGCTTCACGGACGTGGCGGCCACCTACCTGCGCGCGCAGGTGCAGGCCGGCGAGGACTTCCCCGCAGGGCCGCCGGACGTCACGACCCGGTGGCACCAGGTCGCCGTGGAGCACACCGACGAACCCGGCCGCTGGGACGACGTGGTGCCGCTCGGCGAGTCGACGACGTTCCCCGAGCACACCCCGTTCTTCCAGTGCATGACCAGCGGGCAGCCCGTGCTCGTGCCGAGGATCACCGAACCCATGGGCGAGGAGATCGCCGCGCAGTTCGAGAAGCGGGACATCCGGCCGCTGATCACCGGCCGCTCCATGCTGGTGGTGCCGCTCAAGGCACGCGACCTGGTGCTCGGCTTCATGATCCTGCTGCGTCACCAGGAGCGGCCGCCGTTCAACGACATGGACCGTGTGACCGGCGCCGAACTGGCCGCCCGCGCCGGGCTCGTGCTCGACAACGCCCGCATGTACACGTACCAGGAGAACGTCGCCGACACGCTCCAGGCCGGGATGCTGCCGCAGGTCACGGCGCGCATGCCCGGCTGCGACGTGGTGACCCGCCACCTGCCCGGCACTCGGCAGGGCCGGGCCGGGGGCGACTGGTTCGACGCCGTCAAGCTGCCCGGTTCCCGGGTGGCGCTGGTCGTCGGCAACGTCATGGGACACGGGCTGAGCGCGGCCGCCGTCATGGGGCAGCTGCGCACGGCCGTGCAGACCATGGCCGCACTGGACCTGCCGCCGGCTCAACTGCTGCGCGGCCTCGACGACCTCGCGCAGCGGCTCGGCGAGCACTACCTGGCCACCTGCCTGTACGCGGTGTACGACCCGGTGCACAACGAGCTGCTGATCGGCAACGCCGGGCACGTCCCGCCCGTGCTGGTCCGCGCCGAGGACGGTCGCGGCGAGCTGCTGGACGTGCCCACGGGCGCGCCGATCGGCATCGGCGGAGTGGCCTTCGAGACCGTGCGGGTGCCGGTCGCGCCGGGCGACCGGCTGCTGCTCTGCACCGACGGACTGGTGGAGGCACGCGGTCAGGACCTCGGCACCGGACTCGCGGCGTTGTGCGAGAGCGCCGTGCGCCGGACCGCCTCGACGGACGAGGCGTGCGACACGGTCATCCGCGCGCTGGGCCGGCGCGGCGGCCGCAAGGACGACGTCGCCCTGCTGATGGCCCGGCTCGGCGGCATCGCGCGGGAGGACGTCGTCACCTGGCAGCTCGCCCTCGACGCGCGCGAGGTGCGACGGGCCCGCACGCTCACCCGCGACACCCTGGAGCGCTGGGGCGCGCCGGAGGCCGCAGAGACCGCCGCGCTGCTGGTCGGCGAGGTCGTCACCAACGCCGTGCGGCACGCGCACACGCGCCACGTCGAGCTGCGCCTGGTCCGCGCGGACGCGCTGCTGTGCGAGGTCACCGACGACGACCACGCGCTGCCCGTCCTGCTCGGCGCGGGGCCGGAGGAGGAGAGCGGCCGCGGGCTGCGCATCGTCAGCCGGCTGGCGCGGGAATGGGGCGCGAGCCGCACGGCGCAGGGCAAGACGGTCTGGTTCGAGCAGCAACTGCCGTGCCGGGGCGCCGCCGCGCGGACGTGATCGACGGCGGTCTCGACGTGCTCCCGAAGCCGCGGGCGCGGGGGCGTTCCGGCTGTCGGCTCGGGGTCGGCGCGAGGCGGGCCGGGTCGGCCGGCCGGGCGGGGCCGGGGGCCGATCGGGGGTCGATCTCGGAAGTTTTCCACAGGCCGGGTGGGGGCCTGGTGTGCGCCGATGACCTTGCGTAACGTTCCATGCCATGAAGATCCTGATCAGCGCGGACATGGAAGGCGCCACCGGGGTGACCTGGCCCGGTGACGTCGTGCCCGGCAGCGGCCAGTGGGAACGCTGCAGGCATCTGTTCACCTCGGACGTGAACGCGGCGGTCGCCGGCTTCTTCGACGGCGGGGCCGACGAGGTCGTGATCAACGAGGCGCACTGGAGCATGCGCAATCTGCTGCTGGAGCAGTTGGACGAGCGGGCCCAGATGCTCACCGGCCGCCACAAGGACCTGTCGATGGTGGAGGGCGTCCAGCACGGGGACGTGGACGGGGTGGCCTTCGTCGGTTACCACACCGGCGCGGGCACGGAAGGGGTGCTCGCCCACACCTACCTCCCCAACTCCATCACCGGGGTGTGGGTCGACGGGGACCGGGCGAGCGAGGGGTGGCTCAACTCCCTGGTCGTCGCGGAGTACGGGGTGCCGGTCGTGCTGGTCACCGGTGACGACCGCACCGCGCTGGACGCCCACCGGTACGCCCCGGGGGCACGGACCGTCGCCGTCAAGGACTACGTGTCGCGGTACGCGGCGGTGTGCCGGCCACCGGCCCGCACCGCGGCGGACATCCGGGCGGCGGCCAAGGAGGCGGCCGGCATCGCGGTGCGGCACGAACCGTCGCAGGCCGGACCGTTCACGATCGAACTCGAACTGGACGCGGAGCACCTGGCGGGCGCCGCGGCCGTGGTGCCCGGCGTCGAGCGCACCGGTGAGCGCCGCGTCGCGTACACCTCACCGACCATGTACGAGGGGATCCGCTGCTTCAAAGCGGTGACCACCCTCGTCTCGTCAGCAGTGGAGGAGCAGTATGGCTGACACCCAGGCACTCGACGAGGCGGTCCGCTTCACCTCGGAACTGATCAGGATCGACACCACCAACCACGGCGGCGGTGACGGCAACGAGCGCCCCGCGGCGGAGTACGCCGCCGGGCTGCTCGCCGAGGCCGGCATCGATGCCGCCGTCCTGGAGTCCGCCCCCGGCCGTGCCAACGTGGTGGCGCGCATCGAGGCCACCGGGGCCGGCGGCGCGGACGGCGCCCTGCTGGTCCACGGGCATCTCGACGTCGTGCCCGCCCAGGCCGACGACTGGAGCGTGCATCCCTTCTCCGGGGAGGTGCGCGACGGGGTGGTGTGGGGACGCGGCGCCATCGACATGAAGGGCACCGTCGCCATGGTGCTGGCCACCGTGCGGTCGTGGTCACGCGAGGGCGTGCGCCCGGCACGGGACATCGTGCTGGCCCTCACCGCCGACGAGGAGGACAGCGCCGCCTACGGATCGGGCTTCCTCGCCGACCAGCACGCGGAGCTGTTCCGTGGCTGCACCGAGGGCATCAGCGAGTCGGGCGGATTCACCTTCCACCCGGGCCCCGGCAAGCGGATCTACCCCGTCGCGGCGGGGGAGCGCGGCACGGCCTGGCTGAAGCTGACCGCCGACGGCAGGGCAGGGCACGGTTCCAAGGTGAACCGGACCAACGCCGTGACGCGGCTCGCCTCGGCCGTCAGCCGCATCGGCGAGCACCAGTGGCCGGTGAGGATCACCCCCACCGTCCGGGCCGCCCTGACCGAACTGGCCGCGCTCTACGGTGTCGAGCCCGACTTCGCGGACGTGGACGCCCTGCTCACCAAGCTCGGCACGGCGGCCGCGCTCGTCGAGCCGGTGATCCGCAACAGTGCCAACCCGACCATGCTGGAAGCCGGTTACAAGATCAACGTCATTCCCGGCCACGCGGTCGCGCACGTCGACGGACGGGTGCTGCCGGGCGGCGAGGAGGAGTTCGCCACCACCATGGACGAACTCACCGGACCGGACGTCGCGTGGGAGTACCACCACCGGGAGATCCCGCTGGAGGCGCCCGTCGACAGCCCGGTCTTCGCGGCGATGCGCGAATCCTTGATGCACTTCGACCCCGGGGCGCACGTCGTGCCCTTCGTGATGGGCGGCGGCACCGACGCCAAGCAGTTCTCCCGCCTGGGCATCACCGGTTACGGCTTCTCGCCGCTCAAGCTGCCCGAGGGCTTCGACTACGCGGGCATGTACCACGGCGTCGACGAGCGCGTTCCCGTCGACGGGCTGCACTTCGGCGTCCGGGTCCTGGACCGGTTCCTGCTCGGCGCGCACACCCCGACCACCGGAGGAGAGCGATGAACCCGACGTCGCGCACGGCGCCGTACGGTGCCTGGGAGTCGCCGGTCGACGCCCGCACCGCCGCCGCCCACGACGGACGCCCGGACTTCCCCGGCTTCGTCGGCGAGGAGGTGTGGTGGACCGAGCCCCGCCCCGCCGAGGGCGGCCGGCGCGCGCTGGTGCGGCGGCTCGCCGACGGCACGGTGGACACACCGCTGCCCGCGCCGTGGAACGTCCGCACCCGTGTCATCGAGTACGGCGGCCGGGCCTGGACGGGCGGGACAGGGCCGTCCGGGACGCTGATCGTCTTCGCCGACTTCGCCGACCAGCGGCTCTACGCGTACGAGCCCGCGGCCGCCGATGCCGTGCCCCGGCCGCTGACCCCCGTCTCGGCGGTGGGCGACGGGCTGCGGTGGGCCGACCCGCAGCTCCACCTCGACCGCGGTGAGGTCTGGTGCGTGCTGGAGGAGTTCACCGGCGACGGTCCCCTTGACCTGCGCCGCGTGCTCGTGGCGGTGCCGTTGGACGGCTCCGCGGCCGACTCGCGGGACGCCGTGCGCGAACTGTCCGACGACACGCACCGCTTCGTGACCGCGCCCCGGCTCTCCCCGGACGGACGGCAGGCGGTCTGGATCGCCTGGGACCACCCCCGCATGCCGTGGGACGGCACCGAGCTCCGGCTCGCGGAGGTCGCGGCCGACGGGACCTTCGGCCCCGCCCGTACGATCCTCGGCGGCCCCGCCGAATCGGTCGCTCAGGCCGAGTGGGCCGCGGACGGCACCCTTCTGGCGGCCGCCGACCGCACCGGCTGGTGGAATCTGCACCGCGTCGACCCCGCCACCGGCGCGGCCGTCAACCTCTGCCCCCGCGACGAGGAGTTCGCCGGGCCGGCCTGGCAGATGGGGGCGCGCTGGTTCGCGCCGCTCGACAGCGGCACGGTCGCCGTGCTCCACGGGCGCGGCGCGCAGCGGCTCGGGATACTCGAGCCGGCCACCGGCGAACTCGCCGACGTGCCGGGGCCGTGGAGCGAGTGGACCGGCCCTCTGGCGTCGTCCGGCACGCGGGTCATCGGTGTCGCGGCCTCCGCGCGCACCTCCTTCGAGGTCGTCGAACTCGACACGTGCACGGGCCACAGCCGCGTCGTCGGCGCCGCCCACGAGGACATCGTGGACCCGGCGTTCGTGCCGGAACCCGCGGAACGGGTCTTCACCGGGCCCGGCGGGCGGGAGATCCACGCCCAGGTGTACCCGCCGCGCAACCCCGGCTTCACGGCGCCCGAGGGCGAACTGCCGCCCTACGTGGTGTGGGTGCACGGGGGCCCCACCAGCCGCACCCCGCTCGTGCTCGACCTGGAGGTCGCCTACTTCACCTCCCGGGGCATCGGAGTCGTCGAGGTCAACCACGGTGGGTCCACCGGCTACGGGCGTGCCTACCGGGAGCGGCTGCGGGGGCAGTGGGGTGTGGTCGACGTGGCGGACTGCGCTGCCGTCGCCGAGGCGCTGGCCGCGGAG
Organism: Streptomyces sp. NPDC002574; assembly: GCF_042889545.1. NCBI lineage: Bacteria > Bacillati > Actinomycetota > Actinomycetes > Kitasatosporales > Streptomycetaceae > Streptomyces > Streptomyces sp. NPDC002574. The sequence continues at coordinate 557,755 of NZ_JBIARB010000004.1, forward strand.
GGCACCGCCGACCGTGCCCGGCTCGCCATCCGCGGCGGCAGCGCCGGCGGCTGGACCAGCGCGGCGTCGTTGACCACCACCGACGTCTACGCCTGCGGCGTCATCCGGTATCCCCTGCTCGATCTGACCGGCTGGGCCGCGGGCGGCGAGACCCACGACTTCGAGTCGCAGTACCTGGACTCGCTCGTCGGTTCCTGGGCCGAGGTCCCCGACCTCTACCGCGAGCGCTCGCCGATCACCCACGCCGACCGGCTCACGGTGCCCTTCCTGCTCCTGCAGGGCACGGACGACGTGATCTGCCGGCCCGTGCAGTGCGAGCGCTTCCTCGACCGCATCGCCGGGCGCGGCATCCCGCACGCGTACCTCCTGTTCGAAGGGGAGGGACACGGTTTCCGGCGCGAGGACAGCCTCATCACCTCCCTGGAGGCCGAACTCGCCCTCTACGGGCAGGTCCTCGGCTTCACCCCGCCCGGCGTACCCCCTCTGGAGCTCGGCAAGTGAGACCCTCGCACCCCCTGAACCCGCTGCATCCCCTCGACCCCTCGGCGCCCCTGGCACCCCTCGTCCGTCCGCGCCGGCTCGTCCCCGGCGACCGCGTCGCCGTCGTCGCCCCCAGCGGGCCTGTCGTCCCGGAACGACTCGACACCGGGCTGGACATCCTCCGGGAGTGGGGGCTCGACCCGGTGGTGGCACCGCACGTCCTGGACCGCCACCCCCGATTCCGCTACCTCGCGGGGGAGGACGCCGCGCGCGCCCGCGACTTCCAGCAGGCGTGGTGCGACCCCGACGTGGCCGCCGTCCTGTGCGCACGCGGCGGTTACGGCGCCCAGCGCATGACCGACCTGCTGGACTGGGACGCCCTGCGGGCGGCCGGCCCGAAGGTGCTGCTCGGCTTCAGCGACATCACCGCGCTGCACGAGGCCTTCGCGCTCCGGCTCGGCCTGGCCACTCTGCACGGCACGATGATCGCCGCCCAGGCGTTCGTGAAGGACGAGACGACCCGCGACCACGTGCGGGCCACGCTCTTCGAGCCCGGGAGCGTGCGGGTGCTCGGCTCCCCCGATGCGCGCACGCTCGTCCCCGGCACGGCGCGCGGGATCACCGTCGGCGGCTGCCTGTCCCTGATGACCGCGGGGATCGGTACACCGGACGGCCGCGGCGGCATGGCCGGCGGCATCCTGCTGCTGGAGGACGTCGGCGAGGATCCGTACCGCATCGACCGCGCGCTGACGCAACTGCTGCGCTCCGGCCTGCTGGACGGCGTCGCGGGCATCGCCCTCGGATCCTGGCGGGACTGCGGCCCGTACGAGCGGGTCCGCGAGGTGCTGCGCGACCGGCTCGGCGGACTGGGCGTACCGGTCGTGGAGGAGCTCGGGTTCGGCCACGGCGACCGGAGCCTCACCGTGCCGCTGGGTGTGCCCGCCGTGCTCGACGCCGACGCCGGCACGCTGACCCTGGAGGTGCCGGCCCTCGACGGATGACGTCCGGCACAGCCGCCCCGGCAGTCCCCGGAGGTCCTCCGGAAGCTTACGAACCCCTGACGGCCGCGCGCGTCCGGGCGGGGTGGCGCCTGCCAGGACATACGGTCGACAGCATGCTGGTACTCGTCACAGGCGGCGCGGGCTTCATCGGCTCCCACATCGTCACCGCCCTCGTGGAAAACGGCCACGGCGTCCGGATCCTGGACCGCGCGGACGGCCCCGCGCCCGAGGGCACCGAACCGCGGCGGGCCGATGTCCGCGACCCGGCGGCCGTGGCCGACGCGCTGCACGGCGTCGACGCCGTGTGCCACCAGGCAGCCATGGTCGGCCTCGGCAAGGACTTCGCCGACGCGCCGGACTACGTGGCCTGCAACGACCTGGGCACCGCGGTGCTGCTGGCGGCGATGGCCGGCGCCGGCGTGCGCGAACTGGTGCTCGCCGGCTCGATGGTGGTGTACGGGGAGGGCCGCTACACCTGCGCCGGGCACGGCCTCGTACGCCCCGGGCCGCGGCGCCCCGAGGACCTCGACGCGGGCCGTTTCGAGCCGCCGTGCCCGCAGTGCGGCGAGCCGTTGCGCCCCGGCCTCGTCGAGGAGGACGCCCCTGCCGACCCGCGCAACGTCTACGCGACGACCAAGCTCGCCCAGGAGCACCTGGCCGCCTGCTGGGCCCGCGCCGTGGGCGGCCGCGCGGTCTCCTTGCGCTACCACAACGTCTACGGCCCCGGCATGCCCCGCGACACCCCCTACGCCGGCGTCGCCGCGCTCTTCCGCTCCGCCCTGGCGCGCGGCGAGGCACCCCGCGTCTTCGAGGACGGCGGCCAGCGGCGGGACTTCGTGCACGTGCGTGACGTCGCGGCGGCGAACGTCACCGCCCTCACCGCCGTCCGGTCCGCCGCCGGTTCCGGCGCCGCCCCCGGCACGCTGCGCGCCTACAACGTCGGCAGCGGCGAGCCGCGCACCGTCGGCGACCTCGCCCGGGCCCTGTCCGCGGCGTGCGGCGGCCCGGAACCGGTGACGACCGGTGAGTACCGGCTCGGCGACGTCCGCCACATCACCGCCTCGTCCGCCCGGTTGCGCGACGAGCTGGGCTGGAAGCCGCAGGTCGGATTCGCCGACGGAATGGCCGAGTTCGCCGAAGGGGCCTGAGCCGCACGGATAACCCCCGCCCCGCGACCCGCGGGCGGGTGGTGCCCGCTCACCCCGCGACCGGGAGCACCACCTCGAAGCGGCAGCCGCCGGGGACGTTGCGGACCGCGGCCCGCCCGTCGTGCGCCTCGACGATGCCGCGCACGATGGCGAGCCCGAGACCGGCGCCCGCCGGGGGTGTGCGCGCGTCCGTTCCCCGCCATCCGGTGTCGAAGACGCGCGGCAGGTCCTCGGCCGGGATGCCGCCGCAGCCGTCTGTCACCGACAGTACGACGGAGTCCTCCGCGCGGTGCGCGGTGACCGCGACGGTCCCGTCGGCCGGAGTGCGGTGAATGGCGTTGACCAGCAGGTTGGCCAGGACGCGGGTCATCTCCCGGCCGTCGACCTCCACCGGCACCGGGTCGCAGGCGCCGTCACGGTCGCCCACGAGCACCACCCCGTGCTCCCGGGCGAGGGCGTCCGCTCCGGCGAGGGCGTCGTCCACGAGGTCGTGGACGGACATCCGGGTCGGTGCCAGGGCGAGCACGCCCGCCTGGATGCGGGAGAGTTCGAAGAGGTCGCCGACCATGCCGGAGAGCCGTTCGACCTCGGCGCGGATGCGGCGGTGGTAGCGCACGGGGTCGTCGACGACCCCGTCCTCCAGGGCCTCGGCCATGGCCCGCAGCCCCGCGAGGGGAGTGCGCAGGTCGTGAGAGATCCAGGCGACGAGTTCGCGCCGCGAGGCCTCCAGGGCGCGCTCGCGCTCGCGTGAGGCGCTGAGTTTGGCGCTGGTGGCGGCCAGTTCGCGGCCGAGCGCGGCGAGTTCCGCGGTGGGCGCGGTGGCGGGCGCCGAGAAGCCGCCCCCGTCCCCGAGGACGCGGGTGGCCTCGGTCAGCGCGCGGCTGCCCGCCACCACCCACCGCCCGAGCAGCAGGGCGACGGTCAGGGAGACGGCCGCCGCGATGGCGCACACCGTCGTGACCACGCCCAGGTCGTGCGAGGACAGGAACATCGCCCAGGCGACCGACAGCGTCCCGGCGAGCATGGCGCCCACCGCCACGGCGGCCACCACCGTGAGCGACAGGGCCAGGGAACGGCGCCGCAGCAACCGCAGGGCGAGCGCGCCGAGCAGGCCGGCGGCGGCCGCGCCGAGGGCGGCGTAGGCGGCGATGAGCAGCAGGTCATGCATCGGCGGCGGCCTCCGTAGCGGGCAGCGTGGGCGGGTCGAAGCGGTAGCCGACGCCCCAGACGGTGCTGATCAGCCGGGGCCGTGCCGGGTCGTCCTCGATCTTCTCGCGCAGCCGGCGCACGTGGACGGTGACCGTCGACAGGTCGCCGAACTCCCATCCCCACACCCGGTGCATGAGCTCCTCGCGGCCCAGCACCCGGCCGGGGTGCTGGAGGAAGAACGCCATCAGTTCGAACTCCCGCAGCGTGAGGGCGAGCTCGACGCCGTCGCGGGTGGCGCGGCGGGCGGCCGGGTCGAGGGTGAGCGGCCCGGACCGCAGCAGCGCGCCGGTGCCCGCGCCGCGGCCCGTGCCGGAAGCGGCCTCGCGGCGGGTGCCTGCGCGGCGCAGCACCGACTCGACGCGCAGGACCAGCTCGCGCGGGCTGAACGGCTTGGTCACGTAGTCGTCCGCGCCGACCTCCAGGCCGAGGATGCGGTCGTCCTCGTCGCCGCGGGCCGTCAGCATGACCACCGGCACCTCGCCGTGCTCGGCGCGGATGCGGCGGCACACCTCGAGACCGTCCAGGCCGGGCAGCATCAGGTCGAGCACGACGAGGTCGGGGCGGGCGGCCGCGGCGCCCGCGAGCGCGGCGTGGCCGTCGGCGGCGCGGTCGACGGTGAAGCCCGCGCGGACGAGGTAGCCGGTCACGACCTCGGCCACGGTGGGGTCGTCGTCCACCACGAGGACTCGGGCGGGGGGTGCGTCGCTGGTCACGCCCCGAGTCTCGCACCGCGCGGGCGCCGGACGGCGGGCCGGTGGCCACCCACAGGGGGGACGTCCGTGTTTCGTAAGGACTGCATGTCCGAAATGCCCGTTCGGTGTTCGTAGGGTGAGGGAGGTGACCGACACCTTCCCCTCCCAGGTCGACGTGATCCTGCCCTGCCTCGACGAGGCCGCCGCGCTCCCGTGGGTGCTGGAGCGCGTCCCGGCCGGCTGGCGGGCCGTCGTCGTCGACAACGGCTCCACCGACGGATCGGCCGCCGTCGCCGAGCGCCTCGGCGCCACCGTCGTGCGCGAACCGCGTCGCGGCTTCGGCGCCGCCTGCCACGCGGGGCTGCTCGCCGCGACCGCCGACGTCGTCTGCTTCTGCGACTGCGACGGCTCCCTCGACCCCGGTCTGCTGCCCTCCGTCGCCGACCCCGTCCGCGCCGGGGACGCGGACCTCGTCCTGGCCCGCCGCCGCCCCACCGGACCGGGCGCGTGGCCACTGCACGCCCGCCTGGCCAACCTGGAGCTCGCCCGGCTGATCCGCCGCCGTACGGGTGTGCACCTGCACGACCTGGGCCCCATGCGTGCCGCCCGCCGCGAGGCACTGCTCGGCCTCGGCCTCACCGACCGCCGCTCCGGCTACCCCCTCCAGATGCTGGTGCGGGCGGCGGACGCGGGCTGGCGGATCCGGGAGACCGAGGTGCCGTACCTGCCGCGCACGGGACGCTCCAAGGTCACCGGGACCTGGCGCGGCACCTGGCACGCGGTGCGCGACATGCGCGCGGTGCTGGCCGAACCGCCGGAACCGCCGCCGGCCCGGCCTCCGGTGGCGTCCCTGGCCGATTCCCCGGCGGGGGAGCGGCGATGACCGCGCACTCACGCGAGGACGAGTCCTGGCCGACGTCCGCCCCGGGCCGCCCTGCCGGCGGTCCCACCACACTGCTGGTCATCGCCAAGGAACCGCTGCCCGGCCGGGTCAAGACCCGGCTCACCCCGCCCTTCACGCCGGAGCGGGCCGCCGCCCTGGCCGCCGCAGCGCTCGCCGACACCCTGCAGACCGTCCTCCGCGTGCCCGCGCGACGCCGCGTGCTGGTGCTGGAGGGCCGCCCCGGGCCGTGGCTGCCGCCCGGGATCGAGGTGGTGCCGCAGGTGGCGGGCGGCTTGGACGAACGCCTCGCGGCGGCCTTCGCGGGCTGCGAAGGACCCGCGCTGCTGGTCGGCATGGACACCCCGCAGATCTGCCCCGACGTCCTCGCGCCCGCACTGGCCGAGGACGCCTGGGCGCACTGCGACGCCTTCCTCGGCCCGGCGGCCGACGGCGGCTTCTGGGCGCTCGGCCTGGCGGTGCCCGACCCGCGCCTGCTGCGCGGGGTGCCGATGTCCACACCGCGGACCGGCGCGTTGCAGGAGCAGCGCCTGCTGGACGCCGGCCTGAGAGTGCGTCACCTCCCGGTCCTGCGGGACGTGGACACCGCCGCCGACGCGCACGCGGTGGCGGTGGCCGCGCCAGGCACCCGGTTCGCGGCGGAGCTGGGCCGGTGACGGCGCCGCCGATCGCGCCCGTGCCGCGGGCCGGTTCCGGTACGAGAACCACGGCGACGGCCTGGGTCGACGACCCGTACGCCCACGCCCTGCGCACCGGGCGCGGCCCGCTCTTCCTGCGGCGTTCGGACGGCTGGCTGCTGCCTCTGGAGGTCGAACGGTGGTGTGCGGAGCCGGACGCCGCCGACTCCGCCCTGCTGCGTCGCTGCCGCGGGCCCGTGCTCGACATCGGCTGCGGGCCCGGCCGTCTCGTCGCCGCGCTCGGCGGACGCGGCCTGCCCGCACTCGGCGTCGACGTCTCCCCGGCGGCCGTCGCCCGGACCCGGGGCGCGGGCGGGGCGGTGCTGCACCGGTCCGTCTTCGACCGCCTCCCCGCCGAGGGCCGCTGGCGCACCGCCCTGCTGGCCGACGGCAACATCGGCATCGGCGGGGACCCGTCCGCCCTGCTCGCCCGCGTCCGCGAACTCCTCGCCCCGGACGGCCGCCTGCTGGCCGAGGCCGCCGCTTACGACGTCGACGAACGCCTCACCGTCCGGGTGGAGGACGCCGGCGGCCGCCACGGCGGCGACTTCCCCTGGGCCCGGCTCGGCACGGCGGCGCTGCGCCGGACGGCGGAGGCGGCGGGCTGGACCGCTGTGGGGGAGTGGTCGGTCGGCGGGCGCTGTTTCGTGGAACTGGCCCGCTGAACGGCGCCGGGGCGCCCCCCGCCTGAGGTCAGGAGGGCTGGGCCGCCGAGAGGGCGGTGACCGCGACGATCCCGTCGCACTCGGCGAACTCCCCGTCGTCCAGGGCGACCTGGTGGCGGCCCGCGCCACCGGGGAGGCCCAGCACCATCGTCGGGTACTGCACCGGCGCCTCACCGGAGGCGCAGTAGCCGTCCCCCTCGCCCTGGACCTGGTGGAACGTCAACGTGACCCACACCCGACCACCCGGGGCCACCGTGACCGGCGCGGAGGTGCCGCTGTGCTCCACGGTCAGCGGCACATTGAGCTCCGGCGAGCCGTTGGCCGCGCCGGCCACCGTGGGGAACCCCTCGACCGTGCAGGCGGTCCCGGACGTGTTCGTGAAGCCCACGATCGCCGCCCCGGTCCCCGTTCCCTGCGGCCGCTGCGCCGCCTGGCGCGCCGGGCCCGCCTCCAGCGACGTGTCCCCGCAGGGGGATCCCGCCGGTGCGTCCGACCCCACCGGCGACGCCGAGGGGTCCGAGGGAGCCGAGGGACTCGAAGAGGACGAAGGCGCCGGAGAGGGCACGGAATCCGACGCGGTCGGCGAAGCCACCGGCGCCGGCGCGCTCGGCGCCCCGCCCGCCGCTGTACCGCCGTCCCGGCATCCGGTCAGCAGCGCCGCCGTCGTGCAGAGCAGCACCGCCGCCACCGCGGCCCCGCGCGTGTTCCTGTGCTCCATGACGTCCCCCAGTCGTTCGGTCCCGGCTCACCGCCGGCGTTCGGCTCGGAACACGCGGACGCCGACGGGGGCGGTTTCCGTGGATACCCGGCTGATACGGAACGGTGACGCATTGCGCTCATGTCGATACGTTCCGGGGTCAACGGTATCGACGCCCCCGTCCCCGTCCCCGCCGCCGTACCCGCCCCAGCGCCACCCCGCACGCTGTCGCGACCGCCACCACGCCCATCGCCAGGCCCCAGTTGCCCACGTAGTCCAGCGGCAGCACCGACGGATTGGCCCCCTGTCCCTGCCGCAGCATCACCGGGAGGGCCACCGCCGTGAGGCAGCCGGCGGCGAGCAGCCCGGCCCGCAGCGGCCTGCGCGCCCGCAGGGGGAGGAGCGCGCCGATGGCGAGCACGAGGGGGACGAGTACGCCGTCGTGCAGGACGACCGCCGCCGCCAGCCAGGTCAGCACGCCCACCGGCGAGCCGACTTCGCGGTCCGTCAGCAACAGGACGGCGCCCAGGGACATCGCCGCCACTCCTGCGACGCCCAGCGCCCCGCGCAGCAGCCGCGACGGGCTCACAGCAGCACCTCCAGCCGGGTGACCCACTTGGTCTGCAGCACGCCGGGCCGGTTCGGGGCGATGATCCGAGCCGGGTAGCCGTGGTCGAGCGCCAGGGGAAGGCCGTTGAGGGCGACGGCGAGCAGGGTCAGCGGGTCGCGGGCGTACGAGGCACCCATCTCGGTGACCGCGTAGGCCCCTTCGGGCTCCAGGGAGACCACGCGCAGGCGCGCGTCCGCCGGGGCACCGGCACGGTCCAGCAGGTCGCGCAGCCGGGCGCCGGTCCAGTGCGCGTTGCGGCTCCAGCCCTCGACGCAGGCGATCGGGAGCACCGCCGAGTGCCGTGCCACCGCGCGCAGTTCGGCGAGCGTCAGCTCGAACGGCCGGGGGCCCACCACCTGGAGCCGCCAGTCGGCCAGCAGGTGCGGGGTGATGCCGGCCGCCGCGGCGGTGCGGTTGACCGGCAGGCCCTGCGGGCCGTGTTCGGGGCTGCGCGGCGCGAAGAGGGCGGCGCGGCCGAGCGGGGTCAGGGACTGGCCGACGGTCGTCAGGGTCACCGCGCCGGTGGCCACCGCCACGGCCGCCACGAAGGACCGCCGGTCCGGGCCGTCGGCCCCGGTCAGCTCCCGCGTGCCGGACGACCGCCGTGACCAGTGCGCCGCGATGACCGGCGCCTTGACCGCCAGGTGCAGCAGCAGCGCGCCGAGGGCCACCCAGGCCAGGGCCCAGTGCGCGGGGCGGAAGTTCCACGGCCACGGGTACCACTGCACGGTGTTGAGCAGCCCCGTCACCAGTTGCAGCAGCACGCTGCCGACCAGCACGCCGACCGACAGCCTCTCCAGCGCGTGGGCGAACGACCGCACCGCGGGCCGGGCGAACAGGCGGGGGTAGACCGTCCATAGTTTCGCCAGGAGCAGCGGCAGGGCGGCGATCCCGCTCGCCACGTGCAGCCCCTGTGTCAGCCGGTAGCCCCACACCGGACGGCTCGGCAGCGCGCCGGCCGCCCATGACGGCGGCTGCTGCAGGTAGTGGCTGACCAGGCCGGTGACGAAGCAGACGGCGATCGCCGCCCCCAGGGCGCGGCCGACCACCGTCGCCGTGCGCGGGTCGTGCAGCCGCCCTGTGAACACCGGGGGCGGCGGCGCCTTGGGCAGCGGGAACCTTGGAGGAAGGACGGGGCGTCTCATGCGTCCCATCACACCGCCCGGGACCCCCGGGAAAGGGCCTCCGACTCCTTACGGAATGCGGACGGACGGCCGCGCGTGACCGCCCGCACCGCCGTGACCTGCGACGGTGGGACACGTGGGTACCCGAACCGCCACCGCAGTCACCGCCGCCCTGCTCGCCGCCCTCACGGCGGTCGTCGCCACGGCCGTCCAGCACGACACGCCCGGCCGCACCCTGCTGCGCCAGGCCGTCGCCTGGGCGCTGTTCGCCGCCGCGGCCGTCGCCGTGCGCAAGGTGCCGGTGCGGCGGGCCGTCGCTCTCGTCGTCGCGGGCGGGGCGGCCCTCGCCCTGGCGGGGCTCGCCGGGCCGCCGGGCACGAGCGACGACATGTACCGCTATGCCTGGGACGGCCGCGTGCAGGCGGCGGGCATCTCCCCATACACATACGCTCCTTCGGCGCCGGAACTAGGCGCGCTGCGCGACCGGTGGCTCTTCCCCGAGGGCGGCGCCTGCCGTGCCTGGGACGAGCATCCGGTCCCCGGTGGCGGCTGCACACTGATCAACCGGCCCACCGTGCACACCATTTACCCGCCCGTCGCCGAGGGCTGGTTCCTCGCCGTGCACGCCCTGTCCCCGGGGGGCGCCCGTCACAAGGCCGTGCAGACCGGCGGTGCGCTGCTGGCCACGGTCACCACCCTCGCCCTGCTCGCCGTGCTCCGGCGGCGCGGCGGCGACCCGCGGCGCGCCGCGTTGTGGGCCTGGTGTCCCGCGGTGCCGATCGAGGCCGTCAACAACGCCCATGTGGACACCCTCGGCGTGCTGCTCCTCGTCCTCGCCCTCGGGGTCACCGGAGCGCGGCGCGGCGCGCTCCTCGGCGCCGCCGTCGCCGTCAAACTCCTGCCCGTCCTCGCCCTGCCGGGCGCGCTGTCGGGGGTCCTTGCCGGGGTGCGGCGTCCGCGCGAGGTGGCGCGCGTGCTGCTGCCCGCCGCGCTCGTCGTCGTCCTCGCCTACCTCCCGTACGTCCTGGCCTCCGGCACTGGTGTCCTCGGTTATCTGCCCGGCTACCTCCAGGAGGAGGGCTACGACTCCGCGCACATCAGGCGCTTCGCGCTGCTGCGCCTCGTCCTGCCCGACGCCGCAGCCGGGTTCGTGGCAGTGGCCGTGGTCGCGGCCACCGCCCTGTACGTGCTGCGCCGCGGCGACCCGGGCCGGCCCTGGAGCGGCGCCCTTCTCGTGACCGGCACGGCGCTGCTCGTCACCTCGCCCTCGTACTCCTGGTACGCGTTGCTGGTCGTCGCCCTCGTCGCGCTCGACGGACGGTGGGAGTGGCTGTCCGTCGCGGCGGCGGGCGCTGTGCTCTACCTCGCCGGTGGCCCCGCGCAACAGGCCGCCTCCTACGGGATCGCGGCCCTTGCCGTCGTCGTCGGTGCGTTCGTACGACATGCGGTGGACCGGCGCCCTCCCGGGCAGAAGGAGAGGTACGACTCGACCGGGGAGGAACCGACCCATGCATTCCGACCGGATACCGCGCACGTCCGCCGCGGTCCTCGCACTGTCCGTCGCCGCGTCACTCTCCGCGTGCAGCGGGGCCGGTGACGCGGGGGGCGGCGGGGACACGGCCGACCCTCCGGCGATCACCGTCAGCCCCGCCTCGGCAGGGCGGCCCGTTCCCACCGACCGCAAGGTGTCCGTACGCGTCACCTCCGGCCGGCTGGACTCCGTACGCGTCACCGCGCCCGGCCCCGGAGCGCTGTCCGGCACCCTCGCCTCCGGCAAGGCCGGCTGGACCTCCACCGGGCATCTCGCGCCGGGCGTCACCTACGACGTCGTCGCCCGCGCCACCGGTGACGACGGCAAGGCGCTCACCAAGCACGTGCGGTTCAGCACCGCCGAGGCCGAGCGCACCTTCGTGGGGGAGTACCACCCGGACAAGGGCACGACCGTGGGCGTCGGCATGCCCGTCTCCATCGTCTTCAACCGGCCCGTCCACGACCGCGCCGCCGTCGAGCGCAAGCTCTCCGTCACCGCGTCGCCCGCCGTCGACGGCTCCTGGAGCTGGATGAAGGACTGGAGCGGCCGCGACCGCGTCGACTGGCGGCCCCGCGCCTTCTGGAAGGCAGGCACCGAGGTCACCCTCCGTATGAACCTCGACGGGGTCGACGCGGGAGGCGGTGTCTACGGCACCCAGAACCGCGTCGTGCACTTCACGATCGGGCACGCCGTCACCACCACCGTCGACACCTCCCGCAAGACCCTCACCCTGCGCCGCGACGGCGAGGTCGTGCGCACCCTCCCGGTCTCCACCGGCAAGCCCGGCTACGAGACCTGGAACGGCACCATGGTCGTCCTGGAGAAGACCCCCAGCATCACCATGAACTCCCGTACCGTGCGCATCTTCGGCCCCGAGGCCTACAACCTCAAGGACGTCAAGTGGGACGTCCGTCTGACCACCTCGGGCACCTTCACCCACGCCGCCCCCTGGAACGACGGCAAGTTCGGGCGGGTCAACGGCAGCCACGGATGCATCGGCATGAGCACCGCCGACGCCAAGTGGTTCTACGAGCACGTCGGCGTCGGCGACCCGGTCACCGTCGTGCACTCCACGGACACCGTCCAGCTCAACAACGGCTACGGCGCCTGGAACGCCGACTGGGCCGACTGGAGCGCCGGCAGCGCCCTGTGACACCGGCCGGTGGCCCGGAGGGGCCCGCACACACGACGGAGCCCGCGCACATGGCGCGGGCTCCGTCGACGACCTACGAGGTGGGACTCCCTTCGCCGGCATGGTCCGGATCAGGTGCTAGGGGTCGCTCTCCGGTCCTTGCCTCTTCCCTGACCTTCAAGCCTCTCAGCACGGCCGTTGATCCCGGTCGCGGGGAAAGTGGGACCTTCCCTGTCTGCTCTCGGTGCTACCGCACTCCCTCGCTCGCCCCGTAGGTCTCTTTCAGCCTAATACCGTTCGCTGTGGACCACCAGGGGCAAATGCCCCGATTTCATGATTTTTGGGGCATGGACACTCCGGCCTCATGCGCTTCCCGCTCAGACGCGGTCGAACGGTTCCGCGTAGCGGAACGCCCCGCTGACCGACGGCGTGTACGCGGCCAGCGGCCGCACCTGGAAGTACGGGCCCCAGGCCGGGTCCGGCGGCGTGATCCGGTAGTCGGTGCTGGCCCGGAAGCCGAAGCGGCCGTAGTACGCGGGGCTGCCCAGCAGCGCCACCAGCGGCTCCCCGAGCGCGTCGGCCGCGCCCAGCACGGTGTGCACCAGGGCGAGCCCGGCCCCGCGCCGCTGGTGCTCCGGGGCCACGCTCAGCGGGCCCAGCGCCGCCACGGGGACCTCGCCCACATGGCCGCGCGTGCACACGACATGCCCGACCACGGTGCCCCCGTCGTCGGTCGCCACCAGCGACAGCGGGGGCAGCCACGCGCCCGACTCCCGCAACTCCGCGAGCAGCGTGGCCTCCACGGGCACCTCGGCGCCCGGTTTCGCGAAGGCGGCCGCGGTCAGCGCGTGCACGGCGGCCAGGTCTTCCGAAGTTTCCCGTCGGATCAGCACCCGGGCAGTCTCCGGTCCGCAGGCCTGCCCGGCAACTCGTTTTCCCCGGAGGGCCGAAGCCGAGGGCCGCCGGCCTCAGCCGCCGCCGACGACCAGTCCGCGGGGCCCGCCGCCGGGCACCTCGCCGGGGAAGGGGCCGCGCAACAGAGTGACGAGGCCGTGGGCGAGGTCGTCGCGCCAGCAGAGGTAGTCGTGGCCGCCGTTGTACTCGTGGTGGGCGACCTCGTAGCCCTTGGCGCTGAGGGCGTCGCGCAGCCGGCGGCCGGCGGCCGGTACGCCCCACTCCTGGAGGCCGGCGGACAGGTGGAAGCGGACGGGCCTGCGGGCGAGGGCCCGGACGCGGCCGGTCAGCCATTCCTCCGGGCAGTCCCCCTCGCGCCGGGCCGCCGGCCACCAGAAGGCACCCGACTGGGCCAGGACGTTGCCGAAGCGCTCCGGACGCCGCAGCGCGGCGTAGGCCGCGGCCAGGCCGCCGAGCCCCTGGCCCGCGACGACGGTCCTCGACGGGTCGCCGGTGACGGGCCGGCGACGAGCCGCCCAGGGCAGCAACTCGTCGGTCAGGAAGGCCACGAAGCGTTCGTCGCAGGCGAGTTCGCGGCGGCGGGTGTCGCTGTCCAGCGCGTCCGGCAGAAGGGCGACCAGCGGCGGCAGCAGACGCGTGCGGATCAGCTCGTCGAGCAGCCCGGCGATGCCCAGTTGCTGCCACACGTCGCCGTCCAGCAGGACCACGACGGGGAGCCCGGCCAGGTCCTCGTGGCCGGCCGGCGCGTACGCCCACACCCGCCGCCAGTTGTGCAGATGGCCGCTGCGCAGCGTGTGCATCGACAACTCGCCGGTCCCGGCGCCGGGGTGGGCCCGGCCGCCGCCGAGTGCCACGGGGGCGGCCGGGAGGGCCACCACGGACAGCGGGTCCGCGCCCCAACGGCTGGGGAACACGGCCCGGTTGAGGGGGTCGCGCCGGGGATGGCGGCGCAGCCGCCGCAGGTACGCCTGTCTCGCGCCGGGCGCGTCACCGACGCCCCCTGACAGGGGGTCGCCCTGCTCGGCGCTCTCGCCGCCGTCGTCGCCGTCGTCCACGCACAGCGCGTAGGTGGCACGCCAGTCGGTCCGCATCCGTATCGTCCAGTGCCACACGTCCGTGCCCGGGACGCGGGCCATCAGGTTGCCCGCCAGGTCGTCGGGGTCGACCACCTGGTTGGGCAGCACGAGGACCGCGCGCGTCGCGGCCGTACCCCGCCACAGGAAGGTGACGGCGGCGTGCCCCGGGTCACCGTCGACGGCCTCGACCAGGGGCGTTCCCTCGGCCTCCACGGCGCGCCAGAAGTCGCCCTCCCGATCGGGGCGTTCGGTGAGCGCCGCGATCCGCGGGCTGCGGGCGCGCTCCACCGGCACGGGCCGGGGGAAGCGCGGCGCGCGCAGCGACGTGTTGGACGGCGGGCTCCACATCGCGGACAGCATGATCGGCAAACCCTCCTGGACGTCTCCGATGGCAAAGGACATTTAAAGTCACTCCCTCCTCAACCTGAAGTCGCCGTGAGGCCCGTCGCACCGTGACCAAACCCCTGTCGGCGCGGACCGATCCGGGGTTCCATGTCCTCACCTGCCCATCGGCGCCGAAGAGAGGGAGCCTCTTGGCCACCACCGTGCGACGCAGCACCCTCACCCTCCCCGCAGCCCCGCTCGGCCCGGAGAACCCGCTGCCCGCCCTGCGCGCCCCGCTCGAACTGCAGGTGCTCGACGAAGCGGAGAGCGCCGCGGTACCGCCCGCGATGGCCCGCCGCATCGCCTACGGGCACCTGCGCACGCTGCTCCCCGTACCGCGCCTGGACGGCTACACGCGCGAGCGCACGCCCACCGCCCTCGACGCCGTGGTCATCGAGAACGACCGGCTGCGCGCCACCGTCCTGCCCGGGCTCGGCGGCCGTCTGTACGCGCTGCACCACAAGCCGACCGGCCGGGAACTGCTGCACGTCAACCCGGTCCTGCAGTTCGCCGACTTCGGGCTCGCCGGGGCCTGGTTCTCCGGCGGCGTCGAATGGAACCCGGGGGCCACCGGTCACACCACGATGACCTGCGCCCCGCTGCACGCCGCCCGCGTTCCCGCGCCCGACGGCGGCGAGATGCTGCGCCTTTGGGAATGGGAACGGCTGCGCGACCTGCCGTACCAGATCGACCTGTGGCTTCCCGACGGCTCCGACTTCCTCTACGCCGGTGTCCGTGTCCGCAATCCTCACCACCGGACCGTTCCCCTCTACTGGTGGTCCAACACCGCCGTCCCTCAGACACCGGGCACCCGGGTCCTCGCCCCCGCGGATCACGCCTGGCACTTCGGTTCCCACCGGTCGCTGCACCGGGTGCCCGTTCCGGAGGAGCCCACCGCGTCCGAGCACCCGGCCGACTGGTTCTACGACCTGCCCGACGGCACCCGCCCCTGGATCGCCGCACTCGGCGCGGACGGCCACGGCCTCGTCCAGGCCTCCACCGACACGCTGCGCGGCCGCAAGCTCTTCGTCTGGGGCCAGGGCCGCGGCGGCCGCCGCTGGCAGCGCTGGCTCGCGGGCGACAGCGGGACCGGCGGCTACCTGGAGATCCAGGCCGGTCTCGCCCCCACCCAGCTCGAGCACCTGCCGCTGGCCCCGGGCGCCGACGTCTCCTGGCTGGAGGCCTACGGCCCCCTCGACACCGCGCCGGACGCCGGCGCGGGCGACATCGAGGCCCACCTCGAGGCCGCCCTCCCGCGGGAGCGGGTGCGCGCCGCGTACGAGGCATGGCTCCCCTCCGCCGACGCCGAACCCAAGGACGTCCTCGCCACCGGCTCCGGCTGGGGCGCCCTGGAGGTGCTGCGCGGCCACCACGACCTGCCCGGCACGCCGTTCGCCCCCGACACCATGGGCGAGCAGCAGAAGCCGTGGCTGGAACTGCTCCTCGCCGGTGTGTTCCCCAAGGCCCCCGGCGACGACGCCGTGCCCGGACCCGCGCTCGTCTCGCCCGAATGGCGCGAACTCCTGGAGACCGCGGGCACGTACGACGGCAACGAGTGGTACCTCGACCACCACCTCGGCCTGGCCCAGTGGGACGCCGGCGACCGCGCCCAGGCCGTCCGCAGCTGGGAGCGCTCCGCCGCCCGCACCCGCTCCTGGCTGCCCCTGCACTGCCTCGCGGCCGCCGACCGGGCCGACGGCAACCACGCGCGCGCGGCGGAGCGTTACCTCGACGCCGTCCGCGTCCAGGCGGAGGGGACCTGCCCGTACACCGTCCGGGCCGCCCTCGCCCGCGAGGCCGTCCCCGCCCTGCTCGCGGCCGGCCGCCCCGCCGACGCCGCCGCCGTCCTCACGAACCTGCCCGCCGACATCCTCGCCCGTGGCCGCTTCCGCCTCCTGCACGCCCAAGTCCTGGCCGCGCAGGGCGACATCGCGGGGGCCAGGGCGGTCTTCGACGCCGGCTTCACCGTCGACGACCTGCGGGAGGGCGAGGACTCCCTCCACCTGACCTGGCAGTCCGTCGCCGGTGGCGACGAACCGCTGCCCGAGGCCTACGACTTCCGGATGGCGCCACCGGCGTGATCCGCCCCGCGACGCAGGACGCCCGCCCCGGGGACCACGAGGGTCCCGGGACGGGCGCCTGGGCGGGCCGGGCGGTGATCAGCCCTTCGTCACCGTCAGGGTGACGGAGCCGGTGTGCGCACCCGACTCGACGGAGATCTCGACCGTGCCGGCGTGGCGGGCCTCGACCTCACCGGTGACCTCGTCGACGGTGGCCACGTGGGTGTCCGAGCTCCGCCACACGTGCGAGGCGGGGTCGGCGATCGGCACATGCAGCGCCGCGAGGTCGTCGCCGGTCGGCGTCGTCCCGGTGGCGGTCAGCCGTACCGACTGGCGCGGCTCCAGCGTCGTGTCCGGGCTGGTCACGTCGATGTCGGTCAGCGTGGGCTCCACCGAGAACCGGACCGTTCCGTCCGGCATCACGTGGAAGAGCGCGTAGTTGTAGAACCCGCCCTCCTCCACCGGTGCGTAGGCCGGCATGCCCGCGTCGGCGATGACGAAGTTCGGCACGCCGTGCGGGTCGTCCTGGCCCAGGCCGTTGAGGATGTTCTCGGCGAACCCGCGGGCGTGGCCGAACAGCATCATGACGTGCACGCCGGGGTGGGAGTCCTGGTACTTGTTGACCAGCGCCTCGTACATCTGCGCCTCCCACCGGTCGGCGAACTGGCTGTTCTTCACCGCGTGCGGGTCGAACGCCGGCATGTGGGTGACCACGAAGAGCACCGGCGAGGTGTTCGCGGTGAGCTGGTCGGCCAGCCACTGGTACTGCGGCGGGTCGTTGGCCGGGACCTGGAACGGATCGGAGGCCAGGATGCCGCCGTGCGAGTTGTCGGTGACGACGACATTGGCCGCGCCCTGCGTGTACGCGTAGTGCGTCGCGCCGAACAGGCTCGTCCAGTTCTTGTTCTCCGGGTCGGCGCCCTGCGTGATCTCGTGGTTGCCGACCATCTCGTGGTACGGCACGCCCGCGTCCAGCAGCGACTTCATGTACGACAGGTACGGCAGGGTGCCGTTGTCGCTCATGTCACCGAGCGCCTGCAGCGACAGCGGGCCGGTGAGGCTCTGCGGGAGCCCCTTCAGCTCGTCCTCGTCCTGCTTGAGCACCACGCTTCCGGTGGAACCCGGGTCGTCGGCCTTGGTGTGCGCGTCGTCCAGCGCGGCGATCGTGGTGCCGCCGTCGGCGAAGGACGCCTTGTCCTCGGCGAACTTCAGCCAGTCCGGGTTGTCCGGGACCGGCACGTAGGTCGGCTTGGCCGGCGGCCGCGGAGAGTAGAGCGCCTGAAGGTCGCTCAGGTACAGATCGCCCGAGAGGGTCTCGGTCGGGCTGACGACCAGGAAGTCGACGAAGCCCAGGGTCAGCGGGTACTGCAGACCGGCGGGCAGGTCGGCGACGATCAGACGCCAGCCGTCGTGCGTCACGGTGGACGGGTAGAAGGTGACGGCCTGGCCGTTGACCTGGCTGTACGACTCGGCCAGCGTCAGGTTGCCGGCGCCCAGCGGGGTGCCGTTGCCGCCCTTGCCCGTGCCCTTGACCCAGATGCCGACGGCCTCGGGCTGCTGGGTCGTGCCGGCGGGCGGGAAGGCGTGCTTGACCTTCGGGGAGATCACGATCTGCTTGACGCCGCTGCCGGCCGGGATGGAGTAGTGCACGGCCATCGAGCCGGCGTCCGAGGGCTGCGCCTTCTCGGTGGTCGACAGGGACACGCTGGCGGTCGCGCTGTGCGGGGTGAGCGACCAGTTGTCGACGTCGGTCATCGGCTCGATGAGGTCGGAGCGCTGCCCGACCGCGACCGAGGCGGTGACGCTCGCCCCTCCGGCGGCGGCGGTGACGGTCGCCATGCCCTCGCCGTCGGCGGCCGCGGTGAAGACGCCCGTGGCCGGGTCGACAGAGCCGAGGCCGGACGGGGTGACCGTCCACTTCAGCGAGCCCGGCAGCAGCGCGACCGGGTCGTGGTCGGCCGTGACGGCGCTGACCGAGAACGCCTGCGTTCCGAGGTTCCGCAGGTTGGACGTCGTCGGGCTGATCGTGGCGGACGCCAACGTGTCGGTCACCAGCAGGTCGACGTCGTCATCGGCCTTGCCGGAGCGCACCGTGACGGTGCCCTGTCCCGGCCGGTCGGCGGCGGTGATCGTCGTACCGTCCGCGTCCGTTCGCACGGTCGCCAGGTCCGACGGGGAGACCGACAGGCTCACCGGGTCGGAGGCCGGGTTGCGCTTCTTGTCCGTGGCGTAGGCGTCCAGCGGCAGGGTGCTGCCGGTGAGCATGGCCAGCGAGCGGCCGCCGTTGACGACCGCGCGCTCGGCGGGCTCGGGAGCGGTCTCGGTGGAGTAGAAGAACAGGCCGTTGGCGACGGGGCGCTCATGGCCGTCCGAGGGCCAGTTGGCGACGGTGGCCCGGGTCTGTCCGGGGCGGCGGGCGACCATTTCGCTGGAGCCGCCGGTGTCGAACAGGATGGCGTTGTACGCGCCGTGGTCCATCATCCAGCCGGCGATCTGCGGCCGGGTCAGGCCCTCGGCGGTGTCCTCGGGCTGGTGGCCGTCGAAGACCGCGACGACGGCGTTCCTGCCGTCCTGGGTGACGCCGAGCGCGGTGACCGGGTCGTTGATGTTGTTCTCGCCGCTGCCCTGCAACGGCACTGCGCGTACGCCGTTCTTGACCAGGACGGCGCCGCCGGACAGCGCCTGCTGCGGCGCGTTGTCCGGGCTGATCCTCTCGGCGACGGACACCCGGTCACCGGCGTGCACGTTGGCCGTCAGCCACGTTCCCGCGGCGCCGTTGCCGACCAGGTCCTCGGTGCCCTCGGGCAGCGTGGCGAGGTTCTTGACGTTCGGCGTGACCGTGTCGACCACCAGGACACCGGCGTCGGAGGGGTCGCGGTGCGCGGCGACCACGACGGAGGCCGCGATGGTCCCGGCGGCCCCGAGGTCGGGGGTGAGCCGGACCAGCTTGTGGGACGCGATGTCCTCGACGGTGTTGACCGAGGTGAGCGGGAAGCTCACCGGGCCGTCGGTCACGGTGGCGCTGTAGGACTCCGCGCCCATGCCGATCGAGCCGTCGGCCCGGACGACGAGGTTCATGTTCCAGCTCGGGCTGGGGCTCTTGACCAGCCGGCCGTCGATGACGACCATGCCCTGCGGGCGGCCCGTGGCGTTGATGTTGAAGAAGTCGCCGTTGATGCCCGCGACGGCGCCCGTGCGGTTCGCCATCGAGGAGACGACCTCGCTCGGCGGGTCGGTCAGCCGGTCGTGGGACTCGACCACGCCCATCCGGACGTTCTTCTCGGTGAGGTCGACGTCGAGCTCGGTGGCGTGCTGCGTGCCGCCCACGGTCTGGTACGTGTCGGTGTGGTACTGGATCCCGCGGGTGACCCATTCGTCGGGCGTCCGGGACGCGTTGACGACGAGCGGCCACTGGTCCGGAGACTTCGGCAGCCAGTCCTGGCTGTCCGCGGCCTTGGCGCCGGGGCCGGGCACGACCGCGTCCGACTGCGCGGACGCACTGCCCGCCGCCAGGACGCCGCCCAACAGCACGGTGGCCGTGGCGAGCGACAGGGCAGTCGTGCCCCGGCCTCTTCCGCCAGGCGGAGTGGGCCCGTTGGGGCTTCTCTTTGACAACGTTGTCTCCATGAAGTGACGAAGCGTGGTGCGGGCGCGGGTGCGTGAATTCGTCCCGCGCTGGGGGATGTACGTTGCAAGATTTCTTGATCCCGGTGGCGGCCCGATGAAACTTTCCCGACGGACGGAATAAGGTCTGGACCGCCATTGGTGTAGACCGCACGTACCCTTGGGCCGGGCGCCGCGCCGGCCGGGACGCGCGCGAGCGGATCCGCGGCTCCGACTCCGGCCACCACGTGGGCAGTTGGGACGGCCGAGCCGCACGGGCGTCCGCCACGACCCGGGGTTCGGGGGTCGCGCGGGCCGATGCCGGCGGGCGCCGCCGTACGGATTTTCGCGGGGGCGCCACGCATGGGCCTCCCGTCGCTGGGCAGGCGCAGCCCCCGAGTCACTCCACACAGCGCACGCATGAGAAGGGAACGGCCATGACCGACTTCAGCGCCCCCAACGGCGCCCAGCCGCCGGCACAGCGCGCCCTGCACGAGATCGCCACGGGCGGTGACAACGCCACCGCGCTCAGCACCCTCGCGGCCAGTGACGTGCTGCTCCCGGTCCCCGGGCCGCCGGAGGAGGCCGCGGGCGGCGACGCCGCGGAGCAGGAGACGATCAGCCTGCCGGTGTTCGAGCAGGAGGACGGCACGAAGCTGGTGCCGGTCTTCACCTCGGAGGTGCGTCTCGCCCACGCCCTGCCCAACGCCAGGGGCTACCGCATACTGCCCCTGTCCGCGCTGAGCAGCGGCTGGCCCTCGGACGAGCTCACGCTGTCCATCGACGCGGGGTCGCCGGACACCCTCACCATCAAGGGCGAAGGGGTCCGGGCTCTCGCGGGCCTGTCCGGCTGAGCCGGGCATCCCGGGGACACACGGACACTGCCCCCGGTCGGCGGCGGCCGGCCGGGGGCAACGTCGTGTCCGGGGGCGCCGGGAGGGCGCCGAACCCCCTACATCGGGCGGTAGACGGTCAGGGCCTCGTTCACCTTGTCGACGAGCAGTTCGCCCGGGGCGGGCGCGACCTCGCCGTCCGTGGCCAGCCGGGTCCCCGGCACGATGCCGCCCAGGCGCACCCGTCGCAGCAGTGCGGTGGTCGAGCCGGTGACGGCGGCGGCGAGCAGCCGGGTCCTGGCGTACGGGCTGCCGGGGACCATGCGGACGTCGAGCTGCCCGTCGGCCAGGTTGCGGCGGCGCACGGGGGCCGGCCCGAGGCTGCGGTAGGCGCCGTTGCCGGCGAAGAGCATCCACACCGAGTGGCGGCGCCCGTTGATGTCGACGTCGAGCGGGCTGGAGGTCCGCAGGACGTGGACCGCGGCGAGGATGCCGGCCGGCCAGCTGCCCACGCGGCGGGACCAGCGCTCGCGGTAGCGGACGAGCTCCGGGTACACCCCGATGCTGAAGGTGTTGAGGAACAGCGAGGGCCGCGCGGCGGCACTGCCGTCCGCGTCCACCGGCGTGATCCGGGCGACGTCGGCGGAGATGGCCGTGCCCGCCTCCACGGCGCGCGCCGCGTCGTCGATCGACTCGATCGCCAGGTCCATCGCGAAGTGGTTGTACGTGCCGCCGGGGGAGACCATGAGCGGCACGCGGTGGCGCAGGGCGATCTCCGCCGCGAGGCGGACGCTGCCGTCGCCGCCGTGCACGCCGAGCGCGCCGCCGGCCTCGGCGGCCTGTCGCGCCGCCTTCTCCAGCATCTCCGCGAGGTCGTCGTCCTCGGAGCACTCCTCGACCACGGCCTCCGGCAGCACCGACCGCAGCCGGTCCGCGGGCATGCCCAGCAGAGGCGGGGGGCCGGAGACCTCGTTGACCACCACGTACAGGCCGCGCCCGCCCGGGAGGGCGGGCGCGTCGGCCTGTGGTGTGGGCGGGACGGCGAGGTCCTGGCCGGTCGGCACGAGACCGCGCACGGCCAGTGCCGCGCCGGCGCCGAGCGTCATCCCGGCGAGCACGTCGCTGGGGTAGTGCACGCCCGTGTAGACCCGGGAGAACGCCACCGACCAGGCGAGCGGCGCCACGACCGCCCCCCAGCGGGGCGACTCGACGGCCACCCCCGCCGCAAAGGCGACCGCGGAGGCCGCGTGCCCGGAGGGGAAGGACGTGCTGCCGGGCTGCCGCGACAGGCGCCGGATCACCGGGACGGAGTCCAGCACCGGGCGGGCCCGGCGCACCGCGCCCTTGCCGACGGTGTTGACCACCGCCGAGGCGAGGGCGAGCGACCCCACGCCGCGCAGCGCGGCCCGCCGTCCCTGGCGGCCGCCCACCATCGCGATGCCGGCGGCCACGCCGAACCACAGCGCGCCGTGGTTGGCGGCTCGGCTCAGCCGGGGCAGCACGGGCTCGGCGGCCGGCCACTCCCGTGTCGCGACGCGCAGGAACAGCTCCTTGTCCCACGCGCTCAGCTTCGGGCGCACATCGACTCCCTCCTGATCGGTTCCACTGCCGGGTGCGGTGCGTCCGGGGTCAGCCCTGCGGGCCCATCCCCAGCGTCCGTACGACGTCCTGGACGTTGGAGTACCGCCGGTTGTCGCCCGGCAGGCCGTCCACCAGGTCGGTGAGCGGGTCGGGCGCGTGGTGGTCGCGCAGCGTGCGCAGCAGGTCGCCGCGGCGCGCCGGGAACGTCTTGCGGGTCAGGTGGCGGGCCAGTTCGAACCGCAGCGACGGGCCGTCCGTGGCACCGGCCAGGACGGGTCCGTTCACGACCGCGAGGTCGTCGTCGGCGGCCGGCTCGGGGTCCTGCCACTCGTCGACCCGGGTCGGATGCCCGGAGCGCAGCAGTCCGCGCAGTTCGTGCTTCATCTCGTCGTCTCGGTGGACGCTCAGGCGGTCGCTTCCTCGTTGCACGATGGCTCCTTTCCTCGGGGGGCCGGGTACTTCATCGTCTACCCGTTCGCGGCGTTGAATGCCTGCCGAATGCGGCACGAAGCGGATGAATCGGGTCCTCCTGGGTACCAAACGTGCGAGGCCACCGGCAGCGAAAGGAAGGTGCGCGGCCCATGAGCCCATACCGCGGCGGGGTCGACCCCGCAGACCTGGACGAACGGCAGCTTGTGCACGAACTGGAGTCGGTGCACCGCACCCGGCACGAGACGCTGCTCTACGGATCCCCGTCGGCCCTGGACGCCCACAACTCGCGCATGGTGGCGCTCGAAGGGGAGTACCTGCGCCGCCACCCGCAGCGGATGGTCGCCCCCGGCCGGACCCGCGCCGGGGCACGGGCCCGGGTCCTGCAGATGCCGGCGCAGTCCACGTCCGCGCAGTAGCCGCGGCGCGCGGCGGGCCGCCGGGGGAGCGGCGGGACGACTTCCCTCCCGACATCGGGGTGTGGGGGGGGGGGGGGGGCCCCCCCCCCCCCCCCCGAGGTGACCCGGGGCCGGGGGGTACACCCCGCACCACCGGAAC
>NZ_JBIARB010000004.1:581070-617557 GCF_042889545.1 Streptomyces sp. NPDC002574
CCGCGCGGGCGGGTCGGGGCGGGGGCCGGCGGGGGGCGGGGGGGGCGGGGCGGGCCGGGACCCCCCCCCGGGGGGGGGGGGGGCGGGCGGGGCCGGCCCCCCCCACACCCCACGTTCGTTCCCGGGGACCGGTGTCTACCACCGGTACCAGCGTGACCCGCCGGAACCGCTGCGCGCCACGAAACCGAGCAGCCACAGCACCAGCACGACCAGGGCCACCCACCAGAGCACCTTGACGGCGAAACCCGCCCCGAAGAGCACCAGGGCGAGGAGCAGGACGAGCAGAAGCGGGACCATGGATACACCTCCTGGAATCCGGTTGCCCTCAATTGCCGGGGCTACGCAGTGGGATTCGCGCGCCGAGGGGGCGCGGAGCCGCTGCCGCGTGCGAGGGTGACCGAAGGCCCGACCCCACCACCGGAGGTACGGATGCAGCGGACGTCCCCGCCCGCCCCGGCCGGCTGCGCCACGCCGTACGCCGCCCGCCCCGACCCCGGACTGCCGGTCCCCGCGTACTGGGCGGAGCGCATCGCCGCGGACCTCCCGGGCCGTTCGGCCGCCGAGCCGCCGGGCGGCGGCGCGGCCGTCCGGGCCGCCGCCGCGGGCTACTGGGACCGCCGCGGGCTGCCGACGGACGCCGCGCAGACCGCCGCCGGGCCGGGCGCGGAGCCGCTGCTGCTGGCCCTGCTCGCGGCGATCGGCGGCGACGTCGTGGTCGCCCGGCCCTCCGCCGCCTGGCACGTGCCGCTGGTGCGGCTGCTGGGCCGCCGCCCGGTGGCCGTGCCGACCCCCTCGGTCGGCGGCGGCGCGCCCGACCCCTTCACGCTGCTGGAGGCCGTGCGGCGGGCCCGCGAGGACGGCGCGGAGCCGCGCGTGGTGGTCCTGGCCGCGGCCGACGACCCCAGCGGCACCGTGACCCCGCCCGAGCTGCTGCACGAGGTGTGCGAGGCGGCGGAGGAGGCCGGCCTGCTGCTGGTCTCCGACGAGACGTACGCCGACACGGTGCACCGGCCGCACGAAACGATGCTGCTCTCCCCGGCGGAGATGCTGCCCGCCCGGACGATCGTCATCAGCGACCTCGGCGCGGCCCTCGCCCCGCCGGGCTGGCCCGCGGCCGTCGTCCGCTTCCCCGCCACGGAGCAGGGCACAAGCCTGCGGACCGGCGTCCTGCGGCGCTGCGCCGACCTGCGCGCCCTGCTGCCGGGACCGGTCGCCGACGCGGCCGCTCACGCCCTGTCCGAACCCCCTGAGGTCCGCGCGCACCTGGCCGCGGCCAATCGACTCCACGGCGCCATGGCGGGGGCCGCCTACGACCTCGTGGCCCGGGCCGGCGCCCTGTCCCGTCCCCCGGAGGCGGGCTTCCACCTGTACGCCGACTTCAGCCCGCTGCGCTCCGGACTCACCGGGGCCGGCGTCACCGACGCCGCGAGCCTCGAAACCGTGCTCACCGAACGTCTCGGCCACCCCGCGCCCGGCGCCCACCGCTTCGGCGACGACCCCGCCGCCCTCCGCGTCCGCATCGACACCGGCCCGCTCCACGGCACCGACACCCCCCAGCGCGCCGCCGCCCTGGCCTCCCCCACCCCTCTCGCCCTGCCCCATGTGGCCGCCGCGGTCGACGCGCTCGCGTCGGCCCTGGAGACCCTCACCACGGCGGCCCCCTGACGCGGTCCGGGCACCTGGCCGCTCGCGCGGGGGCCTTTCGGGGAATGGAGCCGCAGGTACCGACCGGCCCGTTCCGCGCCGGGGCGCAGGCAGGCTGCGCCGCTGGTTCCCGGCTCGGCGGCGGTCCGCGTCGCCTTTGCGTGGGCCGCCACTGCCGCCGATGGGTCCGTTCCCGGCGGGTGGCCTGCAACGTGGCCACGGAGGCGTTCGCCCAGGGTGCCGCGCCCTCTCACGCCCGCGGCGCTGTGGGGTGAGGTGCCGTGCCGGTGGCGATCCGTCGCGCGTGGGCCGCCATGGCGGCCGTCGGTCTCCGCGCCCTCTTGCGCGGGCCGGGCAGTGGTGAGAGGTGCCGTGCCGCGGGGTCTCCGGTGCGGAGCACGCACTGCCGTACCGGCGCGCTCCGTTCGTCCGCCCGGCCGTGCCGGTGGCGATCCGTCGCGCGTGGGTTGCCACGGCCGCCGCCGTGTCGCCCCCGGACACCGTTGGGTCAGGGGGTGGGCGCGGCAGGCCGTGCCGTGCACGATTCCCGCCCCGACGGTCGCGCCGCGGCGTGCGGTCAGTGGGCGGAGGCGTCGTGGGGGTCGGCGGTGTCGGGGTGGGGGCGCAGGCGGCGCCAGAGCTGGGGGGCGGCGGCGACGGCGAAGGTGAGGGCGACGGCGACGACGACGCCCTGCCAGGGTTCGGGGAAGAGGGAGCCGCCGAGGATGCCGATGAGCTGGTAGGCCGCCGCCCAGGCCAGGCACGCGGGGACGTCGCCGCGGGCGAAGCGGCGCGGGGGCATCTCGGCGAGCAGGCAGGCGAGCATGACGGGGATGCGTCCCGCCGGGACGAGCCGGGACAGGACGAGGACGGCGACCCCGTGCTCGTCCAGCCGGCGCTGGGCGTCGGCCAGGTGCCCGGGGTCGGCGCGGTCCTGGATCCGTCGCAGCCAGCGGGAGCCGCCGCGCGAGTGCACGCCGCGGTGGCCGAGCCAGTACAGGGCGATGTCGCCCAGGAAGGCGGCAGCGGCTGCGACGACGAAGACCAGTGCCAGCGAGAACGGCGCCGTCTGGTGGAAGGCGACGACGGCGGCGCCGCTGACCAGGGCCCCGGTCGGCACGACGGGCACGAGGGAGCCCAGGACGACGAGCAGGAAGAGCGAGGGGTAGCCCACGGCCTGCCGGGTGGATTCCGTGGAGGTCTGCTGGGCCGCCAGGTGCACCAGATCGCCGAGCCCGCTCACCGGCCCGCCTCCAGCCGCAGGGTCTCCCCGTGGTCCAGCCGGTGCACGGCCACCTGCGGTGCCACGTCCCCCGCCAGGCGGGCGAACTCGTCGCCGGGCGAGTGGAACTCGTGGGGGCGTACGGCGTCCAGGCCGATCGGCCAGTACGTCCCGTAGTGGATCGGCACGGCCGCGCGCGGCGCCAGCCGGACCAGGGCCTGGGCGGCGCGCGCCGGGTTCAGGTGGCCGTCGCCCAGGAACGGTCCCCAGCCGCCGACCGGCAGCAGCGCGGCGTCGCAGGGCCCGACCTCCTCGGCCATGGCGTCGAAGAGCCCGGTGTCCCCGGCGAAGTACGTGCGCTCCTCGCCTTCCAGGACGTAGCCGAGCGCGGGCGAGCGTTCCGGGCCGTAGGGCAGTCGCCGTCCGTCGTGCGCCGCGGGCACCACGCGCACGGTCAGTTCCCCCACCTGCACCTTGTCGCCGGGGACGACCTCGGTCACGTCCAGCCGCAGGTCCGTCGCGAGCCGCCGCAGGCGGGGCACGGCGGCGGAGGCGCCGCGCGGCACCAGGACCCGCGTGCCGCGGGCGAGCCGGGCCAGCGACCCGGTGTGCAGGTGGTCCGCGTGCAGGTGGGAGACGAGCGCCACATCCGCCAGCGCCGCGCCGGGCGGTGGTACGGCCCCGCGCCGCCTGCGCAGGTGCGCGAGGCGGGAGACGAAGAGCGGATCGGTGAGCACCCGCACCCCGGAGTCCCGCACGGTCACCGTCGCATGACCCCACCAGGTGATCTCGACCGCCACGCCCGCCTCCTCGCCTCGCCGCGCCACGCCTCCTCGCGAGCCTATGCTCCGGCGCGCCTGCGGTGCGCCGGAGGGGCTGTGTCACGCTTGGGGATGTCGAATGCCGTTCGGACGTGAGGTGAGGTGGGCGGTGCTGCATCGGTGGCGAGCCGCCGGGTACACGATCGCCCGCGTACTGCTGGTCTGGGCGGTGTCGACGGCGACGATGGCCGCGCTCGCCGGGATCCTGCCGGACTTCCGCATCCAGTCGCCGAGCGGTGACAGCCCGACCCGGATCGCGATCACGGCGGCCGTCGCGGCGGGGGCGTTCGGTCTGCTCAGCGCCCTGGTCTGGCCGGTGCTGGTGCGCGCGGTGCTGCTGGTGCCGGCCTTCGTGCTCGGGCTGCTGGTCTTCTTCCTCAACGGCTCCCTGCTGCTGATCGCCTTCCGTTTCACCCCCGACTGGCAGGGCGACATCAGTCCCGCGACGGCCGTGGTCATCGCCGCCGTGATGTCGGCGGCGTCCTCCGGCACCAGTACGGCGCTCGCGATGCGCGACGACGCGGCGTACGGGCGCCGGCTCGCCCGGCTGGCCGGCCGCCGCCGCGGGCTGCGGGGCGCGGACGGCGGCGCGCCGCGCGGGGAGCAGGAACCGGGCTTCGTCTTCGTGCAGCTGGACGGGGTCGGGCACGACGTGCTGCGCGAGGCCGTGCGGCCGATGCCGTCGAGGAGCGGGCGGTCGAGGCCGCCCGCGATGGAGACGGTGGCGCGGTGGCTGGACAGCAGCCACCGTCTGGTGCCCTGGATCACGGACTGGAGCAGCCAGACAGGGGCGAGCCAGCTGGCGATCCTGCACGGCTCCGACGCGGACGTGCCGGCCTTCCGCTGGTACGAGAAGGAGACGGCGCAGGTGATGGTCTGCAACCGGCCGTCGTGCGCCGCCGAGCTGGAGCGGCGCGCGGTCGCCCGCACCGGCCGGCCCGGTCTGCTCGCCCCCGACGGCGCCAGCCGCGGCAACCTCTTCAGCGGCGGCGCCGAACAGCTGGCGCTGGTCATGTCGGTCTCGACCCGGCGGCGGCGCTTCTCCGCGGACCGCCTGGCGATGGCCCGCACCCTCGCCGCCTCGGCCGCCCGGGTCTCCCGGGTCCGGGGGCGGGAGACGGCGGGCGCCGCGGCGCGGACCGCGCGGGTGCGCGAGACCCGCTCGCGCACCGGCTACTTCGCGTACTTCTCCGACCCCGCCAACGCGGTGCGCACGGCCGCTTCCTTCCTGGCCGAAGTGGTGCGGGAGATCTGCGAGTCCTCCGCCGCCCGGCTGCGGGGCGACCGCCCCCGGGTGCGGCGCGGTGGGCTCTACCCCTTCCTGCGGGCCTTCGCCACGGTCGTGGAGCGCGATGTCGCCGCGGCGGCGGTGGTCGGCGACATGCTCGCCGGGCGCACCGCCGTCTACGCGGATCTGGTCGCCTACGACGAGGTCGCCCACCACTCCGGCCCCCGCAGCCGGGACGCCATGCGCGTCCTGCGCCGCCTGGACCGGGTCGTCCGGATGATCGCGGACGCCTCGCGGTACGCCCCCCGCACCTACCGGCTGGTGCTGCTGTCCGACCACGGGCAGAGCCACGGCGAGACCTTCGAGAGCGCGTACGGACTGACCTTGAAGGACCTGGTCCGCGCCGGGTGCGGGCTGCCGGTGCGGCGCCGGGCCCGGCGGACGGTGAGCGGTGCCGAGGCGCGTGCCGCGGCGCGCGCGGCGCTGAACCGCCCGGAGTGGAACCGGCACACCGAGGAGGAGCACGCGACCGCGGGGCCGTCCTCGGACCCGGTGGTGCTGGCCTCCGGCAACCTCGGGCTGATCTCCTTCCCGGACCTTCCCGGCCGCGCCGACCGGGCGCGGATCGAGGCCCGCCACCCCGCGCTGCTGCGGACGCTCGCCGAGCACCCGGGCATCGGCTTCGTGCTGGTCCAGGACGCCGGGCGCGGGCCGCTGGTGCTCGGTCCCGGGGGCGGGGAGCACGAGCTGGACAGCGGCCGTGTCATCGACCCCGACCCGCTGGCGCCCTTCGGCCCGCACGCGGTCGCGGCCGTGCGGCGCACCGCCGCCTTCCCGCACGCGGCGGACATCATGGTCAACTCCACCTGCGACCCGGTGACGCACGCGGTGCACGCCTTCGAGGAGCAGGTCGGCTCGCACGGCGGACTGGGGGGCGACCAGAGCCGTGCCTTCCTGCTGCACCCCTACGAGCTGGAGGGGCCGGGCCCCGACGAGCGGCTGGTGGGCGCGCGGGCGGTGCACCGGCTGTTCAGCGACTGGCTGGGCCGCAAGGGCGTCCTGCCGTCGCCGCGCCCGGCGAGGGCCGAGGACGCGGACGCCGACGCGGACGCGGAGCGGATCACCGGCTGAGCCGGCCGGCCGGTCGGGACATCCGTCCGGCCATGATCTCTTTCGGGTTCTCCTTCCCGTGGGCCGCGGGTGCCGGTGACGCCGCCGGCCACCGGGGCGCCCCGTTCCCGCTGGCCGGAGCGCCGGTGCGCGCGCGGGGGGCGGGACGCGCCGGGCGAACGGGTGATTGACCGGGCGGCCTCCGTGATGGACGCTGGCCCGCGGTTGACCGGTACCGCGCGCGGCGCGGAGCCCGCGGAGGGGCGGCATGACGTACTACGAGGACCTGAGTTCGTACGGCTATTTCACAGAAACGATTCCGCCCGACGTGTCCGCGCGCGCCGTCGGATGGCTCGACCCCGCCCATCCCTTCACCCGCGCCGAGCCCGACGAGGCCTTCGCCGACCGGCTGTTCGCGCTCTGCCGTGACCACCGCTTCGCCATCACCCGCGGCTGGCACGGCTGCGGGCTGTGCCGCCGCCGCTTCTTCGGGGGCGGCCGGCGGGCCCACCCCGTCACGGTGGCCCGGGGACGCGAGCGCATCCTCGTCGGCCACGGCGAGGTGCGGGTCCACACCGGAGCGGACACCTGGCTGATCGCGCCGGACATGGTCGCCCACTACGTCCTGACCCACCACTACGCGCCGCCCGGTCCCTTCGTGGAGGCCGTGATGGCGGGCCGCGTCGTGGCGGACTCGCTGTAGGAGGCGGCTCAGAGCCAGCCGTTGCGCCGGAAGGCCCGGTACAGCAGGCCCGCACCGGCCGCCATCACCCCCACGGCCAACGGGTAGCCGAAGGACCAGCCGAGTTCCGGCATGTGGGCGAAGTTCATGCCGTACACCCCGGCCACCATCGTCGGCACGGCGAGGATCGCCGCCCACGCCGAAATCCGGCGCATGTCGTCGTTCTGCCAGGTGCCGACGCGCGCGAGGTGGGCGTCGAGCACCGAGTTCATCAGCTCGTCCAGGGAGCGGATCTCGCTGTCGGTACGGCGCAGATGGTCGTCGACGTCGCGGAAGTACGGCATCGCCTCCCGCGGCCACCGCGCGAGCGGCCCGGCGAAGGACCGGACCACCGGGGCCAGCGGCTGCACCGCGTCGCGGAACTCCAGCACCTCGCGCTTGAGGGAGTAGATCTCCCCGGCGATGTCCTCCCGCGCGGCGGAGAAGACGCTGCGCTCCAGGGCACTGAGCGTGTCGCGGACCTTCTCCGCGGCGTCGCCGTAGTCGTCGACCACGACGTCGAGCAGCGCGTGCAGCACCGCGGGCGGGCCGAAGCGCAGCGTCGTGGTGTCCTCCCGGAGCCGGCGGGCGGCCTCGGCCGCCGGGTCGGCCGAGCCGTGGCGGACCGTCAGGACGAAGCGCGGGCCGAGGAACAGCATCATCTCGCCGGTCTCGACCGCTGCGTCGTCCGGCAGGTACCACAGCGTCTTCAGCGCCACCGCGAGCACGTCGCCGTACCGCTCCTGCTTGGGACGCTGATGCGCCTGGACGGCGTCCTCGGCCGCCAGGGAGTGCAGCCCGAGGGGTTCGGCGAGCCGCGCGACCACGTCCTCCGCGGGATCGACCAGGTGCACCCAGCCGAACTCCCCGTCGCCCAGACCGGCCAGGCGCTTCAGCGCCGCCTCGCACACCTCGCCCGGCGCGTCCTGCCCGCCGCAGTCCTCGCACTCCACCCGCTCGGCGCTGCCCGAGCGCTCCTGGTACACCACGCACTCCATCACCCACGCCTGCTTCGGCCCGGCTCCTTCATGCCCTCGGGCCGGGTCAAAAGAGCGTCAGGGACTGATGGCCAGCACGATGTAGGCCGCCAGCAGCGCCAGGTGCAGTCCGCCCTGCAGCGGCGTCGCCCGGCCCGGGACCACCGTCAGCGTCCCCACGGCGACCGTGATCGCCAGCAGCACCATGTGCGTGGCACCGAGCCCCAGCACCAGGGGGCCGGGCATCCAGAACGAGGCCACCGCCACCGCCGGGATGGTCAGCCCGATGCTCGCCATCGCGGAGCCGAGCGCCAGGTTGAGGCTGGTCTGCACCCGGTCCCGGGCGGCGGCGCGCACCGCGGCGATCGTCTCCGGCAGCAGCACCAGCAGCGCGATGACGACGCCCACGAAGGAGGAGGGCAGCCCGGCGACCGCCACGCCGTGCTCGATCGTCGGGGCCTCCACCTTGGCCAGGCCCACCACCGCGATCAGGGCGACGCCCAGCAGCGCCAGGCTGAACAGCGCGGCCCGGGTGGTCGGCGGCTCGGAGTGCTCGTCGTCCGTGATGACCCGGCCGGTCGAGGTCACCGGCAGGAAGTAGTCGCGGTGGCGCACCGTCTGGGTGGCCACGAACAGCCCGTACAGCACCAGCGAGGCCAGCGCGGCGAAGGCGAGCTGGGTGGTGGAGAACCGCGGGCCCGGCGCGCTGGTGGTGAAGGTCGGCAGGACGAGGCTGAGCGTCGCCACGGTCGCCACCGACCCCAGGGCCGCCCCGGTGCCCTCGGGATGGAAGACCGCGACCCGGCGGCGCAGCGCCCCCACCAGCAGGCACAGCCCCAGGATGCCGTTGCAGGTGATCATCACCGCCGCGAAGACGGTGTCCCGGGCGAGCCCCGCGCTCTTCGGGCCGCCGTCCGCCGTCAGCGTGAGGATCAGCGCCACCTCGATGACCGTCACCGACACCGCCAGCACCAGTGAGCCGAACGGTTCCCCCACCCGGTGCGCCACCACCTCCGCGTGGTGCACGGCCGCGAGCACCGCCGTCGCCAGGAAGAGGGCCACCACGACGACCACCGCCACCGGCAGCGACCGGCCCCAGGTGAGAGCCAGCACCACGACCGAGAGCACCGGCACGACGACCGTCCAGCGCAGGACGGCCATACGGGAACGGGCGATCATGGGCCGAGTCTGACACCTCGTCAGACCGGGCGCGACGCGGACGCGGCCGGGAGCCCTGAAAGCCCCCGCGCCGGGCCGGGTCTAGAGCGCCTGCTCGGCCCAGATCGTCTTGCCGGTCGCGGCCTGCCGCGTCCCCCACGCCTGCGTCAGCTGCGCGACCAGCAGCAGACCGCGGCCGCCCTCGTCGTCCGAGCGGGCGCGGCGCAGGTGCGGGGCGGTGTTGCTGCCGTCGGAGACCTCGCAGATGAGGTTACGGTCACGGATGACCCGCAGCTGGACCGGCGGCGACCCGTGCCGGATGGCGTTGGTGACCAGCTCGCTCACCACCAGTTCGGTGACGGGCACGGCCTCCTCCATGCCCCAGTCGCGCAGCAGTTCCGCGGTGGCCTGCCGGGTCTCGGCCACCTTCGCGGGGTCGGACGGCACGTCCCAGACGGCGACCTGGGCGGTGTTCAGCGCGCGGGTGCGGGCCAGCAGCAGCGCCACGTCGTCGACGGGCCGGTCCGGTGGGAGCGATTTCAGGATCGTGTCGCAGGCCGACTCGATGGAGGGGGCGGGAGCCGCGAGCGCGCCGCGCAGCCGTTCCAGGCCCGCGTCCAGGTCGAAGTCCCGGCTGTCGATCAGGCCGTCGGTGTAGAGGGCCAGGACACTGCCCTCGGGCAGCTCCCGTTCCGTCGCCTCGAAGGGCAGGCCGCCGATGCCCAGCGGAGGGCCTGCGGACACCGGGACGACCTCCACCGTCCCGTCGGGCAGTCGCAGCACCGGCGACGGGTGCCCGGCGCTGGCCATCGAGCAGCGCCGCGAGATGGGGTCGTACACCGCGTACAGGCAGGTCGCGCCCACCTCGGTGCTGGTCCCCTGGCCGCGTTCCTCGCGGGCGTCGTCCTCCGAGTTGAGATGGACGACGAGGTCGTCGAGGTGGGTGAGCAGTTCGTCGGGCGGCAGGTCCACGTCGGCCAGGGTCCGCACCGCTGTGCGGAGCCGGCCCATAGTGGCCGAGGCGTGGATGCCGTGGCCGACCACGTCGCCGACGACCAGCGCGACCCGGGTGCCGGACAGCGGGACGACGTCGAACCAGTCGCCCCCCACCCCCGCCTGGGAGCCCGCCGGCAGATAGCGGGACGCGACCTCCACCGCGGGCTGGTCGCCGAGCCGCCGCGGCAGCAGGCTGCGCTGCAGCGCCAGGGCCGTGCCGTGCTCGCGGGTGAAGCGGCGCGCGTTGTCGACGCAGACCGCGGCCCGCCCGGCCAGCTCCTCGGCGAGCGTCATGTCGTCGTCGATGAAGCCCTCCGGCCGGGTGCCGCGGGCGAAGAGCGCCACGCCCAAGGTGACCCCGCGGGCCATCAGGGGCACCGCCATCACCGTGTGGAGGCCGTGCCGGCGCACCTTGGCGTCGCGCAGCGCGTTGTGCGCCACCCACAGCGAGAAGTCGACGTGCCCGGCCTGGCTGAGCACCGCGCGGCCCTCGGCCAGGCAGCGCGCGGGCGGGGAGAACTCGGGATAGGTGTCCACCTCGCCCAGCTCCACCGCGGCGACCGCCTCGTCGGTCCGCGAGCGGTGCGCCACCCGGCGCAGCACCACCGCGGTGTCGACGGGGCCCGGCGGCGGCTCCTCGCCGTGCAGAACGGCGTCCAGCAGGTCCACGCTCACGAAGTCGGCCAGCCGGGGCACGGCCAGTTCCGCCAGTTCGTCGGCGGTCCGGACCACGTCCAAGGTGGTGCCGATGGCGGCGCCCGCCTCGTTGAGCAGTGCGAGCCGCTGCCGCGCCCAGAACTGGGCGGTGCTGTCGAACGCCGCCACCGCCACCCCCCTGACCCGCCCGTGGGGGTCGCGGACCGGCCACATGTCGGTGTTCCAGGCGTAGTCGCGCAGCGAGGCCGGGTCGCGGGTGTAGCACTCGTAGTGCATGGCCCGCCCCGTCTCGGCGACCTGGCGCAGGTGGTCGCCGTAGCCGCGCCTGCTCTCCTCCTCCGGGACGATCTCCTGGTAGAGGGTGCCGCGCAGCGTCTCCTCGGGAACGTCCCCCATGTCCCCCAGCGCGAGCCGGTTGAGCCGCCGGTGCCGCAGGCCGCTGTCGTACAGGGACATCGACACCGAGGACTGCTCGAACGCCCACCGCACCATCGCGTCGTCGGCCGCCTCCGGGGCTGCGGTGATCACGCAGCCGCACGGTACGGCGTCGCCGTCGAGGGCGGGGCTGACCCGGATCTCCAGGTCCAGCAGCTGCCCGTCCCGATGGCGCACGGCGGTCTGGCCGTGCCACTCCCGGTCGAGCACCAAGGGCCCCGGGGCGAAGATCTCCGCCGCCGGCCGGCCGACGGCCTCCGCGGACGAGTGGCCGAGCAGCAGGCGGGCCCCCTCGCTCCAGGCGGTGACCGCTCCCCGCGCACCGACCACCACCACGGCCGTGCCGGCCGGGTCCCCGGGGCCGCCGCTCGCGTTCATCGTCGCCGATCACACACCCGTCGAAGTGTCCTAACCCCAGAGTGCGCGCTCCGCCGGGGGCCATCAAATCGGTCGGCGCCGGGGGACCGGGACCGGTGCGGTGTCAGTGGCGGCACCGATACTGCTGCCATGCGTGCCAGCCGGCTGGTCTCCCTGCTCCTGCTCCTCCAGGCACGCGGCCGGCGCACCGCCCAGCAGTTGGCCGACGAGCTGGAGGTGTCCGTCCGCACGATCTACCGCGACGTGCAGTCGCTGCACGAGGCCGGCATACCCCTGTACGGGGACGCGGGGCCCGAGGGCGGTTACCGGCTGGTCGACGGCTACCGCACCCGGCTGACCGGGCTGACCGCCGAGGAGACGCAGGCGTGGTTCCTCGCCGCGCTGCCCGACCCCGCCGCGCAGCTCGGACTGGGCGAGGCCGCGGCGGCGGCCCGGCTGAAGTTCAGCGCCGCCCTGCCGCCGGCGCTGCGGGAGCCGGCGGAGCGGATACGGGAGCGCTTCCACCTGGACGCGCCCGGCTGGTACAGCCCCGGGGAGGAGACCCCGCATCTGCCCGCCGTCGCGGACGCGGTGTGGAACCGGCGGGCGGTGCGGGTGCGCTACCGCCGCTGGCGCGAGCCCGAGGAGACCGAGCGCCGTCTGGAGCCGTACGGCCTGGTCCTCAAGGCCGGCCGCTGGTACGTCGTCGCCCGCGGCGACGGCGGCCTGCGCACGTACCGCGTCGACCAGATCCTCGCCGTCGCCGTGCTCGGCGAGACCTTCGAGGCCGAGACCGGGTTCGACCTGGCGGCGTACTGGCGTGCCTACCTCGCTGATTTCCATGCCCGGCTCCACCAGGGCGAGGCCCTGATCCGGCTCTCCCCGCGCGGTGCGGAGCGCCTGCCCCAGTTGCTCTCGCACGCCGTCGCGCGGGCGGTCGCGGAACGGGCCGAGCCCGACGTCGACGGCTGGGTCCGCGCCCTCGTGCCGATCGAGTCCCTGTCCCACGCCCACACCGAATTCCTCCGGCTCGGCCCCGACCTCGAAGTCCTCGAACCGCTCCCGCTGCGCGAACTGCTCGTCGGCTCGGCGCGCGGCCTGGCGGCGCTGTACGGGGCCGGCTGAGCGGGCCGCGCCCGGCCGCTCAGGCCGGGTGCCGGTCCGCGGGGGCGGAGGCGGCGGGGGTCGGCAGGGGCGTGGGGGAGTGGGCGGAGCGGCGGGCCGCGCAGTGCCAGGCCGCGGAGGCGAGCGAGGCGAGGGCGCTGACGGCGGCGACGGCCGCGAAGCCGGCGGCGGTTCCGGCGCGGGCGGTGACCGCGGCGGTGGCCAGCATGACGACGACGGTCGCGGCGAGTCCCCAGCCGTTCGCGACGCCGAAGGCGCGGCCCACGCGGTGCTCGTCCACCGAGGCCATGAGCAGCGTGCGGGACGCGATGCGGGCCTGCCCGAAGAGGAACGCGCCGAGCGGTACGAGCAGGAGCAGCCCGGGCACGCCGAATCGCGGCTGGACCGCGAACAGGACGTTGCAGAGCAGGAAGCCGGCCAGCGCCAGCCGCAGGTCGCCTAGGCGCGCGCCGGTGATCCGGTAGGCGGCGGCCGCGACCAGGAAGCCGGCGCCGCCGAGCGCGTCGACCATGCCCACGACGGCCGGGCCCCGGTGCAGGTCGGCGATGACGAGGACCGGCATGAGCGCGTTGAACACGGTGACGACCACGCTGCCCTGCGCGTAGAGCATGGTCACCGGTCCCAGCGGCGACCGGGCGGGCGCCGCCAGGGCCGGGGCCTCGGCCGTGATCCCCGGGGCGACGACCCGCCGCCCGGCCTGCCCCGTCGCCAGCACGAGCACCGCGGAGACCGCGAAGGTGATCCCGTTGAACACGCACAGCGGGGTGGGCCCGAAGAACTGCAGGGCGATGCCGCCGACCGTCGCCGACAGCAGCATCCCGCTCTGCAGTGCCATCTCGTAGTGCGCGTTGAACCGGCGCAACTCCCCTGCGGGAACACGTTCCTTGACGAGTGCGGCGCTGACCGGCACGAACAGCGCCGCGATCACCGCGAGCACGAAGTTGCTGCCGTAGACGA
Organism: Streptomyces sp. NPDC002574; assembly: GCF_042889545.1. NCBI lineage: Bacteria > Bacillati > Actinomycetota > Actinomycetes > Kitasatosporales > Streptomycetaceae > Streptomyces > Streptomyces sp. NPDC002574. The sequence goes on from NZ_JBIARB010000004.1 coordinate 594,479, forward strand.
CCGCGTTGCGCGGACCGCCCAGCCCCAGCCCCAGCGGCATCGCGAGCGCGGCGAGCGCGGCCAGCGCGTCGCAGGTCACCCAGAGCGTCCGCCGGTCGAAGCGGTCGGCGAGCCGCCCGAACAGCGGGGAGAGCACCGCCTGCGGCACGGCGACGGCGATGAAGAGCCATCCCACGTCCAGCACCGAGCCCTGGGCCCGCACGATGAGCAGCGCGGCGGCGATCAGCTGGATGTTGTTGCCGAGCGAGGTGATGAAGACGGCGGGCAGCAGCAGGGCGTGCGTACGGTGGGTGGTCACGTCCACTGATGGTGCGGACGGTCACTGACATCTTCTGTCAGTGAGAGGCGGGACGTGCCGCGTACCCTCGGTGCGTGCCTCGCCATGCGAAGAAGCCGCGCCGACTGGTCGCCGACGGACGCGTGTACCTGTGGTCGATGCGTCACAGCCACCGAAGTGACCCCGACGGCCGCGCCGTGGACTGCCGTCACACCCTCACCCTGTCCCCGCAGCCGGCCGGTTCCGGCGGCCCGCTGCGCATCGTCTTCGCCGAGGGCCCCGGCCGATACGTGAGCGGGGCACCCCTCGGCTCCGGGGACGTCGGCATCATCCGGGGTCCGGGCCTGAACCTGCACGAACCCGGCGCCGTCCGGGCGTTGCTCGACGTGGCACTGGCCCGCGGGTGGCAGCCGGACGAGCGGGGGCCGATCGAGGTCGACGGCTGGTCCCTGCTGGCGGCGGCCGCCGCCGTGCGGGCGGGGAACGCGGGCCCCGAGGGCCCGTGACGGGGACTCAGGCCTCGTCGGGGCGGGACACCCGGCTCGTTCGTGCCGCGGCGAATTGCTCCACCCTCGCCTCGGCCGCGTCCCAGGCCGCACGGTCGCCGTCCGGTTCGTGGCGGCGCAGCGGCTGGGTGGCGGCGACGAGGGCGCGCATGGCCGGGAGGCCGTCGCCGACGAGGCCGCGGGCGCGGGCCTGGACGAGGATGTTGCCCAGGGCTGTGGCCTCGGCGGGGCCCGCGACGACCGGCAGGCCCGTGGCGTCGGCGGTGAGCCGGCACAGCAATTCGTTGCGGGAGCCGCCGCCGACCAGGTGGACGTGGGTGATCTCGCGGTCCGCGAGCACGGCCGCTTGACGCAGCGTGCGGCGGTGGGCGAGGGCCAGGCTCTCCAGGATGCAGCGGACGACGGCGCCGGGGCTCTCGGGCGGCCGCTGGCCGGTGCGGAGGCAGAAGTCCCGGATGCGGGCGGGCATGTCGCCCGGTGGCAGGAAGGCGGGGTCGTCGGGATCGAGGAGGGCGGCGAACGGCCGTGCGGCGGCGGCCTGTTCGAGCAGGGCGTCCAGGGAGGGCGGGTCGGCCCACTGCCGGGCCCAGGTGCGGCGGCACTCCTCCAGCAGCCACATGCCCATGATGTTGCGCAGATAGCGGATCGTGCCGTCGGCCCCGCGCTCGTTGGTGAAGTTGGCTGCGCGGGAGGCCTCGGAGAGCACGGGCGCGTCCAGTTCCAGGCCGGCCAGCGACCAGGTGCCGCACGAGATGTAGGCGAAGCCGGGCTCCGTCGCCGGCACGGCGGCAACCGCCGACGCGGTGTCGTGCGAGGCGACGGCGACCACCGCCGTCGCCTCGGGCAGCCCGGTGGTGGCGGCGACGTGGGGGAGCAGCGTGCCCGCGAGGTCGCCCGGCGCGCGCAGGGGCGGCAGCAGCCCGGGCGCGAGGCCGATCCGCTCGGCGAGCTCCGCCGACCAGCCCCCGGCGCGGGCGTCGAACAGACCGGTGGTGGAGGCGTTGGTCTCCTCGGCGCCGATCGTGCCGGTCAGCCAGTGCGTCAGCAGGTCGGGGATGAGCAACAGGGTGCGGGCGGCGTCCAATTGAGCGGTGCCGGAGGCGGCGGCGAGCTGGTAGACGGTGTTGAAGGGCAGGTGCTGCAGCCCGGTGAGGCGGTACAGCCGCTCCGCACCGATCTCCTCCCGGACGCGTTCGGCGACGGCGTCGGTGCGGGTGTCACGGTAGTGGTACGGGTTGCCCAGCAGGGCGCCGTCCGCGTCGAGCAGGCCGTAGTCGACGGCCCAGGTGTCGATGCCGACCGAGGTGATGCCGTCCGACTGCGCGCCGGCCCGGCGCAGACCGTCCAGCGCGCCGTGGAAGAGGGCGAGCGCGTCCCAGTGCAGTCCGCCGGGCAGGCGCACCGGCGTGTTGGCGAACCGGTGCACCTCGGTGAGGGAGAGGGCGTCCCGCGCGACCCGGCCGAGGATGACGCGGCCGCTGGTGGCACCGAGGTCGATGGCGGCGAATGGCACGTGGAGGTCCTCGAAGGGTCGGTGGTGGTGGGGGAGTCGGACGGGATCCGGGTTCCGCGGGTGCGTCCGCGGAACCCGGCTCCCCGCTGTGGACGGGTCAGCGCAGGAAGGCCGCCGCGACTCCGGCGTCGACCGGGACGTGCAGACCCGTGGTGTGGGTGAGGTCGCCGCCGGTGAGGGCGAAGACCGCGCCTGCGACGTGCTCCGGGAGCACTTCCCGCTTCAGGATGGTGCGCTGGGCGTAGAACTCGCCGAGCTTCTCCTCCGGCACGCCGTACGTCGCCGCGCGCTGCGCTCCCCAGCCCGAGGAGAAGATGCCGGAGCCGCGGACCACGCCGTCGGGGTTGACGCCGTTGACGCGGATGCCGTGCTCGCCGAGTTCGGCCGCCAGCAGCCGGACCTGGTGGGCCTGGTCGGCCTTGGTGGCGGAGTAGGCGATGTTGTTGGGGCCGGCGAACACCGCGTTCTTGGACGCGATGTAGACGATGTCGCCGCCGAGCCTCTGCCGCGCCATGACCCGGGCCGCCTCGCGGGAGACGAGGAAGGAGCCGCGGGCCATGATGTCGTGCTGGAGGTCCCAGTCCCGGGCGGTGGTCTCCAGCAGGGGCTTGGAGATGGAGATGCCCGCGTTGTTGACCACCAGGTCCACCCCGCCGAAGGCCAGCAGCGCCTCGTCGAAGGCCGCGGTGATCTGCTCCTCCTCCGTCACGTCCACGGTGACGGCCACCGCCTTGTCGGGGCCGCCCAGTTCCGCCGCGACGGCCGCCGCGCCCTGCCCGTTCAGGTCCGCGACCACGACGCAGGCGCCCTCGGCGGCCAGCCGGCGGGCGATGGCCTTGCCGATGCCCGAACCGGCGCCCGTCACCAGCGCGATGCGTCCGGCCAGCGGCTTGGGCTTCGGCATGCGCTGGAGCTTGGCCTCCTCCAGGGCCCAGTACTCGATGCGGAACTTCTCCGACTCGGGGATCGGCGCGTACGTGGAGACCGCCTCGGCGCCGCGCATCACGTTGATCGCGTTGACGTAGAACTCGCCCGCGACGCGCGCGGTCTGCTTGTCCTTGCCGTAGCTGAACATGCCGACGCCCGGGACGAGCACGATCGCCGGGTCGGCGCCGCGGATCGCGGGGGAGTCGGGGGCGGCGTGCCGGTCGTAGTAGGCCTGGTACTCGGCCCGGTAGGCCGCGTGCAGTTCCTCCAGGCGCGCCACGGCCTCCTCCAGCGGGGCCGTGGGCGGCAGGTCGAGGACCAGGGGGCGGACCTTGGTGCGCAGGAAGTGGTCGGGGCAGGAGGTGCCGAGCGCCGCGAGGCGGGGGTGCTCGGCGCGCGCGAGGAAGTCCAGCACCGGCGCGGAGTCGGTGAAGTGGCCGACCTGGGTCCGGTCCTGGGAGGCGACGGCGCGCAGCACCGGGGCGAGGGCGGCGGCGCGGGCCCGGCGCTCCGCCTCCGGCAGCGGCTCCCAGCCCGGCAGCGGCGCGCCGAAGGGCTCCTTCTTGCCGCGGGCGGCCAGGTACTCCTCCGCGGTACGGATGATCCACAGGGCGTTGGACTCGCACTCCTGCGAGGTGGCGCCCCAGGCCGTGATGCCGTGGCCGCCGAGGACGACGCCGACCGCCTCGGGGTGCGCCTCCTTGATCGCGGCGATGTCCAGGCCGAGTTGGAAGCCGGGACGGCGCCACGGGACCCAGGCGACCCTCTCGCCGAAGCAGTCCCGGGTCAGCTTCTCGCCGTCGGCGGCGCAGGCGAGCGCGATGCCGGAGTCGGGGTGCAGGTGGTCCACGTGGGCGGCGTCGACGAGGCCGTGCATGGCCGTGTCGATGGACGGCGTGGCACCGCCCTTGCCGTGCAGGCAGTAGTCGAACGCGGCGACCATCTCGTCCTCGCGCTCCGGCCCGGGGTACACGGCGCTCAGCGCGCGCAAGCGGTCCAGGCGCAGGACGGCGAGTCCGGTCTCGGTGAGCGTGCCCAGGTCGCCGCCGGAGCCCTTGACCCACATCAGCTCGACGGGGCCGCCGGTGACGGGGTCGGTCTCGGTGGCCTTGGCGGAGGCGTTGCCGCCGGCGTAATTGGTGTTGCGGGGGTCGGCGCCCAGGCGGTGGGCGCGCTCCAGGAGGGCGGCGACTTCCGGGTGGGTGGCGGGTGCCATGCGGGTGTCCTTCGGGAGGTGGGGGTCGGGAACGTACGGGGACTACGCGCCCCAGCCGGCCTGGGTGCCGCCGACGCGGTCGGCGACGATGTGCTTCTGCCATCCGGAGGCGTGGTAGGCGGCGACCGGGTCGGGTGCCAGGCCCTGCTCCTCGCGCACCTCGCGCAGCAGCGGTCGCACGTCGGTGTTGTAGGCGTCCATGAGCACGGCGTTGGCGGCCAGCACGTCGCCGGATTGCTGGGCGGCGAGCAGCGCGTCGAGGTCGACCAGCAGCGCCTTGGCGGTGGCCTCCTGGACGTTCATCACCGAGCGGATGACCGCGGGGATCTTGGCCTCGATGTTGTGGCACTGGTCGAGCATGAAGGCGACACCGGTCTCCGGCGCGAAGCCGCCGTTCTTTGCCACCTCGTGCAGGATCCGGAAGAGCTGGAAGGGGTCGGCGGCGCCCACCATCAGGTCGTCGTCGGCGTAGAAGCGGGAGTTGAAGTCGAAGCCGCCCAGCTTCTTCTCGCGCAGCAGGAAGGCGACGATGAACTCGATGTTGGTGCCGGGCGCGTGGTGCCCGGTGTCGACGACGACCTGCGCCTTGGGCCCGAGCGTGAGGCAGTGGGCGTACGCGGTGCCCCAGTCGGGGACGTCGGTGGTGTAGAAGGCGGGCTCGAAGAGCTTGTACTCCACCAGCATCCGCTGGTCCTCGCCGAGCCGCGCGTACACCTCCGACAGCGCCTCGGCCAGCCGGTCCTGACGGCCCACGATGTCGTCCTGGCCGGGGTAGTTGGTGCCGTCGGAGAACCACAGCTTGAGGTCGAGGGAGCCGGTGGCGTCCATGATGTCGACGCACTCCAGCAGGTGGCCGACGGCCTTGCGGCGGACCTTGGGGTCGGGGTGGCAGACGCTGCCGAGCTTGTAGTCGTCGTCCTGGAAGACGTTGGAGTTGATCGCGCCGAGCTGCAGTCCGCGGTCGGCGGCGTGGCGGCCGAGGGCGGCGTAGTCGTCGACCCTGTCCCACGGGATGTGCAGGGCGACGACGGGGGCGACACCGGTGAACTCCTGGACCTTGGCGGCGTCGTCGAGCTTCTCGTACGGGTCGCGGGGGACGCCGGCCTGGGCGAAGACCTTGAACCGGGTGCCGGAATTGCCGTAGCCCCACGAGGGCGTCTCGATCCGCTGAGCAGCGAGTGCGGCCTTGACGGCAGCGAAGTCAGGCATGGTCACCTCTTGGGGTCCAGGGAATCGCTTCATCAGTGAATCGATTCATTCCGCTGCGAAGCTATCCATGCCCTCGGGTTGACGTCAAGGGGTGCGCAGGACCGGCCGGCCCGTTATTGAATCGTGTCATCCATCAGGTTGTCGCTGATGGCGCGGCACGGCTCACGCCCTCACCGGGGCGTTTGGAGAGCACGCAGGTCAGCCATGGGCCGCGGCGACTCTTGACGCACGCGACGGGCAGAGCTAGCTTCCCGGCAACTCCGTTGAAACATTTCATGTCTGGAGGGCGCAATGACGCACCCCGAACCGGAGACGACTCCGGTGCTCGCGCTGGAGGGGGTGAGCAAGTCCTTCGGTGCCGTCCGCGCTCTGCGCGGTGTCTCGCTCCGGCTGTACGCCGGCGAGGCCCACGCCCTCGCGGGTGAGAACGGCGCCGGAAAGTCGACACTGATCAAGGCACTCGCGGGAGTGCACCGGCCGGACGCGGGCACGGTGCTGCTCGACGGCGAGCCGGTCGAGTTCCACGGCCCGGGGGACGCCCGCGACGCCGGGGTCGCCGTCATCTACCAGGAACCGACGCTCTTCCCCGACCTGTCGGTGGCGGAGAACATCTTCGTCGGCCGCCAGCCGCGCCGCTCCTTCGGCCGTGTCGACCACCGGGCGGTGCGCCGCTCGGCGGCCGAGCTCTTCGAGCGCCTGGGCGTCGACCTCGACCCCGATCAGCCCGCGCGCGGACTGTCCATCGCCGACCAGCAGTTGGTCGAGATCGCCAAGGCGCTCTCCTTCGACGCCCGCGTCCTGATCATGGACGAGCCGACGGCCGCGCTCACCGGCAGCGAGGTCGCCCGGCTCTTCGGTGTCGTCAAGTCACTGCGCGAGCAGGGCGCCGCCGTGCTCTTCATCTCCCACCGCCTGGAGGAGATCTTCGCGCTGTGCCAGCGGGTCACGACCCTGCGGGACGGCGCCTGGATCGCCAGCGAGCCCGTCGACGGGCTGACCGAGGACGACCTCGTGCGCCGCATGGTCGGCCGCGACCTCGACGAGCTCTACCCCAAGCAGGTCACCGAGGTCGGCGAGGTCGCCCTGAGCGTACGGCGGTTGACCCGCGAGGGGGTCTTCACCGACGTCTCCTTCGAGGTCCGCCGCGGCGAGATCGTGGGCCTGGCCGGACTGGTCGGCGCCGGCCGCAGCGAGGTCGCCCGCGCCGTCTTCGGAGTGGACCGCAGGGACGCGGGCGAGGTCGTCGTCAACGGCCGCGCGCTGCGCGCAGGGGCGCCGAGCCTGGCCATGGCCGCCGGGCTCGCCCTGGTCCCCGAGGACCGCCGGGCCCAGGGCCTGGTGATGGACATGTCCATCGAGCGCAACATCGGCCTCACCGGCTTCGGCGCCACGTCGAGGGCCGGGCTGATGAGCCGCAGCGCCGAGCGCAGCCGCGCGGTGGACTGGGCGGTGCGGCTCCAGGTGAAGTACGCGCGCCTGGCCGACGTCGTCGGCACGCTGTCCGGCGGCAACCAGCAGAAGGTCGTGCTGGCCAAGTGGCTGGCCACCGCGCCCCAGGTGCTCATCGTGGACGAACCCACCCGCGGCATCGACGTCGGCACCAAGGCGGAGGTGCACCGGCTGCTGTCCCGGCTCGCCGGCGAGGGCGTCGCCGTCCTGATGATCTCCTCCGACCTGCCGGAGATCCTCGGCATGGCCGACCGCGTCCTGGTGATGCACGAGGGCCGGCTGACGGCCGAGATCCCCCGGTCCGAGGCGACCGAGGAGACCGTGATGGCGGCGGCCACCGGCCGCGCGAGGAGGGCGGCGTGACCGTGACCGCAGACACCGTGCAGCCGGTCGCGGACGACGCGCCGGCCGCGCCCCGGCGCTTCCTGGACCGGGTGCTGAGGCTCCGCGCGCTCGCCGTGCTCGGCGTGCTCGTCGTGATGCTCGCGGCGACCCAGATCTACAACTCCCAGTTCCTGTCCCAGCAGGGCGTCAAGGACCTCCTGCTGAACGCCACGATCCTGGTGCTCGTCTCCATCGGCCAGGCCGTGGTGGTGATCACCCGCAACGTCGACCTGTCGGTCGGATCCGTCCTCGGCATCTCCGCCTTCGCCGCGGGCAGCTACCTGCACGACGGCGGCAATCCGCTGGTCGCCGTGCTCCTCGCGGTCGCGCTCGGCGTGCTCTTCGGTGCCCTGAACGGCCTGCTGGTGAGCCTCGGTCAGGTCCCCGCCCTGGTGGTGACCCTGGGCACCCTCTACATCATCCGCGGCATCGACTCCATCTGGGTCGGCTCCCGCCAGATCACCGCGGGCGACCTGCCCGCCGGTTTCACCGACTTCGGGCACGACGGCGTGTGGGTGGTCCCGTACCTGGCGCTGCTGACCGTGGTCGTCCTCGTCGCGGTCGGCTACTACCTGCGCAGCTACCGGGGCGGGCGCGACATGTACGCGCTCGGCTCCAGCCCGGAGGCCGCCCGGCTCGCGGGCGTCCCGGTGCGCAAGCGCATCCTGATCGCGTACGTGGTCTGCGGGGCGCTCGCCGGACTCGCCGGCGCGCTGTACCTCGCCCGGTTCGGCAATGTCGACTCCGGCACGGGCAACGGCTACGAACTCACCGTCGTCAGCGCCGTCGTGGTCGGCGGCGTCGCCTTCACCGGCGGCTCCGGCACCGTCTACGGCGCCGCGCTCGGCGCACTGCTGCTGACCTCCATCAACAGCGTCCTGCCGTCCATCGGCGTCAGCTCGGTGTGGGTGCTGGCCATCGACGGCGTCCTGCTGCTGCTCGCCATCGCCGTCGACCGGATCCTGGCGCTGCGGGTGGCGGGCGTCCTCCGCAAGCGGGCCGCACAGATGAGGAGTGCCCACCATGCCTGAGACCACCAAGGCCGCCGCCCCGGCCCCTGTCCCGGCCGCCCTGTCCGCCACGGCCCACGGATCCCGCCTGGGCGGCGCGGTCCGCTGGGACACGGCGGTGGGCGCGCTGCTCATCGTGCTGCTGATCTGCTCCTTCTCCTTCGTCGGCAACTTCGGCAACGCGCTGAACGTGTCCTTCCTGATCGGCAACACCCTGCCGATCGCGCTCATCGCCCTGCCGATGACCATGCTCGTGGTCTCCGGCGAGATCGACCTGTCCGTCGGCTCGACGGCGGGCCTGTCCGGCGCGGTCATGGGCGCGACGTGGAACGGCGGCATGGCGATCGAGACGATCATCCCGCTGTGCCTGCTGCTCGGCGCGGTGTGCGGCCTGGTCAACGGCCTGCTCGTGACCCGCCTCGGGCTGCCCTCGCTGGCCGTCACCATCGGCACCCTGGCCGCCTACCGCGGCATCGCGCAGATCGTGCTCGGCGCCGACTCGGTGACCGACTTCCCGCAGCAGTACCTCGACTTCGGCTCCGGCCGGATCGACGGGACCTTCGTCCCGTACGCGGCGATCCCCTTCGCCGTCCTGCTGCTGATCGCCGTCGTCGTCCTGCACGCCACGCCCTTCGGCCGCTCGCTGTTCGCGGTGGGCGCCTCGGAGGAGGCGGCCCGGTTCGCGGGCGTGCGGGTCAAGCGGGCCAAGCTGGCCATGTTCGTCACCACCGGTGTGGTCTCCTCGCTGACCGGCGTCTTCTGGGCGCTGCACTACGCCAGCGCCCGGTACGACAACGCCACCGGCCTGGAACTGTCCGTCATCGCGGGCGTGCTGCTCGGCGGCATCGACTTCGACGGCGGCAAGGGCACCCTCGGCGGCGCGATCGCCGGCGTGTTCCTGCTCGGCGCGGGCCAGAACGTCATGAGCCTGCTGAACGTCTCCGCGCAGTCCCAGATCGTCGTCACCGGCGTGCTCCTGGTGATCTCCGTCCTCGCCCCGAGGATCGGCCGCCAGGTCGCGCAGTCCCGGGCCCGCAGGAGGGCCGCCGATCGGGCACCGGCCGTGCTCGCCTCGTCCTGACGTCCCGTCACCGCACGTCTGGGGCACCCCACTCCGCCGCCCCAGCGCTCCTCGGCATGTCCTCCCCCCGCACGTCATCGCAAGCCCCCGTGTTCCGGTACCCGCGTCCGGCAGCGAAAGGATCACCATGTCCAGCAGAACCCTCACCCGTCGTGCCACCGTCGTCCTGGCCCTCACCACGGCGGTCGCCCTCGGTGCGACCGCCTGCGGGGGGACCACCAAGAACTCCTCGAAGGACAGCGGCAGCAGCAGCGGCGCCGCCACGCAGGCCGCGAGCGCCGACCCCAACGCGGCCACCAAGAAGGGCCTGACGGTCGCCTTCCTGCCCAAGCAGGTCAACAACCCGTACTTCACCATCTCCGACAACGGCGGCAAGCAGGCCCTCGAGGCGCTCGGATCCTCCTACAAGGAGGTCGGCACCAGCAGCGGCACCGACACCGCCGGCCAGGTCTCGTACGTCAACACCCTGACCCAGCAGCAGGTCAACGCGATCGCCGTGTCCGCCCAGGACCCGGGCGCCCTGTGCACCGCGCTCAACCAGGCCCGCAAGAACGGCATCAAGGTCGTCACCTACGACTCGGACACCAAGCCCGAGTGCCGCGACCTGTTCGTCTCCCAGGCCAGCTCCGAGGACCTCGGCCGCACCGAGGTGCAGCTGCTCGCCGAGCAGATCGGCTACAAGGGCCAGATCGCGATCCTGTCGGCGGCCCAGACCGCCACGAACCAGAACACCTGGATCGACTACATGAAGGACGAGCTGAAGGACCCCAAGTACAAGGACGTCAAGCTGGTCAAGGTCGCCTACGGCAACGACGACGCCCAGCAGTCGTTCCAGCAGACCCAGGGCCTGCTGCAGCAGTACCCGGACCTGAAGGGGATCATCTCCCCGACCACGGTCGGCATCAAGGCCGCGGCCCAGTACCTGTCCGGCTCGAAGTACAAGGGCAAGGTCAAGCTGACCGGCCTCGGCACGCCCAACGACATGCGGGCGTACGTCAAGAACGGGACCGTCGAGGCCTTCGAGCTGTGGGACCCGTCCAAGCTCGGCTCGCTCGCCTCCTACGCCGCCGTGGCGCTGGCCTCCGGCCAGATCAGCGGCGCCGAGGGGCAGACCTTCAAGGCCGGGGACCTGGGCGACTTCACCATCGGCAAGGACGGTGTGGTGGTGCTCGGCAAGCCGACCGTGTTCACCAAGGACAACGTCGACCAGTTCAAGTTCTGAGAGCGCCGGCGTGACGGACAGGGCACGGGCCGTGGGGATCAAGGACGTCGCCCGGGAGGCGGGAGTCTCCGTGGGCACGGTCTCCAATGTGATCAACCGGCCGGACTCGGTTCCCGAGGGGACCCGTGCCCGGGTCCAGCGCGCGATCACCCGCCTCGGGTACGTGCGCAGTGAATCGGCCCGTCAGTTGCGGGCGGGCCGCAGCCGCATCATGGCCCTGCTCGTCCTCGACATGGCGAACCCGTTCTTCGTCGACGTGGCGCGCGGGGCCGAGCGGGCCGCCCGGGCGGCGGGCTTCGGCGTGATGGTCTGCAACAGCGCCGAGAGCCCCCAGGAGGAGGCCGCGTACCTGTCGCTCTTCGCGGAGCAGCGGGTGCGCGGCGTCCTGGTGACGCCCGCCGACGCCGGGACCTCCGGCAATCTGGCCGCCTTCCGGCGCCACCGCATCCCCTTCGTGCTGGTGGACCGGGTCTCGGCGGGCGCCGACGGGTGCTCGGTGTCGGTGGACGACGTCGCGGGCGGCCGGATGGCGCTCGCCCATCTGCTGGCGGCCGGCCACCGCCGCATCGCCTACGTCAGCGGGCCCGCCCATCTCCAGCAGGTCGGCGACCGCCGCACGGGCGCCTTGGCCGCGCTCGCCGAGGCGGGCGTGCCCGCGGAGGCCCTGCGTGAACTGCCCACCGAGCGGCTCGACGTGGCCTCCGGCCGCGACGCGGGCCACCGGCTGCTGGGCCTGCCCGAGCGTCCCACCGCCGTCTTCTGCGCCAACGACCTGCTCGCCCTCGGCGTGCTGCAGGCGCTGTACGCGGCGGGGGTGAGCGTGCCCGGCGAGATCTCCATCGTCGGCTACGACGACATCGAGTTCGCGGCGGCGGCGGCCGTGCCGCTCACCTCGGTACGGCAGCCCGCGGCCACCATGGGCGCGATGGCCGCCGGCATGCTCCTGGAGGAGACCGACCCGTCCGGCCGCGAGCACCGGCACCGGCAGGTCGTCCTCCAGCCCGAACTGGTCGTGCGCGACTCCAGTCTCGTCAGACGCTGACGGGCGGGCAGCTGCGCGGGTACGGGGGCGTGCGGCGGCGTGCCGCCTCGGCCGGCCGGAGAGGAGGGCGTGATTCCGCTGAGCGGCAGCGCCGCCCCCGGCGGCGGGGCCGGGGCGTCACGTCGGCGTGCGTCCCATCGTCAGGGCGAGCGTGCACAGGTGGGCCCAGTCCAGGCGCGCGCCGGTGACCGGGACGCCCGGCCGGTCGCGGGGGAGGCGGACGCGCAGCGCGCCCGGGCGGATCTCGCAGCGCACGGGCACGGGCAGGACCAGCGCCTCGCCGTCGACGCCGGCCTCGACCTGCGGAGCGTCCGAGCCGATCACGACCTGACGTGCCGTCAGTACGGACAGCCCCGGGGCCTGCGGACCCATCAGCAGGGCAGCGGCCTGCGCCGCGTTGTCGACCGTGACCCCGAGCACGCCGAGCATGCCGGTGTCGAGCCGGTCCCGGCGGCCGAGCCCCGCGGGGTCGCCGGTGCGGTAGGGGTTGTTGCTCACCAGAAGAGCCTGCGGCTCGTGGAGCACGGTCGCGCCCGCCCGCGCGGTGAGCCGGCTGCCGGACCGCCGGGTGAGCAGGTCCGGCAGCAGCTCCAGGATCGTGCCGACCTTGTCGTCGCGGTAGGCGGGACTCTGCACGACGGCCGCGTAGGCGCCGAAGGACACGTTGTTGACGAAGGGCCGGCCGTCCACGAAGCCCAGGTCGACGCGGAGTTCCACGCCGTCGGTGAGCGCGTCCAGGCAGGCGGCCGGATCCTCCCGGTCGAGTCCGAGATCCATGGCGAAGTGGTTGCGGGTGCCCGCGCTGATCACGAGGAAGGGCAGACCGCGCTCCGCGGCGACCGCCGCGACCAGCGCCTGCGTGCCGTCGCCGCCCGCCACGCCGAGCAGGTCGGCGCCCTCGTCTGCGGCCGCGCGGGCGAGCGCCGCCACGTCCTGGGGATCGGCCGGGTCGAGCAGGGTGACCCGGGCCCCCAGCGCCTCCGCCCTCTCCTTCAGGCCGAAGCGCCCGACCTTCCCGCCGCCGGAGCGCGGGTTCATGATCAGGAACGGGCGTCGCGGCGGGGGCGCCGGCCGTTCCCGGACGTGCCGGTCCGCTTGCCCGGCCCCGTGCACTGCGGCGCGCGCGCAGGTCAGGGCCAGGATCCACAGCGCGAGGGAGGTGAGTGCGACCCAGAGCAGGTTCGCGTGGGCGTAGTACAGGATCACGGCCACCGGCGCCGCCACGGTCAGGGCCACCGCCAGCGCCCTGACCGGTCCGCGCCGGGTCAGCACCCACCAGGCGCCGGCCGCCGTGACCCCGGTGCCGCCGAGGGCCACGGCCACCAGCAGCAGGCTCTTCAGTCCGGCGAGGACGACCGGCAGCGCCAGGGCCGCGACCCCGGCGGCCAGGGCGAGGCGGGCGAGCCCGCGGGGCGTGCCGCGGACGGGGGAGGCGGGACGTTCCATGTACCGACCCTGCCACCTCCGGGGCCCGGTACGCCGTCGCCGCTGCGCCATGTCGCGCCGCGCGCCGGACGCGTACCGGGCCGGTCCTCAGGCGGTGCAGGTCAGCACGCCCGCCGTCTCCTTGGCGGCCAGCACGCGCAGGACGCTGTCGTGCACCCGCGTGCGAATCGCCGGTTCGTGCCGCATGGCGTAGCGGATGCCCTCGGCCATGGCCGGGATGCCCGTCGGCTGCACCGTCAGCGTGAGGTCCCCGCCGGCGCGCAGGAAGGCGAGTGCGCGCTTCCCGACGGCGAGGGACTGCGCGGAGGCCGCCTTGCCGAGGTCGTCGGAGATGACGACGCCCTTGAAGCCGAGGTCCTTGCGGAGCATCCCGGCGATGACCACCGAGGAGTACGCGGCCTGGTGGGCGGCGTCGATCCGCCGGTACGTCGCCGTGGAGACCATCACCAGCGCGGCGCCGGCCGCGATGCCGGCCTTGAACGGGGCGACGTTCGCCCCGGTGCGGGTCAGCGTGGTGTCGGTCACGCCGGCGGTGACGTCGGTGTTGCCGCGCACACTGCCCAGTCCCGGGAAGTGCTTGGGCGTCGTGAGCACCTTCGAGCGGGTGCCGCCCTGGACGTAGGCCGTGACGTGCGGGGAGACCACGGCGGAGGTCGAGCCGAACTGGCGGCCGTACTTGCCGATCGGGGCGTTGGCGGTGCCCAGCGAGGCGGGCACGATGTCGGCGACCGGCGCGAGGTTCACGTTCACCCCCGCGCTGCGCAGTTGGGCCGACCAGGTCGCGACCTCCTGCCGCAGCCAGGTGACGGTGTACCTGCCCTGTGTGACCCCGTTCGGGATGGTGGAGAACCCGGGGCCCTTGAGGACCTGCACCTGGCCGCCCTCCTGGTCGGTGCCGATCAGCAGCCCGACCCGCTGCCCCGCGACGGTCTGCCGCATGCCCTGCAACTGGTCGGCGAAGGCCCGGGTCTTCTGCACGCCGGCGGTGCTGCGTCCGGCGAGCATCACCGAACCGACGGCGTAGTTCCGCATCGCGTCCAGGTCGGCCTTCGGCGTCGTGGGCAGTACGGCCGCGCCCATGAAGAGCTGGCCCACCCGCTGGGTGTCGTTCATGGCCGCTTCGACACGCTGGGCGCACGTGGAGGTGCTCGCGGCGGCGGTCGCCGACATCGCACGGGCCGTGCCGGAGGCTTCGGGGGAGCCGTGGGCGTCGCAGCCGGCGACGGCCAGCGTGGTGGCGAGGAGCGCGAGACCGGCGCGGAAGGCGGAGTGGCGGGAAATCACATCTCCAGCAAATATCCGTAAATATTCACCCTGTCAAACACTCCGAGGCGATCGAGGGACGGTATGAGGACGGGCTATGTGGCCGTGGTGGGCCCCGGCACCGCGGGGGACCGCGAGCGCGCGCACGCCCGCCGGGTGGGCGAGCTGCTGGCGCTGCGGGGAGCGGTGGTGGTCTGCGGCGGCCTCGGCGGCGTGATGGAGGCGGCGTGCGAGGGCGCCCGTGCCCGCGGCGGCGTCACGGTCGGGCTGCTGCCCGGGCGGGACCGCGCCGAGGGGAACTCGTTCCTGACGGTCTGCCTGCCCACCGGGCTCGGCGAACTGCGCAACGGGCTCGTCGTCGGCGCCGCCGACGCGGTCATCGCCGTGGGCGGGAGCTGGGGCACCCTCAGCGAGGTGGCGCTCGCGATGCGCACCGGCAGGCCCACGGTGGTCCTCGCCGGCTGGGACGTCGCGGCGGGCCGCGGGGACGGGACCTTCCTGCGGGCGTCGAGCCCCGAGGAGGCGGTCCGCGCGGTCGCGGACGCGCTCCCTGACGGGCCGGGACGCCCGAACTACGAGGCCTGAACTCCCGTTTCCCGTAACGGAATTGCCCGGAGCGAACCTCTTTGGGATGAGGCGTGCCACGGATCAGTGACTGAGTGGCTGTACCACTGCTTGCGGTCGGCGGCCCCTCTGGGCCACCCTGGGCGAGCCCGGTCCGCGCCCCGCCTCCGCATGCCCGATCCCCCCACGGTTCGCTCCCCCCACTCCCGCTCCGTGCCCCTCCGCGTGTCCGCGGGGCGGCCCCACCAGGACCGGCGCCGCCCCCCTCCCGTCCCCTCGCCATGCCGTGCTGCCCCGGCACGGTGGCTGACGACCGAACAGGATTCGGAATGTCCCTTTCTCGTCGAAGGATGCTGACGGTGACCGCCGCGAGCGTGGTGGCCGCCGCCGTCGACCTGCGTGGCCCGCTCGGTGTCGCCCTCGCCGCGACGGCGGCCGGCGACCCCGGCGCCGCAGGCCTCACCACCGTGGACCGGACACTTCAGCGCGGCCCGGACCTCGGCCGCGGCTACCGGGGGATCGTCGCCGGCCCCGGCGAACCCCACCTGATCCGGCGGGACCTCACCGACGTCGCGGCGCCCGTGGTGACCCGGTCGCTCGCCGCCTTCGCCCAGATGTCGGACCTGCACATCGTCGACGACCAGTCACCGCTGCGCGTCGAGTGCCTGGACCGGCTCGCCGACTACGGCCCGCCGCACTACAACTCGTACCCCACCGAATCCGCCTACCGCGCCCACGAGTTCCTGTCGACCCAGACCACCGACGCGATGTGCCGGGCGATCAGACGCACCGGCCGCGGCCCGAGGACCGGTGCCCCGCTGGCCTTCACCGTCGTCACCGGTGACGCGGTCGACAACTGCCAGTACAACGAGGCCCGCTGGTACATCGACCTGCTCGACGGCAACAGCGTGCGGCCGGACTCCGGCAACCTCACCAAGGACGAGAGCGTCGCCACCGGCGCGTTCGGCGCCGACGCCCACTACTGGCACCCCGAGGTACGGCAGTCGCCCCCCGACAACAACGACCTGGCCGGCTTCCCCCTGGTCACCGGTCTTCTCACCGCCGCCCGGCGGCCCTTCACCGCCACCGGCCTCGGCATGCCCTGGTACGCCGCCTACGGCAACCACGACGGGCTCGTCCAGGGCAACGTCCCGCCCGACACGCTGCCGTTCGACCCGCTGAAGGCCATCGCGACCGGCTCCACCAAGCTGACCAAGGTCGAGGGCGTGCCCGACGTCCTCGACGACGGGCTCGGCTACTACGTCGAGCTGCTGACGGACATCCTCACCGGTGACTTCACCCTCGCCACGGCGAAGGTCACCGCCGACTCCTCCCGCCGGCTGCTGACCCGGAGCGAGTTCGTCGCCGAGCACTTCCGCACCACCGGCACCCCCGCGGGCCACGGCTTCGCCTCCGGCGCCGACCGCGCCTACTACGCCGTACCCTCGGCGCCGGACGACCTCTTCCAGTACCTCGTCCTGGACACCACCAACCCGGGCGGCGGCGCCGACGGCGCCATCGACGAGGACCAGTGGGCGTGGCTGGAGGGATCCCTCAAGTCCGTCTCCTCCCGGTACGAACTGGCCAACCCGGGCGGCACGGGCCCCGGGACGGTCGTGCAGCAGCCCGGCGTCCGCGACAAGCTGGTCGTGGTGTTCTGCCACCACACGCTCGACTCCATGGACAACACCGACGACGACGCGCCCTACGGCGGCGACGACCTGCGCGCCCTGCTGCTGCGCTTCCCCAACGTGGTCCTGATGGTGGACGGGCACACCCACACCAACACCGTCACCGCGCACCGCCCCGCCTGGCCGTCCTCGCTCAGCGGCGGCTTCTGGGAGGTCAACACCGCCTCGCACATCGACTGGCCGGTCCAGAGCCGGATCGTGGAGGTGGCCGAGGGCAACGGCACGCTGTCGATCTTCACCACGATGATCGACGCCGACGCCCCGGCGTCCTACGGCGGCGACACCGGATCCCCGGCCGCGCTCGCCTCCCTCGCCCGCGAACTGGCCGTCAACGACATCCAGGCGGTCGCCCGGGGTATCGACAAGCGACGCGGCACGGTCGACGCGCGCAACACCCAACTGCTCGTCCCGCTGCCCTTCCCGCTCCCCGCCGGCCTCGGCGCACCCGCGGCCGACTGGCCGCGCCTGGCGCAGGGGCAGAGCGGCAGCCGGGTCAAGGCCGCGCAGTACCTGCTCAACGCAGGCGGGGCGGCGCTGGCGGTGGACGGGGTGTTCGGCACGGCGACGGCGGCCGCGGTGCGGTCGTTCCAGGGCGCCCGGGCCCTGCCGGTGGACGGTGCCGTCGGGTCCGCGACCTGGCAGGTGCTCGTTGTGGCGCCGCTGGCCCAGGGCGACAGCGGGGCCGCCGTGTCGTCGGCGCAGTCGCTGCTCAACGCCCACGGGGCGGCCCTGGCGGTGGACGGGGTGTTCGGCACGGCGACCGCGGCCGCGCTGCGGTCCTTCCAGAGCGCCCGTCCCCTGCCGGTGGACGGTGTCGTCCGCTCGGCGGGCTGGTTGCAGCTGCTCGCGCCGTGAACCGCGGGGACGGCACCCCGTCCCGGGTGCCGTCCCCGCGGGGCGTGGGGTCAGCCCAGGTGGGAGTGGAGGAACTCCAGCGTGCTGCGCCAGGCGCGGTCCGCCGACTCGGCGTGGTAGGCCTCGGGGCGCTGGTCGTTGAAGAACGCGTGGCCGGCCGGGTAGGTGCGGAAGTCGGCCTCGACACCGGCCTGTTCGCGGATGGCGTCGCGCAGGGCGACCAGGACGGCCGGCGGGACGCTCTCGTCGGTCTCGCCGAAGTGCCCGAGGACCTCGGCCTTGAGGCCGCCGAAGTCGGGCAGTTCGCCCTGGACGACCCCGTAGAAGGGGACCGCGGCGCTCACCCGGGGGTCGTTCGCGGCCTGGTAGAGCACGAAACCGCCGCCCATGCAGAAGCCGACGGAGCCGACCGTGCCGGAGGTGACCTCGGGGCGCCCGAGGAGGTAGTCCACGGCGCCGGACAGCAGCTCGACGCCGCGCGCCACCGGCAGCGCGCGCATCATGCGCAGCGCCTCGCCGGAGTCGTGCGCGACGTTGCCGCCGTACAGGTCGGGGGCGAGGGCGACGAAGCCCTCCTTGGCCAGGCGTTCGGTGACGTCGGCGATGTGGTCGTTCAGGCCCCACCATTCCTGGATCACGATCACGCCCGGACCGTGCCCGGCGGGCGGCAGCGCCAGGTAGCCGTGCGCGGTCGTTCCTGCGCTGGTGAAGGTGACGTTCTGACGGACGGGGGAACCGGTCTGCTGCGGAGTCTCGGCCATGGGTTCACGCTATGCCCGGGGGCCTGATCGTACAAATTTAAAGCACATGCAAAGCGGGGCGGATGCCCGGTAACGGCACCGGAGTGATACCGAACAAACCGGCGGAAAATCATCCGCGATTCCCCGTTACGGGGGACCGGGCCGCGGCGTTGTCCGAGCGTACGTCCGATTCGGTCGAGGGGGGACTGCGCATGGGGAAGACGAGGACCACTGACGCGCTGGAGCCGGAGGAGGTCTCGGAGTCGGAGCGACTGCTGTTCGGCGGACCGCTCCGCTACGACATGGGGTGGAACAAGCACGACGGCTCCTTCCTGGAACTGGGCCTGCGCGCGATGATCCGGCGGCTGCCGCAACTCGTCGCCACCAGCGTGCGCCTGGCGCACCGCGCCGACCCGCGGGCACTGCGCGCGGTCGCGCTGGCCGAGGTGGGCCGCGGCATCGTCCAGGCGGTGAGCCTGGTCGCGGTCAACGCGGTGCTCGCGCGGGTCCTCCTGCCGGGGGAGACCAGCGAGCGGCTGACAGGCGCCGCGCCCGCCCTGGCGGTCGTGGCCGGCGCCGCCCTGACCGGCGCGCTGCTGCGCTCGGTGTCCACGGCGGGTACGGGCAGGCTCGAGCCGACGGTGGAGCGGGTGGCCACCGAGACCTACCTGGAGCGCGTGGCCCGCGTGGAGCTGGCGGCGGTGGAGGACGAGGAGTTCCACAAACTGCTGGACTCCGCGTCCTGGGGCGCGGCCTCGGCCCGCCGCATGATCATGTTCTGTGCGGAGGTCGTCAACGCCGTCATCTCACTGGGCGCCGCGGCCGGAGTCCTGGCCGTCCTGCACCCCGCGCTGCTGCCGCTGCTCGGACTGATGACCCTGCCCAGCGCCTGGAGCGCGCTCACCATCGCGCGACGGCGCTACATCTCCTTCCACAACTTCGTGCAGCACGCCCGCGCCGGGCAGTTGCTCGGGCGGCTGCTGATCGACCGGGAGGCGGCACCGGAAGTGCGGGTGCACGGCCTCGGGCCGTTCCTGCTGCGGCACTTCAGGGCCATGGCCGAGACCGGCGAGCAGGAGCAGACCCGGCTCGCCCGGCTGGCCGCCCGCACCGGGCTGACGGCCGCCGCATGGACGGGGCTCGCCACGGCGGCGACGTACGGCGCGCTCGGCGCGCTGCTGTGGAGCGGGGCGATGGCGCTGTCGGTCGCGGGCACCGCGGTCATCGCCATCCGCACCGGCTCCAACTCCCTCGACCGGCTCGTCGTCCAACTGGGCTACCTGCACGAGGAGGCGCTGTTCGTCGCCGACCTCGACCGGCTGTGCACCGAGGCCGACCGGCTGGCGATCCCGCCCGGCGGACTCGACCTCCCCGAGCGCGTCGACGCCATCCACTTCGAGAACGTCACCTTCAGCTACCCCGGCACGGAGAAGGGGCCGGCCCTGTGCGACGTCGACGTCACCATCCCGGCCGGGAAGATCGTCGCCCTCGTCGGCCGCAACGGCAGCGGCAAGACCACCCTCGCCAAGCTGCTGTGCGGTCTGTACGCCCCGGACGCCGGACGCGTGCGCTGGGACGGAGTGGACGCCGCCGACGCCGACCGCCGCCAGATCTTCGACCGCATCGCCCTGGTCTCCCAGGACGCCTGCCGCTGGCCCTTCACCGCCCGGGTCAACGTCGCCATCGGACGCCCCGGCGCCCCCCTCACCGGCGACCGCCTCGACGACGCCGCCCGCTACTCGGGGGCCGACGAGGTCGTCTCCGCCCTCCCGCACGGCTGGGACACCCTGCTCGCCCGCGGCTACCGCGGCGGCCACGAGATCTCCGGCGGCCAGTGGCAGCGCCTCCAACTCAGCCGGGCCCAGTACCGGGACGCCGAGATCCTCGTGGTGGACGAGCCCACCAGCGCCCTCGACGCCCAGGCCGAACAGCGCGTCTTCGACCTGATCCGCGAGCTCGCCGACGACGGTCAGACCGTCGTCCTGATCACCCACCGGCTGCACAGCGTCCGGCACGCCGACGAGATCTACGTCCTGGACGCGGGCCGCGTCGTCGAGCGCGGCAGCTTCGAGGCGCTGATGGCGGACGCCGCCGGTCCCGGCCTGTTCCGGGAGATGTACACGCTCCAGTCCCGGCAGTACGAGCACCCCGAGGGCGCGCTCCCGGTGCAGCGCGCGGAGCCGGGCGCGGATCCGCTCTGACCTGCCCGGACGGTGCGTAGCGGGAACCCGAGGCGTTGGGGGGAACTGGGTGCCCCGATCGGGGTACTCAGTTCCTTATGAGGGGGATCGTTCCCCCTCCAGCGAGGACTCGATCTCCCGGACCACCCGCCACATCGGCGTACGCCGCCGGGTGATCACGACGACGACGTCGTCCTCGGTCTCCGGCGGCTCCCCGGCCGCCGCGGCGCCCTCGGCGTTCCAGCCGCGGCGCACGTAGTCCAGCGCGTGGTCCACCGCGGCGAAGGCGTCGCCCTCGCCGCCGGAACGCAGCCACGAGCGCAGGCCGTTGTTGTGCGCGGCGACCACGGCGGCGGCGATGACGTCGGCCCGCAGCTTGCCGTCGGGCCGGCCGGCGAAGCGCGCCCCGAGGTACTCCGCGAGCGCGCGCTCGTAGCGCCAGACCACGGACAGCTCGTACGCCCGCAGACCGGGCACCTGCTTGGTGAGGCGGTAGCGCTGCACGGAGAAGGTGGGGTTCTCGGCGTACATGTTCAGCACCAGGCGGGCGGCGCCGCAGGCCTTGGACACCGGGTCGTCGGCGTCCGCGCTCGCGTCCAGGAACTCGGTCATCTCGGCCAGCGCGCGCTCATGGTCGGGAAAGACCACGTCTTCCTTGGAGGGGAAGTAGCGGAAGAACGACCGCCGGCCGACCCCCGCCAGGGCGACGATGTCGTCGATCGTCGTCGCCTCGTAGCCGCGTTCCAGGAAGAGCCGGAAGGCCGCTGCGACGAGTGCGTCCCGCATCGGGGGCTTCGTGGTCATGGTCCAAAAATCTAGCATCGGGGGCTTACGGATGGCACTGAGTGTGCATAATTGAGGGTACTCGATGCCATAGGCGCCGTACACGGACTGGAGTGACCGATCGTGAGCCAGGAATTCGACCTGTTCCGGACGTCGGAGGAGCACGACATGCTCCGTGACGCGGTGCGTTCGCTCGCGGAGGCGAAGATCGCGCCGTTCGCGGCGGAGGTGGACGAGGCGGGGCGGTTCCCCGAGGAGGCGCGCGAGGCGCTGGAGGCGAACGACCTGCACGCGGTGCACGTGCCGGAGCAGTTCGGCGGTGCGGGCGCGGACGCGCTGTCCACCGTGATCGTCATCGAGGAAGTCGCCCGCGTGTGCGCCTCCTCGTCGCTGATCCCGGCCGTGAACAAGCTCGGTTCGCTGCCGGTGCAGCTGTCCGGCTCGGAGGAGCTGAAGGCGAAGTACCTGGGCGCGCTGGCGCGGGGCGAGGGCATGTTCTCCTACTGCCTCTCGGAGCCCGAGGCCGGCTCCGACGCGGCGGGGATGAAGACCCGCGCGGTGCGCGACGGCGACTTCTGGGTGCTCAACGGCGTCAAGCGCTGGATCACCAACGCCGGCGTGTCGGAGTTCTACACGGTGATGGCGGTGACCGACCCCGAGAAGCGCTCCAAGGGGATATCGGCCTTCGTGGTGGAGAAGGGCGACGAGGGCGTGTCCTTCGGGGCCCCGGAGAAGAAGCTCGGCATCAAGGGCTCGCCCACGCGTGAGGTGTACTTCGACAACGTGCGCATCCCGGCCGACCGGATGATCGGCGCGGAGGGCACCGGCTTCGCCACCGCGATGCGGACGCTGGACCACACCCGCGTGACGATCGCGGCGCAGGCGATCGGCATCGCCCAGGGCGCGCTGGACTACGCCAAGGGCTACGTCAAGGAGCGCAAGCAGTTCGGCAAGGCGATCGCGGAGTTCCAGGGCATCCAGTTCATGCTGGCGGACATGGCGATGAAGCTCGAGGCGGCGCGGCAGCTCACGTACGCGGCCGCGGCCAAGTCCGAGCGGGGCGACGGCGACCTGACCTTCTTCGGCGCGGCGGCGAAGTGCTACGCCTCGGACGCGGCGATGGAGATCACCACGGACGCGGTGCAGCTGCTGGGCGGTTACGGGTACACGCGGGACTACCCGGTCGAGCGCATGATGCGGGACGCGAAGATCACCCAGATCTACGAGGGCACCAACCAGGTCCAGCGCATCGTCATGGCCCGCAACCTGCCGTAATCAGCAAACCGATCGTGTGAAGGGACATCAAGTGAGCTTGAGGATCGTTGTAGCGGTGAAGTACGTGCCTGACGCCACGGGTGATCGTCACTTTGCGGGGGATCTGACGACGGATCGTGGTGCGGTGGACGGTCTGTTGTCGGAGTTGGACGAGTATGCGGTGGAGCAGGCGTTGCAGATTGCCGAGGCGTCGGATGGTGCCGAGGTGACGGTGGTGACGGTGGGTCCTGAGGATGCGAGGGACGCGTTGCGCAAGGCGTTGTCGATGGGTGCGGACAAGGCGGTGCATGTCGAGGACGAGGGTCTGCACGGCAGTGATGTGATGGGGACGTCGCTGGTGCTGGCGAAGGCGATCGAGCGTGTGGGCTTTGATCTGGTGGTGACGGGGATGGCGTCGACGGACGGTACGGCGGGTGTGGTGCCGGCTCTGGTGGCGGAGCGGTTGG
>NZ_JBIARB010000005.1:0-33120 GCF_042889545.1 Streptomyces sp. NPDC002574
TCACTGTTGCCGGCGATCTGCCGGGACTGGATGACCCGGCCCATGCCGTCGTAGGTGTTCCAGGTCTGGGACTCCACCGCCAGCGCGTCATCGAGTTTCAGCAGATCGGTCGAGGGGGCCGCGGTGTTGTAGTACGGCGCGAACGCCTTCGAGGTCAGGCCGCGCTCGTCATAGAACGTGTCGCTGACCAGCCTCCCGCCGTTCGGACCGGGCGCCTGCCCCTGGCGGACCCGCAGGAAACCGTCGTACAGCGTGTACGAGGTGCGCTGGCCGCCGTCGTTCTTCACCGTCTTGCTCGCCACGGCCACCGGCTTGCCATCGGTGATCGTGTACGCGAACTCGTAATTGGGCGTCTCGTTGTTGGCCTGCGACCGGTTGGGCAGCCAGACCTTCAGATCACGGCCCAGCGCGTCGTACGTGGTGTTGGTCCGCTTGTTGTTCGTGTCCAGAACCGTGATCGGCAGGCCGCGCGCCGTGTCGTAGGTCGTGGTCGTGGACTGCGCGGTCGTTGCGACGCCGGCGGTGGCCGGCGGGCCGGTGACCGTCATCGTGGTCGGGAAACCGGTCGTCGGCGTGTAGACCGTGGTCGTCGTCCGGCCGTCAGTGCGATCGGTTCGAACCGGCGCAGTACTCTCAGTGGCCGTGACCGTGCCCGTGATGTCGATGAGCTTCGTCAGGCGCCCGTACACCGGGTCGTATTCGGTGCCGGACTCCAGGTACGTGGCCGTCGTTCCGTCATGCGCCTTCAGGGTGGCCACCCTGGTCAGTTCACCCTTGGTGGGGGTGGCGTTGTAGGCCAGCCCGTCGTAGGCGGTCCGGACGTCGGAGACGACGTCCTTCTTCCGGTCGGGAGTCGCGTCGCACTTCACCGCGACCGTCTCCACCCGCGACGGCTTGGTGAGGATCCAGGCCGTGGTGTTGTCCGCATACGTGGTCCGGGTGCACCGGTCGTCGGCCGCCGTGCTCGTGTCGCCGAAGTCGTCACTCTGCGTGACCCGCCCAGCCCGGTTTTCACGGGTGCTGGTCTGGTACGTGGTCCGCCACTTCGTGCCGACCCCGTCATCGAGCGAGGTCCAGGTCCGGGTGGAGGCGACGCCGGTCAGGTTGGCGGTGGTGATGCCCCACACGCGCACGCGTGTCGCGGTGGTGTAGTGCCATGGCGTGCTGACCGTCTTGTCCAGCACCCGGCCGCTGGGCCCGCTGTAGTCCTCGGTCTTGTACTCGAACCCGGCCGCGGAGTCGTGGTCGGTGATCGTGCCGCCGTTGTCGTCCGACACGGTCACGGACTTGGTGCCGTCGTCGGTGGACGTGCCCTTGCGGTCACCGTCCATGCCGCGCAGGAACCAGTGGTCCGTCTGGGACCTCATGACGTCCTGGCCGCCGGTCAGCTCCCGCACATGACCGTAACCGCGCCACTGCGACCAGGTCTTGTACTTCTCCTTCGTCAACCCGTCGTCGTCGGCGAAGTGCCACGCGCCGCCGTCGAGGTACTCGTAGCGGGTGACCATGTCCGGCGAGGAGTTCGTCCGGTCGGTCTCGGTCACCGAGTCCACGACGTACTTGTTGAACCACTGCAACGACGGATCCGCGTCACCGGACTTGGTGAAGAACACCGGGTAGCAGCGCGTGGTGTTCGTCTGCGGCGTCGGAGGATGATCGGCGTCGCACTCGGCCGCCGAGTAGTTCACGTCGATCTGGCCACCGGACTCGTCGGCCACCGTCGACAGACGCTCCTTGATGAACGGAGCGGTGTCGTCGCCGGGAATGTCGAGGCGGTTGGCGGCCTGGCTGTAGCCGAACGTCACCTTCGGGAGGGTGATGTTCGGCGTCGCGGACTTGCCCGTGTGCTGCACCGAGTCCAGCAGCAACTGGTAGTCGATGTCCGCCATGCCCCAGCGCTGGCCCAGCGTCCACGTGTCGATGGGCGTGTAGGTGCCGTCGGACTTCAGGACCTGTGTGGTCACCCCGGTCAGGCGCTTGCGCGTCCAGAAACTCGGCGACGCCGACTTCGTGCAGTCCTCACCGGACTTGCAGTTCAGGTCCCACGGCGTGTCGTACCAGTAGAACTTCTTGTCGTCGATCGTCGAGGCGTCGCAGGTCACGCCGGTCTGCGGCAGGCAGCGCTCCGCGTTGGCGAACGTCACCTGCGCCAGCGCCTTCGCCGAGTAGACCGTGGTGCTGCGCAGCCCGTAGTCGATGTGATCGACGTAGCCGCCGCGGTCGTAGACCGTCTCGTCGGCGGCCTTCAGATTCCGCGCGTAGTAGTTCGATTCCTTCTTGTAGTAGTACGCGATCGCGTTGCCGTGCACATCGACCGCGTAGTCCAGGTTCCAGCGGTACGCCTGCTGGCACCAGGAATCCGCGAACGCCGCCGCATGACACGGCTCGCCCGCATCGTCACCGAAGACCGGAGTCGTCCACGTCGAATCGGTGGTGCTCTTGCCCGACGCCCACCCCGGCAGGCGGTTGTAGCCGAAGAAGTACTGGGTACCGTCGGTCGTGGTCACCTTCCAGTACTCGTCGTTGCGCGCACCATTGCCACGGACATCGCTCGTCGAGCCGTACACGCGCTGCACCTTGGTGCCGTCGTCACCCTTCAGCTTGAACGAGTCCGTCCCGTCCGGGATCAGCTCACCCGCATGCCCGTCGAAGGAGATCGTGGCGTTGTCGTACGCCCAGCACATGTCGCCCGGCTTGTTGCCGTCCGCGTTCTTCACATCGTCATCAGCACACGGCTTGTAACTGCGCTCGATCGAACCCGGCCACAGGCTGAAGCCGTCACCGACCCACGACGACTGGTTGTTCGTGGAAGACGTACGGCCGTCGATGCCGCCCGATGAGTACGACAGACCCACCTTGGGTGTGAGGCCCCCAGGAACACTCGGCACCGGCATGTCGTAGGACCAGGAGAAGCTGCCCGAGTTCAGACTCGTCGACCAGGTGTCCGACGAGGACAGCGAACTGGCCGTGTAGTCCCCGTGGTCACTCGACGTCCCGCCCGCGGCGGCCGTCGTCGCCGCGAACAGCACCGGACCGGTGGCGGAAAGAGTCGTGGTGGTGGAGAGCCTGCCGCCGTCGTTGCGTGAGGCGACCGGCTGACCCGCACGGCACCGCGCGAGCTCCGGCGTCGTCGCCGCGCACGCCGGCAACCGCACCAGCTTCAGGCGCGCCGCGTACGCACCGCCGTAGCTCTGGGCGAAGGCCGACGTGTCCACGTCCAGACCCACCCGGCCGCCCGTCGCACCCGGCTCACGCCCGACGGAGAGCAGCAGGCCGTCCACGCCCGCCTTCCGCGCGGCCGCGGCATCCAGCACGCGCACCGTCGCACGCCCGTCGAGGGCGCCGGACGCCTTGCCGCCCGCGGGGGTCGTCAGCGACACCGGCAGCGAACCCGCCCGCCGCGTCACCGCCTTCGCACCGGCATGCAGCGTCACCGTCGCCGAACCGGCCTTCGGCAGCGCATGCCGCGGCGCACCCGCCGGCATCTTGCGCTGCCCGTCCGTGCCACGCGGCGACGACTTCACACCGTGCCCGCTCAGCGGCTTCTCGGACGCCGGGATGCCCGGCATGTCGTCGGCCACCGCCGTGGACGTTGCCACACCTTGCAGCAACGTCCCGACCAACACAGCGGAGACGGCCACCGCGATTCTGCGGCGCAACCGAATCCTTGACTGCCTGCGCATTCCCCACCCGTCCTGTCGAATTCCGTGCATGACGAAGAAGCCACCCGCACGCGGGGGCGAACCTGTGGGTTCGCCCCCGCGTGGGGAGGGTGCTGCTGGTGGTGCCGGGGTGTTACGGACCGGGGACCGTGGCCAGGTCCTCGCCGTTGGCGAGGCGGGCGATCTGATCGTCGGACGCGACACCCTGGAAGGTCCACACGTCGTCGATCACCCCGGGCCAGTACTCGCCCCAGGTGCCGTCGGTCTTGCCGCGGCCGAGCTGCAGCCCGGCCGTGGCGTTGAACGGCAGCACGTTGGAGTTCCAGGACACCGCGTCCGTGCAACCCGGCACGTCAGGACTGCCGTCCTGGTCGTCGTCCGAGCAGACGACCTGTTCCAGGTTGCCGTCGACGTAGAGCCGCATCTGGTCGGCGAAGGCGTCGTAGACCACCGCCAGATGGTTCCAGCTGGTGTTGTTCATGAAGTTGGGGTGCTCGGCCGTCGCCACGTCCGCGCCCTTCACGTCAGAACCCGGCATCGCCAGCTGCCATCGGCCTGCGTTCGCCGGATCGGTGGCACTCGGCACATACCGCACCGAGAAGCCGCTGTTGACCGCGCCGGCCTGCGAGAACACCGTCACGGGGTGGTCCGGCCGGGCCGCGGTACTCACCCAGGCCGTCGCCGTGAAGCTCGTGCCGGTGGACACCGGCGAGGTGGCGGTGGACGCGTAGTCGCCGTCGCCGTCCAGCAGCAGGCCGCCGGAGCCGACGTAGTTGGAGTTGCCCGAGGCGTCGATGGCCGCGTTGCCGCCCAGCGTCAGCATGCGCTTGCCCGCGGAGTCGTCGGCGGACGTGACCGGGGTCCCGGTGCCGGCGTCGAGCTTCCAGCGGCCCTGGATCACCGGCCGTGCCTTGTTGAGGTCCTTGACCTCGTCGTCGGACAGCGCCCGGTCGAAGACCCGCACGTCGTCCAGGTCGCCCTTGAAGAAGCCCTGGGCACCGCCGGTTTCCTTGTAACCGAGGGTCATGTGGGACACCGCCAGCCACGGAGTGGTGAAGGGCTGCGTGTCCTTCAGCACGCCATCGACGTAGAGCCGGATCTGCCCGGCGTCGAGGTCGTACACACCGACCACGTGCGTCCACTCACCGAGGCGTGCGGCCGCGCAGTTCACGTTCGGGTCGCAGGCGTTCTCCTGGGCCCGGACGAGACCGGTGGTCGTGGTGTCCTCCTTGGCCCGCATGAACACCCAGCCGCCCAGCGCCGACGAGTGGTACAGCTCGTAGCCCGCGGCGTTGATGGAGCCCTGCGTGGCGACCGTCATGGCCTTTTGCGGCTTGTCCTTGGGCAGGCGCGCCCACAGGGAGATCGCGAAGCTCTGGTACGTGTCCAGCACGGGCTGCTGCGTGACGATGCCGTCGTCGACCCCGTCGAAGGTCGCCGCCGTGCCGTCCACGCCGCCGGTGCCGAGGACGGCGCCGCCGTTGACGGTGGCGTTCACCTGCTGGGCACGGCCCACGACCGAGGTCGCGCTCGCGTCCTCGTCCAGCGGCCAGACCAGCTTGGCCGGGCGGGCGGTGTTCACCGGCTGCTTGGCGTAGAGCTTGGCGATCTGGCTGTCGGTCAGCTGGTAGTCGAAGAGCTGGGCCTCGTCCAGGTCACCGGTGAACCAGTTGCTCACCACGCCGTAGTGCTGCGCGGCACCCAGGATCGTGCGTCCGCGAGCGTCCCACGGGCCGGGGAACGACGCCGTGCCGACCTGGGCCCCGTTGACATAGAGCTTCAGTTCCTTGGTGGTGTTGTTGAAGACACCCACCACATGCGTCCAGGTGCCCAGACGGGCGGCGGCGCAAGCGGTGTCACCGGCCGGACACGGTGGCTGTGAGGCCCGCACCGCGGTCGTGCCCTGGGCGTCCTGCACGTGCCGCAGCAGCTGCCAGCCACCGAGGGCCGTGGAGTAGTAGATCTCGAAGCCGCTGGTGTTGGCACCCGCCTGCGAGATGGCGACCGGCGCTCCGCCGGGGTAGTCGGCGGGCAGTTTCGCCCAGATCGACACGGAGAAGCTCTTGCCGGTGTTCAGGACGGGCGAGACGGTCGCGGCGTAGCCGTCGACACCGTCGACGTGCAGGCCGCTGCCGGACACGCCCTCACCGCCCGGCGTCGCCCCGCCGTACAGCTGGGCCGGCCACTCGCCGCCGGAGCCGCTGACGGTGGTCGCACCCGCGGGCTCGTTGAGCTTCATGGTCAGTCGGTCGGGCTGACCGGCGTTGACCCGGAACTGGTAGGTGCGGATCTCACTGCCGTTGCCGGCCGCGTCGAAGGCCTGGGCGGTGATGAAGTTGACCCCGGACTTCGTCGGCATGAACTTGGTGCTCTGCGCCGCACCGCCGGTGGTCGTGAGCGTGTGGGCGCTGGTCGGGTCGCCGTTGATGCCGAACCAGTACTTCACCACGTCCGTCGCGGTGGAGTCGATGGTGAAGGTGCCGTACCGCCCCACGCCGTCCAGCCAGGGGTCGTTCGGGTCCTCTGGATCGGAGGCCGGGTACTGGGTCGAGGTGATGGAGGGACCGGCGGGCGCGGTCGGGTCGTAGTTCACCAGGCAGTCCGTCGCCGAGCCCGAGTAGCTCCACGGCGACCATTGCGCGCTGTCGTACGCGCGTACGTGCCAGCCGACCTTCTTGCTCTTGGGAAGCGTCGACGGCAGCTTGATCGAGAAGTCCGATCCCGACTTCTTGTACGTCGTCATCGCGGACGTCCAGCGGGACGTGTAGCCCTTGCCGTCACCGGTGTCCCACGAGGCCTGGAACTGCACCGCGACGTTGTCGCCGTCCGGGTCGGTGACGTCGTTTGCGCGGATCGTCGGCAGGATGCGCGCCTGCTTCATGGTCGAGGAGCACGCGCCACCCGGGTCCTGGGTCAACTGCGACATGCGGATCTGCGGCGGCGGACGGTTGTACTCCACCCGCAGGAAGGCGTCGTCGGAGAACCGCTTCCATCCCGAGGAGGAGTTCTCGTCCTTCGCCCTCAGGCCGAAGGTGGTGGTCGACCATCCGTTGTCCGCGGCCTGCTGCACGGCGCGTCCCGCCCAGAACTCCACGGTGCCGCCTGGGCAGTTGCTGCCCCAGCCCTTCGCCGCGCTCACCGTCTGCTGGAGGTCGACCCAGAAACTGTCGTTGTTCTGGGTGTTCCACGTGGTCGAGGAGCTGACGCCCTTGGTGCGCCACAACTGCACGTCGGACTTGGTGCAGCTGTCGGAGTATGTCTCGTTGGCCACGAAGGTCGCCGACAGGATCGACTTGCCGGCGAACTTCGACGTCGGAACCGTGTAGAAGATCCGCTTCAGGTCTGCGGGAGCGCAACGCACGTCATCCGCGCAGTAGCCCATGCCGGAGTCGGAGTTGCCGTTGAACTTCCACTGCGGGGACGAGGCCCAGTAGCGGGACACGAATGTCCAGTTGGACGCCTTCGGCGAGTACCACTGCGGATCGATGAAGACCGGGAAGGTGGCGTTCTTCAACAGCCGCTGGTCGGGCTTGAGCACCAGCTGGTCGTCGGCCGCGGGCACACTCACCGCGATCGGCGCGATGTTCGCGGAGGAGCCGGGACCGTCGTCCGGGCCGGCGGGAGCGTCGGCCACCGCCGCCTTGGCGGAACGCGTGGCGGCGGCCGGAGCCGTGCTGGAGTCCCACATCATCGGCCGGGGCGCCTCGAAGACCGGGCCGCCCGCGCCCTTGTCGACTGCCGCGAGGCCGCCGTCGGCGGTGGTGCGCACGTCCATGCCGTCCGCGTCCATCGCCAGCTTCAGCTCGGCCAGCTTCGGGTCGGCGGCCGCCTGCGGGGTCTTGACGACCAGCACCTCCGAGGCGCCGTCGACGCTCGCCTTCACCTGCAGGTCGACGTCCTTGAGCACCGACCGGTACGTGGCGGTGCTGCCGTCGATCACCGGCTCCGGCAGTGCCGTCGGCCACGACAGGGCCAGCGTCCGCCCCGCCCGGCCCAGCGTGATCAGCGGCTGCTTGTCGCCGCCGCCGGAGAAGGCGATGTCCATCGTGGCCACCTTCGGCCCGACGGAACCGTCCGCGCGCTTCTCCAGCCCGATGTCGACCGGCTTCCACTCGCCGTCCACCCGCGCCCGCACCGGGCGCACATGTTCCACTGCCTCGAAGTTGCCGTTCGGCAGCGCGTACGTCTCACTCGTCTCCCCGCGCAGGGAGGCGATCTCCACCTTCTGGCCCGAGCGCGCGGCCCGGCTGAACGCGGCATGCTCGGACGCCGTCCCCGCCACCGGGGTCTCGGCCGATACGGCGTGCGCGGCAGGGGCGGAGAACCCCAGGGCCGGCACCGCAGCGAGAAGCGCCAATACCGTGGCGGCCGATGTCCAACGTCCACCCGTGTCCGGCTTCACACCGGCAGCACGGCGTGACCAACCCCACTCCATAGCCCCCACCCTTGACTCACAAGATCTACACAGCAGCGGTGATCAAACCCCGGGCGTCTTCGGGGGGTCAACGGGCAACCGGCGACAGGGAACGACCTGTAAGGGACATGACCGGATCAGGACGGGGGAAATCGAATGGCGGGTTGTCCCGTCATGAACGGACGGCAAAGCAACGAGGTCCGCACGGCTGTCGACCACGGGTGGAGCAGGGCGATGTCAGAGAACACTGGCTCCGACTTGCGGGAATGCGGTCCGGCAAACTCCCGCGAGTGCCACGACGGCTGACCGATCGCCACGAACCTCGCGCGCCGGTCGACGGTCCGCCGAGTGCGCGCGATGAAGGGCGGCCCTGTCCGTAAGATCCCGAATATGGCAAGCGCAGGGGATCGTGAGCACCCGTCAGGCGTGGCCGGCGAGGACGGCACGCGCCTGTCGGACACCGGCAGGGTCGAGGCGTTCAGTGACGGCGTGTTCGCCATCGTGATCACGCTGCTCGTGCTCGACCTCTACGACCACGACTTCCGGCCCGGTGGCCTCGCGTCGGCCCTGGTCGTGCAGTGGCCCGCCTATGTGGCGTTCATCGTCTCCTTCGTCTATGTGGGCGTGATCTGGCTCAACCACCATGCGCTCTTCTGCCGGATCCGCAGGATGGACGGCGGCCTGCTGTGGATCAACCTCGCGATCCTGTTCAGCACCGTGATCGTGCCCTTTCCCACCGCGGTTCTGGGGGATGCCCTGGCCAAGGGCGGGGACACCGACGACCAGCGGGTGGCAGTGGTCCTGTACGCCCTGGTCGCCGCCGTCATGTCGGCGCCATGGTGGGGCGTGTTCACGTATCTGTGCCACCGCCCGGCCCTGCTGGAGCCAGGTGTTCCGCCCCGCTACCTCCAGGCGCAGCGGATCCGGCCGCTGACCGGCCTCGTGCTCTACGTGGTCTGCGGGCTCGGAGGGTGGTTCGTCGCCCCGGTCGTGGGGATGGTCTGCATCGCCGTGGTGATCCTCTATCACGCCCTCACCAGCGAGGGCCTTCACGAAGGGCCGGCCGGCCGTCTCTTCGGCGCCTTCAAGCGCTGAGATCCCCCGATTTCCGGCCCCTGGGTCAGGCGTCCGGGGTCAGTACGACGCGCTGCCCGGGGGCCTCGGGGGCGGTCCACGCGTGCTCGACCCGGGAGAGCGGGACGGGGAGCGTGTCGACGGCCAGGGTGCCGGAGTTGATGAGGTCGGCGAGGGAAGGGAGTTCGGCGAGGATGCCGGCGGTGGTGACGGAGCCCTGGCCGCTGCCTATGAGCTGGAGGTTCGCGCCGCGCAGGTAGGCCGAGGGCAGGGTGATGTCCGGTCCGGCGACGGAGCCGATCTGGACCCAGGCGAGGGGCTCGGCGCGTTCGGTGCGGGCGGTCAGCACGGCGGGCAGGGCGTGCTCGGTGGCCGGCCCCCAGACGTAGTCCAGCACGATGTCGACGTCGCCGGCGGCGCGCCCGAGGTGGTCGGCGGTCTTCTCGGGGTCGTCGAGGAGCGGGACGGTCTCGTCGGCGCCCAGGCCGGGGAGCAGCGCGAGGCGTTCGGGATCGCGGCCGGCGGCGACGACGTGGGCGGCGCCGAGGTGCTTGGCGATCCGGACGGCGAGCCGGCCGGCGCTGCCGGTGGCGCCCAGGACCAGGACGGAGGCACCGGGCCGGAGGGGTACACGTCGGCGCAGGGCGAGCCACGAGGACATCGCGGGGTTCATCGCGGCGGCCACCGCGACCGGGTCGGTGCCCGCGGGCAGGGCGACGGCGCGGCGGCGGTCGACGACGGCCCGCTCGGCCATGGTGCCGGTCGCGCCGTCCGGGGCCACGAAGTAGAGCAGTTCGCCCTGCGGGGTGCGGCCGACCGCGTCCACGCCGGGGACCAGGGGCAGGACCCCGTCGGAGGTGTAGTGGCTGCCGTCGGCGCCGGAGCGCACCCGGGGGTGGAGCCCGGCGGCCAGGACATCGACGAGGATCTCGTGCTCCCCGCGCGGCTCGGGGGTGGCGACGATGCCGTAGCGGGGCGGTGCGTCGAAGGAGTGGACGACGGCGGCGCGCATGAAGGACCTCCTGGGCGGCGGGGTGGGGACTTATAGTTTGTTGCACGTACTACTTCGAAAGTAGTTTGTGTCACGTACCAAGTCAAGAGAAGGCGGCCCATGACCGAGAACCGCGAACCGGACCTCACCGAAGGACCGCTGAACACGCTGGACGCCCTCGCCCAGCTGTCGTTCCTGATCCAGGGCGCCCTGTCGCGCGTCGCGGCCGAGCACGACCTCTCACTCCCCCAGGTCCGGCTGCTCGGCATCCTGCGCGACCGCCGGCCCGGCATGCTCGAACTCGCCCGCCACCTCGGCCTGGACAAGTCCTCCATGACCGGACTGGTCAGCCGCGCGGAGAAGCGCGGGCTGGTCGAGCGACTGCCCTCGCCCCACGACGGGCGCGGCGTCCTGGTCGGCCTCACACCGCTCGGGCGGCAGCTCAGCAGCCGGTGCACCGACGAGATGGAGCAGCATGTCGCGGCACTGACGGCCGGCCTGACCCCCGTCGAGCACGCCCTCCTCCGCCTCGTGGCCACGAAGCTCCTGGACGCCGCCGGACAGTGACCGCGCGACCGCGCACGGCGAGTCGGCGGGGGTTCGCTCCCCGGACACCCGATGGCCACTCCTCGGTCGTGTCGCCCTGTGACGGTCGGAGAAGTTGGCTATACAACTTTGCCGAGG
Source organism: Streptomyces sp. NPDC002574 (assembly GCF_042889545.1). Taxonomy (NCBI): domain Bacteria; kingdom Bacillati; phylum Actinomycetota; class Actinomycetes; order Kitasatosporales; family Streptomycetaceae; genus Streptomyces; species Streptomyces sp. NPDC002574. Next base: position 10,826 of record NZ_JBIARB010000005.1, read on the forward strand.
AGAGAGACCATGACCACCCTGACCGCCTTCCCGGTCGACGAGCTGCCCGCGATGTGGCTGCGCGACAACTGCCCCTGCACGGACTGCCGCGACCCGCGGTCGGGCCAGAAGCTCTTCCAGATCGGCGCGCTGCCCGACGGCCTGCGGGTCGAGACGGCGACCGACGTCACCGCCGGCGCCGGAGAGCCCGCGGTCGAGGTCGTCTGGGCGCCCGACGGTCACCGCTCCGCCTACCCCGTGGCATGGCTCACGGCCCACCGGCCCGGCGGCACCTCGTACGGGGACCGGCGCACCGAGGACGGCAAGGAGCTGTGGCGGGCCCGCGACCTGGCCGGGCGGCTGCCCGAGGCGGACTGGGACGCCTACCTCGGCGAACCGGGGCTGCGGGCACGCCTGCTGGAGTCCGTCCTGCGGCTCGGCTTCATGCTGCTGCACCGCGTGCCCGGGCGCGAGGAGCAGGTGCTCGCCGTGGCGGAGACCTTCGGCTTCGTCCGCGAGACCAACTACGGCAAGCTCTTCGACGTGCGCGTCGAGCCCGACCCGAACAACCTCGCCTTCACCTCGGTCGCCATCACGCCGCACACCGACAACCCGTACCGCGACCCGGTCCCGACCATCCAGCTGCTGCACTGCCTGGTCAACGACGCGGAGGGCGGCGACTCCGGCCTCGTCGACGGCTTCGCCGCGGCCGCGCTGCTGCGCCGCGAGGACCCGGAGGCGTTCGCCGTCCTCAGCCGGACGCCCGTGCCGTTCGTCTTCCGCGACGCGGCGACCGAGCTGCGCGCCGACCGGCCCCTGATCGGTACGGACGCCCTCGGCCGGGTGCGCGAGGTCCGCTTCAACAACCGCTCCATCGGGGCGCTGCGGCTGCCGGCCGCCGAGCTGGAGGCCTTCTACGCGGCGTACCGCACCTTCGCGGAACTGCTGCTCCGGCCGGAACTGCAGCTGGACCTGCGCCTGTCGCCCGGCGACTGCCTGGTGTTCGACAACACCCGTCTGCTGCACGCCCGCACCGCCTTCGCCGCGGACGGGGCGCGCCACCTGCAGGGCTGCTACGCCGACCTGGACGGCCTCGCCAGCAGCCTGGCCGTGCTGCGGCGGGCGGACACGCTGGAGCCGCTGGCCGAGCTGTTCGCCGGCGCGGGATCGGCCGAGTACCTGGGCGAGGCGGTCTCCATGGCCGAGCACATGCTCCAGGCGGGCGCCCGCGCCGAGGCCGCAGGCGCCCCGCCGCACCTGGTGGCCGCCGCGCTGCTGCACGACGTCGGGCACTTCGCCGGCGAGGTCACCGGCCAGGACCTGATGGACGGCACCGACAACCGCCACAGCCACACCGGCGCCGACCTGCTGGCCCGCTGGTTCGGGCCCGAGGTCACCGAGCCGGTGCGGCTGCACGTCGCGGCGAAGCGCTACCTGTGCGCGGTGGAGCCGGAGTACTACGACCGGCTGTCGGAAGCGTCGAAGCACACCCTGGCGGTGCAGGGCGGGCCGATGAGCCCGGAGCAGGCGGCCGTTTTCGCCGCGCTCCCCGGCGCGGCCGATGCGGTCGCCGTTCGCCGCTGGGACGAGGCGGCGAAGGACCCGGAGGCCTTCACCCCGGCGTTCGAGCACTTCGTCCCGCTTCTCACCGCGCTCATGCGCGGCTGAGGTTGCCGTTCCGGTTCGACGGGTGGGTCGGGTGCGGGTTCGTGGGGGCTGGTCGCGCAGTTCCCCGCGCCCCTACGGGGCACGAACACGCACCGCCGCGGCAAGGCCTTGAGCTGGCCCCGGCCGGTGGATCGGGTGCGGGTGCGTCGGCGCTGGTCGCGCAGTTCCCCGCGCCCCCACCGGGCACGGACCCGCACCGCCGCAGCTACGACTTGAACTGCACCGAGGCCGGTGGATCGGATGCGGGTCCGTGAGGGCTGGTCGCGCAGTTCCCCGCGCCCCTACGGGGCACGGACCCGCCGCGCTGCCGCACGTTGTGCTGCCCCGCCGCGGGTGCGTCGGCGCTGAGCGGACAGTTACCGGGCGCGGGCGGCGGCGAGGCGGCGGATGCGCTTCGTGCGGCCGGTGGTGGCGAGGCGGTGCAGGACGGCGGGTTCCTGCGAGGAGGTGGCGAGGCGGAGTTGGAGCCAGTCGGACCAGGAGTCCTGGACCGGCGGGTCGTCGAGCAGGGCGGACACCGACGTGCTGTCGAGGACGCCGAGTTCGCGCGCACGGCGCGTGGCGTAGGCGCGGCTCCGCTCCGTGCCGAGGCGGTCGGTCCAGGCGGGGCGTTCGGCGGCCGGGACATGGGCGAGGGCGGCGTGCAGGACGATGCCGAGCGCGATGCTGTCGTCGGGCTCCGCGGCCACGGCGTCGAACAGTTCGGGCAGGCGCGCGGGGTCGTCCATGGCCAGGCGGTACCGGGCCCACCGTTCGTGCTCGCCCGGCGGCCCGGTCATGCCCGGTCCGTGCGCGGGCTGTGCTGGCGGCCCAGGGTGGAGGCGGCCACCGAGTTGTGCACCGTGAAGGCGATGGTGCCCGGCAGGTAGCGGTCCTCGGACCACTCCACCGGCGCGCCCGCCGGGTCGGTCGTGCGGCGCCGTTCGCGCAGCAGGACCTGACCGGGCGGGCACTCCAGGAGCCGCACGTCGTCCTCGTCGGCCCAGGCGATGTCGATGGTGTGGTCGGCGTCCGTGAAGAGCACGCCGTGACCCACCAGGGCCTCGGTGTGCGACACGACGTCGGGCTGCAGCTCGGCCACCAGGGCGCCCACTCGGGAGGGGTAGAGGGACCGTTCGACCATGACCGGCTCTCCGGACAGGGTCCGTACCCGCAGGACGAGGTAGACCTCCGCCCCCGGTTCCAGGCCCAGTTGCGCGGCCTCCTCGGGCTCGGCAGGGCGCCGGACGACGCGGTCGACCCGGCCGCCGGGGGTCTCGCCGAGGGAACGCGCCCAGTTGGTGAAGCTCAGCAGTTCGGAGAAGCTCTGCGACCGCGGGCCGCCGAGCACCGTGCGCGGGGTGCCGCGCCGGGAGGTGACCAGGCCGTCCGAGCGCAGTACGGCCAGTGCGTGCCGCACCGTGCCGCGGGAGACCCCGTAGCGCTCGGCCAGTGTGCCCTCGGGGGGCAGTTTCGCGCCGGAGGCGTACTCGCCGGTGATGATCGCCGCGCGGAGTTCGGCGGCGACCCTCCGGTACCGCAGGTCGCTGTCGCCGCTGCCGTGGTCCTCACGCAACGTGTCTCCCGGCCGCTCTCGTGTCCACCGGGCCGGCCGTCCGGCCGGCCACGGACAGACCCTATCCGGCCGGGCCCGCGGGTCCGGGCCCAGGTGGGGCGGGCCGCGGGGCCGGGCCGGGGCGTCTGCCCCGGCCCGGCCCCGTTGCGGACGTACGTCACACGGCGTGGACGGTGCCCGCGTACCGCTGGACGAAGCGGGTGCCGGTGCCCGCGGTGACGGTCACGTCGTACCGGCCCTCGTCGGTGCGCCACTTCACGGTGTCGTCGTGGCCGGCCCGGACCCAGACGACCTCCTCCTCGCCGGAGAAGTCGTTCGGGGTGACGGTGAAGGCCACGTCGGAGCCGCCCTCGTTGCGCAGCTCCAGCTCGACCGTGGTGTGCCCCGGGTCGTCGGCGCGGCGCAGGGTCGCCGCGACGAGCGGCGCGGCCACGTCGTCCTGGACGTCGCGGACGACGGTCCCCGCGAAGCGGCGGACGAAGCCGTCGGCGCCGTGCACGGAGAAGTCGTAGCGGCCGTCGGTGGCCGCCGCGTCCCACACGTAGGTGCGCGACGAGTGCGGCTGGACCGTGAACGGGGTGCCGACACGCGGCAGGGCGATGTTGGGCAGCACGGTGAAGTGGTAGCCCACGGTGCCGTCGTTGGTGAGCGTGCAGGTGACCTTGCCGGTGGCCCGGTCGACCGTCACGTCGGCCCACGGCAGGTAGGGCAGCGGGCGGTGCGGCCGCTCGCCGTCCTCCTGCGCCGGCATCGACTGCGCGGTGGGGATCTTGACGCCCGGCAGGGAGTTGCCGGCGTCCGCCTTCGCCATCAGCGCGACCGTGTCCGGCAGGGCCGGGATGCTGTAGTCGGGCTTGGTGAAGTCGAAGGCGCTGGTGAGGTCGCCGCAGACGGTGCGCCGCCAGTCGGAGATGTTGGGCTCCCGCACACCGGTCACGCGCTCCAGGAATTGCACCACCGACGTGTGGTCGAAGACCTGGGAGTTGACCCAGCCGCCGCGCGACCAGGGCGAGACGACCCACAGCGGCACCCGGCTGCCCAGGCCGATGGGCTTGCCGTTCGCGAACTCGTCCTTGGTGCCGGCCTCCGGGAAGGGCGGGATGACGTGGTCGAAGTAGCCGTCGTTCTCGTCGTACATGACCAGGAAGACGGTGTGCTTCCAGACCTCGGGGTTGGAGAACAGCGACTGGAGCGCGGTGTCGACCCAGTGGGCGCCGTAGTCGGGGCCGGCCGACGGGTGCTCACTGAACAGGTAGGGCGCCACCAGCCAGGAGACGGTGGGCAGGGTGCCGTCCTTGCAGTGCTTGTCGAACGCCGTGGGGTCGAACTTCGTCATGGCGTTGATGTAGCGCGGGTCGTCCTTGGGGAACGCGTGGAACTGCTTGAAGTACGACAGCGCGTTGTCGTCGTAGTCGCCGTAGCGGTCGTCCGAGCCGTCCGGGTTGTGGTAGACGCGCCAGCTGACGCCGGCCTCTTCCAGCCGCTCGGCGTACGTCGTCCAGTCGGCCACCGGGTTGTCGGTGACCGGGGTGTTGTCGGTCCACGGGCCCGTGGTGCCGTCGACGCCGGGGCCGGCGGTGCCGGTCCACAGGTAGAGGCGGTTGGGGTCGGTGGGGCCGTTCAGGGAGCAGAAGTAGCCGTCGCAGAGGGTGAAGGCGTCGGCGAGGGCGTACTGGTAGGGGATGTCCTCGCGGTTGAAGTAGCCCATGGTCCGCTCGCCCTTGGCGGAGACCCACTTGTCCATGGAGCCGTTGTTGACGGCGGAGTGGCCGGTGTCCCAGTCGTGCGGGAGGCCGCCCGCGTTCTGGGCGTTGTACTTGGTGGTGTCCATCCGGAAGGGCAGCAGGTAGCCCTCGGAGCGGCTGCGGTCGGGCTGGCGGAACACGGAGTCGCCGTTCGGCAGGACGACGGCCTGACGGTCGCCGAAGCCCCGCACGCCGCCCAGCGTGCCGAAGTAGTGGTCGAAGCTGCGGTTCTCCTGCATCAGGATGACGACGTGCTTGACGTCGGCGATGCTGCCGTCCCGGTCGTCGTGGCTCGCGGCCTCGGCCGTGCCGGGCAGTCCGACGGCTGCGGCGGCAGCCCCGGCGGCGGCGGTGCCGATGAAGGCGCGGCGGCTGAACTGGGTCATGGGGGTGGTCCTTCGGTTCGTTCGGGTCAGCCGCGGGCGGACAGGGAGAAGGTGACGACGGCGGCGGCGTGGTCGGAGGGCCAGCCGTTGGCGGCCGTGCCGGGCACGGGCCTGGGCCAGCCGGTGACGAGGCTGTGCGCCTCGACGACGCGGAGCGGGCCCGCGTACTGGACCTGGTCGACGCGGTCCTGCGGCTCGGCCCCGGTGCCGCCGTCGCGCTGCGGCCTGACGGGGGACCAGGTGGTGCCGGGGACCGCGACCGGGTCGGAGTGGACGGCGCGGAAGGCGTCGACCAGGCCGGCCTGCTCCAGGGTCCCGGTGACGGGCCAGCGCAGGCGGCCCACTCCCCCGTGCTGGTCGGCCGTCTTGCTCGTCCAGTCCAGGTGCGAGGGCGAGGCGAGACCGGCCGCGAGGACGACGGCGCCGCGGGAGGCGATGTCGGTCCGCATCGCGGCCACCAGCGCGGTGACCTGCCGGTAGCGGAGCGTCTGCTCCTCCGCCGTCTCGACCTGCGCGGCGGTGCGGCCCGCGAGCAGCGCGTACGGCCCGTAGTCCGCCTCGTCCAGCTGGGCGGTCCACAGCCGCACCGCGGGGCCGCCGGGCGGCCGCAGCGTGGCGGCGGCGGCCGGCAGGTCCGCGGTGGGGGCGACGACGTCGGTGAGCGGGTACCGGCTGACGATGCCGAGGCCGCCGGCCTGGTGGACGTCCCAGCCGAGCGCCCGGGCCAGGTCGCCGGCCGCGGTGCCGCCGGACTCCTGGAGGGCGATGACGTCGAGGCCCTGGGTGAGCACCAGGCCCAGCAGCTTCTCCGCGAAGCCGTCGACGTGGGTGCCGCCGTCCCAGAGGTTCAGCGAGGCGACCTTGAGCGGGATGCGGTCGCGGTCGTCGCGGACCGGCACCTGGACGGTGATCGTGTCGGTGCCCGCCGCGCTGTCGGTGACGGAGACGACCAGACGCCCCGGGTTCTTGGGGGTGTTGGCGGGCGCCTTGCCGCTGACGGTGCCGTCCGCGGCCACCGAAAGCCAGTTGTCGCCCCCGGCGCTCTTGAACGTCGCGCTGCCGGCCGGGTTGCCGTCGGGCCTGACCCACAGGCCCGCCAGCGGCACGGAGAACTCGGCGCCCTCCAGCTGCGCGGCGGTCGTGAGGGCGTCCACCACCGCGTGCGGGCGCGGGATGACGGGGCGGGGCACGAAGCTGAACGGCGCGGTCTTGGCGAGGATGCCGTAACCGTCCTTCGCCAGCAGGTAGCCGGTGTACGGACCGCCGGTCAGGCCGGCGGTGTTGATGGTGATGTCGCCCGAGGCGGCCGGCGTGTACTCCCACGCCAGCGACGAGCCGGTGCCCGGCTGCCGGTCGCCGTCGTAGACACCGACCCAGTTCTTGGCGTTGGGCGCGTCGGTCGTCCAGTGGAAGGCGACCTGGTCGCCCTCGTACGGGTTGGGGGTCTTGAGCGTGATCGAGTCGCCGGTGGGTGCGCCGGCGAAGCTGAACGGCGCGCTCTGGGCGAGGATGCCGTAGCCGTCCTTCGCCAGGAAGTAGACGGTGTACGGGCCGCCGCTGAGGCCGGAGGTGTCGAGCGTCGTCGTTCCGGAGGTTCCGGGGACGTACGTCCACACCAGGGAGCCGCCGCCGGATCCCGGCTTGCGGTCGCCGTCGTACACGCCGATCCAGTTCTTCGGGTCGGGGGCGTCCGTCGTCCAGGTGAAGGTCAGCTTGTCGCCCCGCTTCGGGGACGTCGTGGAGCTGAGCGCGATGGTGCTCCCGGACGCTGCGTCACGAGTGAGAGGTGGCACGGTGATGGGTCCTCTCCGCCCGGGCACCGCCGCGACGGGACCGGGTGAGCAAAGTTGTCTATATAACTTCGCTCTAGCAAGCCGTCCCGTGGCGACGTCCCGGTGAACGAGGGATTGCCGCCGACCGGGCGGCAAACGGAATTCTCGCTCCGTTCCGCGCCGGCGCCGACAAGCGCGAGAAGTGGTGAAACACCAGGCCAACGGCGGCCGTCGGGCCGGAGGTGGGGCCCTGCGGGGGTGCCCGGGCGGGCGGCACGCGCGCACCCGCGAGGCGCCGCCCGGTCGCGGAGGGCACGGGTGACCGAGAGGGCAACTGTGCGCAGCCGGGCCCACGGCGCGCCGGCGTTCCGGGGCCCGATGGCCGCACGCCGCGTCAGGCCCGCCCGTGTGGACTTGCCCGGCGCGCGCACCGGGGTCACTGGCATCCACGGGTCCCGTTCGTATGATCGCCAGGCCCAGGACGACGTCGGCACCGAGGCGGTCGGGACGTGACACAGGCGGGAATCGACTACGCGGCGGTCTTCCGGGGACTGCCCAGCGCGGTGGCGCTCCTGACGCCGCAGCTGCTGTTCCTCGACGCCAACGAGGAGTACCTCTCCCTGTCCGGCCGCCCGGCCGGGGAGGTCATCGGGCGCTTCCTCTTCGACGTGTTCCCCGACAACCCCGCCCACCGCGGGGCGTCCGGTATGCGCAACCTCGGGGCGTCGCTGCGGCGCGTCGCGTCGACGGGCGAACGGGACGCCATGGCGCTGCAGCGGTACGACGTCGAGGACCCCGAGCACCCCGGACAGTGGGAGGAGCGGTACTGGAGCCCGGTCAACACGCCGGTGTACGGGGACGACGGGCACGTGGCGCTCGTGGTGCACCGGGTGGAGGAGGTCACCGAGCTCATCCGCGCCCGGGGCGGCCCCGGCCAGGACCGCTCCAGGGTGCTGGAGGCCGAGCTGTACAGCAGGGCCCGCGAGCTCCAGGAGGTCAACGAGCGGCTGCGGCGCGCCCACGCGCGGGAACGCGAGGTGGCGCTCGCCCTCCAGGCGGCGATGCTGCCGGCCCCGCACCCGATGGGGCAGCACCGCGTGGCGGTCCGCTACCGGCCGGCCACGGGCGCGCTCAATGTGTGCGGCGACTGGTACGACCTGGTCGAGCTGCCCGGCGAGGGCGACCGGATCGGTGTCTCGGTCGGTGACGTCGTGGGGCACGGCCTGCCCGCGGCGTGCGTCATGGGGCAGTTGCGCAGCGCGCTGAGCGCGGCCTCACGGGTCGCGGACGGCCCGGCCGGCGCCCTGGAGGTCCTGGGGCTGTACGCGCGCTCGGTGCCCGGGGCCGAGTCGACGACGGCGGTGAACACCTTCGTCGACTGGGACGAGCGGACCATCACGTACAGCAGTGCCGGACATCCGCCGCCGGTCCTCCTGCACGCCGACGGCACGGTGGACTTCCTCGACCAGGCCACCGACCCGCCGCTGGGCGCCCGTCCGGAGCATGTCAGCAGGCCGCAGGCCGTCGTCCGGTTCAACGCGGACGACACGCTCGTGCTCTACACCGACGGCCTGGTCGAGCGACGCGGCGAGGACATCGACGCCGGTATCGCCCGGCTCACCGACGTCCTCGCCCGGCACCGCGGCGCCGGGCCGGAGCGGCTCGCCGACGCGGTGCTCGGCGAGCTGCTGCCGTCCGGCGGGGTCACCGACGACACTGCGCTGGTCGTCGTCCACCTCTGAGCGGTGGGTGACCGGCCGTCGGCCGCGTCAGGCGAAGCCGACGACGGAGTGCGGCCGGTACGGCTCCTCCAGGGCCTTGAGCTCCGCCTCGTCCAGTCGGAGGTCGAGCGAGGCGACGGCGTCGAGCAGGTGCTGCTCCTTGCCGACGCCCACGATGGGGGCGGTCACGCCCGGCTGCAGCAGCAGCCAGGCCAGGGCGACCTGGGCGCGCGGCACACCGCGCCGGGCGGCGATGGCGGCCACCGCGTCGACGACGACGCGGTCCTGCTCGGGGTAGAGGGTCCGCCCGAACCCGTCGGTCTCCTGACGGGCGCTGCCGGCGTCCCAGTCGCGGGTGAGGCGGCCGCGGGCCAGCGGGCTCCACGGCGTCACGCCGACGCCCTGGTCGGCGCAGAGCGGCAGCATCTCGCGCTCCTCCTCGCGGTAGAGGAGGTTGTAGTGGTTCTGCATGCTGACGTACTTCGTCCAGCCGCCCAGCTCAGCGGTGTGCTGGGCCTTGGCGAACTGCCAGGCGTACATGGAGGACGCGCCTATGTAGCGCGCCTTGCCCGCCTTGACCACGTCATGGAGGGCCTCCATGGTCTCCTCGACCGGGGTGTCGTGGTCCCAGCGGTGCGTGATGTAGAGGTCCACGTAGTCGGTGCCGAGGCGGCGCAGGCTCGCGTCGATCTCGGCGTGGATCGCCTTGCGCGACAGGCCCGCGCCGTTGGGGCCGGGGCGCATGCGGCCGTGCACCTTGGTGGCCAGGACGATGTCGTCGCGGTTCGCGTGCTCGGCCAGCACCCGTCCCACGATCTCCTCGCTCGTGCCGTCGGAGTAGACGTTGGCGGTGTCGAAGAAGGTGACGCCGGCTTCGAGGGCGGCGCGGATCAGCGGGCGCGCGGCGTCCTCGTCGAGCGTCCAGGGGTGGTTGCCGCGCTCCGGCACGCCGTAGCTCATGCAGCCGAGGCAGATGCGCGAGACGTCCAGACCGGTGGAGCCGAGTTTCGTGTACTGCACGTTCCTACCTACCTCCGCGGATGGGGTGTTCGGGGCTGGCCGCCAGAAGAGCCCCCTGCCCGCCCTCTCGACCGGGACAGCACCCCCGATCATGCCCCTCGCCCGGCCGCGCATGCCGGGCGGGGTGGGCCCGGCCTCAGCGCACGGACTCAAGGAGTTCCAGCACCTCGTCCTCGGTGACGCCCCGGGGATTGTTGCGCGTGACGGCGTCGGCGACCGCTCCCCCGGCGACGGACCGCAGCAGGTGCGGCCCCGCGCCCAGTTGGCCAGCGGTTCTTGACGCCGATCGCGCCGGAGATCTCGCGGACGGCGGCGATCAGCGCGCGGGACCAGTCGCCGCCGGCCGGCGGGTCGAGGCGCAGGGCGCGGGCGGCCTGCTCGTACGCCGGCCCGGCGAACGGCGCGTTGAAGGCCATGACCTCCTCGAGAACGGCGGCCAGGGCGACGCCGTGCGGCGTGCCGGTGTGGGCGGTCAGGGAGTGCCCGATCCCGTGCACCAGCCCGAGGCCGGAGAGTGTGAGGGCCTGGCCAGCCAAGTGCGCGCCGAGCATGAGGTGGGAACGGGTTTCGAGGTCGGAGCCGTCGGCATGGGCGACGGGCAGCCAGCGACCCACCATGGCGACGGCCTGCGCGGCGTACGCGGCGGACAGCGGGCTCGCGCCGAGTGAGGCGAGCGACTCGACGCCGTGCACCAGGGCGTCGATACCGGTGGCGGCGGCGGCGAGGCGGTCGCTCATGGCGTACGCCTCCTTGACGTGCGGGGCGGGCGGGGCCTGCGGGGCCTGCGCGGGGTGGACGGTTCGGGCCGGGTGATGCCCGCGGAACGACCGGGCGGTCAGACGACGCTGAGGGTCGCCGTGGGACTGGGCAGCCGGAACTCCTGCCCCGCCAGCGCCTCGTACAGTCGCACGGGGCTCATCTCGCCCGCGAGGTCGCCGTGCTGGGCCTTGGAACGGCGGTAGATCTGCTCGACGAGGGCCGACAACTCCGTGGGGACGCCGAGGTCACGGCCGAGGTCCACGGCCGGGCCGAGGTCCTTGCAGGCCAGTGCCATGGCGAAGGAGTCGTCGTAGTCACCGTCGGCGAGCACGCACATGATGTCGTTCTCGAGGAAGTTCGACGCGGCCGGGCCGGCCAGCAGGGCGTTGCGCAGCACCCCGAGGTCGACGAGGTCGACGCCCGCCTTGACGCCCATGGCCAGCACCTCGGAGGTGGCGACCAGGTGGCTGAACCAGAGCAGGTTGATCATGAGCTTGACGGTGTAGCCCGCGCCGAGGGGACCGACGTGCAGCACCCGGTCCGGGTCGCCCATGGCCTCGAAGGCCGGCAGCGCCACGGCGAAGTCGTCGGCGTGCCCCCCCACGAAGATCTGCAGACGGCCCGCCTCGGCGCCGCGCGCCATCCCGCTGACGGGCGCGTCGAGTCGCCGTACGCCGCGCCCGTCGAGCACCTCGGCGGCGACGCGGTCGGCCGCGGACGGGGTGGAGGTCGACATGTCGATCCACAGGGCGCCCTCGGGCAGCGCGCCCGCGGCACCGCCGCGCAGCGGCACGTCCTCGACGCCGCCCCTCGGCATGGGCGCCAACGCGACGCCGCCCTCCTCGTCTACTCCGTCACCGCGGTGCTCGGTGTCACCGCCGGCTGCCTGGTGGTCGACCGCATCGGCCGCCGCCGGCTGCTGATCCCGCCCTTCTGGATCACGGCCGGCTGCCTCGCCCTGGTCGCCGTGTGGCCCGGCTCCACCCCGGTCATCGTGGCCGGTTTCCTCTTCTTCATCTTCCTCAACGCCGCCTCCAGCGCTCTGACCGCCGTGTACCCGCTGGAGGTCTTCCCGACGTCGATGCGGACGACGGGCGTCGGCTTCGCCGCGGCCATGAGCCGGGTCGGCGCGGCGATCGGCACCTTCCTGCTGCCGATGGGGCTGGACCGCTTCGGCGTCGAGTTCGTCCGGCTCGTCGGCGCGGGCGTACTGGCCCTGGGCGGTCTCGTCTCCCACTTCCTCGCCCCGGAGACCACCGACCTCGATCTCGCCCAGGCGGCCCGCGCCGCGCACTCCGCGCGCGACTGAGGGTCCCGACCCCACCGGCGCCGGCCGGGAGGGGAGGTCCTGGCCGGCGCCGGTGGGGTCGGGACCGGGGCAGGACGGCCCCGTGGCCTCAGGGCGTCGTGGGACCGTGCACGGCGGTGACGGACAGGATGGTGACGCCGGTCGCGGCGCAGCCCAGCTGCGTGTCGTCCGGCAGGAAGAGCGCGTCGCGCTCGTCGGGAGGGTAGACGCGCAGACCCCGTGCCTTCTGCGGCACGCACGTCTTCGCGTCGTAGTTCCCGGCCTGGGCGATGCGCAGCCCGGCCTCGACGGAGCCGCCCTCCGGCAGCACAACGGTCTCTCCGGTGGTTCCCACGCGCTCGGCCGGGTTGCCGATCTGCCGGCCCGAGGCGCCGGCGACCAGGGAGACCCCCGGAAAGCCGCGCAGGGAGCAGGGGCGCGGTCCCGAGTTGACGAAGACCAGCGCGCGCTCCACCGACCCCGCGGCCCCCTGGGATTCGCCGAAGGCGATCTTGAGCTGCGCGGAACGGCAGGCGGTGATCTGGGACACCGGCGCGGAAGCGGGTGCGGACGGCCGTACCTCGGGCGACCGGGTGCTCGCGGACGGCACGGGTGCGGCGGTCGTCGGGTCGCCGCCCTGCGAGGGCAGGACGCTCACCGGCGGCGCGGCGGGCCGCACGCTCGGGACGCCCCGGCCGCCGGGCAGCGGCACCAGGAACACCGCGGCCGCCAGGCACCCGGTCACGGCGGTGCCGAGCGCGACCGCCCGGCGCCGCCGCACGGACCGGGCCCGGCGACGGACGGCGGTGAAGGCTCCGGGCGGCGGGGTCAGGAGGACGACGGGCTGCCGGAACGCCTCGGCGATCTCGCTCGGCACGTCCTGCGCGCGTCCCGCGCCGGCCTCGGCGGGGTCACCCGGGTCAGACGGTCGTTTCATGAAGCCCCCTGAGAGAGGCCCGCAGGTGCTGCCGGGCTGCGTGCAGATCGCTCTTGATCGTGCCGGGGCGGCGGTGCAGCACCGCCGCTATGTCGTTCACGGACAGGTCGGCGTAGTAGTGCAGGAGCACCGGGACGCGCAGCCGCCTGGGCAGCGCCTCCACGAGGGCCCGGATCTCGGTGCCGTGGTCGGCGGCGGGGGCGTGGTCCACCGCCACGGCCTCCAGCTGCCGCACGGCGTCCTTCTCCCGCTCCTGCCGGCGCCAGTGGTCCTTCACCAGGTTCGCCGCGATGGAGAAGAGGTACGGTGCGGGTTCGCGGACCGTCGCCCAGCGTGACCACAGTCTCGTGAACGACTCGGCCGCGATCTCGTGCGCGATGGCGTCGCTGTCCACGAGCCTGCGGCACCAGCCCGCGAGGCGCGGATAGAAGGACTCGAAGAACTCCTCCGCCTCCGCTGCGCTGCTCACTCCGAATCCGCCATTCCTGTCTCGCTCCCCCGCCCGCGCGACGGCACCGCACCCGTCAGACGGTGACGACGCCCTTCCAGCCGCCGACGGGCCGCTCCCCCACAGTAAGCCGTTGCATATTGCTCACGACCGTGGGGTGCTGCGCCTCCAGCCAGTCGCAGAACTGGCGGAACGAGACCATGCGGACGTCGTCCTTCTCGGCCATCTCGCCGATCACCTGCTCCACGGCGTCCATGTAGATGCCGCCGTTCCACTGCTCGAAGTGGTTGCCGATGAAGAACGGGGCGCGGTTGCTGTTGTACGCGCGCTCGAAGCCGGTCAGGTAGGCGCCGCGGGCCTGGTCCCGCCAGGCGGGACGGCGCGCCGGGTCGCCCTGGGTGGTCCCGGACTGGTTGGCGAGCATGTTGTAGTCCATGGAGAGCACTTCGAAGCTGTGCCCGGGGAACGGTACGGACTGCAGCGGGAAGTCCCAGATGCCGAGCTTGCGGCGGGGCCAGACCTGGAGCCCGCCCGGCGAGCTGGCGTCGTAGCGCCAGCCGAGGGAGGCCGCGGTGGACAGCAGGTTGAACTGGCCCATCAGGCAGGGCGTGCGGCCGCCGACGAGTTCCTTGGTGTAGTCGAAGGGCAGCGGGTCCAGGTCCTGGAAGCCGGTGTTGGTCCGCCACTCCTGCACGAAGCGCGTGGCCTGCTCGATCTCGCTGCGCCACTGCGCGGGCGACCACCGCTTCACCGAACCGTAGCCACTGCAGAAGTGGCCGTTGAAGTGGGTCCCTATCTCATGGCCTTCGAGCCACGCCGCCCTCAACTGCTCCAGGGTCAGGCGTATGTGGGCGTCCGTCAGGTACCCGATGTCGGAGGCGCCCACCGGATTGCGGGGCGGGTCGTACAGGTGCTTCTTGGACTCGGGCAGCAGGTACAGACCCGAGAGGAAGAACGTCATGGCCGCCCCCGCCTCCTCGGCGATCTTCCGGAAGCGGGCGAAGAGGCCGTTGTCCAGTTCACCGGCCCCGTCCCAGGAGATCACGACGAACTGCGGCGGCCGCTCGCCCTTCTCCAGCCTGCGGACCTCCGGCTGGCGCGGCTGGGCACCGGTCAGCGAGGTCGAGCCGTCGCCTATCAGTCGCGGGCGCTCGATGCTGGGCGGCTCGTCGCGCGGCGGTGCCGAGGACGGCGGCGGGGAGGGCTGCGAGGAGGACGGCGACGGGGACGGATTGCCGCGTGCGAAGGCCTCGCCCCCCGCGCCGCGGTACAGCGCGTAGCCGCCGGCCGACAACAGGCCCCCGGCGCCGAGTCCCATGAACAGCCTGCGAGGCAGCCGGGACGGTTCCCCGTGCGGACGACGTGACGCGCTCACTTTGACTCACTCACTGTTGACGGCAGATCACCCGGAGCCGTCGCGTCCTCACGACGGCACTGGTATAGAGACCGGCGCGGTGCCCATGGTTGTCACGGAACGGTAAAAAGGCGGCCCGACGCGGCCAACAGAGCCTCTCGGGCCCGGGTGTCGCCACGGCGGCCGGGGGACGAACGGAAACCGGCCGGCTCCGCGGGCCCGAGCCCGGCATCCGTTCCCCGGAAACCTCCGGAAACCGCCGGAACGCAACGATCCGCGGTTCGGCGAGGAAATGCCGCAGCGGCGGTCAGCCGGTGATCACACCCACCGCGATACCGAGCGTCGCGGTGTTGTAGACGAACGACAGAATGCTGTGCGAAAGAATGCGGGTCCTGATCGTCGAACTCTGCGTCTCCACATCGGAGACGGAGAACGTGGTGCCGAGTGTGAAGGAGAAGTAGGCGAAGTCCGCGAAATTCGGGCGCTTGGTGCTGGGGAATGCCAGCACCTCGTCCGGCAGCGTGGCGTAGTACACCTGCGCATAACGCTCCGCGTAGCCGAAGTGGAGAATCGCCCACGCGAGCAGGACGGCGGGGACGCCGACGGATTTGGATTCCATGTCGGACAGTCCGTGCCCCTTGTCGACGACGATCATCACCCCGGCGACGATGCCGATGAGGCTGGTGAAGACCGTGAAGACCAGGCCGGACCGTCGGCCGAGCATCCCCTTGAGCCAGTCGGCGCTGTCGCTGTCGACGTAGCGCCTGCTTTTCCTGAGACGGGATATCCGGGTCGCCAGGTACACGAGGGCCAGAAGGTCCCACAGGCCTATGTACGTCCTGGTGCGAGTGTCGAGACCCACAATGGCGACGCCGAGGAGGATGAGCGCGGCCTCGGTCATCCTGGACATGGCAAGCAGGATTTTGCTGAACATTGTTCCTTCTTCGGGGAATCCCGGCCCGGCCTTCGCGCGGTGCGGACGAATGCCGGCGGCAATGGCACCGCGACTGTAACCCACCTGTCCCCTCGCACGGACCGCGGGAAAGCATCAAATCGATACGTAGGCAGTCACATCACACCGGAAGTGAGACCCGGGTCCGGATACGGGCGGCGGAAAAGGGGAAGCAGAACGCCACCGGCGGGGTTGTTCCCATTACGGGGCACGCGGCCCCGTGGACACCGGTGGCGGAGGGAGCGGTCCATGAACACATCGCCACTCGACCTTTCCGGACGGCGGGTCCTCGTCACGGGGGCCGGCAGCGGGATCGGGCGCGCGCTGGCCCTGGAACTCGCCGTGCGGCGGTGCTCCTTGGTGCTCGCCGGACGGCGCGCCGCGCCACTGGAGGAGACCGTGGAACTCGTCGTCGAGCGCGGCGGGACGGCCCGTGCCGTGACCCGCGACCTCACGTCGGAGAAGGGGCCCGAGCAGGCGGTCCAGGACGCCGTACGGATCCTGGGCGGCCTGGACGTGCTGGTCAACAACGCGGGCAACGTACGGGCCGGGACGCTCGACGAGGACATCGCGACCGCGGACATCCACGCGATGGTGGGACTGAACCTCCTCGCGCCGATCCTCGCGACCCGGGCCGCGCTGCCCCATCTGCGCGCGGCCGGTGCCGCGCACGGTCAGGCGGTGGTGCTCGGCATCGCGTCCGGCGCGGCGCTGGTGGGCATGCCCTACTACAGCGTGTACGCGGCGACGAAGGCGGGCCTCGCCCGTTTCGACGAGGCGTTGCGCCGGGAGTTGTGGGGCAGCGGCATCCACGTCGCGACCGCGTACCCCGGGGGGACGCAGACGCCGATGATGGAGTCCTCCAAGGCGGGCGCCGACCTGGGGTACGGGCGGCGACCGGTCGAGGAGGTCGTCAGGGAGATCGTCGCGGGCGTGGAGGCGGGCGAGGTGGACATCAACACCCAGCGTCCCGAACGCCGAGAACTCCAGCGGCTCAACACCACCGACCCGCTCGCGGTCGACGCGACGCTGGCCCCCTCACTGGCCGAGATGCGCGAGGCGGTACGCGGGCACCGCAGCATCTGAGCCCGCGGCCGGGCCCGTTCACCCCGTGGCGCGCAGCCAGTCGCGCGCCGACCGCGGGGTGACCAGCCGTACGACGCGCAGCGGCGCGAAGCGCCCGTCCGGGGACCGCGGTCGTGACGGCCCGTCTCTGACGGCGCTTCACTACGTGGCCGGGCTCAGCACAGCACCTTGAGCGCTCCCGGCCGGATCCGCGCGGTGACCGGGAGGACGGCGTCGACCTCGCCGTCCGCGCCGTAGGGGACCTCCCGGTCGGCCTCGATGCGGATCTCCCTGCCGCGGACGATCTCGACCTCGGGCCGGTGCACGTGCGCGCCGGTCTTGAGTTCGTTCATCAGGGCGAAGAAGAGGCGGCGCGGCGCGTCGTGGATCATGACGACGTCGAGCAGCCCGTCGTCCACGCGGGCGCCGGGCGCGATGGCGCGACCGGAGCCGTAGTAGCCGGAGTTGGCGGCCACGACCGTGTAGCCGCGGCGCTCGTGGAGCACCCCGTCGACGGTGACGCGATAGGCGGCCGCGCGCCAGCCGGCGACGGCGCGCAGCCCTCCGGCGTAGTACGAGGCGGCGCCGCTCAGCAGCCGGGAGGCGTTGGCGTGGCGGTTGGCGAGGGCGTCGACGCCCGCGTAGACGCTGCCCAGGACCACCGTCCGGTGGTGGACCGCGGAGTCGATCTCGATGGTGTCGACCGGGCGGGGGTCCTGGTGGAGCAGGACGCGGGCGAGTTCGTCCGGTCCCGAGGGAAGGTCCAGGGCGCGGGCGAAGTCGTTGCCGCGGCCAGCGGGCACCAGGCCGAGCACGGTGTCCGTGCCGCTGAGGGCACCGCCGATGCCGCCGACGATGCCGTCCCCGCCGACGGCGAGCACGACGCGGCCCGATTCGCCCGCGCGGCGGGCGAGTTCCTGGGCGTGCGCCAGGCTCGTGCTGTACTCCGTCTCCAGCTCCGCACCGGCCTCGCGCAGCAGCCGGGCGAGCGGAAGCAGGGCGGCGGCCCCGGTGGACCCCCCGGCGGTGGGGTTGACGACGGCCGTGAACTGTCGCATGCGCGTGCCTCCGGGACGGGGAGTGGGGCTCAGCGGACGGGGAGGAGGATGCCGGGGTTCATCAGGCCGGCCGGGTCGAGCGCGTCCTTCACGGCCCGCAGCGCTGCGATGCCCAGCGGGCCGGCCTCGCGGACGTACCAGTCGCGGTGGTCGCCGCCCACACCGTGGTGGTGGCTGATGGTGCCGCCCGCGGCGATGATCGCCTCGTTCGCCGCGGTCTTGGCCGGGGCCCAGTGGGCGACGGGGTCGTCGCCCTGCGCGGAGACGACGGTGAAGTAGAGCGAGGCGCCGTTCTCGTACACGTGCGAGATGTGGCACATCACCAGGGGCGGCGTGCCGGCGCCGGCGAGGGTGGTGGCCAGGGCGTGGCGCACGGAGTCGTACAGCTCCGGCAGGCGCGACCAGAACGTCGCGGTCTCCAGGGTCTCGGCGAAGGCGCCCGCGTCCAGGAGCGCGTCCCGCAGGTAGGGGGCGGAGTAACGGCCGTGGGCCCAGCGCTGCCCGGGCTCCTCGCCGAGGTACTCGCCGCCGCAGTCGCGCAGCACCGCCGCGGCCCGTGCGCGGCGGTAGGCGGTGTCCTCCTCGGTGCCCTCGTAGCCGGTGACGGCGACGCAGCCGGCCGCCGAGGGGCCGTCGGAGGCGCCGATGGCGTCGGGCTGCGCCAGGCCGATCATCGTCTCCGTCTCGTCGGACAGCCGCAGCACCGTCGGACGCGGGCCGTCCTGGGCGAGCCGGCGCAGCGCCGCCGTGCCCTCGGCGAACCCGGGGAAGCGCCAGCCCTCGTAGACCGTGACCTGCGGGACCGGGCGGATGCGCACGGTGACGGAGGTGATGACGCCGAGCGCGCCCTCGGAGCCGAGGACGAGCTGACGCAGGTCCGGTCCCGCGGCGGAGCGCGGCGCGCGGCCGGCGTCGAGAGTGCCGCGCGGGGTGGCGACGGTCAGGCCCAGCACCATCTCGTCGAAGCGGCCGTATCCGGCGGACGCCTGGCCGCTGGAGCGCGCGGCGGCGAAGCCGCCGATGGTCGCCCACTCGTAGGACTGCGGGAAGTGGCCGAGGGTGAAGCCCTGTTCGGCCAACAGCGCCTCGGCGTCGGGGGCACGCAGGCCGGGCTGGAGGATCGCGGTCCGCGACACCGGGTCCAGGGACAGCATCCGGTCCATGCGGCGCAGGTCGAGGGCGACGAAGGGGCGGTCGCCCTGCGGGGTCAGTCCGCCGACGACGGAGGTGCCGCCGCCGAACGGCACGACGGTCAGGCCGTGTTCGGCGCACACGGCCAGCACGGCCAGCACCTCGTCGTGGCCGGCGGGCAGTACGACGGCGGCCGGGAGGTCGGCGACGTCGCCGGCCCGGATGCGCAGCAGGTCGGGTGTGGACTTGCCGCGGGTGTGCCGGATCCGGCTCTCCGCGTCGGTACGGACGTACGACGTGCCGCCGACGGCGTCGGCGAGTGCGTCGCGTGCCTCGTCGCCGAGCGGGCTCTCGGGGACCTCGATCCCGTCGAGACCGGCCGGGGCGGCTTCACGGGGCTTGACCCCGAGGAGATCGCGCAGCAGGCCGATCACGGTGTCGGGCAGTGGGGCCGCCTTGGCCGGGTCACCCCAGCCGCTCCACAACATGTCCACGTCGTCGTCCTCACCGGTCGGGGTAGGGGTGCCATCTCTGCGGGCCGCTCAGGCGTTACACTGTGACACATGACGCCTATTCGTCACAACACTCGGACAGCGGCGGATCCGGTGCTCGACGCGGTCCGCGACTGCGTCCTGGCCGTCGGCGTCCGCCGTACGACCCTCACCGACGTGGCCCGCCGCGCCGGCGTCTCGCGCATGACCCTGTACCGGCGCTGGCCCGATGTCCGCACCCTGGTCGGGGACCTGATGACCCGTGAATGGGTGAGCGTCGCGGAGAACGCGATGCCGCGGCACACCGAGGACCGCGACATCCGGACGCAACTGGTCGACGGGCTGGTGGACGGCGTCCGCACCTTCCGTGCGCACCCGCTCTTCGTCAAGATCGTCGACGTCGATCCCGAACTGCTCCTCCCCTATGTGCTCGACCGCCGCGGCGCCAGCCAGGACGCGGTGCTGCAACTGATCACCACCGCGCTGGAGGAGGGCCACACCGACGGCTCCGTCCGCGTCGCCCACCCCGCCCGGCAGGCGCGGGCCGTGCTGCTGCTCGTGCAGTCGTTCACGCTCTCGCTGCGCACCATGACCGACGAGGACGACCCCGACCTGAACTCGGCCGCGTTCCTCGAGGAACTGCGGTTCATGCTGGAGAGGACCCTGACGCCATGAGCCCCACGAGCAGCCCGGCCGATTCCGCTGCGCACGCCCCGACCACCCGTACCGCCCGAACCACCCCGCCCGCCCCGCTCGCGTCGTCGCTGTCCGCGGTCCGCCGCGCCCGCGAACTGGCCGAACTCGCGGACGGCGGCGTCACCGTCGACGTACTCGTCGTCGGTCTCGGCGCCACCGGCGCGGGGGCCGCGCTCGACGCCGCCTCGCGCGGCCTGTCGGTCGCCGCCGTCGACGCCCACGACCTCGCCTTCGGCACCTCCCGCTGGAGCTCCAAGCTGATCCACGGCGGTCTGCGCTACCTCGCCTCCGGCCAGTTGGACGTCGCGCACGAGAGCGCCGTCGAACGCGGGGTACTGATGGAGCGCACCGCCCCCCACCTCGTCAGGGCGCAGCCCTTCGTGCTCCCGCTCACCCCGCTGGTCTCCCGCGGCCAGGCGGCCCTGGCCTGGACCGGATTCCGGGCCGGCGACGCGTTGCGGCTGGCCGCCCGCACCTCCCGCGCCACGCTGCCGGCCCCGCGCCGGCTCTCCGCCGTGGAGACCCGGCACTTCGCCCCCGCGCTGCGCCCGTCCGGGCTGCGCGGCGGCCTGCTGTCCTGGGACGGCCAACTCACCGACGACGCACGCCTGGTGACGGCGATCGCCCGCACCGCCGCCGCGCACGGCGCACGGATCCTGACCCGGGTCCGCGTGGTCGCGCTCACCGGATCCGGCGCCCTGATACGCGACGAACTCACCGGCGCGGAGACCGAGATCCGCGCCCGCGCCGTGATCAACGCCGCCGGGGTGTGGGCGGGCGGACTGGTGGACGGCATCCGCCTGCGGCCCTCGCGCGGCACCCATCTCGTCCTGCGCGCGGAGCCGCTGGGCGACCCGCCCGCGGGCCTGCACATCCCGATCCCCGGCGAGTCCAACCGCTTTGTGCTCGTGCTGCCGCAGGGCGACGGCCGGGTCTACGTCGGCCTGACCGACGAGCCGGTGGACGGCGACATCCCCGACGTGCCGGAGGTCCCCGAGACCGACATCGGCTTCCTCCTCGACGTGCTCGGCACCGCGCTGGACACCACGGTGGGACGCGAGGACGTCGTCGGCGCCTTCGCCGGGCTGCGCCCGCTGCTGGACACCACGGCCGACGGCGCCGGGCACACGTCCGACATCTCCCGTAAGCACGCGGTCCTGACCTCGGGCGACGGTGTCGTCACCGTGGTCGGCGGCAAACTGACCACGTACCGGCGCATGGCGCAGGACGCGGTCGACGCCGCGGTGTCCGCTCGCGGCCTCACCGCCGGACCGTCCCGTACGACCTCCCTGCCGCTGGTCGGCGCCGCCCCGGCCGCGGAGCTGACCGATCTGGCGGCACCGCGCCGCCTGGTGCGGCGGTACGGCACCGAGGCCCCGGCGGTCCACGCCCTCGGCGCCGCCGAACCGGCGCTGCGCGAGCCCGTCGTCCCGGGACATCCCGTGACCCGGGCCGAACTCCTGTGGGCGGTACGCCACGAGGGCGCCCTCGACGCCGCCGACCTCCTCGACCGGCGCACCCGCATCGGCCTGGTCCCCGCGGACCGCGCGGAGGCCGCCAAGGCGGCGGAGGAGGTACTGGCCAGCGCGGCCGAAGGGTGACGCCGGACGCGGTCCTGACCGCTCAGCGGCCCAGGTGCGTTCCCGGCGCCGCCACCGGGGAATTCCCGGCCGCGATTTCGCGCCGGGACGTGAACGCCGCCGCCGAAAGGGCGCACGCGGGCGCGGAGTCCGGCCCGGGCGAAAGGGCGGCGGCGCCCGGGTGCACATCCGCCACCGCTGAGGACACGTGAAACGGCCGGGAACGGGACCTGTTTGGGGACCGGCATCCGGGGCACCCGAAAATCGCGGTGAACGGTGCAGTCGGGTGCCGGCCCCCCTCTCCGGCCGGCATCCGGCTGTGCACCCGAATTCTCCGGTCGCCCATGCGCATGACCACATTCACGTATTCGTTCCCGGGAGGCACACGTGGTTCCCCTTCTGCTCGTTCTGCTTCTGGCCGTCGTGCTCTTCGGGGCCGGATTCGCCGTCAAGATCCTGTGGTGGGTCGCCCTGATCATCCTGGTGCTCTGGCTGCTGGGGTTCGTCATGCGCGGCACCTCCTCGGGAGGTGGCAGGTCGCGCTGGTACCGGTGGTGACCTCCCACCGACCTCTGCGGACGGGGGGGGGCCCCCGGGCCCCCCCCGCCCCCAGCGCGCCCCCCCGGCCCCCAAGGGGCCCCCCGGCGCCCCCCCCCCCCCCCCGGCACCCCCCCCCCGGGGGGAAAACCC
>NZ_JBIARB010000005.1:33129-193724 GCF_042889545.1 Streptomyces sp. NPDC002574
GGGGGGGGGGGGGGGGGGCGGCGGGCGGGCCGGGGGGGGGGGGGGGGGGGGGGGGGGGGGGGGGGGGGGCCCCCCCCCCCCCCCGCGGGGGGCGGGGGGGGCCCCCCCGGCCCCCCCCCGTCCGCATGCGCGCACCCAGGGCACTCATGGGCACGCCGTGCGCACCGTCGCCCCGCGTGACACCCCGAAGCGGGGGTAAACGGCGATCAGACACACCGTTCGGCCCGGTCGGTGCCGCGGACTATCGAGGAGAGATCCATGCTCATGGCCCACCCCGCTGTGCTGAACGACCTCGTCGACCGGTACGAGACGCTGCGCGTGCTCGACCCGGCGGACTCCGGGGTCCGGCGCCGGCTGGAGGACGTCTCGTACACGCTGTGCGTGGCGACCGGCACCAGCGACGTGGACGCCGCCCTCGTCGCCGCGCGGCTGCGCCTGCTGGGCGCGAGGCCGTTGGACGATTCGGCCGTCGCGTGACAGCCGTCCGCACCGTGGGCGTGGAGGAGGAACTCCTCCTGCTGGACGCCGAGTCCGGCGAACCCCGGGCGCTGTCGACGGCGGTGCTCGCCTCCGCACGCCGCGACCGGGCTGCCGGGGACGAGGTGTTCGAGTCGGAACTGCAGCGCCAGCAGCTGGAGTTCGCCACCCGGCCGCAGGTCCGGATGGAGGACCTGGGCGCCGAGATATCCCGCTGGCGGGGCGAGGCGGCCCGGCACGCCGAGGACCTGGGCGCCTCGATCGCCGCGCTCGCCACTTCGCCGCTGCCGGTGGACCCCGCCCTCAGCACCGGCGAGCGCTACCGGTGGCTCCGCGACCAGTACGGGCTGACCACGCAGGAACAGCTCACCTGCGGCTGCCACGTCCACGTGGCGGTGGAGTCGGACGAGGAGGGCGTCGCGGTCCTGGACCGGATCCGCCCGTGGCTGCCCGTCCTGCTCGCGCTGAGCTCCAACTCCCCGTTCTGGCAGGGCCAGGACAGCGGGTACGCCAGCTACCGCAACCGGGTGTGGGGGCGCTGGCCCTCGGCCGGCCCCGTCGAGGTCTTCGGCTCCGCCGACCGTTACCACGAACTGGTCACCGCGATGGTGGGCACGGGCGCGCTGCGCGACGAGGCCATGGTCTACTTCGACGCCCGGCTCTCCCACACCTACCCGACGGTGGAGATCAGGGTCGCCGACGTGTGCCTGGAGGCATGGCACACGGCGCTGCTCGCCACTCTCGTACGGGCCCTGGTGGAGACCGCGAGCCGGCGGTGGAACGACGGCGAGCCGCCGGCGCGGCACGGTGTCGCGCTGCTGCGGCTGGCGACGTGGCGGGCGGCCCGCGAGGGGCTGGGCGGCCGGCTCCTGCACCCGCTCGGCATGGAGCCCGTTCCCGCCGAGGCGGCGGTGCGCGCCCTGTTCGAGCACGTACGCGACGCCCTGGAGGACAACGGGGACCTGGTCCCCGCCCAGGACGCCCTCGCCGGTCTGCTGAAGGCCGGCAACGGGGCCCGCTTCCAGCGGGATCTTCGGGAACGGGGCGGCGACCTGCGTGCCGTGGTGGCCGCGTGCGTGCGGCGCACCCGGGGATGAGCCGTCACGCCGCCCCGCGGCGGCTACTCGCGCGGCAGTTTGGTGACGGTGTCGAGGTAGAAGGCGTCGATGCTCTGCACGGCGCGTTCGAAGTCGTCCAGGTTGACGGGCTTGGTGACGTAGGCGTTGGCGTGCCGCTGGTACGCACCGGTGACGTCGTCGGGGGCGGAGGAGGTGGTCAGCACGACGACCGGGATCGCGCGCAGGTCGTCGTCGGCCTTCAGGATGGCCAGCAGCTCGCGGCCGTTCATGCGGGGCATGTTGAGGTCGAGCACGATGAGGTCGGGGCGCGCGTTGGTCTCGTCGCGCAGGTAGTCCAGCGCGGCGACGCCGTCCTCGACCTGGGTGAGGTTGCGGGCGCCGCGCTCGGACAGGGCGTCCCCGATGAGCATGGCGTCGGCGAGGTCGTCCTCGACCAGCAGCACGTCGTAGGGGCGGGGTGAGGCGATCATCATCATCGGCTCCGGGTCCGGTCGGTGCCTCGCACGAGGCGGTGGGGGGGTTCGGTGGTCACGAGGCCGGGCCGGCGCCGGGGGGCGCCTTGGCGGCTGGTGGTGCGGGTGTGCCGGCCGGTGGGGGTGGGCCCGGCGGCGGCCGTCTCCGCCGGCGCGGTGGTCCGCCGCTCGGCGGGGCGCGGGGAGGAGTGGATGCCGGGCATGGCCTCCACCCTAGGGGGTCGCGATCAGCGAGGACAACAGACGTTGTCGCGACGGCGGCTACAGTGAGTGCCTGCCGCACGGAGTCCGGAGCGGCCGTGGCAACGGGCAAGGACACGGATTCGGCATCGGAAGGGCGACGACGTGGTGGAGGAAACGGGCCGGCTTGCGCGGTGGACGACCCGCCGCTGGCTCCGGGTGGGAGTGAGCGCGGCCCTGGCGGTCCTCGCCGTCCTCGGCGCGCTGGGCATATGGTCGCTGGACCGGAACACGACGATCACCCGGCAGTTGGTCGACACCCGCTCCCCGGCACTGGTCAACTCGGTCCGGCTGGAGGCCGCCCTGGTCAACCAGGAGACCGGTGTCCGCGGCTACGGCCTCACCGGGCAGAAGGACTTCCTCACCCCGTACACCGAGGGCCTGGCGAACGAGAGGACCGCGCTGGAACGGCTCCGCCCCCTGGTCCGCGGCGACGAGCAGGCGAGCGCGGACCTGGCCGGGGTGGTGACCGCGGCGGAGGCCTGGCAGCGGGACATCGCCCGCCCCATCGCCGGCGCCCCGGCCGACGA
The DNA here is from genome assembly GCF_042889545.1 of Streptomyces sp. NPDC002574. Taxonomy (NCBI): domain Bacteria; kingdom Bacillati; phylum Actinomycetota; class Actinomycetes; order Kitasatosporales; family Streptomycetaceae; genus Streptomyces; species Streptomyces sp. NPDC002574. The sequence continues at coordinate 35,929 of NZ_JBIARB010000005.1, forward strand.
GGCCGTCCGGCTGGCCACCGACCGCGCCGACTCCGGCAGAACGGCCTTCGACGCCGTGCGCAAGGCCATGACCCGCCAGCAGAACCACCTGCGGGACGCCCGACTGGAGGCCGGGGACCGGCTCAACCGTTCGATCGTGCTGCGGAACTGGGTGTTCGCCGCGGCCGCCGTCCTCATCGTGGTGCTGGCCGCACTCGTCTTCGAGGGCCTGCGGCGCGGCATCACCGACCCGTTGACCCGGCTGAGCGACGACGCCCGGATGGTCGCGCGGGGCGACTTCGAGCACCCCATCACCCCGACCGGCCCGGCCGACCTGCGGCGGCTGGCCGGTGACGTGGAGGCGATGCGGCGGCGCCTGGCGGACGAGCTCGGGTTCGCCGAGCGGGCGCGGCAGATGCTGGACGAGCAGTCCGCGGAACTCAAGCGCTCCAACGCCGAGCTGGAGCAGTTCGCGTACGTGGCCTCGCACGACCTGCAGGAGCCGCTGCGCAAGGTGTCGAGCTTCACGCAGTTGCTGCAGCGCCGTTACGGCGGGCAACTGGACGACCGTGCCGACCAGTACATCGGCTTCGCCGTCGACGGCGCGAACCGCATGCAGACCCTCATCAACGACCTGCTCGCCTTCTCCCGGGTCGGGCGGATCCACAACGAGCACAGCACCGTCGACCTGGACGCCGTCGCCGACCGAACCCTCGACTCGCTGAGTGTGGCGATCGAGGAGTCCGGCGCCGAGGTCACCCGGGACCCACTGCCCACCGTCGTCGGGGACAGCACCCAACTCGGCATGCTCTGGCAGAACCTGGTCTCCAACGCCGTCAAGTTCCGCCGCCCCGATGTGCCGCCGAGGATCCACCTGGAGGCGGTCCGCGAGGGCGACCTGTGGCACTTCGCCGTGGCCGACAACGGGATCGGCATCGACCCGGAGTTCGCCGAGCGGGTCTTCGTGATCTTCCAGCGCCTGCACACCAAGGACGCCTATCCGGGCAACGGCATCGGCCTGGCGATGTGCAAGAAGATCGTGGAGTTCCACGGCGGGACGATCGGCGTGGACCCGGCGCACACGCCGGGCACCCGCATCACGTTCACCCTCCCCGCCCCGGTGCCCGCCGACGCGGACGCCGACGGGGACAGCACCGGAGAGCCCCGAACCTGATGACCCCCGCCCCCGGTCCCGCGCCGGAACCGCACTACCGCATCCTGCTCGTGGAGGACGACCCCGGCGACGCGCTGCTGGTCACCGAACTCCTCGCCGACACCGGCCTGCGGTACGCGCTGACCTGGCACAAGACGCTGGGCGAGGCGCGGTCCGAACTCGCCGCGCAGGCCGCCGACTGCGTGCTGCTCGATCTGCACCTGCCCGACGCCAGCGGGCCCGCGGGCATCACGGCGGTGCAGGCCGCCGCACCGGACACCGCGGTCATCGTCCTCACCGGCCTCGCCGAGTCCCAGGCCGGCCCCGGGGCCATGGCGGCGGGCGCCCAGGACTACCTGGTCAAGGGCAAGGTGGAGCCCGAACTGCTGCAGCGCGCCGTGCGCTACGCGGTCCAGCGCAAGCAGGCCGAGCGCGCGGCGGCCGCCCTGCAGGCCGGCGCCCTGCGCGCCGAGGAGAACTCCCGCCTGGAACGCGGGCTGCTCCCCCAGCCGCTGCTGGCGACCGGGGCCGTCACCGCCACCACCCGCTACATCCCCGGCCGGGAACGCGCCCTGCTCGGCGGCGACTTCCTCGACGTCGTACAGACCGGTGACGGGCTGGTGCACGCCGTGATCGGGGACGCCAGCGGCCACGGCCCCGACGCGGCCGCCCTGGGCGTGTGCCTGCGCGTCGCCTGGCGGGCGCTGACCCTCGGCGGTCACCGGGGGCACGACCTGCTGCGTCTGCTGGAACGGATCCTGGTCGCCGAACGCGCGCAGCCGGACCTCTTCGCCACCTGCACCCTGCTCACGCTCGACCTGTCCGCGAGGACGGCGACGCTGCATCTCGCCGGGCACCACGAACCGCTGCTCACCGCCGACGCGGTCACCGGCCCGGTCGAGGCCGAGCACGGCATCGCGCTGGGCATCATGCCGGACCTGGCCCACTGGCCGCCCACCACGTTCGCCCTGCCCGCCCACGGGGCGCTCACCCTCTACACCGACGGCCTCGTCGAGGGGCACGCCGACGGCACCGGCGGCTCCGGCGAACGCCTGGGCGCGGAGGGGCTGCTGGCCCTCATCGGGCAGGTCTCCCCGGCCGACCCGGGGGCCCATCTGGACCGGGTGATCGCGCGGATCCGCGATCTCGACGCCGACCGCCACACCGACGACCTGGCCGTGCTGCGGCTGGACTGGGGGACCGCGTGACCTCGCCGGGAACGACGACGACGCTGTGGCGGCCCACCGGCCCGGTGGAACTGGACCTGGTCCGGGAGCTCGGCCGGCGTGCCTGGCCACCGCGGCTGCCGGAACAGCCGATCTTCTACCCGGTCCTCAACGAGGACTACGCGATCCGGATCGCGCGGGACTGGAACGTCAAGCACGACGGGGCCGGTTTCGTCACCCGCTTCGAGGTCGACACGGAGTTCCTGAAGCGCTACCCCGTCCAGCAGGCCGGCGGGCGCACGATCCTGGAGCTGTGGGTGCCGGCCGAGGAACTCGACGAGTTCAACGCGCACATCGTGGGGGAGATCCAGGTCGTCCACACGTTCCGCTGAGCGCCCGCGGGTGGGGAAGGGCCTTGCCCGCGGCCGGCGGCACTGGTCTACTGGCCCTCACCGGCTCCTACTGATCAGTAGCTTCCACGTCGACCCCCGGGCAGGAGAAGCAGTGGTGACCGTCCCGTCCAGCCCCAGCAGTGCCGAGGCCTTCTTCGACCGAGTGGCCGAGGAGCGCTTCGCTCCCACCGAGTACACGCGGGGTCCCTGGGACGCGCACAGCCAGCACGCCGGCCCGCCGGCGGCGCTGCTGGGCCGCGCGGTGCTCGAGCGCCCGGGCGCGCGCGAGGACATGCGGCTGACCCGGATCACCTTCGAGATCCACCGTCCCGTGCCGCTGCTGCCGCTCACCGTGGGCACCCGCGTGCTGCGCGAGGGGCGCAGCGTGGAACTGGTGGAGGCGTCGCTCGCGGCGGACGACGGCAAGGAGATCATGCGGGCCAGGGCGCTGCGCATCCGGACCGAGCCGGGCGCGGTGCCCGAAGTGGCGCCCGGGCCCTCGGTGCCGGGACCGCAGGAGTCGCGGACGGTGCCGTTCTTCCCCGTGCCCTGGGACGTCGGCTACCACACGGCTATGGAGTCGCGCTTCGCCGCCGGCTCCTACCTGGAGCCGGGTCCGGCGACCTGCTGGCTGCGCATGCGGGTGCCCCTGGTCGCCGGGGAGAAGACGGCACCGCTGGACCGCGTGCTGGTGGCCGCGGACTCCGGGAACGGGGTGAGCAATGTGCTGGACTTCTCGGCCCACCTGTTCGTCAACCCCGACCTGACGGTGCACCTGCACCGCCATCCGGTCGGCGAGTGGGTCTGCCTCGACGCCCGCACCGTCGTCGACGGCGCCGGGATCGGCATGGCCGAGGCCGCGCTCCACGATGAGCGGGGGCCGATCGGCCGGGGGGTCCAGAGCCTCTTCGTCGCCCCGCGCGGCTGAGCGGGCGGGGCGGACGGGGCACTCCGGGCAGTCGGGCTCAGAGCTCGGTCGCGTCCTCGGCGTGCCCCTCGGAGAACTCCCACCACGCGAGCGGCAGCCAGTCACCGTCCACGAAGGCGTCGACCGACGACCCGCGTCCGTTGATCACCACGGACGTGCCCACCGGGTAGGTCGTGCCGGACAGCCCCGGCACGGGGACCAGGAGGGTTCCCAAACGCTGCGCCACTGTTCCCGCCTTCCTAGGAAAACAAACCGAAATAGCCCAATACCGGGTAAAGATTAGCTGGCTTGTCCCATTCCCCCCACGGGGGCAGCATGAGAAATAGGTCACGCGAGGCGAACGGCCGTGGCCCACTCACCGTCCGTTCCCATCGGGACACGTTGGGCTGACGGTCCCGTTCGCCTCCGGCACGTACGAGAGCACGACACCAACGGAGGTGTCAGGTGAAGGCCGTCGTCTACAAAGCACCGTTCGAAGTAGCAGTGGAGGAAGTCGAGAAACCGCGCATACAACACCCCAACGATGTGCTCGTCCGGGTCACGTCCACCGCCATCTGCGGGTCCGACCTGCACATGTACGAGGGACGCACCGCGGCGGAGGCGGGAATCGTCTTCGGGCACGAGAACATGGGGATCATCGAGGAGCTCGGCCAGGGCGTCACGTCCCTGAAGAAGGGCGACCGCGTGGTCATGCCCTTCAACGTCGCCTGCGGATTCTGCAAGAACTGCTCGGCCGGCTTCACCGGATTCTGTCTCACCGTGAATCCGGGCTTCGCCGGCGGAGCCTACGGATATGTCGCCATGGGCCCCTGGCCCGGCGGTCAGGCAGATTACCTGCGGGTGCCGTACGCGGACTTCAATTGCCTGAAGCTGCCGCCCGGCACCGAGCACGAGACGGATTTCGTCCTGCTCGCCGACATCTTCCCGACCGGCTACCACGGCAACGAACTCGCCGACGTCCGTCCCGGCGAGAGCGTCGCGGTGTACGGCGGCGGTCCGGTCGGGCTCATGTCCGCGTACTCGGCGCTCATCCGCGGCGCGTCCAAGGTCTTCGTGGTCGACCGTGTCACCGAGCGGCTGCAGAAGGCCGAGGAGATCGGCGCGATCCCGATCAACTTCGCCGAGGGCAACCCGGTGGAGCAGATCAAGGAACACACCAAGGGCACGGGCACCGACAAGGGCATCGACGCCGTCGGCTACCAGGCCCAGGCGAAGAGCCAGGACCGCGAGGAGCCCGCGGCCGTCCTCAACTCGCTCATCGACACCGTGCGCGCGACCGGGGCGCTCGGCGTCCCGGGCCTGTACGTGCCCTCCGACCCCGGCGGCCCGGACGAGCAGGCCAAGAGCGGGCGGCTGCTGGTCGCCATCGGCCGGCTCTTCGAGAAGGCGCTCCGCGTGGGCACCGGGCAGTGCAACGTCAAGCAGTACAACCGGCAGCTGCGCGACCTCATCATCGAGGGCCGTGCCAAGCCGAGCTTCGTGGTCTCCCACGAACTGCCGCTGTCCGACGCGCCCTCGGCGTACGAGAAGTTCGACAAGCGCATCGAGGGCTACACCAAGGTGGTCCTGCACCCGGACCAGAAGTAGCCGCGGCGACGACCGGCACGGCCGGGGCCGCCGCCCCGTGACGGGCGGCGGCCCCGGCCGCTGTGCGGGTCAGGGAAGTTCGGGACCGGTCGCGTCGATGAGCCCGAACACGGCACCCTGCGGGTCCTGCACGACCGCGAGGCGACCGGCCGACATGTCGAAGGGCGCGGCGAGCACATTGCCGCCCGCGCGGACGAGGGCGTCCACGGTGCTGTCGGTGTTGTCCACGCAGAAGTACACCAGCCAGTGCGGCGGGGTCTCGGGCGGCAGGTTGTCCAGCCCCTGCGCACCCCCGACGACCCGGCCGTTCACCGTGAGGGAGAAGTAGTCGGAAGCGCCCTCCATCGGCTCCGTCTCCAGGCCCAGGGCCCCGGAGTAGAAGGCCGAGGCGGCCTTGAGGTCGCCGGAGGCGAGCTCGCTCCACACCAGTGATCCGGGCTCGTTGACGACCTGCGCGCCCAGGAACTCGCCGGCCTGCCACAGCCCGAAGACCGCGCCGGTCGGATCGGCGGCGATCGCCATGCGGCCGAGGCTCATGACGTCCATGCCGGGGGAGAGCACCGTGCCGCCGTGCTTGGTGATCGCGTCCGTCGCGGAGTCGGCGTCCGCCGTGGCGAGGTAGGTGGTCCACGCCGTGGGCGGGGTGGGGGCACCGTCGGGGGCCATGGTCGCCATGATGCCCGCGACAGGCCTGTCCTTGAGCGTGCAGACCGCGTAGCCGCCGGTCTCGGGCGGTCCCACTTCGCCCTGCCAGCCGAAGAGGTCGCGGTAGAAGTCGAGCGCCGCCTGCTGGTCGGGGACCATGAGGTCGATCCAGCACGGCGTGCCGGGCGGATAGGGGGACGTGGCGTACGGCATGAGGGGCCTCCAGCGCATCGGGGGTCAACGGTCCCGCCGTTGCGGTCATTCTGCGCCGCCCGGCACGGATCGGGGGCGCGCCCCGCCGGATTCGTCCACTCCCGGCCACGCGCCGGGTGGTGCGGGCGCTCACATCGAGGCGGTCCGGGCCTCGGCGAGCATGCGGTCCGAGGCGTCCCAGAGGCGGTCGGCGGTGGCGGGGTCGAGGGAGTAGGGGGCGACGCCGGACGCCCAGCCGTTGGCGTCGGGGACCGGCAGGGCCTCGTTGCCGTCCTCGAGGTAGCGCCCGCCGATGCCGTCCAGCAGGGGCGAGACGGCCGCAAGGACGGAGGTCGCCGCGCCCTGCGCGGGGGTCTTGCGGCGCTCCGCGGGGGTCCTGAGACCGCCGGTGTGGCGCTGCAGATTGGTGGCGATGGCGCCCGGCATCACGGCGTTGGCCGTGATGCCGTCGCGCGCCCAGCGGCGGGTTGCGCCGACCGCGAAGAGGTTCACGGCCGTCTTGGACTGGCCGTAGGCGAGCAGCGGGTCGTAGGGGCGGTACCGGAAGTGGACGTCGTCGAGGACAACGGGCGAGATGAGGTGGCCGCTGGAGCTCACCGCCACGACGCGGGCACCGCCGGCGGCGGCGAGGGCGCGGTGCAGGCCGCGGGCGAGGGCGAAATGGCCGAGATGGTTCGTGGCGAACTGCGTCTCCCAGCCCTCACGGGTCCGTTCCAGCTCCGGAAGTGCCATGACGCCCGCGTTGGCGACGAGGATGTGCAGCGGTCCGTCCCAGGCCGCGGCGAACGCCTCGGCCGAGGCCCGGTCGGCGACGTCGAGGCGTGCCACGCGGACGGCGGTGTTGCCGGTGGACGCGGTGATGTCCGCCGCCACCCGGATCCCGGCGTCCGCGGTGCGCACGGCGAGGGTCACCTCGGCGCCGGTGGCGGCCAGCGCGCGGGCGGTCTCGACGCCGATGCCCGACGCGGCGCCGGTGACGACGGCACGGCGGCCGGTGAGGTCCACGCCGTGGATCACGTCCTCGGCGGTGGAGGCGAAGCCGAACGGGGTGGTGATGCGGGTCATGTGGCTCCCTCGGGTTCCTCGGGTGGTGCGACGACGCGGTGCCGCCGCCGTCCGAGAGCCTGCGGCCGGCGGCGGGGCGCAGCCAGTTCCGTGCGAAGGCCGGTAGTGGCGGGGACAGGCTGCGGGAGGCGGTGCGGACCGCCGGGCGGAAAATCTCACGGGACACCTCTGCAACCTCCGGCCGCTCCGCACGTCTGTGGGAGTGAAGGCGCCTTCGACCCAGCTCTCCCCCGGATGATTCGAGGAACGGTATGACCGCACGTCACGCCATCGCGGGCCTGGCCCGCCGGCATCGGGCACGTCTCGTGGTCGGTACGTCCACGGTCGCGGCGGCCCTGGCCCTGGGCGGCGCCGCCATGACCGCGCACGCCGCCACGCCGAAGCCGGTGCCGGCGCCCGCCGCGCAGGCCGACACGGACGCCCAGGCACCCGCGCCCGCCGTGGCCCCGGCCCCGGCGAAGGGCACGGGCCGCGCCGCCCCTGCCCCGGCCCCGGCTCCGGCCCACGCCGCGCCCGCTCCGGCCCAGGCCCACGGAGCGGCCCCCGCGCCCGCGAAGGGCGTCCCGGCGCCCGCACCGGCGCAGGCCGGGACCGGCGCCGTGCCGGCGCCCGCACCGGCGCGCTGATCCGGGGCGGCCGCCGGGCCGGGGCCCGGCCCGGCGGCCGCCTTCCGAACCGCTACCCAGGAGATCCATGAGCACAGCGGCTGTGGGGTCGCGCCCCGCTCTCCAGACGGCCCCGCTCCGGCACGTCTGGGCACGGCTGCGGAGCGTCGTGTCCGGGGGCGCCCGCCCGCCCGCGGCGCGGGCGGTGCCCCCGTCGTCCCAGGTGCGTGCCGGGCGGTCCGGTCACACCTCGCGGCCGGAGATCGACGAGCTGTACCACCATCGGCGTCTGGACCTCGTGCGGCTGGCACTGTTCCTGGTCGACGACCTGCCCACCGCGGAGGACGTCGTGCAGGACGCCTTCGCCGCGCTCTACCGCCGGCACGGCGAACGGCTGGCGGGCGTGGACGACCCCGAGGCGTACGTGCGCACCAGCGTGGTCAACGGTGCCCGGTCCGTGCTGCGCCGGCGCAGGACGGTGCGGGCCCACGTCCCGGAGCGCGAGGGGCACGCGCCGCCGCCGGAGGAGTACGTGCTGCTGCGCGAGGAGCACCGGGAGGTGCTGGCCGCGCTCGGCCGGCTGACGCGCAGGCAACGGGAGGTGCTCGTGCTGCGGTACTGGTCGAACCTCACCGAGGCGCAGATCGCGGACACGCTGCGGCTGTCGCGCGGCGCGGTGAAGTCCACCGCGAGCCGGGCGCTGGACGCCCTGGCCCGTCACTTGGAGGTGCCCTCATGACCGCCGCCGTCCACCGGCCCGACCGGGCCCGGACCGAGGAGCTGCTGCGCGCCGCGCTGGACGCGAAGGCCCGCACCGTGGGGCCGGACAGCCTGCGCCGGGCGGCGGCGCCGTCCCTGCTGCCCCGCCCGCGGGTGCGGGTCCGTACCGCCGCGGTGGCCGTGCTGGGGCTCGCGGCGGCGCTGGCGTGCGTGCTGCTCGCCATGACCGCCGCGCAGCGGGAGGGCGAGCCCGTGCCGCCGGCCAGTCCCACCCACTCCCCCACGGCGCCGGAGCAGCGGCGCGGCGGACCTGCTCCCTCCCCGGCGCCGTCGGGCACGGTGCCGGTCCCGCGCGCCGTGTCGCCCGGTGGGGCGGGTCAGGCGGGACCGGCAGCCGTCGGACGGTGAGCCGGAGCGGCTGAGGCGCGGGGATCAGGCGGGGATCAGCAGAACCAGCCGTCCTGGACCCAGCCGTGGCGGTTGATGTCGCCGTAGGCGAACCCGTAGGCCCAGCCGCTCTGCTTGCTCTCTACGGTGAAGGTCTGGCCGGTGTAGAGGGTCCCCATCCACGCGCCGCCCGGGGCGGTGCGCACGTAGAGGTCCTGGGCGCAGACGGTCTCGCGCTGACCGATGGTGCCGTTGGCCGCCTGGGCGGGGCCCGCGGTCGTCAGCAGGGCTGCGGCCAGGGCGCCGGCGACGGCGGCGGCGCGGGCGATCCGGAGGGTGCGGGGGACGGGCATGGTGGTTCCTTCCTGCGTCGGGGGGCGGCGGCGGAGCGGGGACGGCGGGGGCGGCGGGGGCGGTTCACCAGGAGCCGTAGCCGCCGAGGCACTCGTTGCGGACGTAACCCCAGTCGCCCTTGCCGAAGTCGAAGGTGGCGGCCCAGCCGTTGTAGACGGGGTGGGCGCCGCGGGTGTGGCCGACCTTGTTGCCGTAGCCCAGGACGCGGATCAGGCCGCTGGGCCCTGAGGAACTGTCGTAGTTGGCGTAGAAGCTGGCGCTCTGGCACACGATGATCGCGTGCTCGGGCGGCACCACCGCGTGCGCGGGCTGGGCCATGACCGTGAAGGCCGCGGCGGCGGCCGTCGCGGCCAGCGCCTTCGTCAACGTCTTCATCTGTGGTCCTCTCGTCGATCGCCTGGATCACCGGGTCCGCGCATCAGAATGGCGTCCCGGGATCTATGCGGGTAGAGCGACGAGGTTAATTTTACGTGGCCATGACATTCATGCATTCATATGATCACCACCCGCCGCCTCACTGCCCACCGGTCCGCTCCGCCGCCGCCTCGGCGGTCGTGTCCGGCTCGGCGGGCTCACCGCCGGCGCGCGCCTCGGCGCGGCTGAGGGCGGTGGCGCGGGTGTCGGGCATGAGGACGTAGACGACGAGCGAGACCAGCGCGCAGGCGGACACGTACCAGAAGAACGCGCTCTCGTGGCCCGCGTCCTTGAACCACAGGGCCACGTACTCGGCCGTCCCGCCGAACAGCGCGTTGGCCAGCGCGTACGGCAGCGCGACGCCCAGTGCCCGCACCCGGGTGGGGAACAACTCGGCCTTCACCGCCGCGTTGATGGAGGTGTAGCCGGTGACGACCGTGAGGGCGATCAGGGACAGTCCGAGAGCGGGCCAGTAGGTCGTCACCGAGCCGAGCGCGGTCATGACCGGGTACGTGCAGAGCGTGCAGCCGACGGCGAAGGTGATCAGCAGCGGGCGGCGCCCCACGCGGTCCGACAGCGCGCCGGCGAGCGGCTGGAGCAGCGCGAAGACGGCCAGGGCCGTGAAACTCACCAGTGTGGCCGTGGTCCTGGCCATCCCCGCACTGCCGATCAGGTACTTCGTCAGGTAGGTGGTGTACGTGTAGTAGGCGACCGTCCCGCCGAGGGTCAGCGCCATGACGAGCAGCGCCTGCCGCCGGTGTTCCCAGAGCAGGGTCAGCGACCCCCGCGCGTCGGCGGGCTCGGCGGCCTCCTCCGCGAAGGCCTCGGTCTCCTCCAGGCTGCGCCGGATCCACAGCACCACCACCGCGAGGACGGCGCCCAGAACGAACGGGATGCGCCAGCCCCAGTCCGTCAACTGCCGTTCCGTCAGCACGTGCTGAAGGACGATCAGGACCGCGAGGCCCAGCAGCTGGCCGCAGGTCATGGACACGTACTGGAAGGAGGAGCCCAGCCCGCGCCGGTCGCGGGCCGAGGCCTCCGTCAGGTAGGTGGCGCTGGCCGCGTACTCACCGCCGATGCTGAGCCCCTGCAACAGCCGGGCGACGAGCAGGACGAGCGCGCCGAGCCAGCCGGCCCGGGTGTGGGTCGGCGCGACCGCGATCAGCAGCGCCGCGACCGACATCATGGTGACGGTGAGCGTCAGCGCGCTCTTGCGGCCGTGCCGGTCGGCGGCCCTGCCGAGCACCCAGCCGCCGACCGGGCGCATCAAAAAGCCCACCGCGAAGATCCCGGCGGTGTTCATCAGCCGGGTGGTCGGGTTGCCGCCGGGGAAGAAGGACTCGGCGAAGTAGACCGCGAAGCTGGCGTAGACGAACCAGTCGTACCACTCGACGAGGTTGCCCAGTGATCCGCCGACCAGGGCGAGGCGGCGCCTGGCGCGCCCGTCCCCGGGCGGCGGCACCGCCTCGGCGGGACGCGGCGGCGTGGCGGCGTTCGGGGACATGGCGGCTCCAGAGGGGAAGGCCCGGTGGGGGACGGGGTCCGGCGCCGAGGTCCAACGTGCCGCACGGCGGCGCGGTTACGGCACGCCGAGCTCGAAGAGCGCGTAGCCCGCGTACGAGCCCGAGGCCAGGGCGGCGATCCCGAGCAGCACGGCCCGGTGCGGGGCCCTGAGCCGGCCGAGGGCGAGGGCGAGCGGCACGAACAGCGGGAAGGCCGGCAGCAGATAGCGGGAGACGTTGCAGAAGATCTGCTGCGTGCCCAGCACCGTGACGACGGTGAGCACCGCGTAGACGACCAGTTCCACGGGCGGCCGCAGGCGGATCAGCAGCCAGATCAGCGCGATGTCCAGCAGGACCACGGCGACACCGATCAGGTCGGCGAACGGGAACGCGGACAGGTAGTCGAAGCGGCCCACCGGCACGGAGGTGAACACGTCCGCCGTGTACCGTCCCCAGTCGAAGGTGTGCGCCCAGGCGCCCTTCTGCAGCCTGAAGTAGCCGCCGTAGTCGCCCATGCGGTACCCCACCCAGCCGAGGTAGCCGAACAGGCCGAGCGGCGCGACGGCGATCGCGACCAGTGGGCGCAGCACGCCGGAAGGCCGTCGGTCGCGCACGAGGGCGAGCAGCGCGGCGACGGTGAGGGCGGCGATCAGCGCGGTGGCGGTGGGCCGGGCGAGACCGGCGGCGAAGGTCAGCAGTCCCGCCGTGATCCAGCGGCGGGTCATGACGGCGTGGCAGGACCAGACCGCGAGGGCGACGTAGAGCGACTCGGAGTACCCCGACCACTCCATGCCCGAGCCCGGCCACACGGCCCACAGCCCGGCCGCGGCAAGGCCCGCCCGGTGCCCGCCGAAGCGCGCGGTGACGACGTACACGCCGAGGGCGGCGACGAACGAGCAGACGACGGAGACGAGCATCCCGGCGCCGTACAGGCCGAGGCCGGTGCACTCCGCGACCAGCCGCATCACCGCGGGGTAGAGCGGGAAGAAGGCCGCGGAGTTGCCTTCGAGGGTGATGAGACCGGTGGCCCCCGGCACGGGCACCAGGGCCGGGTGGTAGCCGTGCGCGGCGACCTGCTGGTACCACCAGCCGTCCCAGCTGGCGAGGACGTCCCAGGGGCGGGCGCCGCCCCCGAAGCGCGGGTTCTTCGTGCGGTAGTCGCCCGCGTACCGCAGCAGCAGGAGGAAGACCGCGAAGCCGGCGAGCTTCAGGGTCCCGTACGTCGCGAGCACGCGGCCCCAGCGGGCGGCCCGGGAGAGTTCGGGGGGCGGATCGCCGGCCGCGGGACAGGCACCTGAGGGCGCGTCGAGGGTGTCGGGCACGAGGGTCATCGGGAGCCGGTTTCCGTCCGGGGAGTGTGCCGGCCGGGGAAGACCCAGGACCGGAGGAGCAGGAAGCGCAGGAGCGTCGCGGCGAGGTTGGCGGCCACCAGCGCGCCGGTCTCGACGCGGTGTCCGGCGCCGGGTGCCGCGTGGTGCAGCGCGGCCAGGGCCCCGCTGGTGAGCGCCAGCCCGATCAGGAACGCCGCGAGCCCGCGGGCGTGGTGACGGGCGGCGCCCGTGCGGCCGCGCACGCCGAAGGTGAGCCGGCGGTTCGCCGCGGTGTTGGCGACCGCGCAGACCAGCAGGGCGAGCGCGTTGGCGGCCTGCGCGCCGGTGGCGGGGCGCAGGGCCGCGTACAGCAGCACGTACCCGACGGTGCTGACGACGCCGACCGCCGCGAAGCGCAGCAGCTGGGAGAGCAGGCCGCCCGGGGGTTCCGTGGTCACGGCGCTGCGGCGCAGTTCGGCGAGCGGGAGCCGGCCCGCGGCCAGGGCGCGGCCGATGCGCGCGATGCCGCGCAGGTCGCCGAGGGCGGTGGACACGAGGTGCACCCGGCTGTCGGGGTCGTCGACCCAGTCCACGGGCACCTCGTGGATGCGCAGGCCGGCCCGCTCAGCAATCACCAGCAGTTCGGTGTCGAAGAACCATCCGCCGTCCTCCACCATCGGCAGCAGCCGTTCGGCGACGTCACGGCGCACGGCCTTGAATCCGCACTGCGCGTCGGTGAAGCGGACGGCGAGGGTGGAGCGCAGGATCGCGTTGTAGCAGCGGGAGACGACCTCCCGCTTGGGTCCCCGCACGACGCGGGAGCCGCGGGCGAGCCGGGTGCCGATGGCGATGTCGGAGTGCCCGGATATGAGCGGGGCGACGAGCGGGAGCAGGGCGGCCAGATCGGTCGACAGGTCCACGTCCAGGTAGGCCAGCACCGGCGCCGCCGAGTGGGACCACGCGGTGCGCAGCGCCCGGCCGCGCCCCTTCTCGGCCAGGTGCAGCCACCGCGCCTCCGGCAGTTCCTCGGCGAGGCGGGCCGCGATCAGCGGGGTCCGGTCGGTGCTGGCGTTGTCGGCGACGGTGATCCGGAACGGGTAGGGGAAGGTCTCGCGCAGGTGGGCGTGGAGCCGCCGCACCGACCGCTCCAGGTCCGCCTCCTCGTTGTGGACGGGGACGACCACGTCCAGTACCGGCTCCTGGTGCCGGGCCGGCAGCGGGACGCGTTCCCTCAGCGCACCGGGGGGTTCGTTTCTCATGGTCTGTCCGCATCTGTTCTCTGCGTCGGGGCGTGCCGGAGCGCGCCGGGGCATGCCGGACCGTGCCGGGGCCGCCTTGCGGGCGTGCCGACGGCACTACGGGCGGTCGGTGGGGTGGTGGCGGAGCGGGGTGGCGGGGCGAGCGGGTGCTATCCCGTGCCGGTCGGGTTCCCGTACGGGCTCACCGGCGGGGAGGTCGTGGAGCCGGGGCCGCCCGACGCGGTGCTGGTGGCGGTGGAACTGGTCGTGGCGGTGTCGGCGACGGACGCGGTGGCGGTCGACGGGTCCGCGTTGCCGGCGGGCGCGGTCGGGGTCTCGCCCGTGTCCGCTCCCGACGGCGAGAAGGTGGGGGTGGAACTCGCGCTGCCGCCGGCGCTCGGATCCGCCGGCGCGGAGGTGCTCGGGTACGCCGGGCCGGACGTCGCCGGCGCGCCGGGGCCGGCCGGCACCACCTGACCGGACGAGGAACCGGGCAGCAGGACCAGGGCGCAGGCGATGACGGTCACCGCGACCGCGGAACTGCCGGCCTGCCAGGCGGCACGCACCCGGCGCCGGACGACGACACCGTGGCGCAGCCGCACCCTGTGCCGGGGCTCGAAGGGGGTGTGCTGCTCGGAGGCGTGCATCATCCGCGCCAGTTGCCGCTCGAAGTCGTCCATGGAGTCCATCCCCTTTCCCTCGTTTCCCTCGTCCCTCATCCCACCGGCTCGATCGCATCGGCCAGGAGCTGCCGCAGCCGCGCGATGCCGCGTGACGCGTGCGAGCGGGCGGTGCCCAGCGGGCAGCCCAGCGCCTCCGCGACCTGCGCCTCCGGCAGGTCCTGGTAGTAGCGCAGCACCACCGCCGCACGCTGCGGCGCGGGCAGCAGCGCCAGGGCCGCCTCCAGGCGGGTGCGTTCGGCGACAGACGCAGACACGTCCCCGGCCGCGGCCCGTTCCGGCACCTCCCCCACCGGCCGCTCCCCCCACCAGCGCCGGCGTGCGGAGCGCGCCGCCGCCCGGGCCAGCACCTTGCGCACGTACGGCTCGGGCGCCTGGGAGCCGACCCTCGGCCACGCGAACCACAGCTTGACCAGCGCTTCCTGGAGCAGGTCCTCGGCCCGGTGCCGATCGCCACCGGTCAGCAACCGCGCAAGGTGGAACAAAGCGGACCAACGGGCTGTCACGAACTCGTCGAACTCATCCGTTCGCGTCGAACCCATCAGCACCGCCCCTGCCCGTCACAGCCTCTTGCACTTCTTGAAAGACGTCGGTCCCCGCTCCGCTATGCGGCCAGGGACCGTGATCCCCGTCACACGGCTGTGCCCCCCGTCCGGGAGGGCGGGGGGCACGGGCCGGGCCAGGGGCGCCGCGGCGTCCTGCGGACCACTACGGGACGGGGTGGCGGTGCGCGAGGGCGACGGAGACGAACTCCTCGACGAGAGGGTCGTGGCGGCTGCCGTCCCAGGCCAGGCACACCCGGTTCGGCCCGATGTCCGACAGTTCGACGTGGGTGACGTCGGGGCGGGTGTAGTACGAGGCGGTGGAGAGCGGCAGGACGACCACCCCGCGCCCGGCCGCCACGTTCTCCAGCTTCTCCTCGACCGTGCGGAACGCCGGGACCGGGGCCGGCGCGTCGGTGCGGAGCTCCTGCGCGATGTCACGCCACTCGGGGACCGCGTCGGGATCCTGCAACAGGTGCTCGTCGGCGAGGTCGGCGATGCCGAGGGAGGGCTTGCCCGCGTAGCGGTGGTCGGCGGGCAGGACGGCGACCCGCGGCTCGGCCATGAGCTCGCACAGGTCCAGGCCCCGGACGTCGAGCGGCATCCTGACGTACCCGACGTCGACCCGGCCGTCCCGGATGACCTCGGCCTGGTCGTCCCAGCCGGTCCTGACGACCTCCACGGACAGCCCCTGATGGCGCCCGGAGAACTCGCGGACCGCGCCGGTGACGATCAGGCCCGGCATGAAGCCGACGGTGAACGTCCCCGGACCCCCCTGGGCGGCGCGGGCCACCCGGCGCCGCGCCGCCTCCGCCGCCGCCAGCAGGGGCCCTGCGTCGGCGAGCAGCTGCTCCCCCGCCCCCGTCAGCCCTGTGCTGCGGCGGTCGCGGGAGAACAGTTGCGCCCTGAGCTCGTGCTCCAGCGCCCGGATCTGCCGGGACAGCACCGGCTGCGCGATGTGCAGCCGCTCGGCGGCCCGCCCGAAGTGCAGTTCCTCGGCCACCGCGACGAAATACCGCAGCTTGCGCAGATCGAGGTCCACGGACACCTCCCTCGCGGCCGGACTCCTCCCGAACGAGCCTATGCGCGTTCGGGAGGACGGACGACGTCGGCCGCGGTTCAGGAGCCGTCGGCGAGGGCGGCGAGGGGGTCCAGGCGGGTCGGGGCCCAGCCCAGCTCGCGGCGTGCGCGGGCACCGGTGATCCGCTGGTCGAGCGCGAAGGCCTGGGCGATCGGGCCCATCCGCTCCTCAGCCTCGGCGGGCGACAGCCGGCGGACGGCGCCGGGCCGGCCGATCGCCCGGCTGACCGCCTCGCTGATCTCGGCGGCCGTCGGGAACGCGTCGATGGTGCCCGCGAAGACCGAGCCCGCCGGGGCGCCCAGGGCGAGCGCGTAGAGCTCCGCGACGTCGTCGACGTGCACGACGGACCAGTGGTTGGCGCCGTCCCCGATGCACGGCACGGCGCCGTCGGCGCGCCCCGGCTCCGCGTAGAACGTCTCGACCAGGCCGGCGGCGTGGCCGAACACCACGCCCGGCATCACCACCACGGGCCGCTCGCCGGTCGCGGCGCGGGCCAGCACCCGCTTCTCGTTCTCCAGCCGCCAGGCGGTGAGCCGCGGCGGGATGAGCGGCGCGTCCTCGTCGACGACGCCGTCGGTGTCGCCGTAGACCCAGATCCCGCCGGTGTGGACGTACGGGCGGGGGCCGGCCCCGTCCTGGAGCGCCTCGGCGGCCGCCCGGTCGATGTCGCCGCTGTCGGGGCCGGCGTGCTGGCCCAGGTGCACGACCCCGTCCGCGGCGCGGGCCGCCTCGGTGAGCACAGCGGTGTCGGTCAGCGCGCCGCGGACGGCGGCCGCCCCGAGCCCGTTCACGACCGCCGCCGACTCCTCGCTGCGGACCAGGGCGCTGACCTGGACGTCCCGGCGCACCAGCGCCTTGATCGTCGCCTGCCCGATGTACCCGGACCCTCCGGTCACGAAGACCTTCATGCTGCTCGCCTCTCTCGACGACTCCTGACGGATGTGATGCCGTCGAGTCTTGCCGCGAGGGACCGGGGCGGTCCAAGACCTGTTGCGGCCGCTGTGATGCCCGGCGGGTATCACCCCTGGCCGGCGAGACCGGGAAGAGCGGCGGGACCGGGAGCGGTACGCGGGCTCGGGTAGTCTGCCGATCATGGCGGACTGGGAGCTTCGACCGGCCTCGGAGGATGACGTCGAGCCGATTGCCGAGTTGCGGGCCGTGGTACTGCGGGCGGATCTGGAACGGCTCGGGCGGTACGACGAGCAGCGGGTGAGGCAGCGGCTGCGCGACGGCTTCACGCCGGCACACAGCCGGGTGATCGAGGTGGACGGGGCGTTCGCGGGCTGCGTGTCGCTGCGGCCGTCCGCCGGCTCCCGCCTTCTGGAGCACTTCTACCTGGCCCCGCACCTCCAGGGCGGCGGCATCGGCACCGCGGTGCTGCGCGCCCTGCTCGAACAGTGCGACCGCGACGGCATCCCGGTACGGCTGAACGTGCTCCGGGGCAGCCCCGCCCGGCGGTTGTACGAGCGGCACGGCTTCACCCTCGAAACCGAGGACCCGGTGGACGCCTTCATGGTGCGCGAGCCCGCCGCTTCGACGGGTGACCTGCCGCGTACGACACCTCACGACGCCCTGCTCCCGCGAAGCGGGTGACGCCGGTGACGGGACTCGGGTGAGCCGAGGGCCCGCCCCCGGGGGCGGGGATCTCCCCGCCCCCGGGGCTCAGGCGCGGCCGGCGCTGTGCTCCTTGCGGGCACGCCGTTCCAGCGTGCGGCGCCGGCGCTCGGCGGCGGCCGCCTTCAGCCCTTCCTCGCGGCGCTTGTTGTACCCGGGGGGCTCGACGGTGAACAGGCACAGGCCGCAGACGTAACCGCCCTCGGGGCCTTCGATGACGGGTTCGAGGCAGCGCTCACAGTCCATGCCGACCTGTCCTTACTCCTCAGCCGGATGCGCCGCAGTTGTTGCAGGACCAGCGCCCTCCGGGACCCTGGAGCACGGACGCGCCACAGTTCGTACAGTTCACTCTTGCAGTCGTACCGTACAGGGCGCCGCCCTGCCAGCGGTTCCGGTGAGTTCGCGGAGCGTCACGCCCTGTGGGGGCGTCGCTCCGAGAAGCCGTGGATCCAGCCCGGGTACTCCACCGGGAGGCGGCTGGCGGCGTCCAGCTCCTCCAGGTCCTGGGCGGAGAGGGCCAGGTCCAGGGCGGACAGGTTGTCGGTGAGCTGCTCGGGGCGGCGGGCTCCGACGATGGCGCTCGTGACGCCGGGCCGGCCCAGCACCCACGCCAGGGCGACGCTCGCGACGGAGGCGTCATGGCGGCCCGCCACCACGCGCAGGACGTCGACGACGTCGTAGAGGCGCTCGCGGTCGACGGGCGGGAAGTCGACCTTGGCGCGGCGGGCGGCGGCGTCGCTCGCGCCGTCGCGGTCGAACTTGCCGGTGAGCATGCCGCCCGCGAGCGGGCTCCACACGAGCATGCCCAGCTTCTGGTCGCGAACCAGCGGCAGGATCTCCCGCTCGATGTCCCGTCCGGCCAGGGAGTAGTACGACTGGAGCGAGCAGAAGCGGGCCAGTCCGCGCCGGTCGGAGACGCCGAGGGCCTTCATCATGTGCCAGGCGGCGAGGTTGGAGGCGCCGATGTAGCGGATCTTGCCCTGGCGCACGGCGTCGTCGAGGGCGCCGAGGGTCTCCTCGACGGGCGTGACCGGGTCGACGTTGTGGATCTGGTAGAGGTCGATGTGGTCGGTGCGCAGGCGGCGCAGGCTGTCCTCCAGGGCCTGCATGATGTGCAGCCGCGACTGGCCGACCTCGTTGGGGCCGGGGCCGACGCGGGCGGTCATCTTGGTGGCGAGGACCACGTCGCGGCGGCGCTTGCCGAGCACTTGGCCGAGCAGTTCCTCGGACTCGCCCGCGGCGTAGACGTTCGCGGTGTCGATCAGGTTGATGCCGCTGTCGAGGGCGAGGCCCACGATCGCGTCGGTCTGCCGGAGGTCCAGGCCGCCGACCGAGTCGTAGGGCGGGGTGGTCCCTCCGCCGAAGGTCATCGCGCCCAGGGCGATGCGGGACACGAAGACTCCGGTGCTGCCCAGTTGCTCGTAGTGCATTGCTGTCTCACTGCCTCTTGTGGTGCCTGCGTAACGTCATCTGCCGGTCTGCCGGAGGCCCGCGGTGCCTCCGTATGTGCACGCTAAGACGGTGACGATGGACAATCCATAAGAGAAAGTCCTTCGAAGTTGCGCGATCGTCCGGAGTGACCATGGATCCGCTGTCCGACGTCCTGAACCTGCTGCACCTGCGCGGGGCCTCGCCCTCCCGGATGGAGGTGGGCGGCCGCTGGGCGCTGCGCTTCCGTGCCTACCCGTACGTCAAGGTCGGCGCCGTCCTCACCGGCTCCTGCCGGCTCGCCCCGGACGGCACCGCGCCGCTGCTGCTCGGGGCGGGCGACTGCTACCTGCTCACGGGCGACCGGCCCTACCAGGTGGGCAGCATCAGCGACCCGCCGGTCGAGCCGGTCGACGGGCACGCCGTCTACCGGGCGGCCCGGGCCCGCGCCGGGAGCAGCTCGATGACCGTCCGGCACGGCGATCCCGGGGCGGCGGACCGCGTCGTCGTCGTCGGCGGCAGCATCGAGTTCGACGATGTCACGGCGGGGCTGCTGCTCAGCAGCCTGCCGCCGACCGTGCGCATCGCCGCCGACAGCCCGCAGGCGCAGGTGCTGCGTCCCACCCTCCGACTGCTGGCCGACGAGACCGCGCAGGAACGCCCGGGCTCGTCCGTCATGGCGGCCAGCCTCACGCAGATCCTCTTCCTCCAGGCACTGCGCGCCTACCTCGAACTCGCCGCCGAGGCGGGCGAGTCCGGCACCGGCTGGCTCGGCGGCCTCAGCGACTCCCAGATCGGGGCCGCCCTCGGGCACATGCACCAGCAGCCCGCGCACCCCTGGACCGTGGGCGAACTCGCCTCCGCCGTCGGCATGTCACGCTCCGCCTTCGCCCTGCGCTTCCGGTCGCTCGTCGGCCGCCCGCCGCTGGACTACCTGATGCGCTGGCGCATCCAGCGCGCGGCGGCCGCCCTCCGCGGCGGTGACCGCACCGTCGCCTCCGTCGCCGCCGAGTGGGGCTACGCCTCCGAGAGCGCCTTCAGCAACGCCTTCAAACGCGTCACCGGCCAGCCCCCGGCCCGCCACCGCGCCCTGTCCCTGCGCCAGGGGGAACGGGACGCGGCACAGGCGACCGGCTGAGGCGCCGCCGCGTCAGCGCGCCGGCCGGTGGGGGCGCGCGCCGTCGAGGAGGACCAGCGCGGCGCCGGTCACGGCGGCGGCCGTGGCCGCGGTGAGGACGGTGCGGGAGGAGCGCCAGGACAGGACGGACCAGCGGGACTGGGCGGACAGCAGGGAGCCGACGCTGAGCCAGGAACCGGCGGAGAGCAGGGAGAGGCTGGAGCCGAGGGACGCGGCGGACAGGGCGCTGCCGACGGAACCGACGGAGAGCACGGAGCCGACGGAACCGATCGAGAGGACGGAGTCCACGGAACCGATGGACAGGACGGAGCGCTTCGACCACAGGGAGAGCGAGGACTCCTCGGGGATGGCAGTCATGGACGCCATCCTGCCGGACGCCGCCGCGTTCCGGGGCGGCGTCGGCCCCGGCACCGTGGTGCCGGGGCCGGTGTCCCGGGCTACTTGCGGCCCAGCCAGATCGGGTTGGTGAGGGCCAGCGCCGGACCCGGCAGACCCGACGCGCCCCCGTCCGCGGCCGGACGGCGCACCTCGGCCCGTACGTAGGAGGCGAGCGACGCGGTGGTGGACCACTCCAGGACACCGGACGCGGGCAGCAGCGCGCCCACCATCTGCCCCTCGTCGGTCATCAGGCGGACCACCGTGCCTGCCGGCACCCCGCTCGCCTCGATGCGGACGGTCACCGCCGCGTCGCGGGCCACCGGCAGCCGCTCGCCGATGCCCGCGTGCTCGCCGCGCGGGCCGCTCGCGGTGAACGACAGCTGCACGGCGGAGCTTTCGGCGATCCAGGAGGTCCCGGCCCGCAGACCCGCCTGCAGGGCGCGCCGGTTGAGGCCGTCCGCGAGCACGACGGTCTGCGGCAGGCCGACCACGTCGGGGTCGCGGTGGGCGTCGGAGTTGCCCATCGCCGGGATCCAGTGGCCGTCGCCGCGGCGCGCGGCACCGGTCAGCAGGTTGTCCCAGGTGAGCAGCGTCAGCTCGTCGTCGAGGGTCCAGGGGCCGTTCCACACCTCGATGGCGTCGACGTCGTCGTAGCCGAACTTCCACTGGCTGGCCGGGCTGGGGGCGTACGGGTGGGCCGGCACCACGATGCCGCCGGCTCGCCGGATCTGCCGGGTGAAGCGGCCGAAGGCATCGTCGCGGGCACGGTAGCGCCAGTCGATCCACTCGCCGGCGTCCAGGCCGATGGCCAGGTAGTGGCCGTTGCGGGTGGTGACCTCCTCGCCCGTGAGGACCAGCAGGTCGTCGCCGGACACCTCGCCCAGGTGGGCGTGTGCCGACGTGGTGTTGTGGTCGCTGGAGTTGATGAAGTCCAGCCCGGCGGCGCGGGCCAGCGCGGCCAGCTGCTCCAGGGTGCGCCTGCCGTCGGAGTGCACGGTGTGCAGATGGCAGTCGCCGCGGTACCAGGCCCGGCCGCGGCCGGGCGCGTGGTCCGGCGGGTAGTTCGGGACCTGCGTGGCGGCGGGGGCGCCGAAGGTGAGCGTGACGGTGACGGAGTAGTCCAGTCCCTGGGGCGCCACGGTGTACGGCCCGAGGACGACGTGCCAGGTGCCCGCCCCGACCGGTCCGGCCAGGTAGCCGGGGGTCGCCGTGTCGGCGCCGATCGCGAACTCCGTCCGCGCGCCGCCCGACCAGCCGCGGAAGCCGCGGCCGCCGACGTCCGTGCCGTGCTGGTCGAAGATGCCGATGTCGCAGGCGTTGCCCTGCGTGCCGGGCGGCACGGCCGGCCTGTCGTAGCTGTACGACACCGCGATCTGCCGGACCCCGCGCGGCACTTCCACGGGCAGGTAGACGAAGTCGGCCGCACCGGTAGGCAGATGACCGGTGACGACCCGGGTCTGCACGCTCCCCTCCGGCGGGAGGCCGCCGGAGCCCCCGGGGTGACCGCCGGCCGAGGCGGAGTCGGATGCGGCCGCGAAGCTCACCGGGGCCAGCGTCAGCACGCCGGTGGCACCCGCGAGCGCGGAAAGCTTCAACACATCGCGTCGTTCCATCCCTTCAGCCTCACGCGTCCGGGTAACGGGAGCGTGGCGGCCGGCTGTGCGCCGGCTGACGGACGTGAGCTCCGCGGTGGGCGCGACGAGGCACCCGGAACCGGCCGGTGGGCCGGTTCGGGCGCCTGCCGACCCGCTCCTAGAAGAAGCCGAGCTTCTTCGGCGAGTAGCTGACCAGGAGGTTCTTGGTCTGCTGGTAGTGGTCGAGCATCATCTTGTGGTTCTCGCGCCCGATACCGGACTGCTTGTAACCGCCGAAGGCGGCGTGCGCCGGGTAGGCGTGGTAGCAGTTGGTCCACACCCGGCCGGCCTGGATCGCGCGACCCGCGCGGTAAGCGGTGCTGCCGTCGCGTGTCCAGACGCCGGCGCCGAGGCCGTAGAGGGTGTCGTTGGCGATGGAGATGGCGTCCTCGAAGTCGTTGAACGACGTGACGGCGACGACCGGGCCGAAGATCTCCTCCTGGAAGACCCGCATGCGGTTGTCGCCCTCGAGGATGGTGGGCTGGACGTAGTAGCCGCCCGCCAGTTCGCCGCCGAGCTGCGCGCGCTCGCCACCGGTGAGGACCTTGGCGCCCTCCTGCTGGCCGATGTCGAAGTAGGAGAGGATCTTCTCCAGCTGGTCGTTGGACGCCTGCGCGCCGATCATGGTGGACGTGTCCAGCGGGTGGCCCTGGACGATCTTCTCGGTGCGGGTGACGCCCGCCTCAAGGAAGGCGCTGTAGTGACCGCGCTGGATCAGGGCGCGGGACGGGCAGGTGCAGACCTCGCCCTGGTTGAGGGCGAACATCGTGAAGCCCTCGAGCGCCTTGTCGTAGAAGTCGTCGTCGGCGACCGAGACGTCCTCGAAGAAGATGTTGGGGCTCTTGCCGCCGAGTTCGAGCGTGACGGGCTTCAGGTTCTGCGAGGCGTACTGCATGATGAGCCGGCCCGTGGTGGTCTCGCCGGTGAAGGCGACCTTGGCGACGCGCGGGCTGGACGCCAGCGGCTTGCCGGCCTCGACGCCGAAGCCGTTGACGATGTTGACGACACCGGGCGGCAGGATGTCGGCGATCAGGCTCATCCAGAAGTGGATGGAGGCCGGGGTCTGCTCGGCGGGCTTGATGACGACGGCGTTGCCCGCGGCCAGGGCCGGGGCGAGCTTCCAGGTCGCCATCAGGATGGGGAAGTTCCACGGGATGATCTGGGCGACGACGCCCAGCGGCTCGTGGAAGTGGTACGCGACCGTGTCGTCGTCGATCTCGGCGAGGCTGCCCTCCTGGGCCCGGACGGCGCCCGCGAAGTAGCGGAAGTGGTCGATGGCCAGCGGGATGTCGGCGGCCAGCGTCTCACGGACCGGCTTGCCGTTCTCCCAGCTCTCGGCGACGGCCAGTTCCTCCAGGTGCTGCTCCATGCGGTCGGCGATCCGGTTGAGGATGTTCGCGCGCTCGCTCGCCGAGGTCCTGGCCCACCCGGGGGCCGCCGCGTGCGCGGCGTCCAGCGCCCGCTCGACGTCGTCGGCGGTGCCGCGGGCGATCTCGGTGAACGGCTGACCGGTGACGGGCGTCGGGTTCTCGAAGTACTCGCCGCGCGCGGGAGGGACGTACTCGCCGCCGATCCAGTGGTCGTAGCGGGCCTGGTAGCGGACGATCGAGCCCTCGGAACCGGGGTTGGCGTAGCGGGTCATGGGGCGGCCTCCCATGGATGGGCCGCCCGCTCCGTTGCGGACGGCGGTGGTGCGACCGTAGAACGGAGAAGGTTGCAGGAGGGTTGCGACGCGGCGTACCCGCGGAACTACACTCGGCTGCAGCCGGCCGGTGCCGCCGGGCGCCGGCCCACCCCCGACCCAGGGGCGATCATGACTGCCTCGTACGCGGCCTCCTACACGGCCTGGCCACCCGGGACCGACCCGAAGCTGTTGCGCCGGGACGTGGCGCGTGCCCACGAGGAGTTCCTCAGCACCGGGCGGGCGCCGCGGCCGGTGCGCGACGTGGTGCGGGACTCGTGGCAGCGCTCCCGCAGCCGCGGGGTCGACCCGGAGGTCGCGGGGCCCAGCGTCCCCGCCCTCGCGGGACCGGAGCTGCGCGCCTACCGCGAGAGCCACCCGCTGGCGGCGGTGCTGCCCGTGGTCCGCCGGCTGCTGGTCGAATCGGCGCAGGAGAGCAACGAACTGGTGGCCATCGGCGACGAGCACGGCCGTCTGCTGTGGGTCGAGGGCGCGCCGGGGCTGGCGGCGCGCGCGGAGCGGATCGGTTTCGTCGAGGGTGCCGTGTGGGCCGAGGAGGCCGCCGGTACGAACGCGCCGGGCACGGCGCTCGCCCTCGGCCGGCCGCTGCAGATCTACGCGGGCGAGCACTTCGTGCGCCCGGTGCATCCCTGGAGCTGTTCGGCCGCGCCGCTGCGGGACCCGGACACCGGGCGGGTCATCGGCGTGCTGGACCTGACCGGGGGCGACCACATCGCGGCGCCGCACGCGCTGGCGCTGGTGCGGGCCACGGTCGCGGCGGCGGAGGCGGAACTGCGGGTGCTGCGCCTGCGCGGCGAGATCCCTGCGGCCGCCCCGGTGCCGGCGTCGGGGTCTGCCCAGGTGCCTGTTCCGGCGGCGACCCGAACCACCTCCCCGACGTGCCGGCTGGAAGTGCTCTCGCGCGACCGGGCGCGGTTCGGCTCGCCGTACGGGAGCGTCGAACTGAGCCCCCGTCACTCCGAGATCGTGTTCGTCCTCGCCCTGCACCCGCGCGGGCTCGGCGCCGACGCGCTCGCCGTACGGCTGCACGAGCACGAGGCGGCCCGCGTCACCGTGCGCGCCGAGATGTCCCGGCTGCGGCGCCTGCTGGGCCCGCACGTCCTCGGCTCCCGGCCGTACCGCCTGTTGCTGCCCGTCTCCACCGACGCCGAGGAGGTGCACGCGCTGCTCGCCCGCGGCGCGTACCGCCAGGCGCTCGCCGCCTACCCGGGCACGCTGCTGCCCGGGTCCACCGCCCCCGCCGTCGCCGAGGCGCGCGACGAACTCGACTGCGAGATGCGCCGGGCGCTGCGGCACCGCGGCGACGCCCGGCTGCTGCTCGCCTGGCTGGAGCGCCCGGAGAACCACGTCGACGCCGAGATGCTGCAGGCGGCGATCAGCGCCCTTCCGCGGGAGTCGCCGCGCCGGCTGATGCTGCGCACACTGCTGGACCGGGCCTGAGCGGCGCTCCCCCGGCCGGCGTCACACGGTCGCGTCGCCCGGCGCCCTGACCAGGAGGAAGAGCGGGCGGCGGCGGAGCGCGAAGCCCATGGACTCGTAGAGCCGGATCGCGTTGGTGTTCCTGGGGTCGGCGTGCAGGAACGGCGTCTCCCCGCGGTCGGCGATGCCCGCGGCGACCGCGCGGATCAGCCGGCTCGCCAGGCCGCGGCCGCGGTGGTCCGGGTCGGTGCACACGGCGCTGATCTCCGTACCGCCCGACGGGCGCATGCGCTCGCCGGCCATGGCGATGAGGCGGCCGTTCTCCCGCACGCCGAGGTAGCTGCCGAGCTCGATGGTGCGCGACGCGAAAGGGCCGGGCCTGGTACGGGAGATCAGGTCCATGACCTCGGGGACGTCGTCGGCGCCCAGCAGCACGGCCTGCGGGTCGTGCGCGACGCGCAGGTCCGTCCCGACGAGCTGCACGCCCTCGCCGCCCTCCAGGACCTCCCAGTCGCCGGGCACCACGGGCGAGCCCGTCACCAGCGCGGTCCCGCCGGGGCCCAGCAGTTCGGCCAGGTCCGCCCAGGCCGCCGGGTCGGCCTGGTCCTCCAGTGACGCGAACGGCGACATGTCGCCGGGGTAGCGGACGG
Source organism: Streptomyces sp. NPDC002574 (assembly GCF_042889545.1). Classification (NCBI taxonomy): domain Bacteria; kingdom Bacillati; phylum Actinomycetota; class Actinomycetes; order Kitasatosporales; family Streptomycetaceae; genus Streptomyces; species Streptomyces sp. NPDC002574. The sequence continues at coordinate 61,853 of NZ_JBIARB010000005.1, forward strand.
CCCGGCCGTACCGCTCGGCGAACCGCGCGTGCGCCCCGGTCAGGGCGAACCACACGGGGTTGTCCAGCGGATGAGGCGCGGCGGCCGCGAGCGGCTCCGCGCCGGAGTCGGACGGGTGGGCGGGGTGGACGCTGGTCGACATGGCGGGGCGGTTCTCCGATCCGTGGGTTGCGCGGGCCACTGGGTGCAACGGCCACGGAGCCGTATCCCTTCCTGCCCTGACGAGCGTTCCCACCCTACGGCCCGGCTCCGCGCGCCACCGGAACGCCCCGGGGGGACGGCGTCAGACGCGGATGACGAGCTTGCCCCGCACATCGCCGCCGCGCAGCCGGCGGACCGCCTCGGGGGCGTCGGCGAGAGCGGCGTACACCCGGTCCACGGCGGGGATGACCGCGCCCGCGTCGAGGAGTGCGCCGAGGCGGGCCAGGTCGGCGGCGGGCTGCGTCCCGACGAGGGTGCGTATGCGGTGCCGGACGAAGCCCGACAGCAGCAGGCCGCGCAGTTGCCGGCCGATGCCCCCGGTCCAGCGGCCGCCGTGCTCGCCTCCGACGATCACCAGGGTGCCGCGCGGGGTGAGGACCCGGCGGAGCCGGGAGAGCGGGCGGTTGCCCGCGATGTCGAGGACGAGGTCGTAGCGGCGGGTGCCGTCGGCGGGGTCCTCGTGGGTGTGGTCGACGACCTCGTCGGCGCCGAGGGAGCGGACGAAGCCGGCCTTGGCGGTACCGCACACGCCGGTGACGTGGGCGGCGCCGAGGGCCTTGGCCAGTTGCACCGCGTAGGTGCCGACGCCGCCGGACGCCCCGATCACGAGGACGTGCTGCCCGGCCCGCAGCTGTCCGCTGTCGCGCAGGGCCTGCAGCGCCGTGCACGCGGAGACCGGGACGGCGGCCGCCTCCTCGAAGCCGAGGCGGTCCGGCTTCGGTGCGAGGTGGGCCTCCTTGGCGCGGGCGTATTCGGCGTACGTGCCCACGCCGCTGCCGTACACCGCGTCGCCGGGAGCGAACCGCGTGACGCCGGGGCCGACGGCCTCGACGCGGCCCGCGAGGTCCGTGCCGCGCACCCGGTTCCTGGGGGCCCGCAGGCCGAAGCCGAGGGCGCGCAGGAGGTAGGGCATGCCGGCCATGACGTGCCAGACGCCCTGGTCGACCCCGGCGGCGTGGACGCGCACGAGCACCTCGCCCGGGCCCGGCACGGGCCGGGGGGTCTCCTCGACGCGCAGTACGGACGGCGGTCCGTAGGTGTCCTGGAAAACGGCCTTCACCGGGGCTCCTCGGGGGATGCGGGCGCGGACTCGGGGTACTGGAAGACGTCGTCGAGCGGTACGCCGAAGACGTGGGCGATCCGGAAGGCCGTCTCCAGGGTCGGCGAGTAGCGGCCCTGCTCGATGGCGATGACGGTCTGCCGGGTCACGCCGATGCGGCGCGCGAGTTCGGCCTGCGTCATCTCGTCGTGGGCGAAGCGCAGCGCCCGGATCTCGTTGGTGACCCGGGTCGGCCTCACCACGGGTGGAAGCCCAGCCGGTAGGAGACGATCTTCGCCGCGGAGCCGACGACCGCCGACAGGACGAAGGCGAGATAGATCGCGTTGGCGATCCAGAAGCGGTCGGAGCCGGCCATCGCCAGGACGAGACCGGCGACCGCGCCGATCACGACGAACGCGTGACCGACGTACTCGCCGAAGCGGTGGATCTCCCGGTCGCGCTGGTCCTTGATGTTCGCCTCCTGGGGCGACGCCACCGACACCGCTATGTGCAGCAGGACCGACGCCGCGATCGCGGCACCCACCGACCACACCAGCGCGGCGACGTAGGGCGCGCCGGCCGGCGACGCGCCTCCCGCCCGGCCGAGCACGACCGTCAGATACGTCGCGTACGAGGCGATCGTGACGACGACCATGATCCAGGCGCGCTTTTCCTCGACTGCCATCGCAGCCCCCCATGTAAAGAAAACCTGACATCGACGAGTGTCAAGCACACTCGACTTCATGTCAAGAATCTTTGACTCCTACGGGAGCCTGCCCGCCCGCCTGACGTAGCGTCAGTTCTCCCCCGCCGAGGCCAGGATCACCGAGCGCGTGAGGTGCCGCGGGGAGTCCGGGTCCAGGCCGCGGGCGACTCCGAGGGCGGCCGCGAGGCGCTGGACGAGGACGAGGTCGGCCAGCGGGTCGCGGCCGGCCGCCACCAGGCGGCCGCCGGTTCCGGCGATCTGCTCCGCCAGGCCCGGCGGCAGGTCGGCCGGGTCGCCGAACCACCAGGCGACACGGCCGGGCCCGGTGACGCTGATCGGGCCGTGGCGGTACTCCATGACGGGGTAGGCCTCGGTCCAGGCGCCCGCCGCCTCACGCATCTTGAGTGCGGCCTCCTGAGCCACGCCGTACGCCCAGCCCTTGCCGAGGAAGGTGAACTGTTCGGTCTCCAGAAGCTCGTTGGGCAGCGGGTCGGCGAGCGCGGACTCGCCCTGTGCGGCCAGTCCGGTCACGTCCTCGCCCAGCAGTGCCCGCAGCAGCACGAGTTCGGTGGTGGCGAAGCGCGTCTGCACGACGGATGTCTCGTCGGCGAAGTCCAGGACCACGGCGGCGTCCGCGAGTCCCATGACGGGGGTGGCGGGGTCGGCGGTGACGGCGACGGTGGGCGTCACACCGCGCAGGCGGCCGAGCAGATCGAGTACCTCGGTCGTCGTGCCGGACCGGGTCAGGGCGAGCGCGCGGTCGTAGGCGCGGCCGGCGGGCATCTCGGAGGCGGCGAAGGCGTCCGTCTCACCCAGGCCGGCGGACTCGCGCAGCACGGCATAGGCGTGGGCCATGAACCAGGAGGTGCCGCAGCCGACGACCGCGACACGCTCACCGGGACGGGGCATGGCGGCCCGCCAGGGCGCGTTCGCGTCCGCGGCCAGCGCGACGGCCCGGCGCCAGCAGCCGGGCTGGGTCGCGATCTCGATCTCGGTCTGGCTCATGGGACTCCGTCCGCTCGATTCGATCCGGTCTCTGCCGGTTCTGCGAGGTGCCGCCGGTGCCGCCGGTCTTGACAGCCCGCACGCCCGGTCCAGCATGATGAGCGAAGTTGCCCGACTCGTGCAATGTTCGCGCAGAAACGCGCACGACGAAAGGAGGTGGCGGTCCCGGTGACGGAAAGCCGACGCGACGCGCCGTCAGGCGCGGACGACCTCCACGCCGGCCGCCTCGAAGGGCTCGGTGAGCGCGGCGGGCGCGTCCTCGTCCGTCACCAGGACGTGGACGTCCCCGACGGGGCAGATCCGCGCGAAGGCCCGCTTGCCGAGCTTCGAGGCGTCGGCGACGACCACCACCCGCTCGGCCCGCCGGGCGAGTTCGCGGTTGACGCCCGCCTCGCCCTCGTGGCGGGCGGTGGCGCCGTGCGCGACATCGAGGGCGTCGACGCCGAGGAAGACCTGGTCGAGCGTGATCTGCGCGAGCAGATCGGCCGCCAGAGGGCCGATCAGCTCGTACGAGGCCGGGCGGGCCACCCCGCCGGTGACGACGAGCTTCACATGCCGGCGCACGGCCAACTCGCCCGCGATGTTGAGTGCGTTGGTGACCACGGTCAGCGTCGGCTCGCCGGCGTCCTCGGCCAGGTCGCCCCGCTCGGCCAGCGCACGGGCGACCGCTGTCGTCGTGGTCCCGCCGTTCAGGCCCACGACGGCGCCGGGCTTCACCAGGGCCGCGGCGGCGCGGGCGATGCGCTCCTTCTCGGCGGCGCGGCGGGCGGACTTGTAGCGCAGCGGCAGGTCGTAGGCGATGGCGTTGATCGTGGCGCCGCCGTGGGTGCGGGTGACCATGTTCTGCCGGGCCAGCTCGTCCAGGTCGCGGCGGATCGTGGCGGCGGAGACGGCGAGTTCTGCGGCCGCGGCCTCGACCTCGATCCGCCCGTCGCGGGTCAGCATCTCCAGCAGCGCGCTCCATCGGGCCTGCGGTGCCGCCATCGTCTCGCCCCTTGTCGCCGGACCTGGCGGCCATGAAACCACAGTCCGCCAACGGGGCCCCGCCGAGAGGAAGAACGAGCGCATGCCGCTGATCGGGACCGCCACTCTCGTCCGCTCCGCCCGCGCCGAAGGCCGCGGCGCGGGGGCCTTCAACGTCATCACCCTGGAGCACGCGGAGGCGATCGTCGCCGGTGCCGAGGCCGCGGGGCGGCCGGTGATCTGCCAGATCAGCGAGAACGCCGTGCGCTTCCACGGCGGCGCCCTCGCGCCCATAGCGCGGGCGACCGCGGCCGTGGCCGACTCCGCGCGGGTCCCCGTCGCCCTGCACCTCGACCACGTCACCGACGACGCGTTGCTGCGGCAGGCCGCCGACTGCGGTTTCGGCTCGGTCATGTACGACGCCTCCGCGCTGCCGCACGAGCGGAACGTGGCCGCCACGCGCGCCGCCGCCGAGTGGGCGCACGACGCGGGCCTGTGGCTGGAGGCCGAACTCGGTGAGATCGGCGGCAAGGACGGCGTCCACGCCCCGGGCGCCCGTACGGACCCCGACGGGGCCCGCGCCTACGTGGCGGCGACCGGGGTCGACGCCCTCGCCGTCGCCGTGGGCAGTTCGCACGCGATGACCACCCGGACCGCCCGGCTCGACCACGACCTGATCGGCCGTCTGCGCGCGGCCGTCGCCGTCCCGCTCGTCCTGCACGGCTCGACCGGTGTCCCCGAGGACGAGCTGCGGCGCGCCGTCGCCGGCGGCATGGCGAAGATCAACATCGGCACCGCCCTCAACATCGCCTTCACCGGCGCGGTCCGCGGCTTCCTCGCGACGGACGGCACCACGGTCGATCCGCGCCGCTACCTCGCGCCCGCGCGCACGGACATGGCGGCGGCGGTGGAGCGGGCCCTGCGCGTCCTGGGCTGAGCGGGCCGCGCCGGCTCGCCCCCGCTCACGGCGCAGCACTCTCCGCCAGCAGGGCGCGCAGCGCGTCGCGGTCGGCCGGCAGGCCCGCCGCACGCAGCCAGAGGTCGCGGTCGGTGATGACGCCCCAGCACGGGTTCCGCTCCACCAGGACCGACAGGAAGGCGTGTTGGGCCCGCGTCAGCGGCAGTCCCGGCCGCCGACCGCCGGGGAAGGCGCACGCGAGCAGCGGGCCCCAGTCGTGGTCCACCGTGGAAGCGGCGCACAGCGGCGCCATGGCGAGGGCCACAGGCAGCACGTCCTCGAAGCGTCCGGCACGGTCCAGCAGACCGGCCAGCAGCGTGAAGCGGAACCGGCCCTCGGTCAGCGGCAGCGGCTCCTCGAACCAGGCGTCCACCGCGACCGGATCGGCCAGCACGGCGAGCAGGACGGGCAGCGCCTGCGGATCGCGGGTGCCCAGCGCGGCGCAGGCCCGAACGGCGGGGTCCGGGTCCGCGAGCAGCGCCCCCGCGTCCCCTCCCAGCGCGGCGAGGGCCAGGAGGGCCGCCGCTCGCTCCCGGCGCGCACCGCCGGCTCGCGCCATGCGTTCCAGGGACGCGGCGGCCGCCGGACGAAGGGGGGCGAGGCCGGGCGGCCGGAGCAGAGGTGCCACGGCACCGAGCGCGGCCTCCCGGACGGCCGCGTCCGCGTCGTCGAGGAAGGGCACGACGGCGGCGGCCAGCCGGGGCCGGACGGCCGGGCACTCCTCGAGCGCGGCCCGTTCCTCGGCCCGGTGCTCATCCGACGAGTCCTCGTCCCCCGGGTCCTCGTCCGGGTCCTCGTCCGGGTCCTCGTCCGGTTTCCCGTCCGGGTTCTCGTCCGGGTTCTCGTCCTCCCCGTACGCGGCGGACGCCGCGAACTCCCCCAGCCACTCCAGAAGGGCCGCGCGCAGCGGCCGGACCCGGTCGTCCCAGGGGAGCCCTCGTGGACGGCCGAGACGCGCGGGTCGGCGAGGACTCCCGCGACGAAGAGGGCCGCCGGCGCGGTGGCCGAGTACAGCGACCCCTGGTGGAGCACCGACATCTCCAGCCGGCCGAGTCCTTCCGACTGCACCTCGGGGTCCTCGTGGAGCAGTGCCAGCAGGTCGTACGGCGTGCTCTCGGCGGAGCCGTAGGCGTGGCGCAGCGAGGGCCAGTCGGTCTCCAGGACGAGCGCGGCGGGGTCGATCGCGGGCGGGGACATGGGCCGCAGTCTGCCCCGGGGTCCGACGGTGCCGTGCGGGACGGACCCATGGGTGCGGCAAATACCGTGAATGCCGCGAACACCGTGAACACCGTGAACACGACCTCCCGACATTCCAGCATTGACAGGTCTCGAGAGACTCCTCTAATTTCGACATGTCAATAATGACATGTCGCCTCGGCGAGAGGCGGCCCACTCCGTGAATCTGGAGACCTACCGTGGGTTACCTGCGCGGCTTCATCCCGTGGATCGCGTCCGGCGTCATCTCCTCCTTCGACTGGCGCTGGGGCGCCGTGGCGGGCCTCGCCACGGGCCTGGCGCTGTTCGCCCAGGACCGCCGCCGGGGCGTCGCGGCCGACGCGATGATCCTGGAGCTCAGCAGCATCCTGTACTTCGCCGTCATCGGGGCCGTCGCCTTCGCCTCCCCGCACTCGCCGCCTGCGACGTACGACGACGCGCTCTCCTTCGCCTGGCTCGCGCTGACCGCCTGGGGCGGCCTCGCCCTCCGCCGCCCCTTCACGCTGGGCATCGCGCGCCGACAGACGCCGCGGGAGTACTGGGAACTGCCCGGCTTCATCGCGGTCAACAACGCCATCACGGCCGCCTGGGGCGCCGGCTTCACCTTCATCTGCGCCGCACTGACCGTCTGCCACCTGACCGGCGCCCCGGGCTGGATCGGCATCGCGGCCCATGTGGTGGGCCTGGTCGCGCCCGCTGTCTTCACCTCCCGCTACCCCGCCCGCGTCCAGGCGCGCCTGCGGGCGGCGGAAGCCGCGCGCACCGCCTGACCACCCGGCCGACCCGCCCCGCCCCCACCCCCGGAGTTGTCCATGACCACCACCACCGGCACCCCGCCGCCGCACCTCGCCGGGAACTTCGCCCCGGTCCCCGACGAGATCACCACCACCGAGCTGGAGGTCACCGGGGCGGTTCCCCCCGAGCTGGCGGGCTGGTACGTCCGCAACGGCCCCAACCCGCAGGACGCCGCGTCCTCGCACTGGTTCACCGGGGACGGCATGGTGCACGGCGTGCGCCTCGACGGCGGCCGGGCGGTCGCCTACCGCAACCGCTGGGTCCGCACCAGGACCCTGGAGTCAGGCGCCCGCGTCTACGACGAACGGGGCAACCGGGACCTGGCGGCCGGTGTCGCCAACACCCACGTCGTACGGCACGCGGGACGGACCCTCGCCCTCGTCGAGAGCTCCCTGCCGTACGAGCTGTCCTGCGAGCGCGGCCACGAGCTGGAGACCGTGGGGCCGTACGACTTCGGCGGGCGGCTCGGCACGGCGATGACCGCCCACCCCAAAACCTGCCCGGTCACCGGCGAGCTGCACTTCTTCGGCTACGGCGGGCCGACCCCGCCGTACCTGACCTACCACCGCGCCGACGCCTCGGGGGAGTTGACGGTCAGCCGGCCGGTCGACGTACCCGCGCACACGATGATGCACGACTTCCACCTGACGTCCCGTCATGTCGTGTTCATGGACCTGCCGGTCGTCTTCGACCTGGAACGGGCGACGACCGTCGGGGGCATGCCGTACGCCTGGTGCGACACCTACGGCGCCCGGCTGGGCGTGCTGCGCCGGGACGACCCGTACGGCGCCGTGCGGTGGTTCGACATCGACCCCTGCTACGTCTTCCACACGCTCAACGCGTACGAGGAGGCGGCGGCCGACGGCACCCGGCTGGTACTGCTGGGCATGCGCTATCCGTCGCTCGGCGACGGCGTGGCGGTGACGTCCCCCGCGCACCTGTGGCGCTGGACGCTCGACCTGGCGGCGGGCACCGTGCGTGAGGAGCAAGTGAGCGACCTGCCGGGCGAGTTCCCGCGCATCGACGACCGGCTGGCCGGCCTCGCCGCCCGGGTGGGACACGCCACGGCCGCTCCGCCCGCGGGCGGCGGCCCCGCCGCGATCCACCGCCACGACCTGCGCGGCGGCGGCGTCACCAGCCACTGGTTCGCCCCCGGGAGGCGTCCGGGCGAGGCCGCGTTCGCCCCGGCGGACGACCGGCCGGGCGGCCCGGGGTGGCTGATGGCCTACGTGTACGACGCCGCCGCCGACCGCAGCGATCTGGTGGTCCTCGACGCCGACGACGTGTCCGCGCCACCCGTCGCCACGATCCACCTGCCGCGCCGGGTCCCCGAGGGCTTCCACGGCAACTGGCTCGCCGACTGACCGGATCCGGCGTCCGGCGGTAGGACCCGGCCCACGGTGACCCGGCCCGATCCCGGGGTCACCGTGGGGCCCGTGCGCGTTTCACCGCCGAGGCGGCCCGGTCACCGGCGCCGTTTGAGGGCGAGGACTCCGACCACGACGGCCACGACGGCGAGCACCATGAGGATGAGGATCAGTTCGATGGGCCCGAGTCTGCCGAACATACGGTCCTCCGGATTGCGTGGTGATCATGCAGCGCCGACGGCGCAGCGTGATGCTGTCACCTGCCGACGGGTACGCACAACACACAACCGCCCGTGCCCGCCGCCGCGCTCCTCGGGCATCGCCCCGCGGCACTCCGAACGACTCTGCGATGCTTGCTGTGTGCTCGCCCCGGAACCGATAACGGCCGACCCGCCAGGCGCCACGGCCAATCCGCTGCTCACGCAGTCGTGGCTCGACCTGGCGTTCCTGCACTGGGCCGCCGATCCCGCGGACGTGGCCCCTCTGCTGCCGGCCGGTACGGTGCCCGACACCCTCGACGGGGTCACCTACGTGGGGCTCGTCGCCTTCCGCATGCACCGTGTCGGCTGGTTCCGGCTCCCCGGCATCCCGTACCTCGGCACCTTCCCCGAGACCAACGTCCGCCTCTACTCGGTGGACGCGCACGGACGGCGCGGTGTGGTCTTCCGCTCGCTCGACGCGTCCCGGCTGATCCCTGTCGCGGTGGCGCGGGCCGCGTTCCGGCTGCCGTACCAGTGGGCGCGCATGGACATCCGCCGCGACGGCGACACCCTCACGTACACCAGCCGGCGGCGCGGGCCGGGGGCGGGCGGCGCGCACGCGCGGATCACCGTACGGGTGGGCGAGCCCGTCGCCGAGCCGAGCGAGCTGGAGCACTTCCTCACGGCGCGCTGGGGTCTGCACAACACGTTCTTCGAGCGGCCCCTGTACCTGCCCAACACCCATCCGCGCTGGCCCCTGCACCGGGCGGAGCTCCTCGCGTGCGAGGAGAACCTCGTCACGGCCGCCGGACTGCCGGCGCCCGCGGGCCCGCCGGTCAGCGTGCTGTACTCCGCCGGCGTCCCCGTCCGCTTCGGCCGCCCCTCCCGCCCGGCCGGCATCCCGACCCCCTGAGCGAGCGCGCCGGCACCGGTGTGGTGCGCGGGACATTATCTTTACCGTACGGTCGTTCCATAATGTGTTAGCGTGCAATGACCCGCCGGAAGACCACGTCACTCGACCCCACGGGAGCTGGCGAAGTCCGGCCAGAGCGGCGAGACCCGACGGATCTCCGCATAATCACCGGATCGTTCCAGAATCAATCGCTTCACACCTGATGGGAAACCCATGAAACCGATCGGCGTAGGCATCATCGGCGGCAGCACCAGCGGCTGGGCCGCGATCTCGCACCTCCCCGCCGTCACAGCGTCCCCGGCGTACGAGCTGCGCGCCGTCAGCACCTCCCGGCGCAGCTCGGCGGAGGCCGCGGCGGCGCGGTACGGAGTGGCCGCCTACGACAATCACCGGGAACTCCTGGCGCACCCGGACATCGACCTGGTCGTGGTGGCGGTGAAGGTCAGCGAGCACCTGGAACTGCTGTCGGCCGCGATCGAGGCGGGCAAGCACGTCTACAGCGAGTGGCCGCTGGGCAACGGCCTCGCCGAGGCCCAGTACCTGACGGACCTCGCGGAGAAGGCCGGGGTGCGCAGCGTCATCGGCACCCAGGGCCGGTACGCCCCGCAGGTGCGGTACGCCAAGGACCTCATCGACGACGGATACGTGGGCCGGGTGATCGGCACCACCATGGTCGGCTCCGGCATGGTCTGGGGCCCGGAGGTCGCCACCCGCCAGGCGGCCTACTTCTACGACAACGCCAACGGCGCGACCCCGCTGACCTCGCCCTTCTCGCACGCCGTCGACCCGCTGAACCACATCCTGGGGGACTTCGAGTCGCTGACCGCCAACCTCGTGGTCGGCCGCACGGAGGCGCGCGTCACCGCGGACGGCGGCACGGTGCCGATCACCGCGCCGGACCAGGTCGCCGTGATCGGCACCCTCACCGGCGGCGCGGCCGCCTCGGTGTTCTACCGCGGCGGTACCTCCCGGGGCGACAACTTCCGCTGGGAGATCAACGGCACCGAAGGCGATCTGGTCATCTCCGCGGACTGGGGCAACATGCAGGTCGCCGATCTCTCCCTGGCCGGCGGCCGCGGCGCGGACACCACCGCCGCTCCCCTGGAGGTCCCCGCGCCGTACTTCGGCGACGACCTGCCGGCCGGCCTCTCCCGCTCCATGGCCGGCAACGTCGCCCGCCTGTACGCGGAGTTCGCCCGCGACCTCGCCGGGGGCGGCCGCACCGTCCCCGACTTCCGCCACGCCCTGGACCGGCACCGGCTCATCGACGCCATCGAGCGTGCCTCCGCCACCGGCACGGCGCAGACCCCTCGCTGAACGGCACCGGGCCGGCGGCGGACCCGGTCCGGTGCCGGCTCCGCCGCCACGCGGGGGGCGGCCCGCGCGGTCGACCGTCGCCGTGGAGTTGCTGCTAATGTAGAAGCCACTTGCTTCCGATTTAGCAGCTACTCACGCACCCACCCGTACGCCCCCGCTCCCCGAGGAACGACGCCATGACCGCACAGCCCATCCACCCGGCCGACCTGCCCGGGATCGTCACGCGCTACCTCCGGGCGCACGCCGCCCGCGACACCCCCACGGCGATCGGCGCCTTCACCCCCGACGCCACCGTGACCGACGACGGCAGGACGTACGAGGGCCGCGCCGCCGTCGAGCGGTGGCTGGACCGTGAGGCGAGCGAGTACACCTACACCACCGAACTCACCGCCGCCGAACGCAGCGACGCGGAGCACTGCACCGTCACCAACCACCTTGAGGGCGACTTCCCAGGCGGAGTGGTCGACCTGCGCTACCGATTCGCGCTGCGCGACGGCCTGATCCAGCGCCTCGACATCGCGCCGTGAGTCATGCTTCCCGTATGACGACCGAACCGAACGAACCCCCGTCCCCCGCCTCCACGCTCGCCCTCGACGGGACGACCACCGTCCCGCGCCTGGGCTTCGGCGCGATGCAGCTGCCCGGCCGGTGGAACGGGCCCGCCACCGACCCGGCGACGTCGGTGGCGGTCGCGCGCCGGGCCGTCGAGCTCGGCGCGCGCCACATCGACACCGCCGCCTTCTACTTCTCCGGCGGCAACCGGGCCAACGCGATCCTGCGCGAGGCCCTCCACCCGTACCCCGCCGGCGTCACCATCGCCACCAAGGTGGGCCCGCTGCGCGACGCGGAGGGCCGGATGTACGGGGAGGCGGAGCCCGGGCAGTTGCGCGGCCTGGTGGAGGAGAACCTGCGGGAACTCGGCGTCGACGTCCTGGACCTGGTCTACCTGCGGGTGGGGCGGCTCGGCACCGACGCGGCCGACTCCCTCGGCGAACGCTTCGCCGCGCTCGCCGGGTTGCGGGACGAAGGTCTCGTCCGGCACCTGGGCGTCAGCAATGTGACGCGTGGTCAGCTGGACGAGGCGCGCGCCATCGCTCCGGTCGCGGCGGTGCAGAACCGCTTCGGCGTCCTGGACCAGGGCGACAGCGACCTGGTCGACTTCTGCGCGACCGTGGACATCGCCTACATGCCGTTCTTCGCCCTCGGCGGCGGGCACGCCCCGCTCGACGGCGACGGCCTGGCCAAGGTGGCCGAACGGCACGGCGCGACCCCGTTCCAGATCGCCGTGGCCTGGGGCCTGGCCCGCTCCCCCTCCATCGTCCAGATCCCCGGCACGGCCTCCCTGTCCCACCTGGAGGAGAACATGGCCGCCGCCGCGATCGTCCTCGACGCCGACGACCTCGCCCTGCTCGACGGCGGCCGGACCGCGACCGGCTGACCGGCCGCGTGACCGACCGCATGACCGGCCGCCCCGCGAACCGTCAGCCGGCGCCGAGCAGGCGCCGCACCTTGACGACGTTGTCCTGGCGCGTCGTGGGCCGGCCGTCCGGGTCGTTCTGCACGCGCTCGTGCTCCTCGCTGAGCAGCACCTCCCACTCCCCCTCGGCGAGTTCGAGGTCGCGCACGACCTCGTCCGGGGTGGGGAAGTGCACCTCCGGGTGGTGGTTGTGCTCCCAGGCGGGGAAGCCGCCGTGCCCGGTCACGAGCAAGGTGCCGCCGGGCGCGACGGCGGCCGCGGCGGAGCGCAGGATGCGCTCGCGGGGCATGTAGCCGACGGTGTGCAGGAAGTGGGCCGCGACCAGGTCGAAGGCGCCTTCGGGGAAGGACTCGCCGAGGTCGTGGCGCTCCCAGGTGATCAGCTCACCGACGCCGGCGTCGGCCGCGTGCCCCGCCGCGCGCCGCAGCGCGACGCCGGAGATGTCGACGGCGGTGACGCGCCAGCCCTGGCCGGCCAGCCAGATCGCGTCACCGCCCTCGCCGCAGCCCAGGTCGAGGGCGGTGCCCGGGGTCAGGCCGGAGGTCTCGCGGACCAGGACGTCGTTGGGGTTGCCGCTCCACACGCGCTCGGTCGAGGCGTAGCGGCCGTCCCAGTAGTCCTCCTGCGAGGCGATGTCGTCGGTCATCGGTGGATCGGGTCCCTTCGAAGTGCGCGGCGCGGCGCCCTCGCGGGCGCCGCCTCGGAGCCGACGATGCGCCCGGCGGGCCCGGGCGGGCAAGGTTCCTTGCCGGTTCGGCAACATCGCACGGGCCGGGCGGGGCCCGGGGGGCGCCCGCGTGCCGACCGGCCGATGATGGGGGGACGGCAGGACGTCACGCGTGGAGGCTCGCCATGGCCGTGTGGCACGTACGCGATTTCACCCCGGACGATCTCGAGGCCGTGGTGCGCCTGGACGCCGAGAGCGGCACCACCGACCAGCCCGCCGTCTTCCGCCTCTCCGAGGCGGTCGCCGCCCTGCAGGCGCAGCACCCCAGTGTGGTGGCGATCGCCGACGGCCACCTCATCGGCGCCGCGATCGGCCGCGTCGACGGGGACCGGGCGTGGGTGCTGCGGATCAGCCTCCATCCGTCCTGGCGGAACCTGGGTCTGGGCACCGCGCTGCTGTCCGCGGTGGAGCACCGGCTGCAGGCGGCCGGGGCGCGGACGCTGGCCGCCGTGCTGCCCGAGGAGGAGACCGGCACCGCGGCGCTGTGCAACTCCGGGTTCACCCGGCGCCAGGGTCTGACGTACTTCGAGAAGACCCAGGCGGTGACGGCCCAGGACCCGGCGGTGCTGGCCTCGCTCGGCGCGCTCGTGCCGCCCACCGGGCTGTGGGAGAAGCTCGCCGGGATGGGGCGGGAGAAGGCACTGATCGAGCGCCGCATCGTGCTTCCGCTGGCCAATGCCGAGCTCGCCGACGAGCACGGGGTGGAACCGCCGCAGGCCGTGGTGCTGTTCGGGCCCCCGGGCACGGGCAAGAGCACCTTCGCCCAGGCCGTGGCCAGCCGGCTGGGCTGGCCGTTCGTTGAGTTGTTCCCGTCCCGGCTGGCCCTGGAGGGCGGCATCGCGACGGGGCTCGGGCGGCGCTTCGAAGAGATCGCGCAACTGGACCATGTGCTGGTCTTCATCGACGAGGTGGAGGAGGTCGCGGGCCGCCGCAATCTCGCCGACCCTGCCTCCGTGGGCGTGGTCAACGAACTCCTGAAGTCCATCGTGCGGTTCCGCGACCGCGACGGCCGGCTGCTGATCTGCGCCACCAACACCGTCGCGGCCCTCGATCCGGCGTTCCTGCGGCACGGCCGGTTCGACTACGTCCTGCCGGTGGGGCCGCCCGACCACGAGGCACGCCGCGCGCTGTGGGGGAGCTACCTCGCCAAGGCGGGGGCCGACGCCGACACCACGGCGCTGGCCGACGCCAGCGAGGGCTTCACGCCCGCGGACATCAAGCAGGCGGCGCGCGCCGTCGCGCAGACCACGTTCGAACGCACCTTGGACACCGGGAACAAGACGCAGGCCACCACGGACGACTACCTGCGCACCATCCGCTCCACCCGCCCCACGGTCACCAGCGACATGGCGCTGGAGTTCGCGGAGCACAGCGTCCGCTACGGCCGCACATGAGCGTCGAGAGGGGCCGCACGGGCGCGGTTCCGCCCTATGTTGATGTCATGGACACGATTCCTCCCGCATCCGCATCCGCACCCGTGCCCTCGCCCGTGCCCGGCCCGCTGGGCCGGCTCACGCTCGACCAGCTCCGGCGCCGTACGAGCATGAAATGGCGGTCCTACCCGGCCGACGTGCTGCCGCTGTGGGTGGCCGAGATGGACGTCTCCCTGGCCGAGCCGGTGGCCCGGGCCCTCACCGAGGCGATCGCGCTCGGCGACACCGGGTACCCGGCGGGCACCGGGTACGCCGACGCGCTCGCGGGCTTCGCCCGTGAGCGCTGGGGCTGGGACGGCGTGACGAGCGAGCGCACCGCGATCGTCCCTGACGTGATGCTCGGCGTCGTCGAGATGCTGAAACTCGTGACCGCACCCGGTGACCCGGTGATCGTCAACTGCCCCGTGTACCCGCCGTTCTACCAGTTCGTGACGCACATGGACCGGCGTGTGGTGGAGGCACCGCTCGGCCCGGACCTGCGGCTGGACCTCGCCGCCCTGGAGGAGGCCTTCGCCGGCTGCGTCGCGGGCGGGGGGCGGGCCGCGTACCTGCTGTGCAGCCCGCACAACCCCACCGGCACGGTGCACACCGCCGCGGAGCTGGCCACCGTGGCGGCGCTGGCGGGCCAGTACGGCGTGCGGGTCGTCGTCGACGAGATCCACGCCCCCGTGGTCGCCCCGGACGCCGCCTTCGTGCCGTACCTCAGCGTGCCGGGCGCGGAGAGCGGGCTGTCGCTCATGTCGGCGTCGAAGGCGTGGAACCTGGCGGGGCTCAAGGCGGCGCTCGCCCTGGCCGGGCCCGCCGCGGCCGGGGACCTGGCACGGATGCCGGAGGAGGTCGGCCACGGGCCGAGCCACCTCGGCGTCATCGCCCACACCGCGGCCCTGCGGGAGGGCGGTGACTGGCTGGACGCCGTCCTGGCCGATCTGGACCGCAACCGCCGGCTGCTGGCGTCCCTGCTGGCCGAGCGGCTGCCCTCGGTCGGCTACCGGCCCGCCCCGGGGACGTATCTGGCCTGGCTGGACTGCCGAGCGCTGGGCCTGGGCGAGAACCCTTCGGAGGTGTTCCTGGAACGCGGCCGCGTGGCGTTCAGCCCCGGCCCCGACTTCGGCACGGGCGGCACCGGCCACGTGCGGCTCAACCTGGCGACCGGCCCGGAGGTGATCACGGAGGCGGTGCGCCGCATGGCGGCCGCCGTCGCCGGCCGGGCCGTCTGAATCCGGCGCACACGGGTAGCCGCCCCAAGAACGCATCCAGGAGCGTCGGAGCACCGAGGAGGCGAGCGCCGTGACCAGCACTCCGGCACACGGACCCCGCGACGGGCTGCACGTCGTCGTCGTGGGCGCCACGGGCAATGTCGGCACCAGCCTGCTGCGGGTGCTCGGCGAGGACCCGGCGGTCGCCCGGATCACCGGCATCGCCCGCCGGGTGCCCACGGACTGGCGCCCGGCGAGGACCACGTGGGTCGGGGCCGACATCGCGGACGACGACACCCGGCTGGCGGACCTCTTCCGCGGCGCCGACGCCGTCGTCCACCTCGCCTGGCTGCTGCAGCCCAGCCACGACCCGGCGATCACCTGGCGCACCAACGTCCTCGGCGGCATCCGGGTCCTCGACGCCGTGGCGGCGGCGGGCGTCCCCACCCTGGTGCACGCCTCGTCGGTGGCCGCCTACTCCCCCGGCCCGAAGGACCGCCGCGTCGACGAGTCCTGGCCCACGCACGGCTGGCCGGGGGCCGCGTACTGCCGCGAGAAGGCGTACATCGAGCGCTACCTCGACGGGTACGAGGCGGACCATCCGCGGGTGCGGGTGGTGCGCATGCGGCCCGCCTTCATCTTCAAGAAGGAGTCCGCCGCGCAGCAACGCCGCCTGTTCGCCGGGCCGTTCCTGCCCGGGCGGCTGGTCCGGCCGCGGCTCGTCCCGGTCGTGCCCGACATGCGGGGCCTGCGTTTCCAGGCCCTGCACACGGACGACGCCGCCGAGGCGTACCGCAAGGCGGTCCTGCGGCCGGTGCGCGGTGCCTTCAACCTCGCCGCGGAGCCGCCGTTGGACGCGGCGGAACTCGCCTCGATCTTCGGCGCCCAGGTCGTGCGGATGCCGCGCGCCGCGGTGCGCGCCGCCCTGGCGGGCGCGTGGCGGCTGCACCTCGTGCCGTCCTCCCCCGGACTCTTCGACGCGGTGCTGCGGCTGCCGCTGCTCGACACCGGCCGGGCACGGCGGGAACTCGACTGGCGGCCTCTGCACAGCGCGACCGACGCGGTCGAGCAGTTCCTGGAGGGCCTGCGCGAGGGCAGCGGCGCGTCGACCGCGGTGCTGGCTCCGAGCGGGGCGGTGGGACGGCTCCACGAGGTCGCGACGGGCATCGGGTCCCGGCCCTGAGCGGGAGTGGGGGGAAGCGGGGGGACAACGCGCAGCACACGGGAACACGCAGCGAAAGGTGAGGTGACGGTCATGCCGGCAGGTTCCAGCCCCAAGCGCGAGCGGCAGTACGCACACATCAAGGAAAGCGCGAGGGAGCGCGGCGAGAGCGAGAAGCGTGCGGAGGAGATCGCCGCCCGCACCGTCAACAAGGAGCGCGCCCGCGCGGGCGAGTCCCGCACCGCCAGCCGCAGCTCCCTGGACGACATCTCCTCCGGCCGGCGCGGCGGACTGCGCTCGGGCCACGGCGCGCAGGGCCCCACGTACGACCAGTTGTACGCGGAGGCGCGGCGCCGCAACATCGACGGCCGCTCGCACATGAACAAGGCCGAACTCGAACGGGCCCTGGGGGACGACTGACGTGTGGCGTCAGGGTTCCGGCGTCGCACGCGCGTCGAATCCGCCGCGCCGACGCCGGTCCCGAGCCTCACTCGCGGAGTGTCACGCGATGTCGTGCCAGGGCTTGTTCGCCGCCCAGTGCCGGACCCAGCCCGCGAAGCCGGATTCTCCCGTGGTGGAGCCGAACTCCGCTCCGAAGGGACCGGCACCGACGTCGGTGACGAGCCAGACGTGCCCCCGGTGAGGGCCCGTGACGACGAGGTGCCAGTTCATCGCGCACCCGTCGGTGCCCAGCACGACCGAACCGTGGTTGAAGACCCGGTCGAGGACCTCCTCGAAATCCTCCGGCGGATCCGCGTCGTCCTCCCACAGCCACGCCTCGGTCAGGGGGAACGGCTCGCTCAGGTCCCGGTCCCCCTCGTCGCCGCCCCAGTCGCCCGGCAACTCGGCCACCGACAGCAGCCCGTACTCCGGCGGGCCGGAGTACGAGCCGTCGGCAATCTCGGCGACGAAGGTGCGATACGGCTCGGGCAGCACGATCCCGTGCTCCGCCTCGAAGGAACGGACCGCCTCCCAGCCTAGAGCCGACCCGCCATCGTC
This sequence comes from Streptomyces sp. NPDC002574, assembly GCF_042889545.1. Lineage (NCBI taxonomy): Bacteria > Bacillati > Actinomycetota > Actinomycetes > Kitasatosporales > Streptomycetaceae > Streptomyces > Streptomyces sp. NPDC002574. The sequence continues at coordinate 79,526 of NZ_JBIARB010000005.1, forward strand.
ATCGACGTCGAACGCCGCCCGAAGCGCCGCCAGTTCGGCGGGGTCGGCCTGATCACAGTTCATACGGCACAGATATCACCCGGCTCCGACAACGCCCCGGCGCCCAGCCGCACGGCGACCGGGGGTCAGGGCACCGACTCCCCCTGTCCGGCCGGCTCATCGAAGCCCACGGACGCCTCGCGCCACGTCGCCTCGTCCGCGGCGAGCAGGGCCGCGAGGACGCCGGGCGGCGGCAGGGGGCCGTGGTCGGCGGGCACGCGGAGGGCCGAGGCGGCCGTGAGGTGGCCGAGGCGGAGCGCGGGCTCGACGGGGAGGCCGCGGTGGAGGCCGGCGAGGAAGCCGGCGGCGAACGCGTCGCCGGCGCCCACGGGTTCGGCGACGCGGACGCTCAGTGCGGGGACCATGTGGGCGTCGGCGCCGACGAAGGCGGTCGCGGCGCGGGGACCGTCCTTGACCACGAGGACCCGCGGCCGGGCCAGCAGCACGCGCACGGAACGGGCGTCGGTGACGGTGTCCCCCCACAGGGCCTGCGCCTCGTCCAGGCCGACGAGCACGATGTCGGCGCGGTCGGCGAGGGTGCCCAGCACGTCGGCAGCGGTGGCGCGGTCGCTCCACAGGGCGGGGCGGTGGTTCACGTCGAAGCTGACGGGGCACGGCCGTCCGGGGCGCAGCGCGCGCTCGACGAGGGCGCGGCAACCGCTCGACAGCGCGGGCGTGATCCCGCTGAGGTGGAGCAACGCGGCGCCGTGCAGGGCCGGGTCGTCGAGCAGGGCCTCGGTGAGCGCCGAGGCCGCGGAGTCGCGGCGCCGGTAGTGCACGCGGGTGCCGTGCTCCCCCGGGTCCTTGAACAGCAGCCCGGTGGGGCGGTCCGGGTCGACCCGGACGCCGCTCACGTCCACCCCGCCCGCGGCGATCCGCTCGCGGACGCGGCGGCCGAAGGGGTCGTCGCCGACGGCCGACACCCAGCGCGCGGGGACGCCGTGGTCGGCGAGGTAGAGGGCGACGTTGGACTCGGCGCCGGCGACCGCGACGCCCAGCCTGTCGGCGTTCTCCAGCGGCCCCAAGGGATCCGGCACGAGCGCGGCCATGGTCTCCCCGAGGCAGACCACCGGGCCCGGGCCGAGCTTCACCGTGTCGGTGGTCACGGGCCGTCCTCCGGTTCGGGGCCGCTGGGGCGGTAGGGGGCGGCGGGGGTGCCGGGGACGTCGACGCGGACGGCGAAGACGGCGCCGTCGAACGGGCCCGGGGCGTCGAGGCCGATGGTGGCGCTGGTGACATACAGGGTGCGGCCGTCCGGGCCGCCGAGGCACAGTCCGGCGAGCTGGGCGGCGGGGAGTTCCACGACGCGGTCGAGCGTGCCGTCGGGCAGGTGGCGACGCACCTGGCCGGTGCCCCAGACCGCGGTCCACAGGGCGCCCTCGGCGTCGACGGTCATGCCGTCCGGGCTGCCGGAGTCCACGGTCACGAAGGTCTCGGGCGTGCCGAGTTCACCGGTGGCCACGTCCACCGGGAAGCGCCGGACGACGCCGCGGGCGCTGTCCGCCAGGTACATCGTGCGGCCGTCGGCGGTGAAGGCGGGCCCGTTCGGCACGGTGATGCCGCGCAGTACGCGGGTGACGCCTCCGTCGCGGTCCACGCGGTACAGGGATCCGGCGTCCTCGGTCGCCGCGTAGGCCATGCTGCCCGCCCAGAAGCGGCCGTACGGGTCGGCGACACCGTCGTTCATGCGCATGGGCTCGGGCGCGCCGTCCTCGGGACGGGCCAGCCAGCGGGTGCGCCCGGCCGGGTCGGTACGGCAGATGCCCGTACCGGCGGCCGCGATCCAGTGGCCGGGGCGTCCCTCGACGGGGGCCACCGCGCCCAGCGGGACGGACAGCCGGGCGACGGCCTCGAAGGCGGGGGCCGCGAGCAGACGGCCCGTCAGGATGTCGGTGAGCACGGCGCGGCCGTCCGACCAGCGGATGCCCTCGCCCAGTTCGAGCCGTTCGTCGCCGAGGACCGCGTAGGCGGTGCCGGCGGCCGTCACGGCGCGGGCTCCTCGCGGACGACGTCCAGGAACTCCCGGGCCCGCTCCCGCAGCGCGGCGAGGCTGCCGCCGGCGGCCGCGTCCGCGACGAGCGGCGAACCGACGCCGACCGCGACGGCGCCGGCGGCCAGGTACGCGGCGGCGGCCGGCGCGTCCACCCCGCCGACCGGCACGAAGGGCAGGCCCGGGAAGGGTGCGCGCAGGTCCCGCAGGTAGCCGGGGCCGCCCGCGCTGCCGGCGGGGAAGAGCTTGAGCGCCTGGGCGCCCATCCGCTGCGCCTGCAGGATGTCGGTCGGGGTCATCACACCGGCCAGGACGGGCAGTCCGAGTTCGCGGCCGGTGGTGACGCCCTCGCCGAGGGCGGGGGTGACGAGGAAGGCGGCGCCGGCGCGGTGGGCGGCGTGCGCGTCGTCGGCGCTGAGCACGGTGCCCGCGCCGAGGGTCGCGCCGGGCCCGAGCGCGGCGCGGGCCTGCGCGATCACGTCGAGCGCGCCGTGTCCGGTGAGGGAGACCTCGATGAGGGTGACGCCCTCCTCGGCGAGGGTCAGCACGGTCTTGAGTGCGGCGTCCGTGTCGTTGCCCCGGACGATGGCGAGCAGCCGGTGGGTGCGCAGCGCGGCGAGCAGGTCCATCCGACATCCCTTCTGCTGGTGGGTGGTTCAGGTACGGCGGGTCGCGGTGACGGTCAGCCGCCAGGAGACCTCGCCGGAGGCGGGCACGACGGCCGTGTCGCCCTCGCCGGCGCCCGCGCGGTCGAAGACCCGTCCGAGCATCGGCTCGACGCCGGTGGAGCGGTACGGCGCGCCGGCCGGGAAGCCGCCGAGGTTGCGCCACAGCGCGACGGCGACCGGTTGTCCCTCCGCCTCGACGGCCAGGTGCAGGGTGTCGGGACCGTCGGTCACCGTCACCCGGGCGGTGTCGACGACGGCGCCGACGGCGGTCCCGTCGTCGGGTCCGAGCACGTCGAGCGGGACGCCGCCCACCCGGGGCCAGGTGCCGGGGACCCGGGTGGCGCCCTCGTCCGGGTAGAGCCAGGTGGTGGCGGGCCCGTCGACGCCGAGCCGGGCGGCGGGCGACAGGTCCAGCAGGGCGTGGGCGGCCCACACGAAGCGGTGGCCGGGCTCGGCACGCAGCGTGTACGCGGCGACGACGGCGCCCGCCTCGGTGGTGACGCGCCGGGTCAGCCGGAAGTCGGGGCACTCGACGGCGTACCCGTCGTCCTCCGCCCGCCACGGCCGGGACCAGGCGTCACCGTGGTCGGGGAGTCCGCGCACGGTCGGCACGCACTCCTCCAGTCCCCCGGCGTCGGCGAAGGCGTCGCCGGGGGCGACGCCCGCCCGGCGCGGCTCCTCGCGGTGCCAGAGCCACTCGCGGCCGCCGCCGGACAACGATGTCCAGCGGCCGCCGTGCGCCGGGTCGGTGACGGCGGTGAGCGCCACCGGCACCGGCACCGGCACCGGCCGGGACTCGGTCACCATTCGGCGAACGAGCCGTCGGTGTGCCGCCAGACGGGGTTGCGCCAGGCGTGCCCGGTGCGGTCGGCGGCGCGCACGGCCTGTTCGTCGATGTCGATGCCGAGACCGGGCGCCTCATTGCGCCGGGCCTGGCCGTCGACGAAGCGGAACGGCTCGGTGTCGACCATGTACGACAGCAGGTCGGCGTCCTTGTTGTAGTGGATGCCGCGGCTCTGTTCCTGGATCAGGAAGTTGGGCGTGGCGAAGGCGACCTGGAGGCTCGCCGCGAGCGCGATGGGCCCGAGCGGGCAGTGCGGTGCGAGGTGGGCGCCGAAGGTCTCGGCGAGCGCGGCGATCCGGGTCACCTCGGAGATGCCGCCCGCGTGCGAGAGGTCGGGCTGGGCCACGGCCACGCCCGCGGTGAGCACGGAGAGGAACTCCGAGCGGCCGTAGAGCCGTTCGCCGGTGGCGAGCGGGACGGACGAGGCGGCGACCAGCCCGGGGAGCAGGTGCGCCTGGTCCGGCAGCACGGGCTCCTCGACGAAGAGCGGGTGCAGCGGGGCTATCTCGTGCAGCACGCGCCGCGCGTTGGCCGCGCTGAACCGGCCGTGGAAGTCGACGGCGACGTCGCGGTGCGCGCCCAGCACCTCGCGGGCGACGGCGACGCGCTCGACGACGGCGGCCGTCTCGGCGGGGCTGGTGAGCGGCGGGGTGGCCCCCGCGGCGTTCATCTTGACGGCGGTGAAGCCGGCCTCGATCTGGGCGGTGATCTCGTCCTTCAGCCGGGCCGGTTCGTCGCCGCCGACCCAGGCGTAGACGCGGACGGTGTCGCGCACCGGCCCGCCGAGCAGGGTGTGCACGGGAACGCCGAGGGTGCGGCCCGCGATGTCCCACAGCGCCTGGTCGATGCCGGCGACGGCGCTGGAGAGCACGGGGCCGCCGCGGTAGAACCCGCCCTTGGTCAGCACCTGCCAGTGGTCCTGGATGCGCGACGGGTCCTTGCCGATGAGCTGTTCGGCCAGCACCTCGACAGCGGCCCGCACCACCTCGGCGCGGCCCTCGACGACGGGTTCGCCCCAGCCGACGACGCCGTCGTCGGTCTCGATGCGGCAGAACAGCCAACGGGGCGGCACGAGGAACGTCTCGATGCGCGCGATCTTCACTTTGCCGGGTCGTCCTTCTCTTCGGTGGGGGGCTGTTCCGAGCCGTGCGGGCCGCTGACCTTGTCCAGGTCGCGCATCGCCTGGTCGAGCAGTGCGCGCATGGCGTGCTCCGCCGCGTCCGCGTCCCGGTCGCGCACGGCGTCCAGGACGGCACGGTGGCTCGGCACGGGGTCCTCGCTGTGGGGGGCGCTGTGCACGATCTGGTCGCGCTGGGCGAGACCGGACTCGATGACCATCTCCATGCGTTCCAGCAACTCGTTGTGCGTGGCCGCCAGCAGCGCGCGGTGGAAGGCGAGGTCGGCCTCGACGGCGTGGCTCGCGCTGCCCTCCTCGCTCATGGCGGCCAGGGCCGCGTCCAGCGCTCGGAGGTCCTCGTCGGTGCGCCGGGTCGCGGCCAGGCGCACGGCGGCGGGTTCGATGATGCCGCGGACCTCGCCGAGGTTGCGCAGCAGCGCCAGGTCGGCGCCATTGCCGTTGTTCTCGGAGAACTGCCAGCGCAGGACGTCGGCGTCCAGCAGGTTCCAGTCGGCGCGCGGCCGTACGAAGGTGCCGCGTTTCTGCCGGGCGTCGACCATGCCCTTGGCCGCGAGCACCTTCAGCGACTCGCGCAGGGCCGTCAGGCTGACGTCCAGTTCGCTCTGCAGGGCCGCCATGTCGAGCGTCGCTCCCTCGGGGATCTCGCCGCTGAGCACTCGGCGGGCGAGGGTCTCCACGGTCTGGCCGTGCACTCCGCGGCGCGCGTATGGCGTCATGTGTATGCCTTTCTCACTGGTCGTTCGGGGCGGGACCGTCGTCTCGGCCGTCTCCGTCGGGGCGTACCCGTCAGGCGGAGGCTTTGACGACGCTCCAGCCGCCGTCGACGAGCAGGCTCGTTCCGGTGATGTACGAGGCTTCTTCGGCGGCGAGGAAGGCGACGGCGGCGGCGACCTCCTCGGGAGTGCCGAAGCGGCCGGCCGCGGTCTCGGCGACGCTCTGTTCGCGTTCGGCCTGCGGTACCCGGTCCCATGCGGCGGTCAGGATCGGCCCGGGGACCACGGCGTTGACGCGGACCTCCGGTCCGTACTCGACGGCGAGCTGGCCGCACAGCGACAGCAGCGCGCCCTTGCTGGCCGCGTAGGCCGGGTGGCCGGGGATGCCCCGGTGGGCGTGGACGGAGGAGGTCAGCACCACGGCGCCGCGCCGCTCGCGCAGGTCGGGCAGCACCGCCTTGAAGCCGAGGAAGGCGCCGGTGAGGTTGACCGACAACTGCCGTTCCCACGAGGCGAGGCTCGTCTCGTGGGCGGGCGCGACCCGCACCGTGTACGCGTTGCTGACCAGGATGTCCACGGGGCCGAAGCCGTGCGCGGCGTCGGTGACCCGCTGCCAGTCGTCCTCGCTCGCCACGTCGGCGGCGACGAAGGCCGCGCGCGCGCCGTCCTTGCGCAGCCGCGCGGCGGTCTCCTCGCCGCGCTCGGCGGCGATGTCGACGAGGACGACGGCCGCCCCCTCAGCGGCCAGACGCGCCGCGGTGGCGGCGCCGATGCCCGAGGCGGCTCCGGTGACGACGGCGACGCGGTGGGTGAAGCGGGCCGCTGGGTTCATGGGGCTGGTGGTCTCCTGTTCCATCGCTGGTGTGCAGATTCTCGCCGGATCGTCACTGCCGGGCCAGGACGACGAGTTCCGCGTCGTACTGCGCCGTCCACGCGAACGGCAGTCCGGAGTGCGCCAGATGGGCGCCGCTGTAGCGGGTGCCGGTGGCGGAGTCCGTGTAGACGGCGTCCTGCGGCAGGCCACGCAGGCGCAGCCGCGCCGGCCGTCCGGGCACCAGGGGCGCGCCGTCGAGCGGCCCGGTGTTCCACGCCGTCACCACCACGCGGGCGCCGCCCGGTTCCTCGTACTGGATGCCGCAGGTCGGGTCGGCGGGGCTGCCCAGCAGGTGGACCTCGCCGTGGTGGACGACGTCGCGGATCTCCTTGTAGCGGGCGATCCAGCGCGCCGCCTCGGCGCGCTGCTCGGGCGTCCAGTGGCGGATGTCGGCCCCGATGCCGAGCACGCCGGCGGCGGAGTTGACGAACCGGAAGGCGAGCGAGCGGGGCCGCGGGTCGAAGACGCCGGGGGCGTCGGTGACCCAGGAGCTCATGGTGTGCGGGGCGTGCGCGTGGAGGTAGCCGTACTGGATGCGCAGCCGGTCCATGGGAGCGGTGTTGTCGCTGGGCCACACCACGTCGGTGCGCGCGATGGTGGCGTGCTCGACGCGTCCGCCGCCGCCCGCGCAGCCCTCGACGGTGACGTGCGGGTGGGCGGTGCGCAGGTGGTCCAGGACCCGCAGGTAGCCGGCGATGTGGGCGGCGTCGAGATCCTGGAGCTCGGGGTCCGCGCCCGCGGGGTGACCGGGGCGGCCGCGCTCGGTGGGCGGCCGGTTCATGTCCCACTTGAGGTAGCTGATGGCATGGGAGCCCAGCAGCCGGTCGAGGGTGCCGATGACGAAGTCCTGGACGTCCTCGCGGCCGAGGTCCAGCAGCAGCTGGTTGCGCACGAGCGTGGCCGGGCGGCCGTCGACGCGGTAGACCCACTCGGGGTGCTCGGCGTACAGCTTCGAGCGCGGGCTGATGCCCTCGGGCTCGACCCACAGGCCGAAGTCCATGCCGAGCGCGCGGACGTCCTCGACGAAGCGGTCGAACCCGCCGGGGAACTCGGCCGGGTCCGGGTCCCAGTCGCCGAGGCCGCCGGTGTCGTCGGGGCGTCCGGTGAACCAGCCGTCGTCGACGACGAAGAGTTCGGCGCCGAGTTCGGCGGCGACCTTGGCGAGCTCCAGCTGGTTCCCGGCGTCGACGTCGAAGCCGGTCGCCTCCCAGGAGTTGTAGAGCACCTTGTGGGGCCGGTCGATGCGCTCGCCGGTCAGGTGCCGCTCGTAGCGGTGCCAGACGCGGGCCAGACCGTCGAGCCCGTCCGGGCTGAACGCGCAGGCCAGCCGGGGCGTGACGAGGGTGGCGCCGGGGGCGAGGCGGACGGCTCCCTCGTGGGGCACCCGGCCGGCGCGCACCCGCACCGCGCCCCCGGGCTCGGCGTCGGCGGTGATCCGCCAGTTGCCGGACCACTCCAGGGCGATGCCGTAGGTGGGCGTGGCGCCCTCGGCGGGCGCGGCGGCGTCCTGCACGGCGAGCCAGGGGTGGTAGGCGTGGCCCGCCGAACCCTGGGTGCTCTCCATCTCGAACCGGCCGCGCTCCAGCGTGACGTCGTGGAGCTGGAACTCCTGCGACCACTGCCCCGCCAGGTACGTCAGCCGCGCGCCGCCCTGGACGGGGACGTTGACCGCGGCGGAGTCGAAGCGCTCCAGCCGGACCTCGGCGTCTCCGGTGCAGGTCAGCTCCGTCCAGCGCAGGACGACATCGGTGCCCGGAACCGTCTCGTAGCACAGCGTCGTGCGCAGGCCCAGGAGGTCGTCGGCGAAGGCCAGGCGCAGCGCGCGGTCGCCGTCCGGGGCCGCGCCCTCGAAGCGCCACCAGCTGCCGCGGTCGCCGCCGGGGCGGGAGGCGATCAGGTCCGCGCCGGTGAACGGCCGCAGCCCGTACGGGATGTACTCGGCCGGCGCCGCGTCCGCGGGGGTGATGAAGTGGGTGCGGCGCGACCAGTCCATGGCCGACGGGCCGTCCTCCGCGCCGTGCGGGCCCCAGGCGGCGAGCTCGGCCCAGCGGCCCTCGCCGCCGAGGGTGACGGCGTAGGTGGTGGTGTCGGTGCGCAACAGCCACCGGTCGTGCGCGGTCACTTGACGGCTCCGAGGTTGAGTCCGGCCACGAAGTGGCGCTGGAAGCGGAGGAAGACGGCCACCGTGGGGGCAGCGGCGATCACCGAGCCGGCGGCGATGACGTTCCACATCGACACGTACTGTCCCTGGAGTCCGATGAGGGACGCCGTGATGGGCATCTGCGTGTCGGTGCGCAGCACCGTGATGGCCCACAGCAGGTCGTTGAAGATCCAGGTGAACGACAGCGCGCAGAGCGCGGCGAGCGCCGGGCGGGCCAGCGGCAGGATGACCCGCCAGTAGATCTGCCAGGGGTTCGCGCCGTCGATGACGGCGGCCTGCTGGATCTCGCCCGGGATCGACCGCATGAAGCCGTGCAGCACGAAGACGTAGAAGCCGACGCCGAAGCCGACCTGCACACCGATCAGGGCGTACAACTGGTCGTAGATGCCGAGCACTTCGCTCAGCTTGGAGACCGGGATCAGCAGGATCTGCGGGGGCAGCAGGTTGCCGCCGAGCATCAGCAGCAGCAGGACGCGCCGGAAGGGCAGGTCGTAGCGGCTGAGCGCGAAGGCGGCCATGGAGGCGAGGCCGAGCGAGAGCGCCACGGTGGGAAGGGTGACCAGCATGCTGTTGATGAGGGCGCGCTGCTGGCCGCCGTCCACCCACGCCTGACGGAAGCTGTCGAAGGTGAACGAGTGCGGCCAGCTGCCGACGCCGTGCGCGGCGATGTCGTCGAACGTCCGCGTGCTGGTGACCAGGACGAGGGCGATCGGCAGCAGCCAGAGCGCGGACAGCAGTCCCGCGGAGAAGTGGAAGCCGGCGGTGCGCAGGGCGCGGCCGCGCCGCGGGGACCGGCGGGGCTTCGCGGCCGGCATCCCACCGGTCCGGTCCGCCGGGCCGTCGGGGTCCTCGACCCGTGCGGCGGCGTGGGTGGCGGTCATCAGTCGGCCTCCCTGAAGGCGCGCACGAGGTAGCTCGCGATGACTCCGAAGGCCAGCACGAAGATGACGACGGCGAGCGCGGAGCCGTATCCCAGCCGCAGCGACTGGAACGCGGTGGAGTACATGTAGGTGCTCAGCAGTTCGGAGGAGTGGTACGGGCCGCCGCGGGTGAGCGCCCATACGACGTCGAACGAGCGCAGCGAGTCGATGACGATGACCGATAGCACGACCGCGTTGACACTGCGCAACTGCGGCAGGGTGATGTGCCGGAACTGCTGCCAGCGGCCGGCGCCGTCGACCTTCGCGGCCTCGTACAGCGCCGGGTCGACGCCCTTGAGGCCGGCCAGGTACAGCACCATGACGTAGCCGACCTGGCGCCACAGCGCCGGCACGATCACCGCGTAGAAGGCGGTGTCCTGGTCGGCGAGCCAGGCGTGCTTCCAGCGGCCGAGGCCGACGGCCTCGAGGACGTTGTTGATCAGGCCGTCCGGCTGGTACATCGCCTGCCACACCAGGGCGGTGGCGACCAGCGAGAAGACCACCGGCAGGAAGAGGGCCGCCCGGTAGAACCCGATGCCGCGCCGCTCCTGCTGGAGCAGCAGCGCGGCACCGAGTCCGAGACCGGCCGACAGCCCGCCGAAGAGGAGCAGCCACAGCACCGTGTTGATCGCGGCGGTGCGGAAGACCTCGTCGTGCACCATCTCGCTGAAGTTGCCGAGGCCGACGAACGTCGGGGTGGACAGGCCGTCCCAGGAGGTCAGGGAGAGGTAGAACCCCTGGAGGGCCGGCCAGAAGACCCAGAACGCCTCGACGAGCAGCGGGACGAGGACGAAGGCCAGGACCACCGGGGGCACCCGAGTGGCCCTGGACCGTCGTGCGGAGCCGATCAGAGCCATGCTCACTGGCTCCAGATCTTCTGTGCCCCGCGCTGCCACGTCGTCAGGATGGAGCCGATCTCCTTGGGCTTGGCCAGGTAGTGCACCAGCGCCGTGTCGGCGGTCGGCTGGAGCGCGTCGCTGGAGTCCCGGTTGAAGAACTGGGTGATCTCCGCGGCGCTCTCGACGAGCTTGCGGCCCTTGGCCACCAGCGCGGTGCCGGCGTCCTTGGCGTCGGGGTGGGTGGGCAGCACGGTGCCCGAGGAGCTCTTGATGTACAGCTCCTGCGCCTCGGCGGTGGCGAGGTAGCGCAGCAGCTCCTTGACGCCGTCGGCGCGCTGGCTGCGGGCGCTGGCGAAGTAGCCGTCGGTGGGCGCCTCCTCGGCGACCGGCACCTTCGGGTCGATGATCGGGAACTGGAAGAAGTCCAGGTCCCCGATGGCGTCCTTGGGCGCGGCGTCGGCGAAGAAGGTGCCGATCAGCATCATGCCGGTGCGGCCCTGGAGGAGCGCGGTGGTGGCGTCCTGGAAGGGGATCGCCGTGCCGTTGGGGTCGAAGAACGGGCGCGCCTGGTCCCACGTGTCGAAGACCTTGCGGACCTCGGGGTCGTCGAAGCGGTGCTTGCCGGCGAGGAGTTCGCGGTGGTAGCCGGCACCGTTGACCCGGATGTTGAGGTAGTCGAACCAGGCGGAGGCGACCCACGGGGTGTCGCCGCCGGCGCCGAGGCCGATGGGGGCGACGCCCTTGCTCTTGAGCTTGTCGCACAGGTCCAGGAACTCGTCCCAGGTCTTGGGCTCCTGCACGCCCCACTTCTCGAAGTTGGACTTCCGGTAGAACATGCCCCACCAGTAGTAGCTGGTGGGCACGAAGACCTTCTTGCCGCTGGAGGACGACGTGCAGAGCTTCTTCAGGGCGTCGGAGTAGCCGGCGAGCTCGGGCTTCTCCCAGACGTCGCTGATGTCGAGGAGCAGGTCCTTCTTGGCGTACGACTCGGCGACGGAACCGGGGTACCAGGTGTAGGCGTCCGGCGGGTTGGCCGAGGTGAGGTAGGTCGGCAGCTGGGTACGGAAGGTCTCGGACGCGACCGTGTTGAGCTGCGCCTTCGTCTCCCCGCGCTTGTCGAACGCGGCGACGATCTCCTGCATCGCGGTCTTGGCCTGCGGGGAGGAGAGATTGGACTGCAGGGTCACCGGGCCGCCGGACTTTCCTCCGGATGCGGCCGGGCTCTGGGTGACGCAGCTGCTGAGCAGCGCGCCGGCGCCGACTGCGCCGGCTCCCACGAGGAACCGGCGGCGGCTGGCGTTGATGGCGGTCATCTGTGTACTCCTAATGTGCCCACGGAACGGAGCTGAGGCCCCCTGACGGCCCGGCTCTGGGTGCGGCAGGAGAAGCCTGTCGCAGGCGTCTGCGCCCCGTCAAGATTAATTACTAATTTATTTCTGGCAGGACGTGCCCGGGTCCGAACGGGCCCCGAGGGCACACCTGATGGAGCGAACGAGCTGGTGGAACGGGTCGAGCGGCTCGGGAGGAATGCGGAGCGCGGCGCTCGGGGAGCGGCACGACGAGAAGCCACCGAGCCTTCCCGGGAGTTGGACGGCACGCGGCACCCCGCCCCGGTCGTGCCCGGCGCCGGTGCCACGGCGGAAACTGTGGCCGGACGCCCGAAGCCTGTCAATATTAATTGCTAATTAACTTAAAAACGGGGGCGGTTGGACCGCGTCCGCACCCGGTCAGGACGTGCGAACGCCCCCGTCCGCGGCACGCGGACGGGGGCGTCGGAGAAGGAAGAGCGGGTGGTCAGGAGCCCGACTGGCCGGCCTTCACCTGCGCGCTGAGGTCGCCGGTGTCCGACGCCGGAGGTGCCTTCACCGTCTTGGCCCGACTGTAGAACTTCAGGAAGTCCGCGGTCACCTTGACCTTCCCCATCACCTGGATGAACCGGACCGGCAGGTCCTTGCCGTCGACCCAGATGTCCATGTCGATGCTGCCGCCGGAACCGACCATGGAGTCCAGGAGGTTCTTCTTGTCCTCCGCGGACACCCCGGCGCCCAGGTTGTCCTTGTCGATGCTGACCCGGTAGTGATGCGCCTTGACGCCGCGCACCGACTCCTCACCCAGGTCCTCGGCGTCCTTGGACATGCCGATGTAGCGCAGCCCCGCCGTCGGGTCACCGTTCTTCTCGACCGCCGCGGCGCCCTTCTCGCCCAGCACCGCCGACACGTCGACGCGCATCCAGTGCTTGCCCTTGAGCGGACCGGCCGACTGCGGGTCCACGTTGTAGTAGTAGGCGCCGTCCACCAGCAGGGTCCGCAGCGTCGGGGCGTCCTGAAGGGCCTGCATCTGGGCGGCCTTGGTGTCCATCATGACGTCGTAGGCGAGTCCCTTGCCCCACGAGTACGTGCCCGTCATCGTGATCGGGCTGCCCTGCCCGGCATCGGTGACGAACGTGACCTGCGCCGCCCCGACGTTCTCCGTGCGGTCGCTGACCCGGGCGAGGATCTTCGCGATCGTGTCCGACCCACCCACGGCCTTGGCCGTGTCCTGCGCCGCCCCGCAACCGGCCGTCGCGGTCAGTACGACGGCCGCGGCCCCCACCGTGGCGGCAAGGCGCATACGCCTCGACGTGCTCATCCGGTCCCACCCCTGTTGTCTGTCGATGTTGTGCGTTCGCTGTGCGGACTGTAGTGCGCACGACCGACAGGCCCGTAACCATTTCCCGCCCGCACCACCGCCCGCGGGTGACCTGCCGGGGGACGGGGGCGGCGGTAGCGTGGAAAATCGCCGCACATCGGACGACCGCAGGGCGCTGATGCCATGTCCCGACGCCGTACCGAACCGTCCGCCGGGGCCCGCGGGCCACGGCGCTGGGCCGTCCTCGTCCTGCGGATCGCCGTCGTCGCCGCGGTCTACTACGGCTCCGCGCGTCTGGGCCTGATGCAGCAGCTCGTCCGCGGGCAGGTCACCCCGCTGTGGCCGCCGACCGGGATCGCGGTGGTCGGCCTGCTGCTGTGGGGAGTGCGGATGTGGCCCGGGGTCGCCGTCGGCGCCTTCCTGGTGAACCTCGCCATCGGTCCCTCGATCCTCCCGGTCGTCGCCATCGCGGCGGGCAACACGATCGCCCCGGTGTGCGCCTGCCTGCTGCTGCGGCACGTCGGCTTCCGCCCCGAACTGGACCGGCTGCGGGACGCGCTGGCGCTGGTCTTCCTCGGCGCCCTGGGCGGGATGCTCGTCAGCGCGACAGTCGGCAGCGCGGTGCTCGTGGCCGCCGGGGCCGTGCCCGCCGGCGACTTCTGGCGGACGTGGTCGGTGTGGTGGACCGGGGACGCGATGGGCGTCCTGGTCATCGCACCCCTGCTGCTGGCCGCCCGCGCGTACCGGTGGCCGCGCGGGGTCCCGCCGCTGCGCCGGGCCGAGGCGGCGGCGCTGCTGGTGTGCACGCTGCTCGTCGCGGGAGTGGCCACCCGGAGCGGTCTCGGGCTGCTCTTCCTCGTCTTCCCCGTCCTGATCTGGGCCGCCTTCCGCTTCCGGCTCGCGGGCGCGGCGCCCTGCGCGGCGGTCGTCTCCCTGATCGCCGTCGTCGCGGGCGCCGACGCGGTGGGTCCGTTCGCCGGTCACACCCTCCTCGCCACGATGGTCACCCTCCAGGCGTTCAACGGGTCGGTGGCGCTGACCGCCCTCCTGCTGGCCGCGACCATCACCGAGCGGGACCGTTCACGCCAGGAGACCGAGCAGGTGTGCCGCCGCCTCAGCGCCGCGCTCGACCGGCTCGCCGCCGGCGGCATCGCCCCGTGGGCGCCGGCGCCGCCGCGCGGCCGGGACCCCTCGTAGGTCACGGGGGTGCCCACCGTGCCCGATTGCCCGGTACGCTCCGGGCATGGCCGAGGAGGAGAGCGCCGGAACGCCCCCGGTGCCGTACGGGGCCCGGGACCTCGCCACCGCGACAGCGCTGCACATGCTCATCCTTCTCGTCCCTCTGGGACTCCTCGAAGTCATCGCCTGGGCGCTGGGCCTGCTGCCGGGCGCCGCCCTCCCGAGCCTCGCGATCTGCGTCCTCGCCGGCGGCGTGCCGGTGGCCGAGCTCTACCGGACCCGGCCGCCGGGCCGGCGATCCGCCGCGGCCGCCGGACTGGCCACCCTGCTGGCTTTGGTCCTCCTGGGAGACGCCACCGAGGCGTGGATCTCCCCGGACACCCATGACGTCGGTTCCGCCCTGGGCGGGATCGTCGGCCTCCCCCTCGGCGCGGCGGTGTTCGCGTGGCGGATCAAGCGTGCGGGCAGGTCAGTGGGCGCGTGAGCCCGCCGGACCGGCGGGACCGGCAGAAAACTCCGTGTCCGATTTCCGCCGGTGTTCGCGGGCGCGATGCCGCACAGTGGAGGGGTGACCATGGACGACCGCAGGTACGAGGCGGTGCGCAGCCGGGACGCCCGGTTCGACGGGGAGTTCTTCTTCGCGGTGACGACGACGGGCATCTACTGCCGCCCCAGTTGCCCCGCCGTGACGCCCCGGCAGCGCAATGTGCGTTTCTTCCCGACCGCGGCCGCCGCGCAGGGCGCCGGTTTCCGGGCCTGCCGGCGGTGCCGCCCGGACGCCGTGCCCGGCTCCGCCGCGTGGAACGTGCGGGCGGACGTCGTCGGCCGGGCGATGCGGCTGATCGGCGACGGCATCGTGGACCGCGAGGGCGTGGCGGGCCTCGCCGCGCGGCTGGGTTACAGCGCCCGCCAGGTGCAGCGACAGCTCAACGCGGAACTCGGCGCGGGCCCGATCGCCCTGGCGCGGGCCCAGCGGGCGCACACCGCGCGCGTCCTGCTGCAGACCACCGGTATGCAGGCGGCCGGGATCGCGTTCGCCGCCGGTTTCGCGAGCGTCCGGCAGTTCAACGACACGGTCCGTGAGATCTACGCCATGACCCCCACCGAACTGCGGGCGGCCCGGCCCGGCGGCGCGCGTTCCGCGGCCGCCGTCGCCGAGGGCGCCGCGTCCCCCGCCTCCGGAATACCGCTGCGGCTCGCCTATCGGGGCGCCTACGACACCCGGCAGGTCTTCGACCGCCTGGAACGCCGCGCCCTCCACGGCATCGAGGAGGTCACCGGGCCCGCCGGCAGCCGTACGTACCGCCGTACCCTGCGCCTGCCGGGCGGCCACGCGGTCGCCGAGGTGTCCGAGGCCGTCGGCAAGGGCGGCGGCTGGCTGGAGTGCCGCCTGCACCTGAGCGAGCTGCGGGACCTGACGACCGCCACCCAGCGCGTCCGGCGCCTGTTCGACCTGGACGCGGACCCGTACGCGGTGGCCGAACGGCTCGGCGCCGACCCGGCGATGGGGGCGCTGGCCGCGCTCCGTCCCGGTCTGCGCGCCCCCGGCACGGTCGATCCGCACGAGACGGCGGTCCGCGCCGTGCTGGGCCAGCAGGTCACCCTCGCCGCGGGGCGGCGCCTGGGCGCCGCGCTCGTGGCGGCGTACGGGACGCCGCTGCCCGTGCCGAGCGGCGGCCTCACCCATCTGTTCCCCACGGTGGACACCCTCGCGGGGGCGTCGCTGTCGGAACTCGGCATGCCCGGTGCCCGCCGGGACACGGTGCGCGGGCTCGCCGCCGCGCTGGCCGACGGCACCGTCGCCCTCGACCCGGGAGTCGACCGGGACGCCACGGAGAAGGCGCTGCTCGCGCTGCGCGGCATCGGCCCCTGGACTGCCGGCTACCTGCGGATGCGCGCCCTGGGCGACCCCGACGTCCTGCTGGAGGACGACGTGGCGGCGCGCGCGGGCGCCGCCCGGGCGGGCGTCTCGCTCCAGGAGGCCGAGGCCTGGCGGCCCTGGCGCACCTACGCCGTGCACCACCTCTGGAGCGCCGAACAGACCGTGTCCTGAGGGGACCGCCCGGTCTTCCGGGCAGCGGGAATGCGACGTCCGAATCCCGCCAGCACCGTCCCCGCCCAGGGACCAGACTCGTAGTCGTACCGCACGAACGACGGAAGGACCGGACCGATGACGGTCTACACCACGACGCACAGCCCGCTCGGCGAACTCCTGCTCGTCGGCGAGGAGTCGGCGACCGCCAAGGGCGGCACGGCACTCACCTCGCTGTCCGTTCCCGGGCAGAAGGGCGGCGTCACGGCCCCCGGGGCCGGCTGGCGCGAGGACCGGGCGGCCTTCGCCGAGATCCTGGGCCAGCTCACGGCCTATTTCACGGGCGAACTGACCTGCTTCGACATCGAGTTCACCACGGCCGGGACCCCTTTCCAGCAGCAGGTGTGGAAGACCGTGGAGACCATCGACTACGGCACGACCCTCTCGTACGCCGACGTCGCCGAGCGGTGCGGCATCCCGCGCAGCTCGTCGCGCGCGGTGGGTGCCGCGATCGGCCGCAACCCCCTGCTGGTCGTCCGCCCCTGCCACCGCGTGGTCGCCTCCAGCGGCGCCCTGACCGGCTACGCCGGGGGGATGTCCCGCAAGGAACACCTGCTGGCGCTGGAGTCCGGCCGCCGCACCGCCTGACCGGGAGGACCCCCATGACCACGACCACCAGCACCCCGGCGGCGGCCCGCGAGCGGGTCGCCGCCGCCGACTGGCCCGCGCTCGCGGGCGAGCTCGACGCGTACGGCAGTGCCCTGACCGCGCATCGCGTCCTCACCCCCGCCGAGTGCCGCGCGATGGCCGGACTCTACGACGAGCCGGCGCGCTTCCGCTCGACCGTCGACATGGCCCGGCACCGCTTCGGCTCCGGCCAGTACCGCTACTTCGCCCATCCGCTGCCGGACCTCGTACGGGAGCTGCGCGAGGCGTTCTACCCCCGTCTGCTGCCCGTCGCGCGCGACTGGGCAGCCCGTCTCGGCCGCCCCGCGCCCTGGCCGGACACCCTGGAGCAGTGGCTGGGGATGTGCCACGCCGCGGGCCAACGGCGGCCGACCCCGATCCTGCTGCGCTACGGCGCGGGCGACTGGAACGCGCTGCACCAGGACCTGTACGGGGAACTGGTCTTCCCGCTCCAGGTCGTGATCGGCCTGGACGAGCCCGGCGGCGACTACACCGGCGGCGAGTTCCTGATGACCGAGCAGCGGGCGCGGGCCCAGTCCCGTGGTTCGGCCACCGCGCTCCCCCAGGGCCACGCGCTGGTGTTCACCACCCGCGACCGCCCCGTCCGCTCCACGCGCGGCTGGTCCGCCGCCCCCATGCGGCACGGCGTGAGCACCGTCCGCTCCGGCCGCCGGCACACGCTGGGACTGGTCCTCCACGACGCGACGTGACCGGCTCCCGCCCCGTCCGGACCTACACCCGGACCGGGCCGGACGGGGAGCCGTACCCGAGTACCGTGCCCGGCACCCTCGGCGGGCACCGGCGCGGCCGCCTGTACGGCAGGCTGGACTGCCCGAGCGCGCTGCGGGCGCTGGCCCGCGGCGGCTACGTCCGCGAGCGGGTGTTCTTCGCCGACGAGACGACGGCGGTGGCGGCCGGCCACCGCCCGTGCGCGCGGTGCCTGCCCCGCCAGTACGCACAATGGAAAGCGAGCCGAGCGAACCGGGACCCGGAGACCATGGAAATGCCGCACACACCCGCCGACGAGGCGCCCGCGCCCTCGCCCCTCCTCACGGCCGGCGATCTGGCCGCGCTGGAGGAACTGCCCGCACCCGCCGCGCACACCGCCGCGGAGCTCGCCGCTCTCCTCGGCCTGCTGGACGGCGCCCGGGTCGTGACGGTCGGGCACAGCCGCGACGCGGCCTCCCGTGACGCGGCGGCGGCCTTCGCGGCCGCCTGGCGCGCGGCGGGCCGCGAGATCGCCGCCGTCGTGGACTGGCCCGAGGAGGCGGCCTCCTGGCTGCGGCAGGCCCAGCGGCTGACCGCGGACGCGCCCGACGCCTGGGCGGTCGCGGCGGCGCCCCGGGGGTGGGCCCAGCTCGTCCGCCGGCTGCGGCACGGCACCGGCTGGGACCCCGCCCGTACGGTCGGCTTCGCCGCGCTCGGCGACCCCCGCATCGCGGCCGCGACCGGCCCGGCCGCGCTCCAGGGACTGCGCGGGGCGGCGCCCGACGGCGGCGTCTGGCGCTTCGACCGCGGCTGGGTGGTCCGTACCGCCGCGGGGGGCGGGCGATGAGCGGCCTGTTCCCCCGCCCCCGGCTGGAGGTCGCGCCCGGCGCGGTGCACGTGCCCGGCTGGCTGGGCCCGGACGAGCAGCGCCGGCTCGTGACCGCGTGCCGCGGCTGGGCCGCCGGGCCGGTTCCGATGCGTCGCACGAGGCTGCCGCGCGGCGGTGTGATGTCGGTGCGGACCGTCTGCCTCGGCTGGCACTGGCAGCCGTACCGCTACACCCGGACGGCGGGCGACGTGAACGGCGCCCGGGTGGCGGAATTCCCGGACTGGCTGGCCGAGTTGGGCCGCCGGGCACTGGTGGACGCGTATCAGGACCCGGCGGCGGGCGACGGCTGGGCACCGGACACCGCCCTGATCAACTTCTATGACGCCGGCGCCCGGATGGGCATGCACCAGGACAAGGACGAACGGTCCGGCGCCCCGGTGGTGTCGCTGACCGTCGGCGACGCTTGCGTCTTCCGCTTCGGCAACACCGAGAACCGCAACCGCCCCTACACCGATCTGGAACTGGCCTCCGGCGACCTGTTCGTGTTCGGCGGGCCGTCGCGCTTCGCGTACCACGGGGTCCCGAGGATCCTGCCCGGGACCGGTGACCCGGCCACCGGCCTCGCGTCCGGACGGCTGAACCTCACCCTGCGGGTCACCGGTCTGACGGACGTCCCGGTCAGTGACCGGGCAGGTCGCGGTTGAACAGCCGTACCTGCCCGCGGGCGATGGGCCTGCCGGACTCGTCGCCGATCTCCACGAGCCACAACTGCAGGCTGCGGCCCTGCTGGATGGGCGTGCCGACCACGTCGAGGCGCCCGGTGACGTGCGACCGCAGGAAGTCGGTCTGGTTGCCGACCCCGACCGCGAACTGTCCCCGGGACTCCACCGCGACCGACGCGCCCACGCTGGCCACGCTCTCGATGACGGTCGCGTAGACCCCGCCGTGGGTGATGCCCCACGGGGTGTGGTGCTCCGCGGTCACCTCGAGGTGGCCGCGGACCTCGGTCGGGGTGACGGAGTCGAAGTGCAGCCCGACGGCGCGGAGGAAGGCTCCCGCGCGCTCCAGGGCGAGGAACGCGTCGGGCGTGGAGTCGGGCTGGGCTGCTTCGGGCACGGCGGGGCTCCCTCAGTGCTGTTGCGGAGTGGGACGGTTGCGGATCAGTGTGACGGCCGCGACGGCCGCCGCGGCGATGGCCACGCCCGGGATGAGCACGGCGAGGTGCAGTGCCCCCGAGAACGCGTCGCCCACCGCGGCGTCGACGGTGGCGCGCAGCCCCGCGGGCAGGCCCGCACCTGACGCGCCGCTGCCGACGGCCTGGACCACCTGGCCGGTGACCGCGGGCGGGGTGCCGCGCTCGGCGAGCGCGTCCGGGAGCCGGGAGGCGAGGCCGCTGGTGAGGACGGTGCCGGTGACGGTCGCGCCGAGGGTTCCGCCGACCTGGCGGAAGAGGTTCACCGTGCCGCTGGCCATGCCGCCGTCGGTGTGCGGCACGCTGATCACCGCCACGGCCGTGCCCGGCGGCAGGATGAGCCCCGCGCCGGCCCCGAACAGACCCATCAGCACCGCGATGACGACCACGGACGTGGTGGGGGTCTGCGCGGTCATCGCCAGGGCGCCCACCGCGGCGAGCACCGTCCCGGCGCCCAGGGTCGTCTTGAAGCCGACGCGCCGGGCTATGGCGGCGGCCACGTAGCTGACCAGCACGTACGCGATCATCACGGGCAGGAGCAGCAGTCCCGCGCGGAGGATCGACTCGTGCCGGACGCGCTCGAAGTACAGCACCTGGGCGAAGGCGACGGCCACGAAGGAGTACTGGCCGATCATGGCGACGACGTTGGCCGTGGCGAAGGTGCGGTTGCGGAACAGCCGCAGGTTGAGCATCGGCGTGCGGGTGCGGGACTCGTGCACGATGAACGCGGCGAGCGCCACGGCGGCCAGGACGAAGGCGCCGGCCGCCTGCCATGTGCCGTATCCGCTGTGACCGCCCTCCACCAGGCCGTAGTTGAGCGCGCCGATCGCGATCACGGCCAGCACCAGGCCGGGCGGGTCGAGGTGGCGGCCCGGGTGGCGGCTCTCGGTGACGAAGCGCGGCGTGAGCAGCAGCACGACCACCGCGAGCACCACGTTGACCAGGAAGACCGCGTTCCAGGAGAAGCGCTCCAGGATCAGCCCGGCAGCGACGGGCCCGAAGGCGAGCCCGATGCCGGACACCGCGACCCAGATGCCCACCGCCCGGGTGCGCTCGTGCGGGTCCGGGAACATCTGGGTGACCAGGGAGAGGCTGTTGGGCAGGATCGCCGCGCCGCCGATGCCCATCAGCGCCTGGCCCACGATCACCGTCCCGGCGCCGGACGCCAGGAAGACGACGAGGCTTCCGGCGCCCAGGAGCACCATGCCGAGCGCGAAGACCCGGCGGCGTCCCAGGATGTCGCCGACGGTGCCGGCGGAGAGCACGAAGCTCGCGACCATCATCGAGTAGATGCCCGCGATCCACACGAGCGCGGAACCGGACACGTGCAGGTCCTGCTGGAGGGGCGCGAGGACCGCCGTGGTCTGGGTGATGTTCACGAACATCGCCATCTGACCGAGGCTGGCAACGACGAATCCGATCCATTGCCTCCGGCTCTGCCGGGCGGCACGGTCCTGGTTGCTCTGCGCGGGGGCCGGTGCGACGGGCGCGCCGGCGTGGGCGCCGGCGTGGGCGCCGGCGGCGGTCGGGGGTGTCATGAGTGGTGTCCCTCCTCGACTGGGTCCGACTCTCGAACTCAGCCGCTGTGGCGCACGTTACCATCCCTGAGTTCTCCTGGAGAACTCAGATAGGATCGGCCCCATGGAATACCTCGACCAGGACGTCTCGAACTGCTCAGTGGGGCGCGCCGTCGAACTCGTCGGCCAGCCGTGGGTGCTGCTAATCCTCCGCGAGGTCACCCGCGGGGTCCGGCGGTTCAGCGACATCCAGAACCACCTGGGCGTCTCCCGCTCGGTCCTCAGCGACCGGCTGAACGGCATGGTCGAGCGGGGCCTGCTGGAGCTGCGCGACTACCAGGAACCGGGCGCGCGCCGGCGCTCGGAGTACGTCCTCACCACGATGGGGCGGGACCTCTACCCGCTGATCAGCGCGCTGCGCGACTGGGGGGACAAGTACCTCGCGGATCCCGAGGGGCCGTCGCTGCTCGCGACGCATCACGGGTGCGGGGCGTCTGTACGGGTGGCTCTGCTGTGCGGGGACGGCCACCTCGTCGCCTCCGGCGACGAGGTCGACCGCCTCCCGGGCCCGGGGGCCCGCCCCCGCACCGGGTAAGGCTTTTTCCCCGCCCGCCCGCCCGTGTGCCCTGTGAAGTCAGGGCGCCCCGACGCGCGCTTCGTGGGGGCCGGGTTCGGGGCCTCCGGGGCCGGCCATTCTGGACAGCACATTTAGGTGCCTCAGGCACTGTCCCTTGATCACCCCGGGTCATGCACCCAAATATGCTCCACAGTCCAGAACACCCACCCTCCCCCAGCCTCCGGCCGGGGGTGCCCCCAACTCCCCCGCCCCCTCTGGTGAGCTCTCGCGCCTGATCCCCGGTGGGGGGTAGACGGCACCGTGCGCGGGCCGTCCGTTGGCGCAGCGCCGTCCAAGGGCCCAGCCGTCACCGCCAACAACACCCCCACCGGCCGTCATGTCGCCCCAACAGCCGGAAGGGGTGTGGCGGGGTCCGCCCGCTGGGGGCACCTCCCAGCGGTATCTGGGGGAGGGCTCCGGCGCGGCACCGACCCCATACGAACAGAGCGCAGGCGGTCACTTACCGCGCCGGGCTGGGGGCACCCCCGGCCGAAGGTTGGGGGAGGGAGGGCGGGCGGGGAAAAAACCGGTCAGGCCGCCGGAGGCGGGCCCGTGCTGGCGCGCACACGAAGCCGCGGCGTCGGCACCTGGACGCGCCGCGCGGACCCGCCTCCGAGCAGCGCGAGCAACTCCGTCGCCGCACAGCGCCCCACCGCGAGCGTGTCCCGCACGAGCGCGGTCAGCGGAGGGTGGGTGGTCCGGCACAGCGGCGAGTCGTCGAAGGCGACGAGGGACAGGTCGCCCGGTACGGACAGCCCGCGCCGGGCGGCGACGGCCGCGCCCGCCACCGCCATCACGTCGTTGTCGTAGACGATCGCCGTGGGCGGATCGGCTTCGGCCAGCACGCGGCTCGTGGCCTCCGCGCCCTGCTCGCCGGAGTAGTCCGTGGTGACCGAGCGGGCCGCGGCCACCCCGAGGCGGGCGGCCTCGGCGCGGAGCGAGGCGATGCGGCGCGCGGTGTGCGCCAGGTGCGGCGGCCCCGCCACGTGCACGACGCGGCGGTGGCCAAGGGCGTGCAGGTGGTGGGCGATCGCGGCCATGGCCGCGGTGTCGTCGGCCCACACGGTGGAGATCCCGGGGCGCGCGACGGCGCCGTCCGGTGTGGTGCCGATGACGACCGCGGGCAGGCCCAGGGAGTCCAGGAGTTCCGGCCGCGGGTCGCCCGCGTGCGGGTCGACCACGATCACCCCGTCGACCCGCTGCTCCGCCCACCACCTGCGGTAGACGTCGCACTCCGCCCCGCTGTCCTCCACCACACGGAAGAGCAGGCCCAGTTGGCGTGCCGACAGCACCTCCTGGAGGCCCGAGACGAGTTGCAGGAAGAACGACTCGAGGCCGAGGGTGTTGGCCGGCCGGGCCAGGACCAGGCCGACCGTGGCCGCGCCCTCGCCGGACAGCGCGCGGGCGGCGGTGCTGGCCTGCCAGCCCAGTTGCTCCGCGACCGCGCGGACCCGGCGGCGCGTGGCGTCGGACACGCCGGGCCGGTCGTTGAGGGCGAAGGAGACCGCGCTCTCGGACACCCCGGCCCGGCGGGCGATGTCCTTCATGGTCGGGCGGCGTGCCGGGGGGCGCCGGTCGGCGCGGCCCTCGGGCGCCGGTTCCGCCGGCCGCTCGTACGCCGTCATCGGGCCCCTCCCTCCGCTCGCCGCCCGGTGTCCCCGCTGTGGTGTGCCAGTATCCACCCGCCGAACACCGCCCGTTGCTATAGCGCTTGAGCGGGGTTCCTCTAAAGCGCATTAGCAGCCCCTCCCCATTTTCTTCACCAGGGCGGTGACCTGCGGATTCGTGGACACAAAAAGCCTTTGCCCGGAGCGAGTTGACTTTACCGGGGGCGCGATGCCAGTTTGGCGTGGGCGCCGGCGGCCGGCTCCCCCGGCCGAAGCCGGTCGCGGCACGGCCACTCCCCCGGCCGGCCCGACAGCCCCGGCGTGCCGCCCGCGCCCGCCCTTCGCCACCTGGACCTGCCATGACCCCGCGCCTAGGCGTCAACTACACCCCGAGCCAGGGCTGGTTCCACCACTGGCTGGACTTCGACCTCGACGCGGTCCGCGCCGATCTCGATTCCATCGCCGGCCTGGGTCTGGACCACATCCGGGTCTTCCCGCTCTGGCCGCTGTTCCAGCCCAACCGCGCGCTCATCCGGCCGCGGGCGGTCGAGCAGTTGGTCGCCCTCGTCGACGCCGCCGCCGAACGCGGCCTGGACGTCAACGTCGACGGCCTGCAGGGCCATCTGTCCAGCTTCGACTTCCTGCCCGCCTGGACCGGCACCTGGCACCGGCGGAACATCTTCACCGACGCCGACGTCGTCGCGGCGGAGGCCGAGTACCTGCGCACCCTGGCCGCGGCCCTCGCCGACCGGCCCAACTTCCTCGGCATGACGGTCGGCAACGAGATCAACCAGTTCTCCGGACCGCCGCACCCGGACCCGGACCGCATCGGTCCGGTACAGGCCGAGGCCTGGCTGCGCCTGATGCTGGACGCGTGCGAGCGCGGCGCCCCCGGCAAGCTGCACCTGCACGCGGAGTACGACGCGGCCTGGTACCAGGACGACCACGCCTTCACACCCGGTCAGGCCGCCCGCCTCGGCTTCGCCACCGCCGTCCACTCCTGGGTCTTCAACGGCACCGCGCAGCGCCACGGCCACGCGGGGGTCGCCACCGAGCACCATGCCGCGTACCTCATCGAGCTCTCCAAGGCGTGGGCCACCGATGCGCACCGGCCCGTCTGGCTCCAGGAGGTCGGCGCCCCCGCGCCCCTGATCCCGCCGGACCACGCGGCGGCCTTCGCGTCGGCCACCATCGCCAACGCGCTGGACTGCACGGACCTGTGGGGCATCACCTGGTGGTGCTCGCACGACGTCGCGCGCAGCCTGGCCGACTTCCCCGAGCTGGAGTACACGCTCGGTCTGCTCGGCAACGACCGCCGTGTGAAACCGGCGGGCGCCGCCGTCGCCCGGGTCGCCGAGGAGTTGCGTTCGGGGCCCGCGCCGGCTCCGCTCCCCCGTACCACCGCGCTCGTCGTGGACGTCGGCGAACCGGAGACGGCGCCGCGCCGCGCCACCTGCGCCCCCGGGGGCGAGGTGTTCGAGGCGTGGGCGGCCCTCACCGCGCGCGGGGTCCGTCCGGCCCTCGTGCTGGCCGACCGCGCGCAGGATCCGGCGCATCTGGCCGCGCGCGGCATCACCGAGGTCGTGACCGCCGCCGAGGCCCGCTGACCCCGACCCGGGACCGCCCTTTCCCCGGAGTGTCACCCCCTGTCAGACTCGGCCCGTGACCGAATTCGACCTGCTCGTCATCGGATCCGGCCCGGGCGGCCAGAAGGCCGCCATCGCCGCGGCCAAGCTCGGCCGCCGGGTCGCCATCGTCGACCGCCCCGACATGCTGGGCGGCGTCTCCATCCACACCGGCACCATTCCCTCGAAGACCCTGCGCGAGGCGGTGCTGTACCTGACCGGCCTGACCCAGCGCGACATGTACGGGCAGAGCTACCGCCTCAAGGAGGACATCACCGTCGCCGACCTCACCGCGCGCACCCAGCACGTGGTGAGCCGCGAGGTGGACGTGATCCGCAGCCAACTGGCCCGCAACCGGGTCACGATGCTGCCGGGCACCGGCCGCTTCGTGGACGATCACACCGTCGCCGT
Source organism: Streptomyces sp. NPDC002574 (assembly GCF_042889545.1). Taxonomy (NCBI): domain Bacteria; kingdom Bacillati; phylum Actinomycetota; class Actinomycetes; order Kitasatosporales; family Streptomycetaceae; genus Streptomyces; species Streptomyces sp. NPDC002574. The sequence goes on from NZ_JBIARB010000005.1 coordinate 104,743, forward strand.
ACGGGATGCCTCCGGCCAGGACTCGCTGGTGACGGCGGGGCACATCGTGATCGCGACGGGCACCCGGCCGGCCCGCCCGGCGAGTGTGGAGTTCGACGACCGAACGATCATGGACTCCGACAGCGTGCTGAACCTCGAGCGGGTCCCCCGCTCGATGGTGATCGTCGGCGCCGGGGTCATCGGCATCGAGTACGCCTCGATGTTCGCCGCGCTCGGCACCAAGGTGACGGTGGTCGAGCAGCGCGACGGCATGCTGGACTTCTGCGACGTCGAGGTCGTCGAGGCCCTCAAGTACCACCTGCGGGACCTGGCCGTGACCTTCCGCTTCGGCGAGACCGTGGCGGCCGTCGAGCGGCACGCGACCGGGGCGCTGACCCTGCTGGCGAGCGGCAAGAAGATCCCCGCGGACACCGTGATGTACTCGGCCGGCCGGCAGGGGCTCACCGAGGAACTCGACCTCGGGAAGGCGGGACTGGCCGCGGACAAGCGCGGGCGCATAACCGTCGACGAGCACTACCGGACCGCCGTGCCGCACATCTACGCCGTCGGCGACGTGATCGGCTTCCCCGCGCTGGCCGCGACGTCGATGGAGCAGGGCCGGGCCGCCGCGTACCACGCGTGCGAGGAGCCGGTGAACGCGATGCGCGGCCTGCAACCGATCGGCATCTACACCATTCCCGAGATCAGCTTCGTCGGCCGCACCGAGGACCAGCTGACCGACGACAACGTGCCGTTCGAGGTCGGCATCTCGCGCTATCGCGAGCTGGCCCGCGGCCAGATCATCGGCGACTCGCACGGCATGCTGAAGCTGCTGGTGTCGCCCGAGGACCGCACGCTGCTCGGCGTGCACTGCTTCGGCTCCGGGGCGACCGAGCTGCTGCACATCGGCCAGGCCGTGATGGGCTGCGGCGGCACGGTCGACTACCTGGTGGACGCCGTGTTCAACTACCCGACGCTCGCCGAGTCCTACAAGGTGGCCGCGCTCGACGCGACCAACAAGATCCGCCAGATCGACCGGCTCACCGGCTGAGCCGCACGGCGGCGGTCCCGGGTTCCTCCCCGGGCTCTCGCTGGGAGGTGCCCCCGGGACCCGCCGCCGCCGTGACCACGGGCGGCCCGTGCGGCCTGCGGTTAGCCTGGGACGACGCATGCGCCACTCCGCCTGACGGCGGCCAGGAGGTCGTCATGAGCGATCCCTCGCGGGTTCCGGGCGTTGAGGGGCCGGTCGTCCGCAGGGGCGACGCCGGCTACGAGGACGTCCGGACGGGCCTGCTGTGGAACGGGTACCAGCCGCAGCGTCGCCCCGACGTGATCGTCCGCGCCGCCTCGGTGCGCGACGTCCCGGCGGCGATCGCGACGGCCCGCGCCGAGGGCCTGCGGGTCGCGGTCCGCACGGGCGGCCACAGCTGGTGCGGCGCGCCCCTGCGCGACGGCGGGATGCTGCTGGACCTGTCGGCCCTGCGCCGTTGCGTCGTCGATCCCGCGCGGGCCACGGCGACCGTCGAGCCCGGGCTCTCGTCCGGGGAATTCACGCGGGTTCTCGCCCGTGCCGGCCTCGCCTTCCCCACCGGGCACGGCGCCGCGGTCGCCCTCGGCGGCTACCTGCTCGGCGGGGGCCTCGGCTGGAACTCCGGTGCGTGGGGCCCGGCGTGCGCGAGCGTGCGCGCGATCGAGGCCGTCACCGCGGACGGCGAGGTCGTGCGCTGCGACGAGCGCGAGAACGCCGACCTGTTCTGGGCGGCGCGCGGCGCGGGACCGGGCTTCTTCGCGGCCGTGACCGCCTTCCGGCTGGCCCTGTGGCCCGGTCCTGCGGCGGTCGCCACGACGTCGTACGTGTGCCACCTCGGCGAGGTCGAGTCGCTCGCCGACTGGGTCACCGAGGCGGCCGGGGATCTGCCCGCCAACGTGGAGGTCGCCTTCACCCTCTCGACCGATCCCGGTTCCGGGGAGGTGGTCCTCTCGCTGTCCGGCACCGCGTTCGCCGGCTCCCACGACGAGGCGGCCCGCGCGCTGGCACCGCTCGCCGCAGCGCCGTTCACCACTGCCCCGCTGCGCCGGGCCGTCGCGGAGCCCACGTCGATGAAGGCCCTGTACACGCGGATCGCCGCGCTGTGGCCGGACGGGCACCGCTATGCGGCCGACACCATCTGGTCCCACGCCGACCCGGGCACCCTGCTGACCCGGCTCGGCGACGCCCTCGGCCGGGCGCCCTCGGCGAAGTCCCTGGTCCTCGCCCCGCTCGCGCCGGCCTCACGGAACCCGGGACTGCTGGGCGACATGGCGTTCTCCGTCCTCGGCGACGCCAAGGTCTCCGCGTACGCGATCTGGGACGACCCGTCGCGGGACGAGGCCAACGTCCGGTGGCTGCGTGAGGCGATGGCGTCCGTCGCGCCGCTCGGGACCGGGCACTACATCGCCGAGGCGGACCTGTCCGCGGACGACTCGCACGCCCGCAGGTCGTACACCCCGTCGGACTGGGCGCGGCTCGGCGCGCTGCGCGAGAAGTACGACCCCGACGGGCTCTTCCACTCGTTCCCCTAGCCGCGGCTCGTGGGCACCGCGCCCGGCCCCGGCCCGCCCCACCGCACGCGGCAGGGCCGCCACCTCGTGCGAGGTGACGGCCCTGTCGTACTGTCACTGATCTGCTCAGATCGTCAGACCTCAGCGGAAGAAGCCGTAGTAGCCGCCGTAGCCCGGGCCCCAGCCGTAGCCGCCCCAGCCGCCGCCCCAGCCGTGGCCCCAGCCACCGCCCCAGCCGCCCCAGCCGCCGCCCCAGCCGCCGTGGCCCCAGCCGCCGCCGCCCCAGCCGCCGCCCCAGCCGCCGTGCGCGACGACTGCCTGCTGCGGTGCTGACTCGTGCGGGGTGGCCGCACTGGCAGCTGATGCTCCGGCGAACGCCAGCAGCGGAGCAACAAATGCCGCTGCGACAATCTTGCGAGTGGTGTTCTTGTTCGCGCGCATGTCGTTCCCTTTGAGGTGTGAACGTTTTGGGATGCGCGACCAGAAGGACTGGTCGCCGTCGCACCGGCTTCGTGCGCGTGACCCCGGTGCGACCGGGATGTGCCCGGGTCCTTGGGACGGGGCACACCATCACTGGTGCGGAACGCCATATCCGATGTGCCTAGTTGGCGGCGTCCCAACTGCACCGTAGGCACGTCAGTGGCCCAGAGTCAAAGGTTTCCGACAAATTACGCGAACTCGGACAAATAAACATGCTCCCCGAGGGCCGGGAACGGCCCCTCCTGACGCCCCGTCCGCAGCCCAAATCCCCTGCCTCGCAGGGGATTTGGGCACCGCGCCCATATCACCGGGCGCGGACGGTTCCCACCGGTTACGCAGCGTGCGCGACTACCGAGAGTGCGCGATCAGCCTGAGGAGAGTTGCTCGGAGAGCTTCTCCGACACGGTGTCGACAAGATCGCCCACCGTCCCCATCCGCTCGACCTCGTCGGCCAGCAGCATCACGCCCACCTTGCGCTCCACGGCGTCGGCCGCCCGCTGCTTGCCCCGGTCCCCCAGGCGGAGCCCGGAGAAGGTCACCTCGGGCCTCACCTCGTCCTCCGGCACGCCCGCGCACTCGGCGACGACCCTGCGGACGATCTGCGCGACGTCATGCGTCATGTCCTTGCGCCCTCTTCTCCCCATCGGCTGCTGCGGGATACGCGTACCCCGGCGGTCGCTCGGCCATTACCCCGGGAGCAGCGGGGAACGCACCCGCGGCGGTCACGAAACGGAGGCGGACAGGCGCGTCCCGTACGCCCGCCGGAACACGCGGGAGCACGGGACACAGAAGGGAGGAGAGAGAAGGGGAAGAAGAGCGCGACCAGGGACGGCGCGCACCGGCACACGGCCGCACGCCGGACACCGCCGGCCCGCCGGGGCGGCCCGGTGGGCCACCGGGCCGCGGACCGACGGGGCCGGCCGTCGCGGCGACGGCCGGGACGGGTCAGTGGGACTCGTCAGGATGCATGTTCTTGATCTTGATCCAGTCGCGGCTGCGCCGCCCCGGTAGATAGGGGCTGGTCAGCCGTTTCGCCACGATGCCGTCGTACCCCTCCTGACGGATGTGCTGCAGCGCTTCCGCCGCCATGGCCGGCCAGTAGGGCGGGACGGCGACGAAGGGGCCGGACATGCCCAGGTCATCCAGGAGGGCGCGGCGCGCGGTGTACGGGGAGTGCAGCACCGGCTCCCCCAGGTGGAGGATGTCGTAGACCATCAGCCGGGCGGGCATGTCCGCGGCCGCCTGTTCCACGGCCGACGGGTGCCGCAGGCTCATCCGCCGCTGCAGCCGTTCCATGGACGGACCGCCGTGCTTGCCCAGGGTGATGATCTCGCCGTCGAGGACGGCGACCATCCCGGGTGGCAGCACGTCGGGCAGTTGTCGTAGTTCGGGATACACGCTCGTGACGTCCTGGCCGATCCCGGAGATCAGCCGAACCCGGCCGTCCCCCGGTAGATGGACGAGAACTCGGGCACCGTTGAAGAGCGGCTCGAACCCGTACTGCGCCTCGTCCTCCGGCCCGGGCAGCGGACCGGCCACCGCCAGCATGGGCGACCAGGACGGCAGGGCAGCCTGCTCCACGGAACCCGCTGGTAGGCGGGTACTCATGGTTCAAGCCTCCCACCAACCGGCCGGGTCCGCGACGAGGGCGAGAAGCTTTGGCCAACGATAGCGGCCGGGGTGCCGTCGCCCCCGGGCCGACGGGACCGGCTCGCGCGAACCCCTCAGCGCTCGGCACGCACCGCACGGCCCCGCGTCGGCCGCCGGCCCGCCTCTACCTGACGCCATGTCATATCCCGTGGCCGGGGCGCGACTCAGAGCCATCCGCGGCGGGCGGCCTGCCAGGCGAGCTGCATCCGGGTGTCGGCACCGGCGAGCGTCATCATGTGCTGGATGTGGCGCTGCACAGTGCGCCTGCTCAACCCCATCTGACTGGCGATGGCCTTGTCGGCCACACCCGCCACGAGCAGCGAGAGCAGCCGGCGGTCGGTCTCGGAGAGCGGGTCGGAGTCGATGACACCGTCGCTTCCCTCGACCCCGCCGGAGGCACTGACGTTGAGCGGGACCGCGGTCTCCCAGTAGCGCTCGAAGAGCGAGATGAGCGCCTCCAGCAGGCTGCTGCCGCGCACGAGGGCGGCCGTCGCCTCGCCGGCACTTCCCTGGGGCCCGCCGGGGACCAGCGGGCAGATCGCGATGGCCCGGTCGGAGACGGCCAGACGCAGCGGCAGGTGCGGGACGGAACGGGCGATCTCGCCGGCCCGCACGCCCTCGACGACGTTGTCGATGGCGCCCTCGTCGTCGAAGAAGGCCTGCTCGTACAGCACGCGGTAACGCACCCCGCGGGCCAGTGCGTCGTACTCCGCGCGGTTGCTGCCCGAGGGCATCGCGACGTACTGGGCCTTGCAGAACCAGAGCATCTCGTGGCGGGCGTTGTCCTGCATCTGGCGCAGGTGCTGGCGCAGGGCCTCGGCGCCGGTGATGACCTCGATGAGCTGGCCGGGGTCATGCCTGCGGCGGGTGCTGCGGTAGCTGTCGAGCAGGTCGGTGACGGCGGTGCGGGCCTTGTCGAGCGCGTCGGCGTTGCGTTGCAGCCGCGGCAGCAGCGCCACGTCGGGCGGTACGGCGGCGTAGTGCAGCGGGTCGTGGTCGGTGGGGCTGGCGAGTCCCTTGCCGCGCAGCGCCGCGAGGACGGCCTCGACGGACTCACGCGGGAGTCCGGTCCGGTCGGCGACCTCCTGGGCCGACGCGGTCGCTGTCCCGACCAGGAGCCGGTACACCGTCTCCTCGATGCCCGTGAGGCCTGCCGCCTCCAGCATGCCGTGCCCCTCCCTCGCCCCGGCCGGCCCCGTGAAGCGGAACGGCCCGTTGAAGTTTGCACCGCATGCCCCCGCCGGGCAAGCAAACAGCGGGTGCCGGGACTCCCGCCCCGGCACCCGCCGTTCCTCAGCCGTTCGTCCGGACCGGCGTCACCGCCCCGACGTGGCGCCGTGCTGCAGGTAGGCGCGGTCGACGGTCTGCCGCACGCCGTTGCCCGCGCTGTCGGTCGCGGTGACCCGCAACGTCACGTACGCGTCCCGGTGCAGCCCGGACGGCCGTTCCACATCGGCGGTGAAGCCCGTGCCGCTGCCGAGCCGCTTGGTGCGGGCCGTGGTCCAGGTCCTGCCGTCGTCGTACGAGGCCTCGACCTTGAGCGTGACCCCGCGCGGGGCGGCCACGCCGTCCGGCATCCGCACGTTCAGACCCAGCGTGTGCGACCGCCGCGCGTCCACCGCGTTGAGGAGGTCCACCGGCGCGCTGTAGTCGACCTGGAGCAGCGGCAACGGCGTGGCCGTCGCCGCGGTGTCCGAGGTGAACGTCCAGGACGTCTTCGTGCCGGTGCCGAACTGCCAGTCGGCGGAGGTCCGGGCGGTGGTCAGGTCCAGCCGGTAGCCGGCCTTGCCCGCCGGCACCTCGAAGCCGCCCCACGCGCCGACGTCGGACTGCGCCACGCGCCGACCGTCGCGGTACACCTCCGCGTGGGCCACGTCGCTCGGGTCGCCCACCGCGGACGCGGCGGCGCCGGTGCCGACACCGCCACCCAGCGAGCTGACCTCCGCGAACGACCAGTGGCCGGCCTGGGAGTCGGTGAACTCCGGAATGTACAGCGACAGGGTGTCGCCGGTGCGCACCGAGCCGGGCCAGCCCGTCACACCGTGCGGGATCGACGGACGCACCGGCCCCGCGAACCATTTCTCCGTGGTGCGCTGTCCGGGCTTGTAGGTGTGGGCGGCGTCCTGCATGCCGACGCCCAGCGCGATGTCGCGGTCCATGACCGTGTCGTGGTGCACGATGTGGCTCCACAACGTGTCACCGGCGCTCACGTACTCCACACGCTCCTTGCCCATCGGCACGTCGCGCGCGGTCTCGCTCCAGGCGGTGCCCTGGTAGGGCCGCCATCCGAAGCGCTGCTCACTGCCCCAGGCCGACGCCCCGGTACGGGCGTAGGAGGCCTTCACGACCGCGCTGTTGCGGTCGCTGACCGTGTACACGACCTTCTCGGGGATGCGCTGCTGGGACACCTGCAGCACGTCGTACAGGTAGGGGCTCTGCACGGTGCCGGAGAAGTCCACCGTGGTGGTGCGCCTCCCGGCGCGCCCGAGCAGGTCGTTGCCCTCCGTCGCGCCGGCGCGCATCACCGGCAGGGCGAGGCGGTCGCCCTCCGGCTGCCAGCGCGTCCAGGGGTAGAAGTCCTGCGGCATGACGAGCATGAGCGCCTTGGCCCCCGCGTCCGCGGCAGCTTTCGCCAGGTCGGCGTCATTGCCGAAGTCGTAGCGGATGACGGCGAGTTTCCCGCGCACGTGGGCGGCCTCGAGGTCGGCGGCGGTACCCGCGCCGGCGTCCACCGCGGTCAGCCTGACGCCCTTGGCGTCGAGGACCCTGGAGGTCGGCAGGTAGTACGGGGTGAAGGCCGAGGAGGTGCCGGACACCTTCGCCCGCAGCTGCGGTGCCGTCATCTGCCAACGCGAGGCGAACTCGAAGGTGCCGTCGGTGACCTGGGCGGTCGGGCTGACGTAGATGCGCTTGGCGACGTCGAAGAACATCACGCCCTGGATCAGGCCGTGTCCCTCGATCCTCCGGTACGTCTGGTAGCTGATGACGCCGCGCTGCTCGGCGGGCTTGGGTGTACGGATCTGCACCGGCGTGACCTTGGAGGCGTCCAGCGTCACCGTGGTGTCCTTGGTGACCTTCACCTGCGGGTTGATCACCTCGACCAGTTCCTGGCCGTCCGCGGCGTTGTCCAGGCTGCTGAAGTCGACCTGGTAGGTGCCCTCCTCGACGACGGCGACCGCGGGGTCGGCGCTGGTGTAGGGGACGAAGCCGTCCTGACCCCAGATCGTCGGCAGCCAGCCCGGCAGTACCTTGCCCGCGCGGTCGCGGGAGATCACGGTGAGCCGGTGCAGCGGCGCGTGCACGACCAGGGAGAGCGTGGTGTGGGCGAGGACGGTCCCGTCCGCGCCGGTCGCGGTGGCGTAGCCGTAGTAGGCGCCGCGCCGGGCGTTCTTCGCGTCGGTGCTCAGCGGCACGTCCGCGGAGGCGCCGGGGGCGAGGTGCACGGTGCCCGCACCGGGTATGACGACACCGGCCGTCAGGGGCACGCCGTCGGCATTGGCCAGGGCCACGGTGAGCCTCAGGTCGACGGCCTTGTCACCGGTGTTGGTGTAGTGCAGCGTTCCCGACTGCCGGCTGCCGCCGCCCACCTGGACGGCGGGCAGGGACACACTGCCGGTGGCCGTGACCGCGCCCATCGCCGCGGCGACGTCGATCCGGCCGCCGCCCTGCTCGGTCACCTTGGTGCCGGACACGGTGTGCGCGGTGCTGATCAGCGCGTCCTTCAACTGCTGACCGGTCCAGCCGGGGTGCTGCTGCGCGATCAGCGCGACGGCACCCGCGACGTGCGGGGTCGCCATCGACGTGCCCGACGCCGCCGTGTAGTCGGCGTCGACCGGGTCGCCCATCGTGGTGCCCGCGGCACGTGCGGCCACGATGCCCACGCCCGGCGCCGTCACATCCGGCTTGACCGCCTTGTCGCCCAGTCGCGGGCCGCGGCTGGAGAAGGGGGCGAGGGAGTCGTCGCGGTCCACGGCGCCCACCGTCAGCGCGGCGTCGGCCGCGCCCGGCGAGCCGATCGTGGACTCGCCGTTCTCGCCCGCGTTGCCCGCCGCGACGACGAAGAGGGTGTCGCCCGAGGCGGAGAGCGTGTTGAGCGCCTGGCTCATCGGGTCGGTGCCGTCGGTCGGGTCGTCCGAGCCGAGGCTCATGTTGACGACCTTGGCGTGCTCGGCGGCCGCCCACTCCATGCCGTCGATGACCTGCGACTCCGAGCCGAAGCCGTCGTCACCGAGCACCTTCCCGACCAGCAACTCCGCCTTCGGCGCCACACCCTTGCGGGAACCGGAGGACGCCGCGCCCGTGCCTCCGACGATCGACGCCACATGCGTGCCGTGCCCGAAGTGGTCCACGGTGTTCCCGCTGCCCGAGAAGTCCTTCGACTCCGCGATCCGGCCCGCCAGATCGGGGTGGGTGGCGTCCACGCCGGTGTCCAGGACGGCCACCTTCACGCCCTGGCCCTCGTACCCGGCCTTCCACGCCGCCGGCGCGTTGATCTGCGCCGTACTGCGGTCCAGCACCGGCGCGACCCGGCCGTCCAGCCACACCCGCGGGGTCGCGGCGGCGCGGGCGGCGCCCTCGGCGGCGCCCGGGTTCAGCGCCTTCCAGAAGGCGCCGAGGTCGTCGTCCGCGACGCGCAGCGACCGCGCGTCGATGCTGGCCAGGGTGCGGGCGGGGGCCGACGCCTCGTTGAACGCGGCGACCCGGTCCGCGACGGCGGCCGCGGCCCTCTCGCTCTTCGCCGTCGTCCGGGCCACGCCGCCCTGCGGGCCGGCGGAGACGATCAGCGGCAGCGCGGAGCTGCCGGCCTCGTCGTAACCCTGGGCGATCAGGGTGGTGACGTCGAACAGCCGCCGGTCCAACGTCCCGGCGGAGACCAGGTCCGCGGCGTCCGACGGCAGCACCGTCAGGTCTCCGCCGTCCTCCTGGTAGGTGCGGAAGACGATCCCCTCGCGGCCCGATCCGGGCTCCACCGAGGCGGTGGTGCGGCCGTCGGCCCGCGGCGTCACACTCACGCGGTCGCCGGTCACCAGGCGTACGGTCACGGACGACGCGCCCGGGGCGCCGGCGGCGGGTCGCGCCGCGGTGTCCCGGGGTGTTCGGGCGGAGGCGGACGGTACGCCTCCGGCGGCCAGCAACAGTCCTGTCGATATTGCCGCCGTCAGGCGGATCCATGCCATCGGCCAAGCACCTTTCGTACAGCTGGAGGTCATGCGCTGTCCGACAGAATCTGCTGTGGCGGTGAGCATGTCACTGGCCTCAGGTGTCACAGCTGCGACATGTCCCAAGGGCGCCACGGGATGTCGCCGAGGTGCCGGCGCGGCGGTCCGTGCCGAGGCCGGCCGGGTGCTCAGGCGGCCGCGCCGCGGATGCCGCGGCGGGCGAGTTCCGCGCGCAGGGCGCGGACGCCGTGGTGGGTGCGGGACTTGACCGTCCCGCGCGGGACGCCCAGTTGAGCGGCGACGTCCTCGCCGGCCTGGCCCATGACGTGGACGCGGAAGAGCGCTTCGCGGTGCGCGGGAGCGAGCGCGCGCAGGGCGCCGACCAGGAGGGAGCGGTCCTCGACGGCGCCGGCGTGGTCGTGGACGGGCGCGAGCGCGGTGCCCGCGAAGTCCGCGGCGGTGACCCCGACGGGTACGGAGCGGTCGCGGCGGCGGTGGTCGACGGCGAGGTTGCGGGCGACACGGAAGAGCCACATACGGATCGGCCGCTCGTCGAGGTCGAGCCGTCCGGCGCTCTGCCAGGCCCGCAGCAGGGTCTCCTGCAGGACGTCCTCGGCGGCGTGCACGTCGCCGCCCATCAGGCTGCCGACGTAGCGTCGCAGGCCTTCGGATTCGGCAAGGAGGCGGGCCGCGAGATCCGGCCGCCCCCCTTGCGCGTCGTGTGCTGTGCGGGTCACGGCGCCGGCTCCCGGAGGATCTAATCGGCCCTGGCGACCGGACTCGTTCGTGCGCATGGGGTGAACGATATTGCCCGCCAGGGCGTGCTGTACTTACGAGGTTGGCGAACAGTCGATCATTTGGCGAGGCTCTTAAGACGACGTTCGTCCAATGTGCACGTTCCCGCAGAAGTCGCGCGGAACGACCCCTTCATGCTTCCCGGCAGCCCCACCGATACGACAGGAGACGATGTGCCGTCCCCATCCGAGCCACGGCACCCCGAGGTGCTCGAAGGAGCACCCGAGCGCTTCAGCGAGCACTTCGCACGGCGCCCCGCACTGCCCCGCCGGGGGCTGCTGCCGGGCAAGCGGGTGTGGGTCGCGACAGCCGCCGCGGCAGCCGTCGTCGGCTGCGCGGTGCTGGTGGTGCCCGTGCTCGCGCAGGTCGACGTGTTCCCCGGGCACGACGCCGACGGCGGCCCGGTGGCCGTCGCCGCCCCGGCCGCCTCCGTGTCCGCCGGCACACCCGGGACGACGGGATCGGACCCCTCGGCGTCCACCGGGTCGCCCACCGTCGGCACCCACACCGACTCCCAGAACTCCGGCCCGCGGGGCCTGTTGAGCGGCACGGGCGGTGGCAGCGGCGGTACGACGGGCGGTGGCACCGGGACGGTCGTCACCGGCGGTGATTCCACCGGCACGATCCACAGCGGCGGCAGCGCGGCCGCGGGCGGCAGCACCACCACCGGCGGCGGCAGCAGCACGACGACGGGCACGGGCGGCACGGGCTCGTCCGGCACCGGCTCCGGCACCGGCACCGGCAAGTCCGGCTCCGGGACGAGCGGTTCGGTCACCCAGCCCACCGTCAAGCCCACGAAGACGCAGCAGAGCGTCACGGTTCCCGGTGTGCGCATCCGCAGCTCGGCCTCCGGGCGGTGCGTCGACATCACCAACGCGGCGGACGGCATCGGCCGCGACGGCAGCCGCCTGCGGATCTGGGACTGCGGCGGTGCCGCCTCGCAGAAGTGGGACTTCCGTTCCGACGGTTCGGTCCACTCCCTCGGCCTGTGCATGGACCTGGCCTGGGCCTCCACCGCCAACGGCACGGCCGTGCAGCTCGCCAAGTGCAACGGCGGCTGGGCGCAGCGGTTCGTCCTCAACAGCGCCGGCGACCTGGTGAACCCGCACGCCGACAAGTGCGTCGACGTCGTGGACAAGGCCACCGGGAACGGCACACAGCTGCAGCTGTGGACCTGCTACGGCACCTCCAACCAGAAGTGGTACCGGAACTGACGGCTCGTCCTGTACGCCGGTGCCCGCCGGATGACACCCCCGCCGCCGAGGAGGCAGCGGGGGCGTCGCCGTTTCGGGCGGCCGCCACACTGAGGGCGTGAACTCCAGGGCGGCGTACGGGCCGTACCGTCCGGCCCGCGAAGCCCGCCCCGCGGCAGGGCATCCTCCGCCGCTTCCGGGGTATCCGGTCGGAGGCGGGGGCCAGGACCGGAGGAGGGGCTTCAGTGGGTCGGTCAGTGTGGCGTCGGAGATCGCCGGAGGTAACGGAGCCGAGGCGCCGTTCGGTGCTGGCGACGGTGGGCCGGTGGGCGGCGATGGCCTTGGCGTTCGTCGCCATGGTGGCCTTCGGGGCGGTGCTCGCCCGCGCGACGCTCTCGCCCTCGTACGCCTCCGCGGGACTGGCGCACGCCAATCTCCACCCGGGGGCCTCGCTCCGCCAGTACTACGAGCGCTACACGGTGGCGGGAGCCGTCCGCCAGGTCGGCGGGAACGTGCTGCTGGGCATGCCCTTCGGCATCCTGCTGCCGGTGCTGGCGCCCAAGGCGCGCGGCGCGCTGCGGGTCGTGGTGACCACCGGGCTGGTGATGGTCCTCGTCGAGCTCGCCCAGGGCGCCGTCGTGCAGGGCCGGGCCTTCGACGTCGACGACGTGATCATGAACACCACCGGCGCCCTGCTCGGCTACCTGCTCCTCGGCCGCCGGCTCGGCCGGGTCGTGCACGCCGTGCCCAAGCCCTCCGCACCCGCACCCGCGCCCGAGGCGGCCCCGGCGACCAAGAGCACGCCGCGCAAGGCCGCTCCCGCCAAGAACGGCCGCCCCAAGGGCACACCCGGCACGAGCACCGCGCGCAAGCCCTTCCGGCCCTTGGCGAGCGTCCGCCGCGGCCTTGCGAAACGCCCCTGACCAGCATGGAGTGCGTCACATTCGGGGTTCGAACACTTCCCAGCAAGTCCGGCATTTTGATACACACGTCTGATTGACCCCCGAGTGCCGCGGGAGCGGGCGAGTGACCATGAACCACAACGATTCCCCGGACCAGCTCCACACCTTCGAGCTCGACTTCACCGAGCACGAGACGGCCCGTCGCGCCGAGGTCGTCGCCGCCCTCGGCGACGACTGGGACCCCGTCGAGGTCCTGCGCGGCGAGGACGAGGCGCACCGGCTGCTCTACTCAGGACTGGACGAGGAGCAGGAGGCGGTGCACCGCATGCTCGTCGCCGCCGGCGTCCTGCCCGCCCGTGAGGAGACCGGGAAGGACGACGGTGCTGCTTCCGATTGATCCCTCGGCGGACCCCGCCCGCCGGGCCTGGATCCCCTGCCCCCGCTGTGCGGACCACGTCGAGTGCGCCACCTGCGCCGCGGGCCGCAACTGCCCCGACCACTGGCGCTACTTGCTCTCCAACCAGGGTCCCGTGGTGCATCTGCAGTGCCCCTCCTGCACCCACATGTGGTCCTGGGACAGCGGCTTCGGCGCCCGGCACCGCACCTCCGGCTGACCCGCCCGGCGGGACCCGTTCCCCGGCAGGCGGCCCGGCGCGGGGTGTGAAACGCTCGGGAGGTGGGCTGCCCCCGTCCGCGGGGAGCAACCGTGGACCTCAGGGAGGCAACCATGGAAACCGACGCCCTCACGGCCGGAACGCTGCGGGAGCTCCGCGCGACCAGGCCGTACCCAGCGGTGTCGCTGACCATGCCTACGCACCAGCGTCCGGACAACGCCCAGGACGCGGTGCGGCTGCGCAATCTGATCGCCGAGGCCGAACGCCGGGTCGAGAACGATCCGGACGCGTCCCGCCGGGCCCGGATGAACATCAAGGGCCAGCTCCAGCGGGCCGCATCCGAGGTGGACCTGCGTCATTCCCTCGACGGGCTGGTCATGTACGCCACAGAGGAGGACCACCAGTTGTGGGTCCTGCCGCGTCCGGTGCCCGAGCGTGTGGTGATCAGCGACAGCTTCCTCACCCGGAACCTGGTCGCCGCCAAGGCCCGTGCCCGCCCGTACTGGGTGCTCGGCGTCGCCGCCGACCGCGCGACGCTGTGGAGCGGCACGGGTCAGGCGCTCCACCCCCACGAGGCCGACGGTTTCCCCGCCGAGCCGGAGCAGCTGGAGTGGGACCCCGAGCGGCTGGAGCAGATCGGCGACCACCCGAGCACCTTCAGCAACGAGGAGACCCGGCGCTTCCTGCGCTCCGTCGACTCCGCGCTCGCCGCGCTGCTGGGCACGGACGCGCGACCGCTGTACCTGGTCGGGCTCCCCGACGCCGTCGGGCTGCTCAAGGAGGTCGGCACGGCTTCCGACGCCGCCGTGGCCACCGTGCTCAAGGGCGGTCTGATCGACGCCCCCGAGACGACGCTCCTGGAGGAACTCGCTCCCGCGAAGGAGGAGTTCGCGCGCCAGGAGACCCAGCGGGTCGGCGCGCGGCTCGAGGAGGCCCGCAGCCGCCGCACCTTCGCGGCCGGACTGGACGAGGTCTGGGAGTCGGTGTGCGAGGGCCGGGCCGAACTGGTCGCGGTCGAGGAGGACTACCAGCGCATCGTCAAGGTGTCGGAAGGCCACCTGGTCCCGATCGACGGCGACGGCGAGCAGGCCGGCGGCTTCGAGGGCGGCGTGCGCGAGGACATCGTGGACGAGGTCGTGGAGACCGCGCTCGACAAGGGCGCCGAGGTCGTCTTCCTGCCCCCGGACACCCTCGCCGAGCACGAGCGCATCGCGGCGGTACTGCGCTACTGACGCACGCCCGGCCGCGCCCCCCGGATGACGCGGGGGGCGCGGCCGGAGGCATCCGCGGCGCGAGGCGGCGTCGTCCGGCGCGTGTCAGGAGGCCTCGACGGCCGCCTTGATGCGCTGCCCGAAGGCCGGGGCGTCCTTGCGGGCCGCGCTCAGGGCCAGCCCGACGAGCAGCTTGCCGACGCCGTGCCCCTCCAGCTCGTTGAAGATGCGCAGCCGCGTCACCCGCTCGCCGACCGGCTCCAGGTCATAGCCGCCCTGCGTCGCGGTGACCAGGTTCTTGGACTGCTCCGCCCAGCGGATCCGGTTGGGAGCGTCCAGCGCGGTGATCCGGAACTCGCGCCGGGTCTTCATACCGGCGTCCTTGACCACGCTGGTGAAGATCGTGCCCACAGTGGTCGGACCGGCCGGGCTCTTCCTGATCTCCTGCACCCGGGGGCTGAACTCGGGGTCGTGCGTGCCTTCGGCGAGGTAGGCGAAGACCTCGCCCACGGACCGGCCGATCTCGACCACTGCCTCGAACTGTCCGCCCATCACGGCTCCTTGACGGCTCACCGCGGCGGCACGGACGCGCCGTCGCGGTCGGCGCCCGCATGGCGCCTCTCCGTCACCATAGGTCCTCGCCCCGCCCCGGGCACCCGGGGCGCCCGGCCCCGCCCCGCCTGACCCCCACCCCAGCCGGCCCGCGCCGGCCCGGCGGACACCGGTCGCCGCGGCGGTGAGCACGCGGCGCGTACCGCACGTATGGAGGGTGGGCCCGGGTCCGCGGGTTCGCGTACGGATGCGGAAGTAGGGGTCTGGGTGAGGCGCACACGGCGTCACGTGCAGCGCGCGATACGGCTCGTGGCCGTCGCGGGAGTCGTCTGCGGCGGGGTGATGGTGTCCCAGTCCGGGGCGAACGCGTCACAGGACGGCGGCGGCCACCGGGTCCTGGACGCCCCGGCCGACGGCGCGCAGAGCGTGGGGAGCGCGGCGACCCTCGCCAGACAGCTGGAGAGCCGGCTCGGCGACTCCCGTACCGCCGGCAGCTGGGTGGACGCCCAGGGCCGCCCGGTGGTCGCCGTCACCGATGACGCGTCCGCGGCCGAGGTGACCCGGGCGGGCGCGCGGGCGAAGGTCGTGCGCTACAGCATGCGCGAGCTGAGCTCGGCCGGTGACACACTCCGCGAGGCACCGCGGGTGGCGGGCACGGCGTGGTCGGTCGATCCGAGGACGAACACCGTGGTGGTCCTCGCGGACCCCACCGTCTCGGCCGAGGACTGGGCCCGGTTGAAGGACGTCGCCGACGGCATCGGCGACGCGGTCCGCATGGAGCGGACCACGGACACGTTCACCACCCGTACCGCGGGCGCCGCGCCCATCTTCACCCGGGGCAGCCGCTGTTCGGCCGGCTTCAACGTCACCGACGGCCAGGAGACCTTTCTGCTGACCGCGGGTCACTGCGGCCCGGTCGGCACCACCTGGTTCGGTGACAACCGGGGTGCCACCGGCGTCGGCACGACGGTCGCGAGCTCCTTTCCGGGCGCGGACTTCTCCCTGATCCGCTACGGCGACCCCGGCGGCACCGACAACGACCGCGCGAGCGTGGTGAACCTCGGCGACGGCCGGGCGGTACGGATCAACGGGGCGGCCGAGGCGCTGGTGGGACAGCAGGTCTTCCGCAGCGGCAGCACCTCGGGCCTGCACTCGGGCCAGGTCACCGGTCTGAACGCGACGGTCAACTACCCAGAGGGCCAGGTCGGCGGTCTGATCCAGACCACGGTGTGCGCCGAGCCCGGCGACAGCGGCGGCCCGCTGTTCGCCCAGAGCCTCGCTCTCGGCGTCACCTCGGGCGGCAGCGGTGACTGCACCTCCGGTGGCATCACCTTCTTCCAGCCGGTGACGACCGCGCTGGCCGCGCTGGGTGTCGGCATCCCCCGTGCCACGGACAGCGACGGCGCGACGCCGGGCGACCAGGACGCCGGCGCGGCCCCTGCCTCCTCGGCGCCCGCCGGTGCCCCCGGCACCGGCACGGGCACCGGCGGCGCCACTCCGGGCGGCGGGAACGCGCAGGGCGGCTCCAGCGGTCGGACGGCGCCCGCGGCCCCGGCCGCGCCGGCCGCTCCCGGGGCGCAGGGCGGGCAGAACGCCCCGGCGGCCCCCGGCGGCGTCGGCTACCCCGGCACCGCGGCCGACACCTCGGCCTTCGCGGCCATCAGCAGCGGCCGCGGCATCGGCCCGGGTGTGCTCGTCATCGCCATCAGTTTCCTGGGGCTGCTGGCCACGCTGTGGATCAGGCCCGCGGGCGGCGGAGGGGGGCACGCCCACCGCCGCCAGTGGAATTGACCACGGAAGGGCAAAGCTTTCGCCCGGCCGGCGCGCGGCGACGCAGGATGGAGGCATGACGATCATTTCCCGTGCCCGTTCGTTCGACAAGGCGGCCGCCGAGTACGCGGCGAACCGCCCCTCCTACCCGGTGGCGTTGCTGGACGCCCTGGAGGAGGTCGCGGACCGGTCGCTGACCGGCGCGCGTGTGGCGGACGTCGGGGCGGGGACCGGTATCGCGACGGCGCTGCTGCACGCCCGCGGCGCCCGCGTGGTGGCCGTCGAGCCGGGGGACGGCATGTCCGCCCAGTTCCGCCGCTCGCTGCCGGACGTGCCCGTCGTGCGCGGTGAGGGCGACCGGCTGCCGCTGGCGACCGGCGTCATGGACTTCGTGACGTACGCGCAGGCCTGGCACTGGACGGACCCCGCGGCGTCGGTGCCGGAGGCGCTGCGGGTGCTGCGCCCCGGTGGCGCCTTCGCGGTGTGGCGCAACGACTTCGACCGCTCGGCGCCGTGGCTGGCGGACCAGGAGGCCCGGCTGCGGGCGTACTTCGGGCACGGCGGCGGGGCCCTGGGCGGCGGGGCCCGGGACCGCGTGCCGGAGGGGCCGGGGTTCACGGTGCGCCGGGTGGCCTGGACGCGCCGGGTGCCGCTGGACGTCCACCTGGGGAGCCTCGGCAGCCACTCCGCGTTCCTCGTGCTCGGCGAGGAGCGGGCCCAGGACTTCCTCGCGGCGGAACGGGAGCGGCTGACCGCGCTCTTCCCCGACGGCACGGTCGAGGAGCCCTACGTCGTCACCTTGGTGGTCGCGCTCCGCTGAGCCCGCGTCCCCGGGGCGGCCCGGGCCGGGGACCGCCGCCGGTTGATGAGCACCACCCCGGCGATACCGAGTGCCCCACCGGCCAGTTCGACCCAGTGCGGGGTCTCACCGAGCCAGACGAAGGCCACGGCGATGGCGACCGGCGGGACGAGGTAGAGCGCCGCGGTGGAGACGGCCAGCGTCGTACGGGCGACCGCGTAACCCCAGATCACGAAGCCCAGCGCGGAGGGCAGCAGGCCGAGGTAGACGGCGGACCCGATGGCGGCGGCGGGCGCGTGGGCCAGCGCCGCCACCGTCCCCGGCGCGAGCGGCAGCAGCAGCGCCGTCCCGGCCCACATGGCGTAGCAGGCGACCTCCAGGCCCGTGTAGCGGCCCAGCAGCGGCTTCGTGGACGCGTGGTAGGTCCCCTGGACGACGGCCGCGGCGAGGACGACCAGAGCCCCCGCGGAGACCTGCGCGCCGCCGTGGGCGAAGGCGATGACCGCGGCGCCCGCGAGGGCCACGAGGCTGCCGAGGACGATGCGCACCGTCAGCGCCTCGCCGAGGAAGGCGGTGGCCAGCAGCACGCTGAACACCGGCGCGAGCGCGACGAGCAGACTCGCGGTCCCGGCGGGGACGTGCACCTCGCCCCAGTTCAGCAGCACCTGGTAGGCGCTCATCCCGGTCAGCCCGCACAGCAGGATCAGCGGCAGGTCACGCCCCCGCGGCCGGCGCACCCCCATCAGCGGCGCCACGACCGCCAGCGCCACCGAGGCCACGGCCAGGCGCAGGAACGACAGGCCCGCGACGCCGAGACCGTCGAGCCCGACGCGGATCGCGGGGAAGGCGGACGCCCACAGCACCACGGTGCCGGCGAGGGCCAGGAAGCGGGGGGAGCTCTTCACGCCCTCCACTGTCCCCGCTAGGATTCAGAAGATCCAGTTACTCTTTCTATGCGGAACAAGAAGGTGAGCTTCTTGTTGGACGTCCGCCGGCTGACCCTGCTGCGCGAGTTCTCCGTGCACCGCACCATCGCCGCCACCGCCGAGGCCCTGCACCTGACCGGCCCCGCCGTCTCGCAGCAACTGGCCGCACTGGAGCGCGAGGCGGGCGTCGCCGTCCTGGAGAAGCACGGGCGCACGCTGCGGCTGACCGCCGCGGGCCGGCTGCTGGTGGAGCACGCCGAGGTCATCCTCGGCGACCTGGCGTCCGCCGAGGCCGCCCTGGAAGGTCTGCGCGGCGGGGGCCGGGCACCGGTGCGTGTCGCCGCGTTCCCCTCCGCCGCCCGCGTCCTGCTGCCCGCTGCCTGGGCGCGGCTCGCCGCCGGGGCCGCCGCGGACGGCACAGGACCGGCGGAACTGCGCATCGCCGAGCACGAGCCGGACGCCGCCGTCCGCGCGCTGCGCCGCCGCGAGACGGACCTCGCGGTGGTCCACGCGTACAGCCTGCTGCCCCGCGACGTCCCCGCGGGGTGCGAGCAGCACCATCTGCTCGACGAGCCCGTGCTGCTGGCCCTCCCCACGGGCCTCGCGGACCGGTTGCGGCTCACCGCCGGGGAGCCTGCCGACCTCACGGGCCTCGCCGGGGAGAACTGGCTGATGCCCGGGCCCGAGACCTCCTGCCACGAGCTGACCCGGCGGGCCTGCGGGGCCGCCGGCTTCGTCCCCCAGCCGGTGGCGCTGGCCTCCGACTTCGCCGTGCTCACGGCCCTCGTCGGGGCCGGGGCGGGCGTCGCCCTCGTGCCGCGCATGGCCCTCCCCGCCGCCCTGGACGGCGTCAGCCTGCACCCGCCGGCCCGCCCGGTGACCCGCACCGTCTCCGCCCTGCTCGCCGCCGGCACCGCGGAGCAGCCGGCGCTGCGCCGGGTCCTGGAGTGTCTCGTGGCCGCCGCGGGAGAGGCCGCTTAGCGTGGAGCGCAGCCCCGGCCCCCACCGATCGCAGGGAGTACCCGTGAAGAGCGCCCAACTGCTGGTAGACGCCTTCGGCCGGATCCAGGAGGTCGTCCACGAGGCCGTCGACGGCCTCTCCCCTGACGAGCTGCACGCCCGCCTGGAGGACCGCTCCAACTCCATCGCCTGGCTGGTCTGGCACCTCACCCGGATCCAGGACGACCACGTGGCCGACGCCGCCGGCACCGAGCAGTTGTGGACCGCCGACGGCTGGGCCGGCCGCTTCGACCTGGCCCTGCCCGCGTACGACACCGGGTACGGGCACGTCCGCAAGGAGGTCGACGCGGTGCGGGTGCCCTCGGGCGAGCTGCTGACCGGCTACCACGACGCCGTCCACGACCACACCGTGGGCTATCTCCGCACGCTGCACGAGGCCGACTTCGAACGTGTCGTCGACGAGAGCTGGGACCCACCGGTGACCCTCGCCGTCCGGCTGGTCAGCGTCGTCTCCGACGACCTCCAGCACGCCGGCCAGGCCGCCTTCCTGCGCGGCCTGGTCGCCCGTCGCCCGCACTGAACCGCATGACCGCGGGGGTCTCTCACCCCTTCGCGGCGGCGGTCCGCCCGGACTCGTCCACGGCGCTGAGCGGCGAGGCCAGCGACTCCAGGCTGCGGCGCTCCGCGCGCACCCCGATGGCCGCCTCCACGCACCCGGCGAGGATCATCAGCACGGCCCCGATGCAGAAGGCGAGCGTGGTGTCGGACGGCTTGCCGCTGCTGACCAGGCCGTTGAAGAGCAGTGGGCCGGTGATGCCGCCGAGCGCCGTACCGACCGCGTAGAAGAACGCGATGCACAGCGCCCGGGTCTCCAGCGGGAAGATCTCGCTGACCGTGAGGTACGCGGCACTGGCACCCGCCGAGGCCAGGAAGAGCACCGCGGTCCAGCAGGCGGTCATCGTGAACGCGCTGAGGCTGCCCTGCTGGAACAGCCAGGCGGTGCCCAGCAGCAGTACGCCGGAGCCGATGTAGGTGCCGGAGATCATCGGTTTGCGGCCCACCGAGTCGAAGAGGTGGCCGAGCAGCAGAGGCCCCATGAAGTTGCCGACCGCGATCACGGCGAAGTAGTAGCCGGTGTCGCCGTTGGGGATGTCGAAGAACGTGGTCAGGATGACGGCGTAGCCGAAGGTGACGGAGTTGTAGAGGAAGGCCTGACCCGCGAAGAGCGCGAGGCCGAGGATCGTACGCCGCGGGTAGGTGCGGGTCACCGTGCGGGCGATGGTGAGGAAGCCGATGTCGCCGCGCGGGGTGATGAGGATGCTGCCCTCGGGCTCCGGAAGGCGTTGCCCGGTCTGCTCGTGGACCTCGCGCTCGACGTCCGCGACGATGCGTTCGGCCTCCTCGGCCCTGCCGTGGACGAACAGCCAGCGCGGGCTCTCCGGCACATGGCGGCGGACGAGGAGGATCACCAGGCCCAGGACGACACCGATGGCGAAGGCGAGCCGCCAGCCGACGTCGGTGGCGAACAGGGCGGTGTTCAGCAGGGCGATGGAGGCGAAGGCGCCCACCGCCGCGCCGACCCAGAAGCTGCCGTTGATGATGAGGTCCACCCGGCCGCGGACCCGGGCCGGGATCAGCTCGTCGATCGCGGAGTTGATGGCCGCGTACTCGCCGCCGATGCCGAAGCCCGTGAAGAAGCGGCACAGGATGAAGAACCAGGCGGTCCACGAGAACGCCGTGACCGCGGTCGCCACGAGGTAGACGGCCAGGGTGACCATGAACAGCTTCTTGCGGCCGAGCCGGTCGGTCAGCCGGCCGAAGTACAGCGCTCCCAGGCACGCGCCCGCCACGTACACCGCCGCGGCGAGGGTGGTGACCTGGGCGGTGCTGATGTCGATCCCGCTGCCGGACTCCGCGAGGCGGCCGGCGATGTTGCCGACGATCGTCACCTCGAGGCCGTCGAGGATCCAGACCGTGCCGAGCCCGATCACGATGCGCCAGTGCCAGCGGGTCCAGGGCAGCCGGTCCAGCCGTGCGGGCACGTCCGTGCGGATCGATCCCGGTGGATCGGCGTGCGCGGTCGACCCTGCCATGGGGCCACCTCCTGGCGTTCTGCGTACAGGGCGGGTTCCGCAGGCGCGCCTTCCCGCCGGCGGGTCCGTTCATGCCGGGGGACGGGCTGGTCGGGGCGGGTGGCGGCGCGGTCGCGGCGGCCGGATCCGGCCGGGTTCGAACGTCAACCCGCCAGGAGAGCAGGGAAGTTGGATCCTTTAGCAACAGGGGCATCAGTGGATAACAGTTTTCACCGAAGCCCCGCAGAAACCACCCGGTCTCGCTAATCTCGCCGCTCACGGAAGGCCGCGGACCAGCCGAGCTGCCGGGCAGCCGGATCCCGCCGTCCGCCCCCCGGCCCGACAGCGACGGAGCACCCACGTGACAGCCCCAGAGCCCGACGGCCCCGACGGCCCCGACGGCCCCGACGACGAGGAACTGGACGTCTTCCAGCCGCGACGCGCCGCCCCCGCTGCGCACCGCCCGTTCCCGGGCTTCGACGAGGACGCGTGGACCCGGTCGGCGTCACGCGCCCCGTTACGCGTCGCCCTCACCGCACCGGGCCGGGCGGATCCGGCCCCCCGGCGCCAGACGCGGGCGCTGCGCCTGGTCGTGGGCACCGCGGTGGTGGCGGTGTGCGCCCTGCTCGCGCCGGTCGTCTTCCACGACGCGGCACCGCCGCCCGGCGAGGCCACCGCCGAGCAGGCCGCCCTCGCCCAGCTGCCGGACGGCCCGGCGGCCGCCTCCCGGACGCCCACGACGGGCGCGGAGAAGGCGACGTCCTCGCCCCCTCCCTCCGCCCCGCGCATCCAGCCGGCCACCACCCGGATCCCGGCGGTGACCACGGCCCCCGCGAACGGCGCCTCCGGGTCGTCCCGCAGCGCTCCCGGCACGCCCCGACCCACCGCCACCCACCACCGGCCGGGCGCCGACGACCCGGGCGCTCCCCGGGGACACCGCCTGTCGCTCCAGTCCGTGAACTTCCCCGACCGTTTCTGGAGCGCCGCCGAGGACACCGGCCGCCTCGAACCCGTCGCCGCGTCCTCCACCCGTGCGGCACGCAGGGCCGCCACCTTCGTCCTCGTCACCGGACTGGCCGACGCGCGCTGCGTCTCCTTCGCCACGCCTGACGGCCGCTACCTGCGGCACCAGGACTTCCGCATCCGCCTCGACCGGCCGGACGGCTCCGCGCTCTTCCGCGAGGACGCGACCTTCTGCGCCCGGCCCGGTGCCTGGCGGGGCACGGTCTCCTTCGCGTCGTACAACCACCCGGAGCGCCTGCTGCGGCACCGCGACTTCCGGCTGCGCCTCGATCCGTACCGGCACGGCTCCGCGTACCGCGCGGACAGTTCGTTCCGGATCGCCGCGCCCTGGGCGGGCTGAGGGCCCGGTCGACATAGCGCAGTGCGGCACCGGGCGGGGCGGGTTCGCCGATTCCCGTCGGGGGTACGGCAGTTCGGTCCTAACGTGGGCGAACCAGCAGGGCCGAGGGGGGAGACAAGGGGTACCGCAGTGCCGAACCCGTCCGCCGGAGGGCCGTCACGGCGCCGCATGATCGAGCCGACCCGGGTCATCCCCGCACGCGAGTCCGCCGCCGCGGGCAGTTCCTGGGAGGAGTCCCTCGACCTCTTCCGCCCCGCCGACGGCGCCGCCCCTCCCCCGCGCGCGGGCGGCCCCGGCCCCGACACCCAGCCCCTGCCGCCCCCCGTCCGGCGCCCCGCCCCGGCCCCGCCCCCGACTCCTCCCGCCCCACGGCACCGCGCGTCCCGCGCCGCCCGCCTGACCGGCCTCGGCGCCCTCGTCGCGGGCGCCGGCGCGGCCGGCTTCGGCCTCGCCTTCGCGCTGTTCTCCCCCGCCGCCACCCCCGCCGCGCCGGTCACCTCGGCGCCGCCCGCCGCGCGAACCGCCTCCGGCGTGCTCCGGGAAGGCGACAGCGGCCCCGCCGTCAGCGACCTCCAGGCCCGCCTGCTGCGCATCCCCGACGTCTACACCGGCGGCGCGGTCGACGGCCGCTTCGACCGCCGCCTCACGGCAGCCGTCGCCCGCTTCCAGGTCTGGTACGGCATCCGCGGCGACGAGAGCGGCCAATACGGCGACGCCACCCGCCACGACCTCGAATCCCGCACGCGCGGCTGACGGCCCGGCACCCCTGATCGTGCAGCGCCGGGCCGTCCGGCGCCCCCCGACGCGGCCGGAATCGGTTCCGCGGCAACGGACCCTGCCTGCCCTGCGCGCGGCATGCGCGTCGCGGTGGCCCGGTGTGATCGGGCGGCCTACCGTTTGACGATGGGACGGGCGCGTCGGAGCGGACTGGAGTGGCTGCGGGCCCGCGATCCGGGGCTGGCGGCGGTGCGGCGTTCGGCGCGGGTGACCGTGGTGGCCTGCACGGGCTTCTATGCGGCGCGGTACGGGCTGGGCGACCGGACGGTGGCCATCTACGCCCTGTTCGCCGGCGTCGCGGCGGGCGGGCTGTCCTCGGTTCCCGGCACGCCGCGCGAGCGGGCGCGCACCCTGCTGGCGGCGCTGCCGGTCGGCATGGCCCTGGTGACCCTGGGCACGGTGCTGGCGGCGCACGCCTGGACCGCGGCCCTGGGGATGCTGGCGGTGGGCTTCCTCGTCTCGTTCAGCGGGGTCGGCGGCCCGAAGCTGGTGGGTCTCGCCAACGGGCTGCAGTTGTTCTACATCCTTCCGTGCTTCCCGCCGTACGCGCCGTCGACGCTCGGGCACCGGCTGGCCGGCCTGGTGGCCGGGATCCTGCTGACCTGCGTCGCGGAGATCTTCCTGTGGCCGGCCCCGTGCCCGGGCCGGTACGAGCACCGGCTCGCGCGGGCGGCGCGGACGGCGGCCGACGCGCTGTACGGGCTGGCGGCGGACCCGCCCCGCCGGCGGGACCCGGACACGCTGCTGAAGGCCTCGCAGCAACTGCGGATGAGCCACGTGCCGACGGACGAGCGCCCCGCGTCGGCGTCCGCACGGGACCGGGCGCTGTCCGAGGCCGCCTCGCAGATGCGCCATCTGCTCGCGCAGACACGGCGGCTGACGGAGTCGGCCGACGAGGGGGCGCCGCCGCCCGAACCGGCCGCCATGGGGCTGCTGCTGACCTCGGCGGCGGCCTGCGAGGACGTGGACCGGGCGCTGACCGGCCGGGCCCCGCCGCCCATGCAGGCCGTCTGCGGTGCCGCCGCGAGCGCCTTCGAGTCGCACCGCGTGGGGCCGCGCGGGACCGGCACGGACTCCGCCACGATGGTGCGCAACGGCGCGCTCGCCCTGGACATCACGCACACGGCGGACTTCGTCGTCACGGCCGTGCGGATCGTGCTCGGCGCCCGCATCCCGGCGGACAGCACACCGCCGGGGGCCCGGCCCGGGGCCTTCTGGTACGCCGGGCGCCCCACGGCGGAGCTGTACTACCACCGGCTGCGTGCCCATCTCACGCCGCGCTCGGTGTACTTCCAGAACGCGGTGCGTATCGCCCTGGCCCTCGCGGCGGTCCGGCTGGTCGTCGGCGCGCTCGGCCTGGAGCACGGCTTCTGGGCGCTGCTGACCACGCTCACCGTGATGCGCACCAGCGCCGTCGACACCCGTACCGCGCTGTGGCCCGCGCTGCGCGGAACGCTCGCCGGGGCCGTGGTCGCCGCGCTGATCCTGTACGCCGCGGCCGGGACGCCGCTGGTATACGCCGCGCTGCTGCCGCCGTGCATGCTGCTGGCCTTCGCGGCGGGCCCGGTGCTCGGGCCCGGCTGGGGCCAGGCGTTCTTCACCCTGACCGTGGCCGCCGCGTTCACCCAGATCGCCCGCAGCGGGCCCGAACTGGCCGCCGCCCGCGTGCTGGACGTGCTCACCGGGGCCGTCACGGGCGCCGTCGTCGGCCTGCTCGCCTGGCCGCACGGCGGAACCGGCGAACTGCGGCGCGCCTGTGCCCGCGTCCTCGATCAGGGCTCCCGCGCGGTCGCCGACATCACCGAGACCATCACCGAGGGGGCGCGGGCCACCGACGCCCTGCCGCGGGCCCGGCTCGCCCAGCTGATCGCCGAGGCGACCTACGCCCAGTACGCCACCGAACGGCACGACCCCCGGCAGGCGGCGTCAGGGGACACCGACTTCCAGGTGATCATGCTGGCCGGGAACCGCGTCATCACGATGGGGCAGATCCTGCTGGACAACTGCCCACCGGGCGCGCTGTCCGCCTGGCCGCTGAGCGCCGCGCACCTGCGCGACGCCGCCCACCACCTGCGGGGTATGGCACTGCCGTTCAGCTACGACCTGCGCCTGGGCCGCGAGCGTCCCTTGCGCGCGTACCCGCACCCCGCCGACGCGCCGACGGACCGCACGGTCATCCACGACGTCTGCACGGCCTCGGCGGGCCGGGCCCCCGACCCGCTGCTCTACTACGCCGTCGACGCCGCGATCTGGCTGGCCAGTCTCCAGGCCGCGATCACCGCGTCCCGTCCGCCGCCGGCCGCTCCCGACTGAGCGCGGCCGGCAGTTCGGCGAGCAGGTCCGGGTTGACGACGGCGAGGATCGCCGCGACGTCCTCGCGGGGGGCGGCCGGCCACAGCACCGCGCGGGCGGCCCGGTACTTGGCGGCGAGGCGTTCGCGCGCGGCGGGATCAAGGCGGGCGGCGCGGTCGGCCCGGCTGTTGTGGGCGTTGTCGGCGATCTTGACCAGGGTCGCGTCCCGGCTGCGCGTGATCGTGCGCAGCTTGTCCTCGTAGGCGACACCCGGCTGGTTGGTGACCTGCTCGACGACGGCGACGACGCGGTCGGGAACGCCCGCGGCGCGCAGCCGCTCCGCGGTCCACGGCGTGTCCTCGATGACGTCGTGCAGCAGACCGGCCATCCGCAGCTCGGGGCCGAAGGGTGCGAGCCCCGCGGCGACGGCACGGACGTGCTCGACGTACGCCACGCCGATGCGGTCGGTCTGGCCCTCGTGCGCGCCGCTCGCCAGCGCGTCGGCGTCCTCGACGCTGTTCACCTTCACGGCACCCCATCCTCCGGGGCCCCGCCCGGCCCGTCCAGGGCCTGCCGCGAACGGCCGTCCCGCGCGGGTTCGCGGCAGGCGCTCAGGCCTCGGGGTCCCGGTCGGCCGGCGCCCCGGTGCCGAGCGTGCCTGGTGTGCCTGCTGTGCCGGACGTGCCGAAGGGCGGGACGAGTTGGTGCGCGATGTCGCGGGCGACGCCGGCGATCCGCTCGTCGGAGGCCTCCAGGCCCTGTGCGGCCAGCAGCACGATGTTGACGCTGAGCAGCGCGGCCCGCAGCCGCAGCTGCTCCTCCACCGAGGCCTCGGGCCCGGCGACGATCTCGAAGAGTTCCGTGAGCCGCTCGAAGGCGTTCTCCCGCCCGGGGTGGAGGTCGCGCACGACACGCTGGTTGGCGAGTGCGAAGCGCATGGCCGACATGCCGTTCCCGGTGACCAGGTCGACCATGCGGTCCACGGCGCGGGTGCGCAGGTCCGGGCCCGGGGGCTGTTCGCGTGCCCAGGCGACCAGGGAGTCCAGGGCGTCCAGGTGGTCGGTGAAGAGCGACCGGACGATGTCCTCCTTGCTCGTGAAGTGGTAGTAGAGGGCGGCCTTGGTGATGCCGAGGCGTTCGGCGATCTCCCGCATGGAGGTCGCCTCGTAGCCCTGTTCCGTGAACAGTTCGATGGCCACCTGGCGGATCTCGGCTTTCGTGTCGCTGCCCCGCCGCTGCCCTGCCGCTGCCATCGCCATCTGCTTCCTTCGCACGGAGCGCCTTCGCAGTCGAGCGCCTGGGTCGATCGTGACCGAGCGGTCCCGCCTTGCCAACTTACCGGACGGCAAGTAATCTACTAACCGGCCGGTAAGCAGCGACTCGTCCTCCGTGCCCAGCGCGACGCCGGCGCCGTACCGGCGCCCCCTCCCGGTCACTCGCGCACCTGAACACCCCGATACTCCGCTGAAAGGCATGTGCCGTGACGCAGACAGCACCGGTTTCGGTCGACACCGCAAAGGCCCCTCCGGGACGCTTCACCCACCGCGAGATCATGGTGACGATGAGCGGCCTGGTCATCGCCATGCTGCTGGCCATGCTGGACAACATGATCGTGGCGCCCGCGCTGCCCACGATCGTGGGCGACCTCGGCGGCCTGAACCACCTCGCCTGGGTGACCACCGGGTACATCCTCGCCTCCACCGCCGCCACCCCGATCTGGGGGAAGCTCGGCGACCTCATCGGCCGCCGGATCACCTTCCTCTCCTCCATCGCGATCTTCCTGATCGGCTCCGCGCTCTGCGGCATGTCGCAGAACATGGCCGAGCTGATCGGCTTTCGCGCGCTGCAGGGCCTGGGCGCGGGCGGACTGATGGTCGGCGTCATGGCGGTGCTGGCCGACATCGTGCCGCCCCGGGACCGCAGCAAGTACCAGGGCGTGATGATGGCGGTCATGCCGGTCGCGATGATCGGCGGCCCGCTGGCCGGCGGCTTCATCACCGACAACCTCTCCTGGCGCTGGGCCTTCTACGTCAACCTGCCGCTCGGCGTCGTCGCCCTGGCGGTCTGCTGGTTCGTGCTCGCCAAGCTGCCGACGCGCGGCGCGGGCCAGGTGCGCATCGACTGGACCGGTGCGGCGCTGCTGACCGTCTGGATCACCACCCTGGTCCTGATCACCAGTTGGGGCGGCACCGAGTACGACTGGGGCTCGGCCATGATCATCACTCTTGCCGTGGTCACCGTCGTGGCCTTCGCCGCATTCGTCATGGTCGAACGCCGCGCCGCCGAGCCGATCATGCCGCTGTCCGTCTTCACCAACCGCAACTTCACCCTGGCCGGCGCCCTCAGCCTCGTCGTCGGCTTCGCCATGTTCGGCGGGGTGACGCTGCTTCCGCAGTTCCAGCAGTACGTCCAGGGCTCCTCCGCCACCAACAGCGGCCTGCTGCTGATGCCCATGATGATCGCCGCGATGGCGCTCTCCCTCGCCGGCGGCGCCGTGATCAGCCGTACGGGCCGCTACCGCGCACTGCCGCTCGCCGGCAGCGTGCTGATGACGGGAGGGCTCGCGCTCTTCGCCACCATGGGCCCCGACACCTCGCGCGTCCTCACCTCGCTCTACATGGTGGTGCTCGGCGCCGGCATGGGCTGCCTGATGCAGACCACCATGCTCATCGCCCAGAACAGCGCGCCCCTGCGCGACATGGGCGCCGCGACCGGGGCCGCCACCTTCCTGCGGAACATGGGCGGCTCCCTCGGTGTGTCCGTGCTCGGCGCGCTCTACACCCATACCCTCAGCGATTCCTTCGCCTCTGCCGCGGGTGCCTCCGCCGACGCGGGGAAGACCGGCGGAGCGGTGGCGCAGATGACGCCCGAGGTCCTGCGCGGACTGCCCGAGGCCGTCCGGCACGCCTTCGCCCGGGCGGTCAGCGACGGCGTCGACACCGCGTTCACCTGGGGCGCGAGCGCGGCCGTCCTCGGCATCGTGATCGCCCTGTTCATCCGTCACGTGCCGCTGCGCGGCTTCACCGGCGGACCGGGCGCGGACACCGCCCCGGCGCCCGCGCCGGCCGCCGACCCCGTGAGCGGCTGACCGGTCCACGCCCCGGCCCCGCACGGCACCGCCGTGCGGGGCCCTCGTACACCGCCCCGCAGAGCCGGCCCGCGACGCCCGGGGCCGGGTGCGTACCCGCTTCACAGATCGGCGGCCCACGATGACCAGAGGCGCCACCCGCGAGCGCATCGAACAGACCGCTCTCGAACTCTTCTCGGCACGGGGATACGACAGGACCTCCCTCCGGGAGATCGCCGAGCAGCTCGGCGTCACGAAAGCGGCGGTGTACTACCACTTCAGGTCGAAGGAGGACATCGTCGCGGCCCTCTTCGAGGAGCGGCTCCGTGCGGTCGAGGACGTCATCGCGTGGGCGCAGGCCCAACCCCCCGATCTGCGCTCCCGGCGCGAGGCGCTTCTCCGGTACGAGGCCGTGCTCACGCGAACGGCACCGCTTTCAGGGCTCTTCCAGGAGAACCGGGCCGCACTGCGCGACCTCGCGGTGGGAGCGGCGTACCACGACATGATGATGCGTGCGCTGGAACTCCTCCGGATCCCGGGAGCCGGGCTCGCCTGCCAACTGCGCACCATCACCGCCCTGCTCGTGGTGCACGGAGCCCCCAAAGCACTGGAGTCCGTCGCGGGGGGCACGGAGGAGAAACGAGCCGCCGCTCTGACCGTGGCGCTGGAACTGCTCGCTTCCGCCCACGCGGACGGGGACCGGCCGTGCGAGGCGCGCCACGACACCGGCTCCCCGGACCGGTCACACGCGTCCTGACGGGCCTGCGGTCAGGGCGAAGCCGGGCGGGCGGTCCTGGAACCGGAACCGCCCGCCCGGCTCGCACCCAGGCACTGCCGCGCGACTACAACAGCCCCTCCGCGACCGGCCCGAGGGAGAGGGCCGGCAGGAAGTTGAGCAGCGCCAGGACGAGTGCGGCGCCGGTGGCGAGGACGACGAAGTTGACGCCGTACGGCCGCAGGGTGCCGACCGTGACCACGCCGGGGCGCTGGCGGGCCAATCGCCCGGCGAGGGCGAGCACGAACACGATCGGCAGGTAGCGTCCGATCAGCATGGCGGCCACCATGAGCAGGTTGTGGAAGTCGGTGGCCCCGTTGAACCCGGCCATCGCGCTGCCGTTGCTCGCCGTGTTGCTCGTGTAGGCGTAGATCAGTTCCGTGAGCCCGTGCGGGCCCGCGTTGCCCATGGACGAGCGTCCGTCGGGCAGGGCGACCGCGATCGCGGAGCAGACGAGGATCGCGGTGGGGGCGACGAGGGCGTAGAGCACGACGTACCGCATCTCGCCGAAGCCGATCCGCTTGCGCAGGTACTCGGGCGTGCGGCCGACCATCAGCCCGCCGACGAAGACCGCGACAAGGACCGCCATGAGCAGGCCGTACAGCCCGCTGCCGGTGCCGCCGGGCGCGATCTCGCCGAGCATCATGCCCGCCAGGAGCACACCTCCGCCGAGGCTGGAGAAGCTGTCGTACGAGGCGTTGGCCGCGCCGTCGGCGGACGCGGTGGCCGAGACGCCGAACAGGGTGCTCGCCGGGACGCCGAGGCGGGTCTCGGTGCCCTCGGTCTGGCCGCCGACGGCCGCCGTCACCGTGCCGGTGTGCAGGCTCTGGGCCAGGTTGCCGGCGACCAGCAGCAGGCAGAACAGGATGCCCACGACCGTGAGCAGGGTCCAGCTCTGCCGGAGGCTGCCGACCATGCGGCCGTAGGTGCGGATCAGCGCGGTCGGGACCAGCAGCATGAGCACGATCTCGACGGTGTTGGTCCAGGCGGAGGGGTTCTCCAGCGGGTGGGCGCTGCTGGCGTTGAAGAAGCCGCCCCCGTCGCCCGACATGAGCTTGATGGGCTCCCAGGAGCCGACCGGGCCCGCGAGCTGGTCGACGCCGGACAGGTGCTGCGGCACGCCGAGCGCCATGAGCAGCAGCCCGGAGACGACGGCCAGCGGGAGGAACACGCGGAAGGTCGAACGGATCAGGTCGACCCAGAAGTTGCCGAGTTCGTCGGTGCCGCGCCGGGCCAGGCCGCGGACCAGGGCGAGGGCGGCGCAGATGCCGACGGCTCCGGAGGCGAAGGCCTGGGTGCCCAGTCCCGCCATCACGGCGAGGTGACCGGTGGTGGACTCGCCGGCGTAGTTCTGCCAGCTGGTGTTGGTGGTGAAGCTGACCGCGGTGTGCAGCGCGAGCGGCCAGGGCATGCCGTCACGGCCGAGCGACCACGGCAGCCGGTCCTGGAAGGTGAAGAGCGCGAAGAGGGCGGCGATGCTCGCGGCGGAGAAGGCGAGCAGCGCGAACAGGTAGTGCCGCCAGTTCTGTTCGCGGTCGGGGTCGACACCGCAGACGCGGTAGAGCAGCCGTTCGGGGGCGAGGTGCCGCCCCCCGTCGAGGGCGCGGGCGAAGTAGTCGCCGAGCGGCACGTGCAGTCCCACGACGACGGCGATGACGAGGGTGGCCTGAAGCCAGCCGTGGACGGTCATGCTCAGGCTCCCTGGAGCGGACGGGCGCGGTCGAGCGCGCTGTTGAGTGCGACGACGTCGACGGCGGGCTCACCGAGCACACCGAGCGCGCGGCCGGTGGTGAACCGGGCGACGAGAGCGCTGACAGTGCTCTCGGGCAGGCCGCGTTCGCGGGCGACCCGGGGGGCCTGGAGGCGCGCGTAGGCGGGGCTGATGTCCGGGTCGAGGCCGCTGCCACTGGCCGTGACGGCGTCCGCGGGCACCACGGGGTGGGCGGGGGCGTCACCGCGCACGGGGACGACGACGGCCTTCGCCCAGTCCGCGCCCGGGGCGGCGCACGCCACGGTCACGCCCTCGTACGTGGCGGTGAACGGCCTTGCGGGGCACGGCTGGTTGAGGCTGATCACGCGTTCCACGGCGCCGGTGGTGCCGCCCGCGCGGAAGACGCCGAGCACGGCGCCGACGCCGTCGGCGGTGCAGTAGGGGCGCGAGCCGTCGATGTGCTCGAGCGCGCCGACGGCCTTGCTGCGCGTGCAGACCTGGGTGAGCAGGCTCGGCTTGTCCGGGGCGTCGACGACGCTCTCGGGGCCGAGGTTGCCGGCCGCCGAGGCGGCCGGGTCGTAGCCGGCGCCGGCGTTGGAGGGCCGGGACTGGAAGTAGCCGGGCAGCGGGCGGCCCTTGGTGTCGGTGTACGACCTGCCGAGGGCGGTGCCGTGGGCGGTGTGGCGGAGCCCGGGGAGCTGTCCGAGCGCGGTCATGCCGAGCGGGAAGGCCAGGCCGACGAGCACGGTGAGCGCCACGACGACCCGCACGGCGGCCAGGTGGTGGGCCGCCCAGTGCGGGAGGCGGGTGAGGGGAGGCATGGTCAGATCCCGGGGACGAACTGGACGAGGGCGAGGTCGATCGACTTGATCGCGAGGAAGGGGACGATGATGCCGCCGAGGCCGTACACCCACAGGTTGCGGGTGAGCAGGGCGGACGCCGAGGACGGCCGGTAGCGCACGCCGCGCAGGGCGAGCGGGATCAGCGCGACGATGACGACGGCGTTGAAGACGACGGCGGACAGGATCGCGGACGCCGGCGAGTGCAGCCGCATGATGTTGACGGCGTCGAGCGCGGGGTAGACGCCGCCGAACATGGCCGGGAGGATCGCGAAGTACTTGGCGATGTCGTTGGCGATCGAGAAGGCCGTCAGCGCCCCTCGGGTGATGAGGAGTTGCTTGCCGATCTCGACGATCTCCACGATCTTCGTGGGGTCGGAGTCGAGGTCGACCATGTTGCCGGCCTCCTTGGCGGCCGACGTGCCGGTGTTCATGGCCACGCCGACGTCCGCCTGCGCCAGCGCCGGGGCGTCGTTGGTGCCGTCACCGGTCATCGCGACCAGGTTGCCGCCCTCCTGCTCCCGCTTGATCAGCGCGAGCTTGTCCTCGGGGGTGGCCTCGGCGAGGAAGTCGTCGACTCCCGCCTCCTCGGCGATGGCACGGGCCGTCACCGGGTTGTCGCCGGTGATCATGACGGTGCGGATGCCCATCCGGCGCATCTCGTCGAAGCGCTCGCGCAGGCCGGGCTTGACGACGTCCTTGAGGTGGATGACACCGAGCACCCGGGCCGGCCCGTCGGCCCGGCGTTCGGCCACCGCCAGCGGGGTGCCGCCGGAGGCCGACACCTGCTCGACGTACACGTCCAGGCCGGCCGGCACCGTGCCGCCGCTCTCGCGCACCCAGCCGGCGACGGCGGACGCGGCGCCCTTGCGCAACTGCCGCCCGCCCCGGGGCAGGTCGACGCCGGACATGCGGGTGACGGCGCTGAAGGGCACCCACTCCGCGTCGGGCAGGTCGAGTTCGTCGGCCCGGTGGTGGTTCAGCGTGAAGTGCTCGCGGGCGTGGGTGACGATCGAGCGGCCCTCGGGCGTCTCGTCGGCGAGGCTGGACAGCAGGGCGGCCTGGGCGAGTTGTTCCGGCTCGACGCCGCCGATCGGCAGGAATCCGCTCGCCTGCCGGTTGCCGTAGGTGATGGTGCCGGTCTTGTCGAGCAGCAGGGTGTTCACGTCGCCCGCGGCCTCCACGGCGCGTCCCGACGCGGCGAGCACGTTGCGCTGCACGAGCCGGTCCATGCCCGCGATGCCGATCGCGGAGAGCAGGGCGCCGATGGTGGTCGGGATGAGGCAGACCAGCAGGGAGACCAGGACTATCCCGGTGACGCCGTCGGCGGTCAGCGCGGTGCTGTCGGGAGCGGCGCCGGTGATGCCCTTGGAGAAGATCGCCATGGGCTGGAGGGTGACGACGGCGACCAGGAAGACGAAGGTCAGCATGACCAGGAGCAGGTTGAGTGCCAGCTCGTTGGGGGTCTTCTTCCGGTTGGCGCCCTCGACCAGGGCGATCATCCGGTCCAGGAAGCTCTCGCCGGGTTCCTGGGTGATGCGGACGACGATGCGGTCCGACAGCACCTTGGTGCCGCCGGTCACGGCGGACCGGTCGCCGCCGGACTCACGGATGACGGGTGCGGACTCGCCCGTGATCGCGGACTCGTCGACGCTGGCGACGCCCTCGACGACGTCGCCGTCGCCGGGGACCAGCTCGCCGGCCGCCACGACCACGCGGTCGCCGCGGCGCAGTGCCATCGCGGGGACGGTGCTCTCCCCCGTCGCCGACAGACGGCGGGCGGTGGTCTGCCGGCGGGTGCGGCGCAGCGAGTCGGCCTGCGCCTTGCCGCGGCTCTCGGCCACGGCCTCGGCGAGGTTGCCGAAGACGACGGTGAGCCAGAGCCACGCGGTGATCAGCCACGCGAAGAGCGAGGAGTGGGCGACCGCGAGCCCGGTGGTGAGGGCGGCGCCGATCTCGGTGACGAACATGACCGGGTTGCGGAACAGCGTGACCGGGTTGAGCTTGCGCAGCGCCTCCGGCAGGGCGAGCCACAGCTGCCGGGGATCGAGCAGGCCCCCGCCGACACGGCGGGCGCGGTCGGGACCGGGTGGT
This sequence comes from Streptomyces sp. NPDC002574, assembly GCF_042889545.1. Lineage (NCBI taxonomy): Bacteria > Bacillati > Actinomycetota > Actinomycetes > Kitasatosporales > Streptomycetaceae > Streptomyces > Streptomyces sp. NPDC002574. The sequence goes on from NZ_JBIARB010000005.1 coordinate 139,264, forward strand.
TCGGCCGGGCTCTCCGGGGCCGGTCTGACGGGGGCTGGGGCGGTGGTCATCTGAGCTGCTCCGAGGGGAATCAGGCGGTGGCGCCAAGGTGGTCCGGCACCTCCGGGCAGGGCAACGCGGGGACGGCACCTGCCCGGAGGGCGATTGAGGGGGGCCCCTGGGGGGCCGGGCTGCTGCGGACGCGTCAGCGGATCCACAGGCAGAGGGCGTCGACGAGGGCGAACGCGCCGGTCACCCGCAGGACGCCCATGATCTGGGAGCCGAACCGGTCGGGCGACGCGTCGGGGTCGTCCTTGACGGCGGGGGCGGCGAACTGGGGGTCCACGGTGAGCGCGGTGACACCGAGCGGCCGGGCCAGCGAGCGCAGCGCGGACTCCGACAGGTCGACCCACTCCTGTTCCGCGCCGAGGGTCGCGGTGAGGCGTTCCGGTGTGGTGAAGGCGACCGCGGTGCGGTCGCCCAGCGGCGTGCGGAACATGCGCGTGACCGGGCCGGCGGGTCCCGGCCGGACCGGGACGCAGAGCGTTCCACCGGCTCCGGCCGGGACGGGTTCGCAAGGCTCGGGGTCGTCCTCGGACGCGGACTCGGTCATGGGTTCCTCCAGGAGGGACGGCAGGGCCCCGGTCCGGGCACGTCGGACCGGGGCGCACCAGGACGCTATTCCCGGGGTGCGGGGGGTGACGGCCCTCCCTGACGGGACGTTGACGGCGCCCGGGGAAATGTTGACGCCCGGGCCGCGGGCGGGTCAGGGGTGCGTCAGGCCCCGGGGCCGCGACGTCAGGATCGCGACAAGGGCCGTGGCCGGCCGGCGGCACGGCGTTTGCATGGAGTCATGCGTGAGTCCCGCGAAGACCGTGTCGTGGTCGGTGTCAGCGGATCCCTGGGCAGCCTGGTGGCACTCCACCGGGCCGTCGAGGAGGCCCGCCGCCGGTCCACTGCCTTGACGGTGGTGATCGCCTGGGAGACCGTCGGCGTCGACTTCGGCTCCAGCAGGCCGCCGTCACCGCCGCTGCTCGACCGCTGGCACTCCCTGGCCCGGCGGCAGTTGTTCGCCGCCCTGGACACGGCCTTCGGCGGCAGCATCCCACTGGACCCGCCGCTGCGCCCCGTCATCGCCCTGGGCCTGCCCGGCCCCACCCTGGTACGGGTGGCCGATCAGGAGTCCGACCTGCTCGTGGTGGGCACCGGATCGCACGGCCCGCTGCGCCGCCTGCTCTCGCCGTCGGTGGCCCGGCACTGCCTGGCCCACGCCCGCTGCCCGGTCCTCGCCGTGCCTCCGCCGCCCCTGATGTCCGAGCTCGTGGAACCGCGACGCCGCGGGTCACGGGCGCGACTCGGCCTCGGACACCGTCCGAACGGCTCGTTCACCCTGTGAGCCCGGCCTCCTCCAGGTCCAGCGCCCGCTGCACGGCGCGCAGGGTGGCGTCGCTCACCTGGCCGGCCTCGTACAGCCGCCGCAGTTCGCCGTTCTGCACGCCGATCAGCGCCCGCCGCAGATCCCGGTGCGCGGCGACGGCCTCGGCGGAGACCGCGGCGCGGTCCGCCCCGGGGCTCTCGTCCGCTTCGTCGAGTCCGGCCTCCAAGTGGCGGCGCAGCTGGACGACGACCGACGCCGGTGCGGCCTCGAGGTCGTCGAGCTGGTCGAGGTAGCGCAGCCCCGCGCGGGACAGCGCGTCCCTGGCGCGGGCCTCCTCGCGGGCGGTGTGCTCCGGCTCCAGGGCGATGCCCGAACGCCGTACCACCGAGGCGAGGGTGAACCCCTGGACGACGACGGTCAGCACCACCACGCCGGTCGTCAGGGTGAGCACGAGCGAGCGGTGCGGCAGCGGCGCCCCGAGGGACGTCAGTTCGGGCACCGACAGCGCCGCGGCCAGCGGCATGACCCCGCGCGTGCCGGCCCACGAGGTGACCAGCGGCACCCGCCAGGAGACCGGGCCATCCTTGCGGCGGTGCTGCATGACGGCCGAGAGCGGGAAGACCCACACGAGCCGCAGGACGACGACCGTGGCGGCCACCGCGGCCACGCCGATCAGCAGCGGCAGACCCCGCTCCGACGGGTCGAGTTCGCGCACGAGCGTCGGCAGCTGGAGGCCGATGAGCGCGAAGACGACGTTCTCCAGGAGGAAGACGACGGTCGCGTAGACGGCGTGGATCTGCAGCCGTATCGGCGCGTTCGTGAGCCGGTGCCCGGTGCTGCCCAGCACCACGCCGGCCAGCACGACGGCCGTGACCCCGGAGGTGTGCAGGTCCTCGGCGAGCACGTAGACGCCGTACGGCGTGACCAGCGAGACCACCGTCTCCAGCACCGGGTCCTGGGTGCGCCGGCGGATGAGCGTGACGAGTCCGGCGACGGCGGCGCCGACCAGCGCGCCGCCACCGCCGAGTTCGAGGAAGCGGCCCGCCGCGGCCGGGGTCAGCAGCGAGCCCGAGGCGACGGCCGCGCCGACGGCGACCTTGAACAGCACCAGGCTCGTGGCGTCGTTGAAGAGGCTCTCGGACTGCACCAGCACCTTCACGCGCGGCGGCAGCGACAGCCGGCGCCCGAGGGCGGTCACGGCGACCGGGTCGGTGCTGGCCAGGACCGCCCCGAGCACCAGCGCCATCGGCCCGCCGAGCGGGGTCACGGCGGACGCCACGGCCGCGACGGCCGCGGCCGAGGCCACGACGAGCCCGAAGGCGAGGACCGTGACCGGGCGCCACACGCGGCGCAGTTCCCGCCAGGAGAGCTCCTCGGCGGAGGCGTACAGCAGCGGGGGCAGCACGACGACGCTGATCACCTCGGGAGCGACGTGCACCGCCGGCACCCACGGCAGCAGTCCCACCAGGAGTCCCGCCACGACGAGGAGTGACGGCGCGGGGACCCGCCAGTGCCGGGCGCCGGTGGCGACGGCGGTCGCCAGGGCCACGAGCAGGAGGACGGCGGTCAGGACGGTCATGTGAGGGTCCCCACGGGAAAGAGCGGTTGCGGCTGCTGCGCACTGTTCCGCCGACCAGACTTCCCGGCACACCAGAGGCGAATCTACCCGGCCCGGGCGCCCGTCCGGGCCCCCGGGGGAGGCAGGGCGTTAAGAAAGCGTCAGGATTGCGCGTCAGCCGTATGGAGCCCGTCAAGGCCGGGCCCCGACGGCCCGCGGGCCCCACCGCCCGGCGGGGGCCGTCACCCGGCCCGCCGCGACCGCTCACCCGCACGCCCCCGAATCCCGCTCCCACCTGCGGAGTTGATCACCGGAGGTGCGGCGGCGCCCTCCCGCGCCACGGGGCCCGGACCTCCGCGGCCCCGCGGGCAAGGGCAGCGGCCGGGGGCGGCGCGCTGCCGACGCACCGCCGTGGCGTGCGCCGACGGCCCCGGCCGGGCTGCGTACGCTGACGTGGCCGTCCGCCGACGGCGGAATCTTGACTGTTGTCGACGGGAGTGCAACGTGGCCATGTCCGCTCATCCGAGTCGGCTGCGCGCGTGGATGCTGGAGGGCCTGTCCGACATGGCCCGGCACCAGCAGGGCGGGCAGCCGGCGCCCGAGAGCGCCCACCGCGGACAGCGGTGGTGGCGGGTCATGTGCCTGACGGGTGTCGACTACTTCTCCACCCTGGGCTACCAGCCGGGCATCGCGGCGCTCGCCGCCGGCCTGCTGTCGCCGGTCGCCACCATCGTCCTGGTGATCGTCACCCTGGCGGGCGCACTGCCGGTGTACCGGCGGGTGGCGGAGGAGAGCCCGCACGGCGAGGGTTCGATCGCGATGCTGGAGCGGCTGCTGTCGTTCTGGCAGGGCAAGCTCTTCGTGCTGACGCTGCTGGGCTTCGCGGCCACGGACTTCCTGATCACCATCACGCTGTCGGCGGCGGACGCCTCCACCCACCTGGTGGAGAACCCGCACCTCACCAGCGTGCTGCACGGCCACGAGATGATCATCACGCTGTTCCTGGTGGCGCTGCTCGGCGCGGTGTTCCTCAAGGGCTTCCTGGAGGCGATCGGCGTCGCCGTGGCCCTGGTCGGGCTCTACCTCGCGCTGAACGTGGTGGTGGTCGTCGTCGGTCTGTGGCACGTGGCGACCGCCTCGCACGTCGTCACCGACTGGTCCACCGCGCTGACCGCCCAACACGGCAACGTCCTGGCGATGGTGGGCGTGGCCCTGCTGGTCTTCCCCAAACTGGCCCTAGGCCTGTCCGGCTTCGAGACCGGCGTCGCCGTGATGCCCCATGTACAGGGCGACGCCAGCGACACCGAGGAGAACCCCGCCGGCCGGATCCGCGGGACGAAGAAGCTGCTCACCACGGCCGCGGTCATCATGAGCTGCTTCCTCATCGCCACCAGCTTCATCACCACGCTCCTCATCCCCGCCCAGGAGTTCGAGTCCGGCGGCCAGGCCAACGGCCGCGCCCTGGCCTACTTGGCGCACGAGTACCTGGGCAACGCCTTCGGCACCGTCTACGACGTGTCGACCATCTGCATCCTGTGGTTCGCCGGCGCCTCGGCCATGGCGGGTCTGCTCAACCTGATGCCGCGCTACCTGCCCCGCTACGGCATGGCCCCGCACTGGGCGCGCGCGGTGCGGCCGATGGTGCTGGTCTTCACGCTGGTGGCGTTCCTGGTCACCTGGATCTTCGACGCCGACGTCGACGCCCAGGGCGGCGCGTACGCCACCGGTGTGCTGGTGCTGATCAGCTCCGCGGCGATCGCCGTGACCATCGCCGCCCGCAAGGCCCGGCAGCGCGGCTGGACCGTGGGGTTCGCCGTGATCTCGGCGGTCTTCCTCTACACGACCGTCGTGAACGTCTTCGAGCGCCCGGACGGTGTGAAGATCGGTGCCTGCTTCATCGCCGGCATCATCCTGATCTCCCTGCTGTCCCGGCTGGCCCGCGCCTTCGAACTCCGGGTCACCAGCGTGACGCTGGACGACATGGCCCAGCGCTTCGTCCGCGACATGTCCCACCGCAGGATCCGCTTCATCGCCAACGAGCCGGACCGCCGGGACATCGCGGAGTACCGCGACAAGATCCAGCAGATCCGCGCCGACAACGACATCCCCGCCGAGGACGACTTCGTCTTCGTCGAGGTCACGGTCCTGGACCCCTCGGAGTTCGAGTCCGGCCTCACCGTGCGCGGTGCGGTGCTGCACGAGCGCTACCGGGTCCTGACGCTGGAGTCGTCCTCGATCCCCAACGCGCTGGCCGCCCTGCTCCTGCACGTGCGCGACGCCAGCGGGCAGCGGCCGCACATCTACTTCGAGTGGACCGAGGGCACCCCCTTCGCGAACTTCCTGCGCTTCTTCCTCTTCGGGCAGGGCGAGGTGGCTCCCGTCACCCGCGAGGTCCTGCGCGAGGCCGAGCCGGACCGCAACCGCCGCCCCCGCGTGCACGTCGGCTGATCCGGCCACCGGTCCAGCGGCCGGCCGGGTCGTCAGGGCCGCGGCAGGATCCCGCGGCCGGCCGTCAGGAGCGCGTCAACCCGGTCCACGCGGGCGGCGCACGCTCCTACCGTCGGCCGCATGAAGCGGACCACCACCGGGTACGCCGACCGCCGCTGGGCCGGGGACGCACGCTCCGCGGTGGGCTGGACGCTGGGCTTCCTGACCCTCGCCCTGGCCCTCGACGCGGCGGCGGGCACGCTCGACGCCGCGCGCGCCGGACTCTGGACGGGACTCGCGGCGCTGGTCCTGGCGGTGCTGCTGCCGCCGCGCGTGACGGCGGACGAGGGCACGCTCTCGGTACACGGTCTGCCGCGGACCCGCACGGTGCGCACGGACGCCCTGGTCGCGGTGCGCCGGCACCAGGGCCCCGGAGGGCACCTGCTGCTGTACGACGCCTTCGGCCGGCGCGTGGAGGTCGATCCGCGGACGCTGATCGCCAACCCCCTGCTGTGGCACCTGCTGGAGGCCGGCGCCCACCGCTCCCGCGAGCTCGGGGTCCTGCGCCACGGCTTCGAGGAGCTGGCGCACCTCGGCGAGCGCGTCGACGGCCCGCGGGCCCTGGCGGTGTTCCGCGTGTCGGGGTTGGCGTAGGACGCCGCAGGCCAGTCAGCCGAGGCCCGGCACGAACTGCCGCGCGGGTCGAGCTTGCGCAGTGCCTCCGGGAAGGCGGTCCACAGCTGCCGGGGGTCGAGCAGTCCCGCGGACACCTCGCGACGGCTGCCGGGCCTGCGCCGCAAGGGGGCGGGCGGGTGCGGGGCGGTGCGACCCGTCTCGGGGGCGGGGGCCAGGGGCTGCATGGAGGGGGCCTTCTGAGGGGTACGGGGGCGCAGATGCACAAGAGGTACGAAGGCCAGCAGACCGCGGCGGCGGGTGCCCGGCGGCCTTCCCTGACAGGACCCTTGCGCCCGTGGGCCGCCTTTCTGACGGCGCCTTGACACCCCGCCGGCCGCACCGTCAGGGCGGCGTCAGGAACGGGCGGCGGATCTTGCCGTCCGCTGCGGCGGGCGGTGGGATGGGGGTGTGAACAGCGGTCCGCGCCATGACGACCGGCCACCCCATCGGGTGCCGCCGGTTCCGCGCGCTGTTCTCCTGCCGGCTCCCTGACGCGCCGGTTTCCCGCGGCCTCGTCTGACGGCCGCACTCCTTCACGCACGGCGCGCGCCCCCACGACCTGTGGCCGGGGCGCGCGCCGGCGTGTCGTCCCCCGGAGGGATCACCCATGTCCGCATCCGCCCAGCCCGCCGTCCCCCCGAGGACCGCCCTCGTCACAGGGGCGACCTCCGGCATCGGGTGGGAGACCGCCCGTCTGCTCGCCGAACAGGGGCACACGGTCATCGTCCACGGCCCCGACACCGAGTCCGCCCACCACGCCGTGGAGCGGCTGGTGGCGGCCGGCGCCGACCGGGCCCGGCTGCGCCTGGCCGTCGCGGACTTCCGCCGGCTGGCGCAGGTCAAGTCGATGGCGGCGGAGCTGTCGGCCGCGCATCCCACCCTGGACGTGCTGGTCAACAACGCGGCCGTCGCGGCCCCGGAACAGCACACGCTCACCGAGGACGGCAACGAGGTCTCCCTCCAGGTCAACTTCCTGGCGGCGTACCTGCTCACCCGCGAGCTGACGGGCCCGCTGTCGGCACGGCCGGGCAGCCGGGTCGTCAACGTCTCGTCCACCACCCACCGGACGGCGTCCCTGGCCTGGACCGACCTCAACCGGGCGCGCCGTTACTCCCGGTTCGCCGCCTACGCGCAGTCGCAGCTGGCCCTGACCGTGTTCGCCGGGGCGACCGCGCCCGCCGGCTGCACGGTGGTCAGCGTCGACCCGGGCGTCTGCACGACCGCCCTGCTGTCGCCGTACGCGCACGAGGGCGAGCCGCCGGCCGAGGGCGCCGCCCGCGTGGTGCGGCTCTGCGACCCGCGGACCCCGCTGGTCCCCGGCGCGCACTACGACGCCGACGGCCCCTCCACCGACGGCCACGGGGAGCGCACCGCGCGCCGTCTGTGCAAGGCCGCCGATCTGCTCGTCGCCGTCTGACCATCCGTCACCACCGAGAGGAGAACAGCGATGTCCAAGCGCGCCCGCAAGAAGAGGGCCCGTCGCAAGAAGGGGTCCAACCACGGCGGAAAGCCCAACCAGGGCTGAACCCCTGACGTCCCGCGACGGTGCGGACCACCCGGAGGATCGGGTGGTCCGCACCGTCGTACCGCGTCACAGACCTTGCTCAGGGCTCGAAGCGGTAGCCCATTCCGGGAACGGTGATCAGGTGGCGGGGGTGGGCGGGGTCCGGCTCCAGCTTGTGCCGGAGGGTGGCCAGGTAGACGCGCAGGTAGTTGGTGCGCTTCTCGTTGCCCGGTCCCCATACCTCGCGCAGCAGTTGACGCCCGGTGACCAGCCGGCCCGGATTGCGCAGCAGCGGCATGAGCAGCCGCCACTCGGTGGGGGTCAGGTGCGGTGCCTCGCCCCGGCCGCGGCGGGTGCCGACGGTGAACGCGGCCAGGTCCAGGCGGTATCCGCCGAAGTCGACCGTCTGCGGCTCCTCCACGGCCGCGGGACGGCGGAACACGGCACGCAGCCGGGCCGCGAGTTCGTCCATCGAGAACGGCTTGGTGAGGTAGTCGTCGGCGCCCGCGTCCAGCGCCGGTACCTTGTCTGCCGGGTCCGAACGCCCGGACACCACGATGATCGGCAGCGGGCTCCACGCCCGGACGCCGAGGATGACGTCGATGCCCGCCATGTCCGGCAGCCCGAGGTCCAGGACGATCGCGTCGGGCGGGCTCAGCGAGACCAGCGTCAGCGCGGTGGCCCCGTCAGGTGCCGTGGACACGGTGTAGTGACGGGCGGTGAGGTCGATGTCGAGGGCCTTGCGGAAGCCCGACTCGTCGTCGACGACCAGAACGCGCCTCATGCCAGGGCCTCCTCGTCCCCCGGGGCGGGGGTGGCGACACCCTCGGAGGTGTCCGCCACGGGCAGCGACAGCACCATGGTCAGTCCGCCGCCGGGCGTGTCCTCGGGTGTGAGGGTGCCGCCCATGGCCTCGGTCAGACCGCGGGAGAGCGCGAGCCCCAGGCCGAGCCCGGTGGTGTTGTCGGTGTCGCCGAGCCGCTGGAACGGTGCGAAGACCCGTTCCCGGTCTGCGGGCGGCAGCCCGGGCCCCCGGTCGGCGACGCGCAGTTCGACGCGCCCGCCGAGCGCACTCGCACCGATCAGGATCTTGGTGCCCTCCGGGGCGTGCCGCTGCGCGTTCGTCACCAGGTTGGCGACGACCCGCTCGACCAGGGGTGGGTCGGCCAGCGCGAGCGGTGCCTCCTCCAGCCCCTGGGTCACCACCGGTGCGGTGGCGTCGCCGACGCTGTCCAGGGCCAGCGGCACCACCTCGGCGAACGCCGTCGGCCGCAGGGTCAGTCGGAGCGCGCCCGCCTGCAGCCTGCTCATGTCCAGCAGGTTGTCCACGAGGCGGCTGAGCCGGGCCAGCGACTCCTCCGCCGTCATGAGCAGTTCGTCGCGGTCCTCGGCCGAGAAGTCCACCTCGCGGCTGCGCAGGGAGCTGACCGCCGCCCAGGCGCCGGCCAGCGGCGTGCGCAGGTCGTGGCCGACCGCGGCCAGCAGTGCGGTGCGCATGCGGTCCGCGGCCTTGACGGGCTCCACTTCGGCTGCCGCCTCGGCGAGCCGGGCCCGTTCCAGCGCGGACGCGACGTGGCCCGCGAAGGCGACGAGGACCCGCCGCTCGGAGGCGGCCAGGCGGCGCCCGCGCAGGACGAGGGTGTCCTGCGGCCCGACGGCGACCGCGACGGTGTCGCCCGTCTCGCCGTCCCGCCCGGTGACCGCAGCGCGGCCGTGGTCGGGCGGCCCGTGCACGAGTTCCGCGGACTCCAGCCCGAAGGCCTCCCGCGTCCGTTGCAGCAGTACCTCCACGGCCTGGTCGCCGCGGAGGATGTTGCCGGCCAGTGAGGAGAGCGTCTCGGCCTCCGCCGTCGCTCCGGCCGCGCGCCGGGACAGCCGCACGGAGCGGTCCACGACCGTGGCGACCGTGACGGCGACGACCGCGAAGACGGCCAGGGCGAGCACGTTGTTGGTCTCGCCGATGGTGAACCGGCCGATGGGCGGGATGAAGTACCAGTTGAGCAGCAGCGAGGCCGTGACCGACGCGAGCAGCGCGGACACCACCCCGCCGATGCACGCCACGCCGACCACGGTGAGCAGGAAGAGCAGGGCCTCGCTGGTGAGGTTGAGGTGCCCGCGGGTGTTCGCGAGCACGACGGTCAGCAGCGCAGGCAGCACGAATCCCGCCACCGGACCCGAGACCTTGCGCACGAAGGGCAGGTCGCTGCTGGGGGCGGGCAGCAGCCGTCCGCGGCCCGCGCGTTCGTGGCTCACCATGTGGACGTCGATGTCCCCTGAGCGTTCCACGATGGTTTCGCCGACCCCGCGCCCGGTGACGAAGCGCGCCGTCCGGCCGCGGCGGCTGGTGCCGACCACCAGCTGGGTGGCGTTCTCGGCCCGGGCGAACTCCAGGAGCGCGGTGGGGACATGGTCGCCGACGACGGAGTGGAAGCTGCCGCCCAGGCTCTCCACCAGGGTGCGCTGCCGGGACAGGGCGGCGGGCGAGGCGTCCGCCAGGCCGTCGCTGCGGGCGATGTGGACGGCCAGCAGGTCGCGTGTGCCGCCCGCGCCGGACGCGCCTCCGCCGGAGGAGCGCTCGGCGATGCGCGCCGCCCGGCGGATGAGCGTCTCGCCCTCCGGGCCGCCGGTGAGCGCCACCACGACGCGCTCGCGGGTCTCCCAGACCCGTCCTATGCCGTGTTCGGTGCGGTACTTCTGCAGGGCCTCGTCGACCCGGCCGGCCACCCAGAGCAGGGCCAGTTCGCGCAGCGCGGTGAGGTTGCCGACCCGGAAGTAGTTCGACAGTGCGGCGTCGACCTTCTCCGGGGCGTAGACGTTGCCGTGCGCCATGCGCCGGCGCAGCGCCTCGGCGGGCATGTCCACGAGTTCGATCTCGTCGGCGCGGCGGACGACCTCGTCGGGCAGGGTCTCGCGCTGGGGCACGCCCGTGATCTTCTCGACGACGTCGTTGAGCGACTCCAGGTGCTGGATGTTGACGGCGGTGAGCACGTCGATCCCGGCGTCGAGCAGCACCTCGATGTCCTGCCAGCGCTTGGCGTGCGCCCCGCCGGGGATGTTGGTGTGGGCCATCTCGTCGACGAGGGCGACCTGCGGGGCGCGGGCGAGCACCGCGTCGAGGTCCATCTCGGTGAAATCGGCGCCGCGGTAGCTGCGTTCGGCGCGCGGGACGATCTCCAGGCCGTCGAGCTGGGCCTCGGTGCGCGGCCGCTTGTGGCACTCGACGTAGCCCACGACGACGTCCGTCCCGCGGGCGGCCCGCCGGCGGCCCTCGTCCAGCATCCGGTAGGTCTTGCCCACTCCGGGTGCGGCTCCGAGGAAGACCTTCAGTTTGCCGGGCCGCCCGTGGCGGGTGCCGGTCCCGGCTGTGACGACTGGCTGCGTCACCGGAGTTCCTTCCTTGCGGGATGTCACGCCGCCCGGCGTCGCAGGATACCTGCGGCGCCGGGCGGCGTGGACCGTGCGATACGGCGGGAACGCGACGTCACCCGAGCTGGGCGAGTGCGAGGTTGAGCTCGACCACGTTGACGCGCTCCGCGCCGAGGAAGCCGACGACGCGGCTCTGCACGTGGCCGTCGACGAGCTTGCGCACCTCGGCCGTGTCCAGGCCGCGGGCCTGGGCGACACGGTCGGCCTGCTCGTAGGCGTAGGCCGGCGAGATGTGCGGGTCGAGGCCGGAGCCGGACGCCGTGATGGCGTCGACCGGGACGTCACCGGGGGCCACGCCGTCGAACTCGGCCACGGCCGCGCGGCGCTCCTTGATCGTCTTGATCAGGTCCTCGTTGTTGGGGCCGAGGTTGGAGGCGCCGGTGGCGAGCGGGTCGTACCCGCCGGGCCGCGGCTGGAACCACTTCGGGTCCGGCTGGGCGACCTCGTCGGCGTCGTCCGGGTTCTTCTTCGGGAGGTTGAAGCTCTGGCCGATGAGGCTGGAGCCGACGGTCTTGCCGTCCTGGGTGACCTTGGAGCCGTTGGCCTGGTCGGAGAAGACCACCTGCGCCACACCGGTGACGGCCAGCGGGTACACGATGCCGGCGACGACCGTGAACACCAGCAGCATGCGCAGGGCGGCCAGATGGTTCCGGACCACGGCGGGAAGGGAGCTGAACATGTCGGATTGCCTTCTTCTGTCAGCTGAGTCCGGGGATGAACTGGATGATCAGGTCGATCACCTTGATGCCGGCGAACGGCAGCACCAGCCCTCCCAGACCGTAGATCCAGATGTTGCGGGTCAGCAGGGCGGACGCCGAGGACGGCCGGTAGCGCACGCCGCGCAGGGCCAGCGGGATCAGCACCACGATGATGAGGGCGTTGAAGATGATCGCCGAGACGATCGCCGACTGCGGGCTGTGCAGCTGCATGATGTTGAGCTTGTCCAGGCCCGGGTAGGCGATCGCGAACATCGCGGGGATGATCGCGAAGTACTTCGCCACGTCGTTGGCGATGGAGAAGGTCGTCAGCGCGCCCCGGGTGATCAGCAACTGCTTGCCGATCTCCACGATCTCGATCAGCTTGGTCGGGTTGGAGTCCAGGTCCACCATGTTCCCGGCCTCCTTGGCGGCCGAGGTACCGGTGTTCATGGCCACGCCGACATCGGCCTGCGCCAGCGCCGGGGCGTCGTTGGTGCCGTCACCGGTCATCGCGACGAGCTTGCCGCCCGCCTGCTCCCGCTTGATCAGCGCCATCTTGTCCTCGGGCGTCGCCTCCGCCAGGAAGTCGTCGACACCCGCCTCATCGGCGATCGCCTTCGCGGTCAACGGGTTGTCACCCGTGATCATCACCGTGCGGATACCCATCCGCCGCAACTCGTCGAACCGCTCCCGCATGCCCTCCTTGACGACATCCTTCAGGTGGATGACGCCCAGGACCCGGGCCGCGCCGCCGTCCTTGACCGCGACGACGAGCGGCGTACCGCCGGACTGCGAGATGCTGTCGACCCGCGACTGCACCTCCTCGCCGGCCTGGCCGCCGTTCTCGGCGACCCACGCGGTGACCGCGGACGCGGCGCCCTTACGGATCTGGCGGCCGTCGACGTCGACGCCGGACATGCGGGTCTGGGCGGTGAAGGGCACGAACTCGGCGTGACCGAGCTCGCCCTCGTGCCGGGCCCGCAGGCCGTACTTCTCCTTCGCCAGGATCACGACGGAGCGGCCCTCGGGCGTCTCGTCGGCGAGCGACGACAGCTGCGCGGCGTCCGCCAGTTCCTCGGCGGTGACAGTGCCGACCGGCAGGAACTCGGCGGCCTGGCGGTTGCCGAGGGTGATGGTGCCGGTCTTGTCCAGCAGCAGGGTGTTGACGTCACCGGCGGCCTCGACGGCACGACCGGACATGGCCAGCACATTGCGCTGCACCAGACGGTCCATGCCCGCGATGCCGATCGCCGACAGCAGGCCGCCGATCGTCGTCGGGATGAGCGCGACGACCAGGGCCACGAGGATGACGATGCTCTGCTCGGCGCCCGCGTAGATCGCGAACGGCTGCAGGGTGACGACCGCCAGCAGGAAGACGAGCGTCAGCGACGCCAGCAGGATGTTGAGCGCGATCTCGTTCGGCGTCTTCTGCCGGGAGGCGCCCTCGACCAGGGCGATCATCCGGTCGATGAAGGTCTCCCCCGGCTTGGACGTGATGCGGACGACGATGCGGTCCGACAGCACCTTGGTGCCGCCGGTGACCGCGGAGCGGTCGCCGCCGGACTCCCGGATGACCGGGGCCGACTCACCGGTGATCGCCGACTCGTCCACCGAGGCCACGCCCTCGACGACGTCACCGTCACCGGGGATGATCTGCCCGGCCTCGACGACCACGTGGTCGCCGAGCCGCAGCGCGGAGGCGGCCACCTCCTCCTCACGGAGTCCGGTGGCGCCCGGGCGCCAGTCGGCCACGCGGCGCGCGACCGTGTCGGTCTTGGTGCGCCGCAGGGTCTCGGCCTGCGCCTTGCCCCGGCCCTCGGCGACGGCCTCGGACAGGTTGGCGAAGACGACGGTCAGCCACAGCCAGACGGTGATGACCCAGGCGAAGATGCTCGGGTCCTTGATCGCCGACAGGGTGGTCAGCACGGCGCCGACCTCGACCACGAACATGACCGGGTTCTTGACCATCACCCGGGGGTCGAGCTTCTTCAGCGCGTCGGGAAGCGAGGTGAGCATCTGCTTCGGGTCCAGCATGCCGCCGGAGACGCGGTGCGGTTGCTGGGGCCCGGGCGATGCGGCCCCCGGCGCGGTCGGGGGTTCGAGGGTGGTCAGGGACATCAGGACAGACCTTCCGCGAGCGGACCCAGCGCGAGGGCGGGGAAGTAGGTGAGGCCGACGACGATGAGGATCACTGCCGTCAGCAGGCCGACGAACTGCGGCCGGTGGGTGGGTAGCGTGCCCGCCGTGGCCGGGACCGGCTGCTGCTGGGCCAGGGAGCCGGCCAGCGCGAGGACGAACACCATCGGCAGGAAGCGGCCCAGGAGCATGGCCAGACCGAGCGCGGTGTTGTACCAGTCGGTGTTGACCGTGATGCCGGCGAACGCGGAGCCGTTGTTGTTGGCGGCCGAGGTGAAGGCGTACAGCACCTCGGAGAAGCCGTGCGCACCGCTGTTCAGCATGCCCGCCCGCTCACCCGGCAGCGCCATGGCGAGGCCGGCGCCGATCAGGACGATCGCCGGGGTGGTGAGGATGTAGAGCGAGGCGAACTTCATCTCGCGGCCACCGAGCTTCTTGCCCAGGTACTCCGGGGTGCGGCCGACCATCAGGCCGGCGATGAAGACGGTGATGATCGCGAGGATGAGGATGCCGTAGAGGCCGGATCCGGTACCACCGGGGGCGATCTCGCCGAGCATCATGTTGAAGATCGTCATGCCGCCGCCGATGGGCGAGAACGAGTCGTGGAAGGAGTTGACCGCGCCCGTGGAGGTGAGCGTGGTGGACGCCGCGAAGAGCGCCGAACCCCACACCCCGAACCGCTGCTCCTTGCCCTCCATCATGCCGCCCGCCAAGTGACCGGCCTGGCTGCTCACGCTGTGCAGCTCGTTCACGGTGATGATGGCGACCGAGGCGGCCCAGATCACGCCCATGACGGCGATGATCGCGTAGCCCTGGCGGTTGTCGCCGACCATGCGGCCGAAGGTGCGCGGCAGAGAGGTGGCGATCATCAGCAGGAGGTAGATCTCCAGCCAGTTGGTGAAGGCGTTGGGGCTCTCGAAGGGGTGCGCGGAGTTGGCGTTGTAGAAGCCACCTCCGTTGGTCCCGAGCTCCTTGATGACTTCCTGGGAGGCGACCGGACCGCCGGTCAGGCTCTGGTGGTCCCCGACGAGCGTGGAGATCGACTCGACACCGTGGAAGTTCTGCACGACGCCGGCGGCGACCAGCACGATCGCGAAGACGAACGCGATCGGCACCAGCACGCGGACGGTGATGCGGGTGAGGTCCACCCAGAAGTTGCCGACGCGGTCGGTCTTCCGGCGCGTGAAGCCCCGGATCAGGGCCGCGACGATGGCGATGCCGACGGCCGCGGACACGAAGTTCTGCACCGCGAGGCCGGACATCTGCACCAGGTGGCCCATAGCGGACTCACCCGAGTACGCCTGCCAGTTGGTGTTGGAGACGAAGGACGCGGCCGTGTTGAAGGACAGCGCCGGCGGCACGGCGGGCATGTCCAGGGAGAGCAGCAGGTGGTTCTGCAGCCTCAGGAAGCCGTAGAGGAAGAGCACGGAGACGGCCGAGAAGGCCAGGACGCTCCGCAGGTAGACGGACCACTTCTGGTCCGCGTCCCCGTCGACCCCGCCCAGCCGGTAGGCGAAGCGCTCGACGCGCAGGTGCTTGACGGAGGTCAGGGTGTGGGCAATGTAGTCGCCCAGCGGTCGGTAGGTGAGGGCCAGCGCGCCGACCAGCGCGAGAATCTGGAGCCAGCCCGCGAGGGTGTCGTTCACTAGAACTTCTCCGGGTGAATCAGCGCCAGGACCAGGTATCCGACCAGGGCCACGGCGACGACGAGGCCGACGATGTTGTCAACGCTCACAGCCGCTCCGCCCCCTTGGCCACGAGGCCGATGACGGCGAAGACGACAACGGTGAGGACGATGAACCAGAGGTCTGGCATGCGAGAGCACCCCGGGGGACGAATGACACGGTGACCGCCCACCCTCGGGGCAAGCGGTGCCGGCGAGAACCGGCCTTCCGTAGAGAAGCGCCCCCAGATGCCCCCGACCAGGTTTGTTGGCGCCTTCCATACGGGCCCTCGCGGCGGCTTAACGCAGCTTTGACGCCTTCGGCCCCCCCGCCCCGCCGCGGCGTGATCCCCGTCTCCCGCCCCCACGGCGCCCGGCGCCGGGGGGCCGTCACGGCGGCGGCACCCCCGGTCCCCTTGGCGCCGCCCCCCTCGGGCCCGTCAAGGCCGTCAAGATCGCGCCACGGCACGCCACGCGCGCACCACCGCGGGGAAGGCCCGCCGCTGTGCGCCGGGGGCCGGCCCGGCAGCGACATCGGCATCCCGCACCGCCGGGGAGGCGCGACGCTGCAGCGGCCCTACATGGGCAGCGCTCGCGCCGAACCCCCTCACCCCGGCGTGGCCCCCTGGCAGCGGGGCCCGGCCCACGCCGGAACGCTCCCGCCGACCTTGACGCACCCGCTTCACCCGCCCATCAAGCGGCGTCGCGCCCCGCGCAGAAGGCAGCCCCACTGATCCCGCCCGAAACCTTCCCGGCACCAGCGCCCCCTGCGGCACCGGGCGTGCGCCGGGAGCATGCCGGGCCACGAGGGGCGATGCGTGGCAGGCTCGGGATCGCAGGCAGGGGCTTGAGTCTCCCCCGGCGGGAGACCCCACGATGGCGGACATGGACGACGACACCACCCTTCACACCATCGGCGACCTGGCCCGGCTGACCGGTCTGACGGTCAAGACCATCCGGTACTGGTCGGACGCGGGAGTGGTGCCGCCGACCGACCGCACGCCCGCCGGATACCGGCTCTACGACCGTGCCGCGCTGGACCGCCTCGGCCTCGTCCGCACGCTGCGCGACCTCGGCATCGAGCTCGCCGCGATCCATCGCATCCTGCGCCGCGAGACCACCGTCGCCGAGGTCGCCGCGGCCCATGCGGAGGCGCTGGAGGTGCAGATCCGCACCCTGCGCATGCGCCAGGCGGTGCTGCGGACGGTCGCGGGGCGCGGGTCCTCACCCCAGGAGACCGCACTGATGCACAGGCTCGCCACCCTCTCGGACCGCGAACGCCGCCGCCTCGTCGAGGAGTTCATCGACCACACGGTCGAGGGCCTCGACGCCGACCCCGCCTTCGTCGCCATGATGCGCGACGCCGTACCCGTGCTGCCGGAGGACTCCACCGCCGCGCAGGTGGACGCCTGGGTGGAGCTGGCCGAACTGGTGCAGGACGCGGGCTTCCGCGCCGCGATGCGCCGGGCCGTCGCCGACCAGAGCCGTACGGCCGGTGACTCCGCGACCCCGCCGGCCGCCGACGACGAACTGCGCTCCCTCGCCGCGCTCCTGCGCGAACGTGCCGGGGGCGCCGCGGAGGCCGGGCTCGACCCCGGTTCCGCCGAGGCCCGCCCGGTGGTGGACGAGCTCGTCGCCGCGTACGCGAGGGTGACGGGCCGCGGGGACGACGCGGAGTTCCGCGCCTGGCTGCTGGAGCGGCTGGAGCTCGGCCACGACGCGCGCTACGAGCGCTACTGGCGGCTCGTCGCGGCGGTCGGCGGCCGGCCCGCGCCGCCCGCCCTGACTCCGGCCGTCACGTGGTTCAGCTCCGCTCTGCGGGCCGACTGAGCACCTCGCGGTAGAAGGCAAGGGTGGCGTCCAGGGACTCGCCCAGCGGCGTCGGGCGGACGCCGAAGGCGTTCTCGAAGGCCGACGAGTCCATGATCTGCGGCTCGGTGTGCTGGTAGAACATCTCGGCGTACTCGCCCACGAAGACCTCGTCGAACGGCCCGACGGGCCGCAGCTCGTCCACCACGAGGACCTTCAGCGGCTGCCCGAGCCGCTCCTCGACCATGCGGTGGACCTCGCGCGTCGAGACGGCGGGCGCGGTCGGCAGGTGCCAGACCCGCCCGTCGCCCTCGGGTCGCTCGCCCAGCGTGGCGAGGCCCACCGCCAGGTCGCCGATGAAGGTGTAGCTGTGCGGCAGGTCGATGTCGCCGAGGCCGAGCGCCTCGCCGCCGGTGAGGGCGGCGGGGAAGAACGCGCCGCCGAGGGAGGAGTTGAACACTCCGGGGCCGACGAAGTCGGCGGACCGCGCGAGCACGACGCGGGCCCGGCCCTCCCGGTGCGCCGCCAGGTAGCGCGCGTCCAGTTCCGCGCGCATGCGGCCCTTGCGGGACGTGGCGCGCCACGGCGTCTCCTCGGTCATGACCTCGCCGTGGGTCTCGCCGTAGGGGTAGAGCGTGTCCAGTACGACCAGCCGGGCGCCGGTGGCCTCGACGGCGCCGAGGACCGCCTCCTGGATCCGGGGCATGGCCTCGACCTGGAGGTGATAGCCGACGTTGACCGCGTGGTGGACCACCGCGGCCCCCTCGATCGCGGCGAGCGCGCCCTCCGGAGTGCTGACGTCCGCCGCCCGGCGCTCCACGCCCTCGTACGCGGGGCCCTCGCCCTTGCGGTCGACCAGGCGGACGGCGTGTCCCCGTCGCGCGAGCTCCAGCGCGACAGCGGTGCCCGCAGGGCCGGACCCGAGGACGGTGTGCAGGGTGTGTGCGGTGCTGGACATGGCGTTTCCCTTCGTGGATGCGATGGCCGATACATTACGTGACCGGGCGTCGCTTACGTTAGAGACTATAACTATCGGGATCGGCGGTAGCAAGACCCGTACGGGAAGGGACGTAGGGCGGACACGCGGCAGCCCGGGGCCACGCCACCGGACGGCGGCGTGACCCCGGGCTGCGGGGGGATCAGCCCGAGCGCGTACCCGGGGAGCGCCTGCGGCGCAGGGCGAGGGCGAGCAGGCCGGTGAGGGCGAGGCCCGCGGCGCTCCCGATCGCGAGGGCCGTGGGACCGGAGCCGCGGCCCTGGGCGGCGACGGGCTGCGCGTCGGGCGACTCGACCACCGGGACGGCCGCTGACGGCGACGCGGGGGACGGGGCGGTGGACGCCTTGGTGGGCGCGGCGGAGACAGGCCGCTCGGCCGGGGTGCTCGTGCGGCTGGGCCGCGGTGTCGGCTTCACGGACGCGGCGGGCTTCGCGGGCGCCTTGCCGGCCGGTTTCGCCGGGGCCGGGAAGACCACGTCGGAGCAGGAGTAATAGGTGTCCGGGGTCGAGGAGTTCTGCCAGATTGTGAAGAGCACGTGCCTGCCCGTGCGGTCGGCGGGCAGCCGGCCGCCGATCCGGTAGGAACCGCCCTCGATCGCCGGGTCGGTGGCGGTCGCGAAGGGGCTCGAGGCCAGCTCCGACCAGGTGAGCGAGCGGGTCGGGTCGTAGCCCTGCTTCGTCAAGTACAGGCGGAACGTGCCCTGGTGGGGGATGGTCGTGCCGTACCGCATCGTGAAGGCGGCGCCGGGTGTGAGCCGCGTGGCGGGCCAGTCGGCGCGCGCGAGGTCCAGGCCCCGGTAGGCGGGAAGGCCGCCGCTGCACAACTTCCCGTCCGGGATGACCTGTCGGTCGCGTCCGGCCACGCCGGCGACCCGCAGGTTGTCCCAGTCGGCGAAGGCGGCGCCGCCCCCGTTGGCCGCCGCGGCCGCACGGCAGGCCGCCGTGCCGGTGAACCGCCCGCTGCCGGCCGCGCACGCCGCGGCCCGGCTCACGGGGTCGACGGGCGCTCCGTGCGCGGCGGCCGGGCCTGCCGACGCCGGCAGCGCGAGCAGCGCGGCGGTCCCCGCGACGACGGTTCTGAGCACGTGGCGCGATGGGGCCATGCCGGGCGCCTCCCCTTTGCCGGTTCGGAGTCGGGTACGCGGATCGCCCCGTACTACGGACGCCGCGCGCCCGGCGTTCAGCGGCCGGGCCCGGGAACCGGCGGTGGGGGAAATGTGTCTGTGTGGGGGACAGCGGGTGCGGGCGGGGGTACCGTGCGTCGCTGAGGGGGGCGAGGGGATGAGCGGCTGGAACGCTCCGGGCTACACGGAGTCCGCGGAACTGGGTTCGGGCGGCAGCGGGCGGGTCGTCCTGGCCCACCATGACGCCACGTCGACTCCCGTGGCGATCAAGTACCTCAGCGACGAACTCCGGGCCGACGCGGGGTTCCTGCGGGAGTTCCGCGCCGAGGCGCAGTTGCTCGGCGGCCTGGACACGCCGTACGTGGTGCGTCTGTACGAGTACGTCGAGAGCCCGCGCGGCGCGGCCATCGTCATGGAACTCGTGGACGGCATCGCGCTGCGCGCGCTGCTCCGCCAGGAGGGCGTGACGGGGCCGGAGGCGGCCCTGGTGGTCCTGAAGGGCTCGCTGCTGGGTCTGGCCGCCGCGCACCGCACGGGTGTCGTGCACCGCGACTACAAGCCGGAGAACGTGCTCGTCGCGGCGGACGGCTCGTCCAAGCTGGTCGACTTCGGCATCGCGGCCCGCAGCGGCGAGACCCCGGACGTGGCGGGCACGCCCGCCTACATGGCACCGGAGCAGTGGACCGGGCTTTCCGCCTCGCCCGCCACCGACGTCTACGCGGCGACGGCCACCTTCTACGAGTGCCTGACCGGCACCAGGCCCTTCCCGGGCCAGAACTTCGCCGAACTCGCCGTACAGCACATCGAGGGCCCGGTGCCCGAGGAGGGCACGCCGGAGGAGTTACGCCCCCTGCTGCGCCGGGGGATGGCCAAGAACGCGGCGGACCGGCCCGCCGACGCCGCGGCCTTCGTCGCGGAACTGGAAGCCGTCGCGGGAGGCGCGTACGGGCCGGACTGGGAGGAACGCGGTCAGCGCAGGCTGGCCGCCCTGGCGGCGCTGCTGCCGCTGCTGTTCCCCTCGGCGAGGGCGCAGGGTTCGCAGACCGCGCTCGCCACCACCGTGGTCGGGCCGGGCGCCCGGCGGCTCGGCCGGCAGGGACTCCTGGCGGCCGTCGGGGGCCTCGCCCTGGCGGGTCTGCTGACCTTCGCCGCGGTCGCCTCCGGCGAGGGCCCCCGGCAGACCACCGCCAACTGGTCCGGGACGACCACCACCGCCACCGCGGACGACGGCTCGGGCGCACCCGGCGGCACGGTCGCGCCGTCGGGCAGTCCGTCCGCGAGTTCCTCGGCGTCCGCGTCGGCCTCCGTGTCGGCGTCCGCGAGCGCGTCCGCCACGGCGGGTGCCACCACCGCGGCGCCGCCGACCGCCGGCGCCACGACCACCGCCCCCACCGGCGGGACGGCCACCACGACACCGCCCGCGTCGCCGACGACCACCCCGCCGCCCACGTCGACGTCGCCCACGCCGCCCGTGACGGTCGACTCGGTGTCCGTCGCATCGCTGTCCCAGACGGGCACGTTCGACGTGTCGGCGAGCGTCCGGGTCACCACGAGCGACCCGCGAGCGGTGACGCTGACCGTCGCCTGGTTCCAGGGCACCGCCAAGGGCGAGCTCGGCACACCCGACGGCACGTCGCTCTTCACCCTGAGCGGGCAGACCTCGTACACGATCACGGCACCGCACTCGTTCCCGCGCACGTCGGGCTGCTGGTTCGGGGCCGTCGCGTCGACCTCCCCGGACGCGGGCAACGGGCAGTCCACGCAGCAGATCTACTCCACCGCGCGGCAGTGCGAGGTGATCTCGTGAGCGAGCCGCGTGACCTGACTCCGGAGGACACGAAGCGCACCTGGCGGCTCGGCCAGGAGCCGCGGGACGCCGTGCCGCCCGTCGAGGACGCCGTTCCTCCGGCGTACGTGCCACCGGCCGACGAGCGCCCCGAACCCGGCGCGGACTACAGCGCGACCGTCCTCGCGGAGCACTGGGCCCCCGCCACCACGACGCCCGTGACCCCCGTGACACCCACGCTGCGCGAACCCGTGCCCGCGGGGCCGGCGCGCCCCTCGACCCGCACCGAGCCGTCGCTCACCCTCCCGGACCGGGTGGACGGCGAGGTCATGCGGTTCGGTCCCGGCGTGACCCCGGCAGCCGCCGCCCGCGCCGCGAGCGTCGCGGCCGAGGTGTGGCACGGCACCCTGCGTCCGCCCGCCGTGCCCGGCACGGAGGCCGCGCGCCGGCGCCGCGGGCCGCGCCGGTACGTCCTGGCGGGTGTCGTCCTGCTCGCCGTGCTGGCCTACCTGGCGTGGCAGCGGTTCGGGCCGGAGCTCTCGGTGCGGGCGGTGACGGTGACCGCGGTGCCCTCGGCGCCGTCCTGCGACACCAGGGTGGACGTGATCGCCACCGTCCGCACCAACGGCCGCGCCGGGACGATCACTTACCGTTGGCTGCGCAATGACGGAACGTCGTCGGGCCCGCTGTACGAAAAGGTGCCGCGCGGTCGCGGCACGACCCGGCTGCACCTCCTGTGGACCTTCCACGGCCACGGCACCTACGACGCACGGGCCGAATTGCGGGTGAGCGCGCCCGGCAGCCGAACGGCGACGACCGCGTTCACCTACACATGCGCCTGACACGCACGGTGACGGCACTTCGGCCCCCGGTGTTCCCCGCCTCACAACCGGACCCGGCAAGAACACGTTGAGTGACGGTTGTCGGCGCACCCTTCCACCTGCCCACAGATCGTGAATCCGTGGCCTTTGGCGTCCACGGGAACGGTATCGGTGGCTGCCCCCGGTTTCACTGCGGACCTCCGCGGCCGGATCCGGCCTGCGGCGCGGCGGTCAGGTCCGAGTGGCAGCCCGGAGAAGATCAGCGGAGACTACAAGGAGCGACATATGGTTGTATGGCTTAAGAAGAGCTCATTAACCGAAGCATTTGGGATTTTTTGCCCCGCCATTAACCGGGGCACGAGGACACCGGCGGTCGGCGGCACCGACAGCCGGCGGGGCGACACCTCCTCAAGGAGCTCAGATCGTGGACGAATCCGTCGAACTCCTGGCGCACGATTCGGGTGAACCTTCAACCACCCAGCGCGAAAGTACCGTCACGGCGGCCGGTACCGAGGAGATCCTCGCCGACCTGCTGGCCGGCCTGCTGGGGGTCGAGCGGGTGCCCGCCGACGGCCACTTCTTCGAGGAACTGGGCGCCGACTCCTTGGTGATGGCGCACTTCTGCGCACGGGTCAGGAAGCACGCCGACCTGCCCGCCGTCTCGATGCGCGAGATCTACCGGTACCCCACGGTGCGCGCCCTCGCGGCGGCCCTCGCGGAGACGGACGGCCCGTCCCCCGCCGCCGAGGCCCCGGCCCCGGCCCCGGCGGCGACCCCGGCCCTGCCCGAGCCCGTCGGCACCCCGCACCATGTGCTGTGCGGAACCCTGCAGGTGCTGTTCTTCCTCGGCTACGCGTACGTGGTGGCACTGATCGCGACCACCGGCGCGGAATGGACGGCCGCCGGGCACGGCCTGCTCGCGACCTACCTTCGCTCGGTGGTCTTCGGCGGTGGCGCCTTCCTGTCCCTGTGCGTCCTGCCCGTGCTCGGCAAGTGGCTGCTCGTGGGCCGCTGGAAGCCGCAGCAGATCCGCATCTGGAGCCTGGCGTACTTCCGCTTCTGGTGCGCCAAGACGCTCATCCGCGTCAATCCGCTGATGCTCTTCGTGGGTTCGCCGCTCTACTCCTTCTACCTGCGGGCCCTGGGGGCGCGGATCGGCCGCGGTGTCACCGTCCTGTCCCGCCATCTGCCCGTCTGCACCGACCTGCTGACCATCGGCGACGGCTCGGTGATCCGCAAGGACTCCTATCTGAGCTGCTACCGGGCGCGGGCCGGGGTGATCCAGACCGGCCCGGTCACCCTCGGGAAGGGCGTCTTCGTCGGCGAGGTCACGGTGCTCGACATCGGCGTCTCCATGGGCGACAGGGCGCAGCTCGCCCACGCGTCCTCCCTGCACCGGGGCCAGTGCGTGCCGGCCGGCGAGCGCTGGCACGGCTCACCGGCGCAGCCCGGGGCGGGTGCGGACTTCATGACGTTGCCCGCGGCGGACTGCGGCGGGGCGCGCAAGACCGGGTACAGCCTGTCCCAGCTGCTGATGGCGGTGACGCTGTACGTGCCCGCCGCGGTCGGCGGCGTGTCCCTGCTGCTGGCCGTGGTCCCGCAGTTCGCCACGCTGATCGACCCCGGGCCCGTGGCGCTGAGTTCGTGGACGTTCTACGCCGACGCCATGGTCGCGTCCCTCATCTTCTTCTTCGGGGCCGTGCTGCTCGGCCTGCTCCTCGTCGTCACCCTGCCGCGGCTGCTGAACCCGCTGGTCCGGCCGGACACCGTGTACGCGCTCTACGGATTCCGCTACGGCGTCCACCGGGCCATCGGCCTGCTCACCAACCGGCGGTTCTACCGCACGCTGTTCGGCGACAGCTCGGCCGTCGTCCACTACCTGCGCCACCTCGGGTACGACCTGTCGAAGGTCGAGCAGACCGGTTCCAACTTCGGGACCGAGGTCAAGCACGAGAACCCGTACCTGAGTTCCGTCGGCAGCGGAACGATGGTCGCCGACGGGCTGTCGATCATGAACGCCGAGTACTCCGGCACCTCCTTCCGCGTGACGCGGGTGTCCATCGGCGCCCACAACTTCCTCGGCAACCACATCGCCTATCCCGCGTGGGGCAGGACCGGCGAGAACTGCCTGCTCGCCACGAAGGTCATGGTGCCGCTCGACGGCGAGGTCCGGGAGAACGTCGGGCTGCTGGGCTCGCCGAGCTTCGAGATCCCGCGCACGGTTCTGCGCGACAGCCGCTTCGACGACCTCAAGAGCGGCGAGGAGTTCCACGCCCGCCTGACGGCGAAGAACCGGCACAACGCCGTCACCATGGGCCTGCACCTGCTGATGCGGTGGCTGTACTTCTTCGGCGTCGCCCTGATCGCGTCCTTCGCCGCCGACCTGTACGACCTGTACCCGGCGTACGGCGTCGCCGTGGTCGCCCTGGCCAACGTGGTGACGCTGGCGTTCACCGCCGCCTACCTCGTCCTCGCCGAGCGCGCGGCCACCGGCTTCCGCGGGCTGCAGCCGCTCTACTGCTCGATCTACGACCGGGCCTTCTGGCGGCACGAGCGCTACTGGAAGGTGACCGCGGCCTCACTGTTCGTCATGTTCTTCAACGGCACGCCGCTGAAGAGCGTGATCTGGCGGCTGATGGGCGTGCGCATCGGCAAGCGGGTCTTCGACGACGGCTGCTTCCTGCCGGAACGCTCCCTGACCACCATCGGCGACGACTGCACGCTCAACGAGGGCACCGTCGTCCAGTGCCACTCCCAGGAGGACGGCACCTTCAAGTCCGACCGCATCACGCTCGGGGCCGGCTGCACACTCGGCATCGGTGCCCTCGTCCACTACGGCGTGACGATGCACGACGGTGCGGAACTCGCCCCCGACTCCTTCCTCATGAAGGGCGAGGAAATGCCCCCGCACGCCCGGTGGGGCGGCAACCCCGCGCGGGAGATGCCGGAGGACGCGCCCGCCGCCCCGCGGACCGCCGCCCCGGGCGGCCCCCACGACGGCGTCCCCGCCTGCGGCAGCACCCTGATCGGCCGAGAGTAGCGCCGCGTCAGCGGTGAGTGGAGGAACGCTCCGATGAACACAGCAGCGGACACCGGCCGGGAGTTCTGGCGCGGTGTGCTCACAGCAGGCGGCTTCACCGCGATCCCCCGCTGGACCGCGGACCCGTCGCCGGGCCTCGGCGAGCACGCCGCGGCCCTCCCCGCCGACCTCGTCGCCGCCCTGGACCGGCTGACCGGCGAACTGGGCGTGCCGTTCGGCTCGGTACTGCTGGCCGCGCACGCCAAGGTGCTGGCCGCGCTCGCGGGCGAGGCGGACGTGACGACCGGCTTCGTCGCCGCCGCGGACACCCCGCCGCTGCCCTGCCGGCTGACCACCCGGCCCACGACCTGGCGGACGCTGGCGCGGGACGCGCACCGCGCCGCTTCGGCGGTGTCGGCGCACAAGGACGTCCCGCTCGACGCCCTGCTCCGCGAACTCGGGCGTACGGAGCCCGCGTTCGAGACCGTCCTGGACCCCACCGGCGACGGCGCCGGGGGCGACCCCGCCGGGACCACCGTGCTGTGGGTCGGTGTCACCGGGCAGGGTTCGCCGCCCGGGTTGCGACTGCGCTACCGCACCGATGTGCTGGACGCGGACGGCGCCGCCCGGATCGTCGGTTACCACCTGGCCGCGCTACGGCTGATGGCCGACGGGCCCGGCGACGAGCACGCCCGGCAGAGCCTGCTCTCCCCCGCCGAACTCCACCTGCAACTGGAGGAGATGACCGGACCGCGCCGGGAGCTGCCCCGCCGTCCCTTCCACGAGCTCTTCGAGGAGCGGGTGCGCGCGCACCCGGACGCCGTCGCCGCCGTCCACGGCGACCGGCAGTGGACGTACCGGGAGCTCAACGCCCGGGCCAACCGGCTGGGCCGGGCCCTGCTGGCGCGCGGGCTGCGGCGCGAGGGCGTCGTCGCGGTGGTGACGACACGCAGCCTTGACTGGATGGCCACGGTGCTCGCCGTCCTCAAGACCGGCGGTGTCTACCTCCCCGTCGAGCCGCACTTTCCGGCCGACCGCATCGCCACCGTGCTGTCCCGCGCGGGTTGCACGCTCGTGGTCACGGAGCCCGGCAGCACCGGCACGCTGGACCAGGCGCTGCCGGACCTGCCCGGGGTCCGCAAGATGCTCGTCGGCACCGCGTACGAGGAGGACCACTCGGGCGCCGACCTCGGCATCCCGGTCACGCCCGACCAGCTCGCGTACATCTACTTCACCTCCGGCTCCACGGGAGAGCCCAAGGGCGCGATGTGCGAGCACGCGGGCTTCCTGAACCACCTGCTCGCCAAGATCGAGGACCTGGGGATCGCCGAGGGGCAGGTGGTCGCGCAGACCGCGCCGCAGTGCTTCGACATCTCACTGTGGCAACTGGTCTCCGCGCTGCTGACGGGCGGGCGCACGCTCATCGTCGAGCAGGACGTGATCCTGGACGTGGACCGGTTCCTGGACCGGGTCGCCGAGGGCCGGGTCGCGGTGCTCCAGGTCGTGCCGTCGTACCTGGAGGTCGTGCTGTCCGCCCTCGAACGCCGGCCGCGCGACCTCCCCGACCTGCGGTGCGTGTCGGTCACCGGCGAGGCCCTGAAGAAGGGGCTGACGCAGCGCTGGTTCGCGGCCCGGCCCGGGGTCACGCTGGTCAACGCGTACGGCCTGACCGAGACCTCGGACGACACCAACCACGCGGTCATGCACCGGCCGCCGGACACCGACTGGGTCCCGCTCGGCCCGCCCGTGCGGAACGTGAGTGTGTACGTCGTCGACGAGCACCTGTCCCCCGTGCCGCTCGGCGCCCCCGGCCTGATCGTCTTCTCCGGCGTCTGCGTCGGCCGCGGCTACGTCAACGACCCCGAGCGCACCCGGCAGGCGTTCGGGGAGGACCCGCACCACCCGGGCCGCCGGCTCTACCGGGCGGGCGACTACGGCCGCTGGCACCCCGGCGGCACCCTGGAGTTCCTGGGCCGCCAGGACAGCCAGGTGAAGGTGCGCGGCTTCCGCATCGAGATCGGCGAGATCGAGAACGCCCTGGTGCGGGTGGACGGCGTCCGCGACGGCGCGGTGGTGGTCGTGGACGGGGCGGACGGCGGGGCGCGGCTCGTCGCCTTCCACTCCGGTCCGCAGCCCGTCGAACCGGCCATCCTGCGGGAGCGGATGGGCCGTTCCCTGCCCGCGTACATGATCCCCTCGGCCTTCCACTGGCGGGAGATCCTGCCGCTGACGGCCAACAGCAAGATCGACCGGAAGGCGCTCACCGCGCTCGCCGGGGAACTGGACGTCACCGAGGACGAGCGCCAGGCGCCCCGCACCCCGGCCGAACGGCGGCTGGCGGCCGCCTGGGCGCAGGTGCTCGGCATTCCCGAGGACCGCGTCGACCGGCGCGACGACTTCTTCGAGCGCGGCGGCACCTCGCTGGCCGCGGTGCGGATGGCGATCCTGCTGGACCGCGCCGTCTCACTGAAGGACGTCACCCGCCACCCCGTGCTCGCCGACCTGGCCGGGCTCCTGGGCGCCGGGGCCACCGGCGGCTCGGCCCGGCGCTCCGGCCTGCTGCAGCAGCTGAGTCCGGGCGACCCGGCGCGCGCCGGTGTGCTGGTCTGCTTCCCGTACGCCGGTGGCAACGCGGTCAACTTCCAGCCGATGGCCAAGGCCCTGGGGAACGCCGGGCCCGCCGTCCTCGCGGTGGAGCTGCCCGGCCACGACCCGGCCGCCGACGGCGAGCCGTTCGCCCCGATGACGCAGGTCGTCGAGCAGGTGGCCGCGGAGGTCGCCGGGCGCGGCGCGGGCCCGGTCATGCTGTGGGGCCACTCCTCCGGCGCCGCCTACGCGCTGGAGACCGCTCGGCGGTTGCGCGAGCGCGGCGTGGAGGTCCGACGGGTCTTCCTCGCCGCGCAGTTGCTGGGCGACGCCGCCGGCCGCCGCGCCGAGGTCGCCGAGCTGACGGCGCTGGGCGACGCCGAGCTGACCATCGGGCTCAACGCGTCCGGCGGCCACCCCGAGCTCGGCGAGCTGGACACCGCGCGCGCCGGGCACGTCGCCGCCGCCTACCGCCACGACTGCGTGTCGGCGCACCGCTACCTCGCCCACGCCCTGGAGAAGCCGTGGGCCGCCCGGCTCGCGGTGCCGGTCACGGTGGTCGTCGCCGCGGACGATCCGCGCACGGCGGACCACCGGCGCCGCTACCCCGAATGGCGCCTGCTGGCCGAGCACGTGGACCTCCACGAGATCCCGGGCGGAGGCCACTACTTCCTGCGCACCTGTCCCGAGGCGGCCGCGGCCGCCGTCCTGCGCGCCGTCCCCCTGCCGGCCACGTCATGACCGGCATCCGAGAGGAGACCGACTTGTCGACCTCACCGTCCCCGCCCTCCTTGCTCGACCTGGAGCTGCGCCCGACGGCGCCGCCCCTGCTCCAGGCCCGTTCCGCCGACGACGCCGCCGCCTGGGCGGCCGCGCACCGCGACGCGCTGCGCGGCGTCCTCGCCGAGCACGGCTCGGTCCTCGTCCGGGGCCTCGGGCTCCACGACGCGGCCGGGACCGGCGCGGTGTTCGCCCGGCTCTCCGGCGGCCTGATGACCGAACGGGAGTCCTTCGCCCCCCGGCAGTCCCACCCGGGCGGCGTGTACTCCTCGACGAAGTGGCCGCAGAACCAGCCGATGTGCATGCACCACGAACTCAGCTACGCGCTGGAGTTCCCCGGCCTGATGATGTTCGCCTGCCTCCAGGCGCCGGACGAGGGCGGCGCCACCGCGGTCGCCGACGCCACGGCCGTACTGGACGCGCTGCCGGACGAGCTGGTCCAGCGGTTCGAACGCGAGGGCTGGCTGCTCACCCGCAGCTACAACGACGAGATCGGCGCGACGGTCGCCGAGGCGTTCGGCACCGACGACCGCGCCACTGTGGAGGACTACTGCCGCGCCCACGCGATCGCGTTCGACTGGCAGCCCGACGGCACGCTCCGCACCCGCCAGCGCCGCAGCGCGGTGGTCGAGCACCCGCTCAGCGGGCGGCGCTGCTGGTTCAACCAGATCGCGTTCCTCAACGAGTGGACGCTCGACCCCGAGGTGCGCGAGTACCTGGTGGACGTCTACGGCCCCGACGGCCTGCCGTTCAACACCCGCTTCGGCGGCGGCGACCCGGTCGGCGAGGACGTGGTGCGGCTGCTGAACGGCGTGTACGAGACCCACACCGTCCGCGAGCCCTGGCAGTCCGGCGATCTGCTGCTCGTCGACAACATCCGTACCGCGCACAGCAGGGAGCCCTTCGCCGGGCCGCGCGAGGTGCTGGTCGGCATGGCCGACGCGGTGCGCCTGACCGACTGCGCGCCGACGGTGGAGGTGGGTTCCGGATGACCGCCCTCGACTCCGTCACCCCGGCGCCGGGACCGGCCGTGCCCCACGGACCGGCCGCGGTGCCGTCGTTCGCGGTGATCCCCGGCGGCCAGGTCCAGCGGGCCCTCCAGGGCCGCGAGAACGAGATCACCGAACTGGTCGGCGCCGCCTACCGGCTGCACAGTGCCGGCGACTCGGTGAACCCGCCCTCGTACTTCCTGCGCTTCCCGGACCGGCCGAGCTCCCGGATCATCGCGCTGCCCGCCTCCATCGGCGGCGACCTGCGGGTGGACGGCCTGAAGTGGATCTCCAGCTTCCCGGAGAACGTGGCGGCGGGCATCCCCCGTGCCTCGGCCGTGCTGATCCTCAACGACCACGGCACCGGCTACCCGTTCGCCTGCCTGGAGAGCTCGATCATCAGCGCCACCCGGACGGCCGCGCTGGCGGCCCTCGCCGCCGACCGGCTCAGCCGGGGCCGTACCCGCCCGGCGCGCGTGGGCTTCATCGGCACCGGGCTGATCGCCCGTTACGTCCACACCTATCTGACCGGCACCGGCTGGACGTTCGACGAGGTCGGCGTGCACGACCTGTCCGCCGACAGCGCGGCGGGCTTCCAGGGCTACCTGGAGCAGTCGGGCGCGGCCGGACGCGTCACCCGGTACGACAGCGCGGAGCAGGTGATCCGCTCCAGCGACCTGGTGGTGTTCGCCACCGTCGCGGGCCGGCCGCACGTGTCCGAGCGGTCCTGGTTCGCGCACCACCCGCTGGTGCTGCACGTGTCGCTGCGCGACCTCGCGCCGGAGATCGTGCTCGACTCCTTCAACGTCGTCGACGACGTCGAGCACTGCCTGAAGGCCGACACCTCGCCGCACCTGGCCGAACAGCTCACCGGCAGGCGGGACTTCCTGCACGGCACCCTGTTCGACGTCATGACCGGACGGGCCGCGGTGCCCGCGGACGAGACGATCGTCTTCTCGCCCTTCGGCCTCGGCGTGCTCGACCTCGCGGTCGGCAAGTTCGTCTACGACGAGGTGGTCCGCTCCGGGGAACTGACGGTCGTCGACGACTTCTTCCATGAACTCAGGCGGTACGGATGAGGCGACTCGTCCCTTGAGGAGGTCTATGCGTCACGCCCAGCAGAAAAGATCGTCGTGCAGATGAGGAGGCCGTCGTGCCAATCATTTCCGCCCCCCACGCCTTCAACGAGGCGGAACTCTATGTCGACCTGCGGTCGATCTTCGGGCACTCGCTGTACCTGAAGTGCGAGGGATTCAACTTCGCCGGCTCGATCAAGCTCAAAGCGGCCATCGAGATGGTGGACACAGCGGAGCGGGAGGGGCTTCTCACCCCGGAATCGATCCTGGTCGAGTCGTCGTCCGGCAATCTGGGCGTGGCGCTGAGCATGATCGCGGCGAGCAAGGGCTACCGGTTCCTGTGCGTCACCGACTCCCGCTGCAACCTCTCCACCAGGCTGCTGATGGAGGCGCTGGGCAGCCAGGTGCACGTGATCGCCGGGCTGGACGCCAACGGCGGCTTCCTCGGGGCGCGGCTGGACTACGTGCGCGCGCTGTGCGCTTCCGACGACCGGTACGTCTGGCTCAGCCAGTACACCAATCCGGGCAACTGGAGGGCCCACTACCGCACGACGGCCCCGCAGATCGCCCGGCAGTTCCCCGAGCTGGACGTGCTCTTCGTCGGGGCCGGCACCACGGGCACCCTGATGGGCTGCGCGCGCTGGTTCCGGGAGTGGCAGCGCCCGGTGCGCGTCGTCGCGGTGGACAGCATCGGTTCGGTCACCTTCGGCGGTCCCCCGGGCCGCCGCATGATCCCCGGTCTGGGGATGGGGGTGCGGCCGCCGCTGCTGGACGAGTCCTTCGTCGACGAGGTCGTGCTCGTCGAGGAGGCCGACACGATTCGCACCTGCCACCGCATGGCCAAAAGCGGTTTCCTGTTCGGCGGCTCGACCGGGACCGTGGTCAGCGGCGCGATGGAGTGGTTCGCCCGGCAGGACGCGCCCGAGGACCTCACCGCCGTCGCCATCGCACCCGACCTCGGGGAGCGCTACCTCGACACCGTTTACCACACCAACTGGCTCCAGGCCCTCTACGGCGAGGACGTGCTCGACTCCGAGGAGTCCGCCGCCGGTGCCTGGATGGCCCCCCAACCACCGCCGCTGTCCCCCGCCCCGGACCGACGCCGCTACAACCGGGCCGGCCGCCGCAGCACCGACCAGCAACACCAGCCCGAGAACAACGAGGCCGAAGCGTAGGCACGCCGGCGGCCGTCCGTACCCCCAGCCTGCGGCTGGGGGCGTTGGTACAGGCTCCCGCGGGTGGCCCGCAGGCCCTCGCGGAGGCGTACCGCGCGGGAACCGCTTCCGTCCGGCCGGCGCCGCGCCACGCTCGCCGCGCCGGCCGACCGGGCAGGCACCGAGGCAGCCGGGCCCGGGCGGACCGTACAAGACCCCGCGTCCTTCCGCGCGAAACCGCGCCGGCCTGCGCGCGGGTGGCGGTGGCGCGCCCCCCCCAAGGCCCCCTGCCCCCGCCGGAGACCTTCCGGGGCTGACCGTCATGATGCCCGCGTCCCGGCGGCCCGGACGCACGGCGACGGACGTGCGGGAGCCGGACCGGCAGCCCCCGAGGCAAGCGGCGTCGGCACTTTGCCCCAGCGACACGGCCGAAGCGCGACCCATCGCGCAGGCGCACCGCGCAAGACCTCGCCTGCGCGCGGGTGACGGTGGCGCGCCACCCCCAAGGCCCCCCGTCCCCGCCGGAGACCTTCCGGGGCTGACCGTCGTGACGCCGCTGACTCGGCGGCCCGGACGCACGGCGACGGACGGCCGGACGCGCAGGAGCCGGACCGACCGCACCACGCTCGTGCCCCGGCCAACGCGCGGGCACCATCGCGAGGGCCGACCGCACGCCGCTGCCCGGCCGGAACGGCGGCGCCGGTGAATCCCCCCTGACTCCCGGACGAATCCGCACCGTCGTGCCGCGGGCGGTCCGATGGCGGCTGCCCGGCATGCTTTCCGGGCGGGCGCGCCTGATGGTATGTCATGCGCATGACTTACCCTCGGAGAGACCGTCTCCGCTCCCCCCACCTCGCCCGCGCCTGCGCCGTGGCCGCCGCCGTCGCGGCGATCTCCCTCCCCGCCCTGCCCCCGGCGTCCGGCGGCTCCGTGGCCCTGCACCGCCCCAAGGGCGACGAGGACCACCAGCAGTGGACGGCCGCGGCCGTGCCCGGCGGTCATGAACTGCGCAGCACCGACGACGCGACCCACTGCCTCGGCCGGTCCGGCACCGAGGCCGCGGTCGTGGCGTGCGGCGGGGCGAGCGCCGTGTGGCAGGTGACCGCGGCGGACCCGGGCACCTACGCCCTGGGCGTCCCCGGCAGCACCGACCGCCTCGCCCTCGGCGCCGCGCCCGCCGGCGGGGTGTACCCCGAGCGTCCGCAGCTCGGCGCCGACGGCCCGCTCGCCCGCTGGTACCTGACCCCCGCGCCGCTCCCCCAGGCCACGATGCCGCCCGCGGACCAGCGCACCCTCGACCAGGTCACCTTCCTGACCGCGCACAACGCGTACGCCAACGGCGTCGACGGCGGGTTCGCCCCGCCGTTCGTGAACTTCTTCCCCAACCAGTCGCGCGGCATCGCGCAGCAACTCGACGACGGCGTGCGCGGCTTCATGATGGACATCCACCAGACCCCGGACGGTGCCATCCTCTGCCACGACAGCTGCACGCTGGTCAGCCGCCCCGTCGCGCTGTGGGTGGACGTCCAGCGCATGGTGGACTTCCTCGAGCGGCACCCCGGTCAGTTCGTCACCGTCTTCCTGGAGGACTACGTCTCCGCCGACGTGCTGCGCGCCGAACTCGCCCGCGTCGACGGCCTCCAGGACGTCCTGTACCGCCCCGACCAGGACGGCGTGCGCGAGCACGGCTGGCCGACGACGGCCGACCTGGCCGCCCGCGGCAAACAGTTGATGATCTTCACCGACCGCACCCGCGCCGCGGACTCCGGGGGCCTGACCCGCGACAGCTTCGGCGTGATGTACCAGCAGGAGTGGACGGTCGAGAACTACTGGTCGATGGGCTCGGGCGCGGGAAGCTCGGACTGGTCCTGCTACAGCCGCTGGTACGGCTCCGGGGTCAACGTCCCCCTCACCCGCGAGGAGACCGGCTTCCACCCGCTCTTCGTCATGAACCACTTCCGGGACACGACCCTCTCCGGCACCGCCGCCACGGACAACGGCAAGCTCCTCAACCGCATCCAGAACTTCTGCGAGCCCGCAGCCCGCAAGAAGCCCACCTACGTCGCGGTGGACCGCTACGACCTGGGCAACCCGCAGTCGGCGGTGGACCGCCTCAACGGCTACACCGTGGTGCCGTAGCCATGGGAAGGACGCTCGTGCGCAATCCCGTCGCGGCCGCGGCCGCCGCCCTGGCGACCCTCCTCGGCCTGCTGACCCCGGTCGCCGCGGCGACCCCCGCGGCGCAGGCACCGACGCCGGCCCCGGCCGCCGCGTCCACCCCGCTCGCCGCCTCGTGGACCCCGCCGCTCAGCACCCGGGGCCGCTGGATCGTCGACGCCGACGGCAACCGCTTCAAACTCAAGTCCGGCAACTGGCACGGCGCCAGCGGCACCTGGAACGGCTCCGGCGACACCGCGGACCCCGCCGATCACCACGCGGGCGAGGACTCGGGCCGCATGCCGCTGGGCCTGGACCGCGCCCCGATCGCCGAGATCCTGGCCGGATTCGGCGAACTGGGGATCAACAGCGTCCGGCTGCCGTTCTCCAACGAGATGATCCACGACACCGTCCCCGTCACCGACGCCTCCGTCGCGGCCAATCCGCAGTTGCGCGGCAGGACGCCGCTCCAGGTGTACGACACCGTCGTGCGGGCGCTCACCGACGCCGGCTTCGCGGTCATCCTCAACAACCACACGAACACGACCCGTTGGTGCTGCGGCGTCGACGGCAACGAACGCTGGAACGCGTCGCAGTCCACCGCGGCCTGGGAGACCGACTGGCTGTTCATGGTGCGCCGCTACCAGGACAACCCCCGCGTCGTCGGCGCCGACCTGTACAACGAGGTCCGCCGATCCGTCCTGGACGACCCCAACTGGGGGTCGGGCGACGACCACGACTGGTTCGCCGCCTCCCAGCACCTGGGAGACCGCATCCTCCAGGAGGCGAACCCCGACCTGCTGATCATCGTCGAGGGCATCAACTGGACCGGTCTGCCCATCGACGGCTTCCCCCACGACCGCCCCACCCTTGAGCCCGTCCAGCGGCTCTCCCACACCCTCGTGCGGTCCGGGAAGCTGGTGTACTCCGCGCACTTCTACGGCTACACCGGCCCCCGGCACAGCGGCGCCACCGGGATCGGCGAGACCCACGACCCGCGCTACCGCGACCTCTCGCGCGACGACCTGTACGCGGAGCTGCGCCGCCAGGCCTTCTACGTCCCCTCCACCCCCGACCAGCACTTCACCGCACCGCTGTGGATCAGCGAGTTCGGCGTCGGTGGCCGCGACGAGACGGATGCGAAAACCCGCGCCTGGTTCGTGAACTTCACCGACTTCCTGATCCGGACGGACGCCGACTTCGCCTACTGGCCGCTCGTCGGCTGGCACGAGAACCGCCGGGGCAACGGCTGGGCCCTGCTCCACTGGGACGCGGCCGGGCACCGCATGGGCCTGTACGACGGCGACGACTGGCGCGCCGACGCCTGGACCCGGCTGATCGACGCGCCTTCCCTGACGGGTCACGTCGACCCGGTCCCCCGCTGGTCGATGCTCAGTCCCGACCACGGAGACTTCGTGCAGAGCCTGCGCCTGCGCGCCCGCCCCGACTGGGACTCCGGCGCCCGCAAGGCGGCGTGCCCCGACGGCCAGCGGCTGGTGGGGGTGGCCCACACCGGCAACCGCGGGCTGTGCACCGACATCGGCGCGGGCGATCTGTGGGCCGCCTCCGGGGCGTACGAGGTGGTGACCGACGAACGGTACGTCGCGTCCGGCGGCGACTGGGCCTCGGGGTACACCAAGTACCAGTGCCCGCAGGGCGACTTCGTGGTCGGCTACGCCGTCCGCGGCGCCTCCGTCTCCAGCGTCCTGTGCGCCGTCGCCCGCACCTCCCTCGGCTCGGGCGGCCGCACGGTCTGGTTCGACCGCGGCGACAACCGCCCCGCCTCCGGCAAGGGCGGCGACTTCGCCTACGGCAACTACAAGGGCCAGTGCGCCGACGGTGAGTACGCGGCCGGCGTCGCCTTCACCGGCCGCGTCGGCTCGTCCCGTACACCCGACGCACTGTATTGCCGGCCCTTGACATAGCCCTGACCAGGAAGGGTCCCGGACCGTGCGCGGTCCGGGACCCCCAACTCGTCGGCGCACAGGGCGATCACACCCTATGATCACTCCGCCCCGTGTCCGCTGCCCCCGCGCACGCCCTTGAGAAGCAGGCCCCCCGACGATGACGTCACCACCACGCAAAGCCCCCCGGCTGCTCGTCCGAGCCGCACAGACCGCGATAGCCGCGGCCGCCGCCGCGGACTTCTTCCGCGCTCTGGAATTCCGGGAACACACCGTGCCCCAGCTGGTGTCCCAGCAGGACGAGGCGCCGCAGGACTCGGTCCTCGGCACTCAGATCTTCATCTGGCTGATGACGTTGTCGACCGTGCTCTTCCTCGTCTGGCTCAGCCGGACCCGGCGCAACGCGCAGGAGCTGTCCCCCGAGGCGCAGGTACCCACCGGCGGCCGGCTGATCGGCGCGTGGTTCGTCCCCGTGGTCAACCTCTTCGTCCCGTTGCGGCACGTCCTCGCCATCGGGCGCGCGAGTTCCGCGGCGTGGGACCGCAAGCGCGACACCGCGCTGGTGAGCCTCTGGTGGGCGGCCTGGGTGGGACACGGGCTCGCACTCACCACGACCTTCAAGGTCGCCCCGGAGTCCATGGCCGGCCTCGTGGTCGCCGAAGGGCTCATGGCGGCCGCGGCCCTGCTGCTGATCGTGGTGATCGAGCGCATCACGGCACTCCAGTCCGCCGCGCTCGACCGCCTGGCCGTCGCCCCGTCGCCCGTCGAGGTCTGAGCCATGTACTCCGGATATGACATAGTCCGCGTCTTCTGCGCACCCGACGGCGGCCTCGGCAACCGCGTCGCCGTCGTCCGCGACGAGGACGCCACCGCCACCGAGGCCGAACGGGCCACCTTCGCCCGGCAGTCGGGCCTGCCCGAGACGGTCTTCGTGAACGACGCCGAGCGCGGCGTCGTCGACATCCGCATCCCGGGGCGGCAGCTGCCCTTCGCCGGCTCGGCGTCGCTCGCCTCCGCCTGGCTGCTGGACGCCCCCGAGCTGATCACGCCCGCCGGTGTGCTGGGCGTGCGGCTCGACGGCGAGTTCAACTGGGTGGAGGCCAGCCCCGAGTGGGCCAGGAAGCGCACCCTGCGCCAGTACGCCTCGCCGCGCGAGGTCGACACCCTCCCCGTGCCGGCCCCCGGCGAATGGCTCTACGCCTGGGCCTGGGAGGACGAGGCGGCCGGCCGCGTCCGCGCCCGCGGCTTCCCCGGCCGCCCCGCCGGTCCCGCCGAGGTCGAGGCCTCCGGCTCCGCGGCGCTGCTGCTCACCGAGCGCCTGGACCGGGCCCTCAACATCACCCAGGGCCGGGGCTCCCAGATCCTCACCGCCACGGCGCCGCACGGAATGGTGGAACTCGGCGGCCGTGTCCGCCTCGACCGCGCCGTCCCCGGCACCCGCCCCCGCCCGGCCATCACCCTGGGCACCCCGTCGTCCTCCCGGCGCCGCATCCACCTGCTCGACCTGTGAACCGGGCCCCCGCCCGCGCGGGCGGGCGGGGGCCACGTCCTCAGACGACGTCGGCGCTGCCCTCGCGGTAGACCTTCGCGGAGGCGATGCGCCCGTCCCGGAGCGCGTAGAAGGCGGCGATCGGGTACGACCGCGCCTCGCCGCCATGGGTCAGGGTCTCGGTCATCTGGCAGGCGGCGCGGGCGCCCTCGGCGATCACGTCCCGCAGCTCCAGAGTGGGTAGGAGACCGCGCATCGCCGCGGCGGAGAACCCGGTCAGCGCGGCGCGACCGCGTACGGTCGTGCCGCCGGTGATCCACACGGCGTCCTCGGTGAAACCGGCCAGGAGCGCTTCCAGGTCACGGGCGTTGAAGGCCCGTACGTGCTCGCGCACGGCCGCCGCCGCGTCGGTCGTCGTCACGCGGCCAGTGTGCCAGGACCCCGCCGGGCCGGCCCTGGGGAGGCCCGGTCCGGCGGGGTCCGGTGACGGTGCCGCGGTCAATTGACGTTGACGGCGGACCAGGCCGCGGCCACGGCCGCGTAGTCGGCGCCGGACGCGCCGTACAGGTCGGCGGCGGCCTTGAGGGTGGCGGTGCGGGCGGCCGCGTAGTTGGTGGAGGAGGTCATGTAGACGGTCAGGGCCCGGTACCAGATCTTGCCGAGCTTGTCGTGCCCGATACCCCCCACCGTGGAGCCGTTGCAGGTGGGGCTGTTGTAGCTGACGCCGTTGATGGTCTTGGCGCCGCTGCCCTCGGCGAGCAGGTAGGCGAAGTGGTTGGCGACGCCCGAGGAGTAGTGGACGTCGAGGCTGCCGACACCGGAGCTCCAGCAGTCGGCGGAACTGCCGTCCTTGGAGGGCTTGTCCATGAAACGCAGCGCGGCCTTGCCGAAGCCGGGCTTCACGATGCGTTCGCCGATGAGGTAGTCGCCGGTGTCGGAGGCGTTGCCCGCGTACCACTCCACCAGCGTGCCGAAGATGTCCGAGGTGGCCTCGTTGAGGCCGCCGGACTCGCCGGAGTAGGTGAGGCCCGCGGTGCGCGAGGTGACGCCGTGCGACATCTCGTGGCCGGCGACGTCGAGGGCGACCAGTGGCCCGAAGGTGGTGCCGTCGCCGTCACCGTAGGTCATGCAGAAGCAGCTGTCGTCCCAGAAGGCGTTGTTGTAGCTGCTGCCGTAGTGGACGCGGTTGTACGAGCCCTTGCCGTCCCCGGCTATGCCGCTGCGGCCGTGGACGGTCCTGTAGTAGTCCCAGGTCTCGTCGGTGCCGTACTGCGCGTCGACGGCGGCCGTCGCACGGTCGGCGGTGGTGCCGGTTCCCCAGTGGTTGTCGGTGTCGGTGAAGAGCACCGCGGGGGCGCGGGAGAAGCAGATCCCGAAGAGGCACAGGTCCGTCTTGTTCTGCGCGTCGCCGGTGTAGGTGTTGCCCCGGGTCGGGTCCTTCAGCTGGTAGCTGCTGCCGCTGGGCGTGGTCTCCAGGGGGACGGTGCCGCCGTAGAGGGACGCGCCGTCGCCGGCGGCGGTCTCCAGGGCGTCCCAGGCGTCGATGCGCGCACCGGTGCGGGCGTCGGTGACGAGCACGCGCGCGGCGGGGTTGCCGAGGCTGTCCAGGCCGACGGCGGTGGTGCGCCAGGCCAGCCGCGGCGTCCCGTGCAGGGCGTCGACGACCAGCTGGGGCTTGGCCTTGGCCTGCCGGAAGGCCGTGCCGCGGTGGGCGGAGCGCAGGGCCGCGAGGCCCTTGTCGGCGGCTGCGCCGGCCCGGACGGCGGGCGTGACGCCGGGCACGGCGAGGTCGGCGCCGGTGGCCCGCTGCGTGCCCTCGACGGACCCGTCGCGGGCCAGGTGCACGATCATGTCGCCGCCGAGGACCGGGAGTCCGC
Source organism: Streptomyces sp. NPDC002574 (assembly GCF_042889545.1). Lineage (NCBI taxonomy): Bacteria > Bacillati > Actinomycetota > Actinomycetes > Kitasatosporales > Streptomycetaceae > Streptomyces > Streptomyces sp. NPDC002574. The sequence goes on from NZ_JBIARB010000005.1 coordinate 178,275, forward strand.
GGTAGGTGCGGTCGTAGCGGACGTGCTGAGCGCCGTCGGGGTCGACGACGACGTCGCGGACGGTGCGCCCCTGCCCGGCCGGCAGGCTCACCGCGGCGTCGGCGCGGGCCACGGCGGTGGCGCGCGAGGGGAGGTTCCCGTGGTCCGCCGACGCGGCCGACGGCACCAGAAGGGCCGCGGTCAGCGCGGCGGTGCCGAGTACGGCGGCGGTCGCGGTGACGGCGCGTCTCATTGAGTGCTGCATCCTGCTCCTCGGGTCGCGGGGACGTGCGCGGAGGCGCATGCGCGGTGGGGAGGTGAAACGGAGCCAGATTTAAGTGCCCATGACATTCCGCTGTCCAGAGGGCACACACAGCCCACACACGGGAACCAGCCACCCCGCACGCCCCGGTCACGGATGCCGATGTCCGGTGGCCTCCGGCAGCGTCCAGGCGCGGGCGTTGAACGCCCCACCCGGCATCGGGGCCACAGCCGGCCCCCGGGTCCGTCGCCGCGCGCCCCGACGGCCGGGGTCCCGTCGGCTGAACCGATCCGGCCGATGTGCGCGGCTGGTGCGTGGCGGCGGGCGGCGACCTCCTCGTCGCCGAACCGCGCGTCCGCGTGCATCCGGCGGAGCGGCGCCACGGCGTCGGACGGGCAGTGATCACCCCGCTCGAACAACGCGCGGCGGATACGGCCATCCGCCGGCCTTACCTGGACCCGGCCACCCCTCAGCAGGAGGCCATGGCCTTCCACCTGAGCCCGGACTCCCAGGAGAGCGGCCGGGAGCACCGCCGGGGCCGGCCCTGGACGTCGGTGTCCCGCGTCAAGGCGTCGTGACCGGCCCGTCCTCCCCGAACGACCCGTGCCGACCCGCGCCCGCGGCGAAGCGGGCCGTGCCCTCGGCCGCCTCGGCGAGCGAGATCCGGCCGTGCCGCAGCTCCGCGGCGAGGGCCGCGCCCTCCTGGAGACCCTCGGCCTCCAGCACGGCCAGCCGGTCGTGCCGCACGCAGGTCTGCGGGAACGCCGCGATCTCCGCCGCCAGCCGCTCGGCCGCCTCACGCGCGCCGCCCGCCGGGACGACCCGGTTGACCAGGCCCATGGCGTACGCTTCCGCTGCCTCGACCGGACGCCCCGTCAGGATGAGGTCCATGGCCCGCGACGTCCCGATGAGCCGTGGCAGCCGCACCGTGCCGCCGTCGATCAGCGGCACCCCCCAGCGCCGGCAGAACACCCCGAGCACCGCGTCCTCCTCGGCGACCCGCAGGTCGCACCAGAGGGCGAGTTCCAGGCCGCCGGCCACCGCGTGACCGGAGATCGCCGCGACGACCGGCTTGCCCAGCCGCATCCGGGTCGGGCCCATCGGGCCGTCCCCCTCGTCCCTCACCTCGGTCACCTCGTTGCCCCGCGAGGTGCCGATGGCCTTGAGGTCGGCACCCGCGCAGAAGGTGCCGCCCTCGCCCCACAGCACGGCGACCGAGGCCTCGGGATCGGCGTCGAACTCACGGAAGGCGGCGGCCAGTTCACGTGCGGTCGGACCGTCGACGGCGTTGCGCGCCTCAGGGCGCGAGAGCACCACCGTCGTGACGGGCCCGCTGCGCTCCACACGTACGGCCATGGCCGCTCACCTCCGCTTTCCTCCGCCGCAGATCACCTCTGCCGGTTCACGAGAGGTTATCCCCGTGGGTGAGCGTCTCCCAGGCCACGAACAGGTTGTTGCTGCCGGCCGGCCGCTGCGACTCGGTCAGCGCCTGCGTGTTGGTCATGGCGTAGCCGAGGCGGTTGTGGATCGCGTTGTAGCCGACCTCGGTCACCGGTCCGAGCCCGAGGTTGAGGTGCCCGCCGCACAGCCAGGACGGCACGGCCTCACCGCGCTGGTACTTGGACTGGAAGCCGAGCGCCTGCCGCAGTCGCTCGCCGACCTGCGGGTACAGGTCCTGGCCCTGGATGCGGCTGGTCTCGGCGACGTGCGAGATCGCGGAGATGCCGTAGCCGGTGTGGGTGAAGTCCCGGCAGGTCTCCTGGGTCAGGCCGGTCACGAAGGTGGACTGGCCCTGCCAGTAGCCGACGATCTCGTCCCGCGTGTCGAGCCCGCTGCCGGGCACGGTCTTCGGCAGCGCGCCGTCGGTGTCGAGGTAGACGTAGGCCGCGACGCGGTTGAGGTAGCGGGTGACGGCCTTGTCGTAGGAGGTGCGGTCGTCGAGGAAGACGGAGATGCCGATGGCGGCCTCCATCATGCTCAGCTCCCAGTTGCCGTTGCTCTTGGAGCCGTTGATGACCTCGGGGAGGTAGACGGTGCGCAGCATGGTGGCGAACCGGTTCACGTTCGGCCAGTTGCCGTACGAGTAGCGGATGATCTCCGCGGCCCTCGGCCACACCGAGCCGGCCCAGCCGGTCTGCAGCGGGGCATTGCTGTTGGTGTGGTCGGTGATGGTGGCCGACCAGGCGTCCATGAGCTGGATCGCCTTCTGCGCGTACCTGCTGTCGCGGGTGATGTACCACGCCAGCGCGTTGGTGTAGGCCGCGATCGCGTCCTCGCGCTCGTCGGTGCACCCGTAGTTGGGGTTGGAGTACGAGCCGCACTCGACCACCGCGCGCGGCTTGGGGGTTCGCGACTGCGAGGCGTAGGGCGACGCCATCATCTGGTCGTACGCGGCCTTCCACGGCTGCGCGCCGGCCTGGACCTTGCCGCGGACGAAGTCGAGTTGGGACTGGCTGACCAGGACGCCGGGGTGCGTGAAGGTGGCAGGGGCCGCCGAGGCGCGACCGGTGCCGGGGACCGCCGACAGCAGGGCGGCGACGAGGGCCGCGCCGAGGGCGAGGACGGACGTGGACAGGAGGCTGCGTGATCTTGGGGACATGTGGGGGACGCCTTCCCAGGAGACGACACACACGTTCACAAGGGTGAACAGGGGACTCACCCGTGAACGTTGCGATTGACGGATGACGGTAGGACTAGACCAATACCGCGTCAACCCCCCTTGAACTAAGGGGGATTGCTGTGCCACTCCTGGATGCGCACACATCCCCGTGCGCACTCACAAAAATCTGGGTGCGCACCGAAAAAAATCAGGGGCGGCCGACTCCGTCCCACGAGTCGGCCGCCCCTCACAGGGTTCTCCCCCACGGTGAACCCCGTGGCTTTCGGGTCACGCCTTCGCCGTCACCGTCTTCCCGACGGCGCGTCAGAAGGCGAAGACGCCGTGCGTGTCACTGCCACGCAACATGCACGCGTTGCCGAACGCACGGCTGAAGGTGACGCGCCGGCCTTCCCAGACCCCGTCCGCGGTCACGACGACCGGGTCCCAGATGCGGGTGCAGCTCGCACCGGGGGCCTCGGCGGTCAGCGCCGCGAAGTCACCTTGCACCGCCCTGAGTTCCGCGCAGGCGGACACCGGGTCCGGGTGGTCGCCGTACGGGGTCGGGCTGCACCGCAGGACCACCGTGCGCTGCATCGTCGCCGTGGCCGGATCCCCGCCCTTGCCCACGGACAGCACCACGGCGGAAGGTGCGTACAGACTCGTCGCACCGGCCGGCCGCGCCTCTGCGGTGCCGGCCGCCATGCCGGCCGAACTCACCGCCGCCACCAGGGCCAGACAGGCACTCACCGCACTGAACCGCATAGCGAACACTCCTTCGGCTCTCGCTCCGGTAATCGGACGTCCCGGAGTCTTGTGCATCGGACACGTCCGCGTCACATCGCTCCGCGACTTTCAGTCACCGATTGTTCACACTGTGCACTATCCGTTGTGTCGCACTTGGGGCGGGGCTGGGCGTCCGGTGAAAGGACTCAGCGGAGTCGCGGACTCCGTGAAAGCGCCTTCACGGCCCGACACATCATCTCCACATCGGCCGGAAAGCAGTGGGCCGCCACCGCGTTTCGTACGCGATGACGGCCCGATGGAGCAGCGAACGGTGCGGCGCGCAGCGGCCGCCGGCGCGGCGTCAGCCGCTGTAGCCCGCGAAGATCCTGGAGAACTCGTACGGCGACTGCGCGATGTTCGTACACATGTAGAGCGCGCCGTTGCAGGCGTTGCGGTCCCGCGTCATCTCCCAGAAGGCCAGCATCCCCAGATGCTTGCCCTGGGCGAAGCCGACCAGCTGCCGCGCGTCGGCCTGGTCGTAGATGTGGCCGTCGTCGTTCTGGCCGAGCATCGGCGTGACCCCGGTCATGGCCCACACCTGGGCGTCGCTCTTGCCCGGGTAGAGGGTCTTGAGCTGGGCGAAGGTGCTGTTGGCGGCCTGGACGGCGGCGTCGCCGTAGTCGGTGGAGCGGTAGTAGTCCATCGCCATGATGTTGACGACGTCCAGGGTGACGCCCGCGTCCCGGGCGGAGCGCACGACGGACAGTCCGTCGTCCGTCAGCCCCTCGGGCAGCGCGGGCAGGGTCAGCGAGATCCGCAGCCCGGGGTGGGCCTGCTGAAGCCGGGCCAGCGCCTGGGAGCGGCGGGCGACGGAGGCGGGGTCGGCGGTGGCCGCGCCCTCGATGTCGAAGTCCGCGTAGGTCAGGTCGTAGGCGTTCACCACGGCGTTGTACTCGTTGTAGAGCGCGTCGACCGTCCCGCACGCCTGGGCCAGTTCGATGCCGGAGGCACCGCCGAAGGAGATCTTGACGTCACCGCCGGCCGCCCGGATGGCGTCGATCTGGTCCTTGCCCCACGCCGCGCGCGGGTCGTAGGCGTTGAACCACATCGCCTTGCAGGAGGAGGCGGTGATGAAGGCCATGGTGAAGCTCTTCAGCCCGCTCGCCGAGGACATGGCGGTCAGGCTGGGCGTCGGCCACGCGCCCATGTCGACGTAGGGGGCGGTCCGAACGCCGCCGGGCGGCGGGTTGGTGCCCCCGCCGGAGGCGGTCGTCCCGCTGACGGCGGTGCTGTACGCGGAGGTGTTGCCGGCCGCGTCCTTGGCCCGCACCCGGAAGGCGTAGGCGGTGCTCGCCGACAGGCCGGTGGCGGTGTACGAGGTGCCGGTCACGGCGACGGCCGTGCCGCCGTCCCGCGAGACCTCGTAGCCCGCGACGCTGCCGGAGTTGTCCGTGGAGGCGGTCCAGCGCACGGTGAGGGACGAACTCGTCGCCGAGCCGACGGTCACACCGGACGGGACGCTGGGCGCGGTGGTGTCGTTGCCCCCGCCGCCGCCCGTGCAGGAGCCGCCGTTGAGCTTGCAGCCGGTGGGCGCGCCGGTGCCGGTGGAGACCCAGCCGAAGGCGGCGGTGGCACCGGGGGCCAGAGTGCCGTTGTAGTCGCGGTTCTTGAAGGTGTAGTGGCTGCCGCTCTGGGTGAGCAGCGCGTCCCAGTAGGAGCCGACGGAGGTCCCGGAGGGCAGGTCGAACTCGACGGTCCACCCGCTGAGCGTGGCGGTGCCGCCGTTGGTGATCGTGTACTGCCCCTGGTATCCGGTGTCCCAGGTCGACGTCTTCACGAAGGCCGCGGTCGGGGTGGCCGCGGCGGCGGGCGGGGCGAGGAGCAGGACGAGCGCTCCGACGAGCGCGGTGACCAGGGCCAGAGTTCTTCGCATCCATGCCTCCACAGGCGGGAACAGGCGCAGAGTTGGTCTGTACCAAAGCATCTGGTATAGACCTATCGACTTGATGCGTCCGCGTCAATAGTCGGTTCTGGCCGATCGGGTGACGCCCCGGCCGGGCCGCACGGGGCGAGGGCCGCCCGCCGGGCATCATCTGCTGCGAAGAGTCCTGGCGCTCCCCGACCGTGCCGGGTGGCCGGGAGGTACAGATGCACATCCTGTTGGTGGCTTCGGCGTTCAACAGCCTGACCCAGCGCGCCCTGGTGGAACTGACCGAGCTGGGCCACAGCGTCGCCGTCGAGGTGACCCCGGACGGCGCCGCGGTGCGCGCGGCCGTGGCCCGGTACGAGCCGGAGCTCGTCATCGCGCCGATGCTCAGGGCGGCGATCCCGCCGGACGTCTGGTCCGCCCGCACCTGCCTGGTCGTCCACCCCGGGCCGCCCGGCGACCGGGGCCCGGCCTCGCTGGACCGGGCGATCCAGGAAGGCGCCGCCGAGTGGGGCGTGACGGTCCTCCAGGCGGAGGCCGCGATGGACGCCGGTGCGATCTGGGCCTCCGTGGGCTGCGCCGTGCCGCCGGTCGGCAAGAGCGACCTGTACCGCGGCGAGATCTCCGACGCCGCCATGGAGGCCGTCCTCCTGGCGGTCGACCGTGTCGCCTCCGGCGCGTACCTCCCGAGGCGGCAGACCGACCCGGCGGTGCGCCCGCACGTCCGCGCCCGGCCGGCCGTCACCCAGGACGAGCGGCGGATCGACTGGGCCCGCGACACCACCGGGACCGTCCTGCGCAAGCTCCGCGCCGCCGACTCCCGGCCCGGCGTGCTGGACGAACTGCTCGGCGCCCGCTGGTTCCTGCACGGCGGCCACCCCGAGCAGCGGCTGCGCGGCGAGCCCGGACAGCTGCTGGCCACCCGGGCGGGCGCGGTGTGCCGGGCGACCTCGGACGGCGCGGTGTGGATCCCGCGACTGCGCGCCCGCCGCTCCCCCGGCGGCCCCGGGACCTTCGCCCTGCCCGCGGTCACCGCGCTCGGCGCACTGCTGCCGGACCTCCCCGAGGTCCCCGCCCGGGACGCGGACGAGGACGACTGGGCCGACATCCGCTACCGGGAGCAGGGGGCCGCGGGCGTGCTCTCGTTCTCGGTCCCGGGCGGCGCCCTGTCCACCGACGTCTGCCGCCGCCTCCTGACGGCGTACCGGCACGCCTGCGCGCGGCCCACCTCCGTGCTGGTGCTGGGCGGTGGCCGGGACGTGTTCTCCAACGGCATCGACCTCAAGACGATCGAGGCCGCCGCGGACCCCGCCGCGGAGTCCTGGGCCAACATCACGGCCATGAACGAGCTGGTCGAGGCGGTCCTCACCACCACCGGCCGACTCGTCGTCGCCGCGTTGGGCGGCAACGCGGGCGCCGGCGGCGTCATGCTCGCCCTCGCCGCGGACGAGGTCTGGTGCCGCCAGGGCGTCGTGCTCAACCCGCACTACCGCCTGATGGGCCTGTACGGCTCGGAGTACTGGACGTACTCCCTGCCCCGCCGCGTCGGCCCCGGCACGGCGCGACGGCTCACCGAGCGGGCCCTGCCGGTCGGCGCCACGGAGGCGATGCGGCTCGGCCTGGTGGACCGGCTGCTGATGTGCGGACCGCAGGACTTCGCCGCCGACGTGCGCCGGCTGGCCGCCCGCCTCGCCGGCACCTCCGCCGCCCAGGCCCGCGTCGCCGCCAAGAAGGCCGACCTCGAACGCCGCGAAGCGGTCAAACCCCTGTCCGCCTACCGCGACGCCGAGCTCACCCGCATGCGCGCCGCCTTCTCCGACCCCGATGCCCCCTACCACGCCCTCCGCACCGCCTTCGTCCGCGGCACCACCGCTCCCTGACCCCGCGGCGTCCGGTGTGCGTCACGTCCCGTCCGCGAGTCGTGCCGCCGGATGCGCGACCGGTGCCGCCATGCCGGGAGCCGACGGAGAGGGAAGTAGTGGTCTACGCCGAGGCGTGAGTGACCTCGACGACCACAACGGTGGGGTGCTCAGGGATCACGGCGCCGTCGTACTCGTCGTGCGCGGAGTACACGCCGTCGCTGACGCCGCCGGGTTCCAGGACGTCGGTCCGCAGATCGAGCAGCGCGTTGTATCCCCAGGGGCCGGTCAGGCGGATGACGGCGTTGACTCTGGCCGGCTCGGATGCTGTGTTGGTGATTTTCACGCCCACCCAGAACGCGTCACCGTTCTCCTTGAGGACCGGTCGGTGCACCGTGACACCGTCTTTGGAGGCGGCGATCGGTGCGCCGCCTTTTTCGCTCCCTGTGTCCGGGCTTGAACTCCGCGATGACGAGCCGGACGGTGAGGAGCTCGGTTTGTTCCTCGCCGGGGCGGAGGGCGACGCTTCCGCGTGCACCGTGGACGGCGCCCCGTCAGACATGCTGCAGCCTGTTGCGAGCACGGCTCCGGCCACTACAGCCACGGCCACGCTCACGCCACGGCTGGGATGACGCGGCACCGTGAAAGCGAAGTTCAACGCGCTGTCCTCATCGGGGAAACCGTTCCGCACCGGTTGACGTACATGCCGCCGGTGTCTGCGGGCGATCAAGGCCGGATCCCCCGTGATCAACAGACAGGAAGCTACGGGAACGTTCGTTCGGGCGGGAAGGGTGCAGGCCACAGGAGTCCCGGATCGGCCGGATCTCAGCGATCGGTGACCGAAAGGCAGGGCCACGGGCTTCTCACGGGTCGCTTCGAGAAGCCTGCCCCGCTCGGGCAGGGCAGGGCAGGGCAGGGCAGGGCAGGGCAGGGCAGGGCAGGGCAGGGCAGGGCCGCACAAGTGTTCCCAGGAGCGGATCAGGATCCGGGATGAAAAGCAGATCACCGGATTGGCCCCCTTCAACATCCCGCTCCGGCGAGCCAGTCGCTATCAAGGGGAGGAGATGCCGTTATGTGGCATTTGCCGCTCTCTGAGGAGGCATCCCCATGGATGCGACTGCTTCGACCACGAACGCCGCCGCCCCCACCCCGGCCGACGACGAGGCGCCGATCCACATTCTCTGGATCAACGCCGGGCTCAGCTGCGACGGCGACTCCGTGTCGCTCACCGCCGCGACGCTGCCCAGCATCGAGGAGATCGCCCTCGGCGGGCTCCCCGGCCTGCCGAAGATCGCCGTGCACTGGCCGCTGATCGACTTCGAATGCGGTCCGGTCCAGGGCGCAGACACTTTCATCGAGTGGTTCTTCAAGGCCGAGCGCGGTGAGATCGAGCCCTTCGTGCTGGTCGTCGAGGGGTCCATCCCCAATGAGTCGATCAAGGCCGAGGGCTACTGGTGCGGCTTCGGCGACGACCCGGCCACCGGACAGCCGATCACCACCAGCGAGTGGATCGACCGCCTGGCGCCCAAGGCGCTGGCCGTCGTCGCCATCGGCACCTGCGCCACGTACGGCGGCATCCACGCGATGGAGGGCAACCCGACCGGCGCCATGGGCGTGCCCGACTACCTGGGCTGGGAGTGGAAGTCCAAGGCCGGCATCCCGATCGTCTGCGTGCCCGGGTGCCCGATCCAGCCGGACAACTTCGCGGAGACGCTGACGTACCTGCTCTACCAGGCGGTCGGCTCCGCGCCGATGATCCCGCTGGACGACAAGCTGCGCCCGGCCTGGCTGTTCGGCGCGACCGTCCACGAGGGCTGCGACCGGGCCGGCTACTACGAGCAGGGCCAGTTCGCCGACCGCTACGACTCCCCGCAGTGCCTGGTGAAGATCGGCTGCTGGGGCCCGGTGGTCAAGTGCAACGTCCCCAAGCGCGGCTGGATGGACGGCATCGGCGGCTGCCCCAACGTCGGCGGCATCTGCATCGCGTGCACGATGCCTGGCTTCCCCGACATGTTCATGCCGTTCATGGACGAACCGCCCGGCGCACGGCTGTCCAGCACCGCCAGCGGTGTGTACGGGGCGGCGATCCGCAGGCTGCGCTCCATGACGGCCAAGACCGTCGACCACGAGCCCAAGTGGCGCCACACCGGCCGCAAGCTCACCACCGGCTACAAGGCGCCCTGGTGACCCCACGGCACCGTACCGGCCACCGACCCCGGCACTGACCCCGGCCGCCGACCCCGGCCTCCCCCCGCTTGACGAAGGGCACGCAGAAACATGGCTCCGAAGACGAAGACGGCCGGAGACGGCAGTGGCCTGATGGAGATGTCCTGGGATCCGATCACCCGGATCGTGGGCAGCCTCGGCATCCACACGAAGATCGACTTCAAGCAGAAGCGGGTCGCCGAGTGCTACAGCACCTCGTCGGTGTTCCGCGGCTACAGCGTCTTCATGCGGGGCAAGGACCCGCGCGACGCGCACTTCATCACCAGCCGCATCTGCGGCATCTGCGGGGACAACCACGCGACCTGCTCGGTGTACGCGCAGAACATGGCGTACGGCGTCAAGCCTCCGCACCTCGGCGAGTGGATCATCAACCTCGGCGAGGCCGCGGAGTTCATGTTCGACCACAACATCTTCCAGGAGAACCTGGTCGGGGTCGACTACTGCGAGAAGATGGTCCGCGAGACCAACCCGGGCGTCCTGGAGCTCGCCGAGCGCACCGAGGCACCGCACGCCGCGGAGCACGGCTACCGCACCATCGCGGACATCATGCGCTCGCTCAACCCGCTGGAGGGCGAGTTCTACCGCGAGGCGCTCCAAGTGAGCCGCTACACGCGGGAGATGTTCTGCCTGATGGAGGGCCGGCACGTCCACCCCTCCACGCTCTACGCGGGCGGCGTCGGCACCATCGCGTCGGTGCAGCTGTTCACCGACTACCTCACCCGGCTGATGCGGTACGTGGAGTTCATGAAGCGGGTCGTACCGCTCCACGACGACCTCTTCGACTTCTTCTACGACGCCCTGCCCGGCTACGAGGAGGTCGGCCGCCGCCGCATCATGCTCGGCTGCTGGGGCGCGTTCAACGACCCGGAGTACTGCGACTTCACGTACGCCAACATGACCGACTGGGGCCGGCGGATGTTCGTCTCCCCCGGCATCGTCGTGGACGGCAAGCTGGTCACCAACGACCTGACGAACATCAACCTCGGCATCCGGATCCTCCTGGGCAGCTCGTACTACCAGGACTGGGAGGGCCAGGAGCAGTTCGTCACGCACGACCCGCTCGGCAACCCGGTCGACCCGCGCCACCCCTGGAACCAGCACACCATCCCGGCGCCGCAGAAGCGGGACTTCGACGACAAGTACAGCTGGGTCATGTCGCCGCGCTGGTTCGACGGCCAGGAGCACCTGGCCCTCGACACCGGCGGCGGCCCGCTGGCCCGCCTGTGGTCGACGGCGCTCAACGGGCTGGTCGACATCGGCTACGTGAAGGCCACCGGGCACAGCGTGGTCATCAACCTGCCCAAGACGCTCACCAAGCCGGAGACCACCTTCGAGTGGAAGATCCCGCAGTGGAGCAACGCCCTGGAGCGCAACCGGGCACGGACCTACTTCCAGGCCTACGCCGCCGCCTGCGCGCTGCACTTCACGGAGAAGGCGCTGGCGGAGGTCCGCGCGGGCCGCACCCAGACGTGGGAGAAGTTCGAGGTCCCCGAGGAGAGCATCGGCGTGGGCTTCACCGAGGCGGTGCGCGGTGTGCTCTCGCACCACATGGTGATCCGCGGCGGCAAGATCGCCAACTACCACCCGTACCCGCCGACCCCGTGGAACGCGAGCGTGCGCGACAGCTTCGGCACGCCCGGCCCGTACGAGGACGCGGTGCAGAACACGCCGATCTTCGAGGAGAACTCCCCGGAGAACTTCAAGGGCATCGACATCATGCGCGCCGTGCGCAGCTTCGACCCCTGTCTGCCCTGCGGTGTCCACATGTACGTCGGCGGCGGCCGCACCGTGGAGAAGCTGCACGTCCCCACCGGCCTGAGCGGCATGGCCGGATGAGCGCGGAGCGGACCGCGCGGCGGATCGAGGAGATCCTGGACGCGCTCGCCGCCTCCGGCGACGGCGAGGCGGCGGCCGCCGCCGAAGAACTGGTGCGCACGCTCATGGAGTTCTACGGGGCGGGCCTGGCCCGCGCCGTGGAACTCCTGGAGAAGCGCGGCGCCGACCCCATGGCCGCGCTGCTGGCGGACGAGGTCGTGGCGGGCCTGCTCGTCCTGCACGACCTGCACCCCGAGGACACCCTCACGCGGGCCGGCCGCGCGGTCCACGCCGCCCGGGCCGGCACCTCGGTGGACATCGAGCACTTCGACCCCGACAGCGGCACGCTGCGGCTGGCCGCCCGCGAGGGTGGCGGCTGCGGCTGCCCGAGCACCACGGACGCCACCCGGCAGCGCATCGAGGCCGCGCTGTCCTGCTGGGCGCCCGAGGTGACCGCGGTCGAGCTGCCGCAGGCCGGCCCCGCCGCGCGGGAGCCCGCGCTGCTGCAGATCGGCACGCGCCCGCCGGGGGCGCCGTGAGCCCGCAGTCCCCACCCGCGGCCGGGCTGCGCCGCTTCGTCGCCCCGCGCCCGCCCGCACCCGAACGGTGCGAGCTGTGCGGGGAGACGCTGACCGGACCCCACCGGCACCTCGTGGACGTCAACCAGCGCGCGCTGGCGTGCGCCTGCACGCCCTGCTCACTGCTCTTCGACCGGCAGGGCGCAGGCGGCGGCCGTTTCGCCGCCGTGCCCGACCGCTATCTCTCCGACCCCGGCTCGGTACCGGACGCCGTCGCCTGGCAGCGGCTTCGCATCCCGGTGTCGGTGGCCTTCTTCTTCCACAACGCCTCCCTCGACCGGCCCGTCGTGCTCTACCCGAGCCCGGCGGGCGCCACCGAGAGCGACGTGGACCCGGGGACCTGGGAGGCCGTCTTCGGCGACTCGCCGCTGGCCCGCGCGCTGCGGCCGGACGTGGAGACGCTGCTGGTGCGCCGCGAGGGCGACGGGGGCGAGTGCTACCTGGCGCCCGTCGACCGCGCGTACGAACTGGTCGGCCGGCTGCGGCTGACCTGGCAGGGCTTCGACGGCGGGCCCGGCGCGCGCGCCGAACTCGCCGCCTTCTTCGACGACCTACGACAGCGGGCGGCCGCGGTGCCGCGGGAAGGGAACCGGTCGTGACCGAGCTGGGCTTCACGTGCACGGGCGTACGGGCCGATCCGTACGCCGCCGGACCGACGCTCGTCCTCCGGCTGCGCATCACCGCCTCCGGCGGGGAGCGGGTGCACGCGATCGCGCTGCGCTGCCAGTTGCGCATCGAGCCGGCGCAGCGCGGCTACACACCGGCCGAGGCCGAGGGCCTGGACGACCTGTTCGGCGCGCCGGAACGCTGGGGCAGCACGCTGCAACCGCTCCAGTTCGCCCAGGTGTCGGTGATGGTGCCCGGCTTCACCGGCGAGGTCGAGGTCGATCTGCCGGTGCCGTGCACCTACGACATGGACATCGCCTCCGCCAAGTACTTCGACGCGCTGGAGGAGGGCGAGGCGCCGCTGCTGATGCTGTTCTCCGGCACCGCCTTCCTCGGACCGGGCGGATTCCAGGTGCTGCCCGTGCCGTGGCACAAGGAGGCCACGTGCCGCCTGCCGGTGGCGGTGTGGCGCGAGACGATCGACGCGCACTTCCCCGGCTGCGGCTGGATCCGGCTGCCGCGCGGCTCCATGGACGCCTTGCGGTCCTTCCGCAGCCGGCACGCCCTGCCGTCCTGGGAGGCCACCGTCGAGGCGCTGCTCGCCGGAGCGGCACGGTGACGGCGGGCGCCGCGGAGGCGGCGGGAGCGGCGAGGACGGCCGAACGCTTCGACACCGCCCGCAAGGTGGCCGACGCCGTGCTCTTCGAGGGCTACGTCCTCTACCCGTACCGGGCGTCGTCGGCGAAGAACCGCATGCGCTGGCAGTTCGGCGTGCTCGTGCCCCCGGCGTGGGCGGCCGCGTCGGGCGAACCCGCCGCGCAGCGCACCGAACTCCTCATGGAGCCGCGTGCGGACGCCGTGCTCCACGCCGAGCTGCGTTTCCTGCACGCCCAGCGGCGCACTGTCCGGCGTCTGCTGCCCGACGGGTCGTACGAGGCGGTGGAGGCGCTGGAGCTGCCCGACCGGGTGCTGGTGCCCTGGGACGAGGGGTTCGAGGAACGCGTCGAACTGAACGCCGCCATGGCCGAGTTGACTGACGGCGGCATCACTCTCCCGTTCACCCTGCCGGCGGCCGAGACCACCGAGCCGGTCGTGGGCGAGGACGGTGCGCCCGTCGGCGCGGTCGTACGGCGCCGCGAGGCGCTGGAGGGCGTGGTCAGGATCGCCGCGGAGGAACTGCCCGGCCCCTACCGGGTCCTGCGGCTGACCGCCGTCGTCGAGAACACCGGCGCGGGCACCGCGAGCCGGCGCGAGGACGCGCTCCCGCACTCGCTGGTCTCCGCACACCTGATGCTGGGGCTGACCGCGGGCTCGTTCGTCTCCATGACCGATCCGCCGCAGTGGGCGCGCGGAGCCGTCGCGGAGTGCCGCAACGAGCAGACGTGGCCGGTGCTGGCGGGCGACGACGGTGCCGCCGACGTGGTGCTGTCCTCCCCCATCATCCTGGAGGACCATCCGCGCATCGCCCCGGAGAGCGCCGGCACGATGTACGACGCCACCGAGATCGACGAGATCCTGGCGCTGCGCACCGCCGCCCTCACCGACGAGGAGAAGCGGCATGCCCGGGGCACCGACGACCGGGCCGCCGCCGTCATCGACCTGGCGGAGACCATGCCGCCGGAGGTGATGGAGCGTCTGCACGGTGCCGTACGGGCGCTGCGCGAGGTCACCGGGCCGGACCCGGTGCCGGCCGTGACCGCGCCGGACACGCCCTGGTGGGACCCGGGCGCCGACGCCTCGGTGGACCCGGCACGCGACCGCGTGGTGATCGAGGGCGCGTCCGTCGGCGCGGGCAGCCGGGTCGTGCTGCGCCCCGGCAAGCGGCGCACCGACGCCCAGGACCTGTTCCTGCACGGACGCGGCGCCCTGGTGGAGGCGGTGCTGCACGACGTGGACGGCGGGGTGCACCTCGCCGTCACCGTGGACGGCGACCCGGGCGCGGAACTCCGGCGCCAGCAGGGCCGGTTCCTGTACTTCCAGCCCGACGAGCTGGCCCCGGCGGAGGAGGCGTGAGCGCCGGAGGCGTGCTGGTCGCCGGCATCGGCAACATCTTCCTCGGCGACGACGGCTTCGGCGTCGAGGTCCTACGGCGGCTGGCCGGGCACCCGCTGCCCGAGGGCGCCGAGCTCACCGACACCGGCGTCCGCGGGGTGCACCTGGCGTACCAGCTGCTGGACGGCTACCGCTGCGTGGTCCTGGTCGACGCCGTGCCGGGGGGCGAGCCGCCCGGCACCCTGCGGCTGATCGAGGTGCCGCCGCGGCAGGCGGGCGACCTCGCGGAGCCACCGGTCGTCGACGGCCACCGCATGACGCCGGACGCCGTCCTGGCCCTGCTGGACACCCTGAGCGCCGGCACGAACGCGGGCAGCCGGCCCGCACGCGTGCTGGTCGTGGGCTGCGAACCGGCCTGTCTGGACGAGGGCATCGGCCTCAGCGCACCCGTCGCCGCCGCCGTGGACGAGGCCGTGGGCCTCGTGCTGCGGGTCGTCGGGGAGGAGTGCGCGCGGGCCGGGAGTCCGCACGCGGCGACCGGTCCTGCGGCCCGTCCGCGGTGAGCGGATCCGGCCGGGCGGACCGCACGACAGGCACCACGAAAACCACCGACACCACAGAAAGGAGCACCCGCCATGTGGAAGATCGCCCTCGGCGCGGTGGGGGCGGCCGCGGCCGTCCTCGCCATGTCCCGCGTCCTGCCCGACGTGAAGCGCTACATGCACATCCGGTCCATGTGAGGCCGAACGGGTACCCGCCGCCGGGCCGGCGGCGTGGGGGGGGGGGGGGGCGCCCCCCCCCCCCCCGGGGGGGGGGGGGCCGGGGGGGGGGGGGGGGCCCGCGGGCGGCGGGGGGCGGGCCGCGGCCCCCCCCCCCGCGCGGTC